>NZ_JAIZZK010000013.1 GCF_020443705.1 Clostridium algoriphilum
TTGAACAGGACATTCTTTAAGACAGGCAGTACATCCCCAGCACTCCTCGGGATATTTTATAAAAGCTTTTGAGTCATCCTTTTTAAATATAAGATTCCCCGGGCAAGTCTGAAGGCATTTACCGCAACCCACACATTTTTGTGGATCTATTTTAATGCTCATAAACTTCATCTCGCTTTACTAAGTTTCTAAAGACAACTTGAACTTTGCCATCTTTATAAATTGTATTAACATATTTAAGCAAGTTTTCATCTTTTTCCTTGTAATCTGCATTCTCACCATAACATTTCCACCTGGTTTCTTTTCTCCCTAGAAGATGAACTATTAACACTTTGCAAACATATAATCTATCAATAACCTCATATATCTGCAATAGTTCCCTCATCCCTTTTGCCCTCAATTTACCTGAAATGAGTAAAAGCTCCTCTATTTTCTCCCTTGCAAGAAGCAATCTTTTAGAATTATACACATAGTTTTTAGATATACCCCCTGCATATTCATCCATTACCTTTTGCATAGCCTCTTCAACGTTATTTATAGAAAACATACTTTCCTCATCTATTAGAAAAGTTTCTAAATATAAAGCTTTAGTGTTTATTTCTTCTTGCTGTATATACTTGTTTTTCTTGTTTTTTATGAATTCAGTTGCAGCATCAGCTGCAATTTCACCTTCTACAAAACAACCTGTTACATATTTTTTAGGGCTTCCTCCTGCCACATCCCCAGCTGCATATAAACCAGAAATAGTTGTGGCACGCTTAGCATCTACCCAATAACCACTAGCCGCATGCCCACCAACTACATAAGGTTCTGTGCCTTCAATCTCTAGATTTTGAGAGCTAGGACCTAATCCATCCTCAATCCATTTCAGTGTCTGAGCTGGGGCCATATTAAGATATGCCTTATAAAGTTCATCTTCAACTTCTATTGACACCCCCTTAGTTTTTAAGTAGCAAGGGCCTAGACCTTTCTTATTTTCCTCCACAGTGGCGTGAAGCCTTGTAATCGTTGTTGGCTTGCCATAATTTTTTACATACTCATTATCATAGGCATTAACTTGTTTTGCACCAATACCTTGAGCCACTGTGCCTGTAGGTGCTATGGTATCCTTACATCTAAGTGCTATGAACCTCATTTCAAAAGAAGTCATTTCAGCACCTGCTCTTATGCCCATAGCATAACCTGCCCCAGTATTAAATGGTGAATACCACATCTTATGTTTCGAAAATCCGGGGTTATTAGGTTTATAGAGGCCTGAAGCTCCACCAGTTGTACAAATAACAGCCTTAGAATATATCACATAAAATATATTCTCTTGTATATTAAACCCGTAAGCACCAATAACTACGTTACCTTTCATAATGTAATCTATAATATTTACTTTATTTAACACCGTTACGTTTTTCTTTGAGTTAACCTCATTTGCAAGAAGGGGTTTTATGTTTTCCCCATTAATTTTAATACTTCGTTTGCCACGAGTAACGTATTGTCCATCTGAATCCTTTAATATAGTAAGGCCTATACTTTCCATGTTTTTTGTAACCTTATTCAAGTTTTTAGCAATAGAATATACCAGATCTTCTCTTATAATTCCCTCTGCTTCATTTTTAACATAGTCTACGAAGTCTTCAGGTGTATATCCATTATTAATATAGGCATTAATTGCATTAACACCAGCCGCTAAACATCCACTTCTTTTTATATTAGCTTTATCCACTACTATAATGTTCATATCTTCTTGCTTACTTAAGGTTAATGCAGCATAACATCCAGAAGTACCTCCACCAACAACTAATACATCAGTTTCCAATATTATTGTTTCTAGCTTCATTATAATCTCCTAACCAAGGCATTTTATATATTCTAATATCTTGTCTACACATTCATCTATGGATAACTCATTCGTATTTATAATTATTTCGGGATTTTCAGGTTTTTCATAAGGCGAGGATATACCAGTAAATTCTTTAATCACGCCTGCTCTAGCCTTTTTATATAAGTTTTTGGGATCTCTTTTCTCACATTCATCTAGTGGACAATCCACAAAAACTTCAATAAAATCATTCCCTAGAGCCGCCCTAACCATGTCGCGATTTGCTTTTAGTGGAGATATAAAACATGCAATAGTTATAAGCCCAGCATCTACAAATAATTTTCCTATTTCACCAATACGTCTAATATTCTCATTTCTATCTTGAAGCGAAAATCCAAGATCTGAATTTATGCCTAAGCGTATATTATCTCCATCTAGTAAGTATGTTGCTTGACCACTCTCATTTAATATTATATCCAAACTGTTTGCTACTGTTGACTTACCAGAACCTGATAACCCCGTAAACCATAACAATTTAGACTTTTGCTTTAGTAAATTTTCCTTATGCTCTCTAGTTACAGAAGCATCATGCCAGGTAAGATTTTCATTTTCTGTACTCATATATTTTCGCCTCCATTAATTTTTGAAACTAGACCCTATCAAGACCCCATTTATGTCTCATATTTTTTCTAATCTTGAAAAAACAGCCTAGCCCTTTGTAGAAGGAAGCATCTCCCATGCCATTAAAACCCTCCATGCAAAAGACCAGTTTAATAACTCATATATATACTTTTTACTGTATAAATAAGTGTTGATTTGTATATTACACTAATCATATGTAGGCATTATGAAGAAACAACTTGAAAATTCATTCTACTGTTCATAAATATGTTCATGGTTAATATAAATTGTTTTATTTACTAAGATAAATTGATTTTTTTATCCACCATGGTTATGGTTATTATAGGCTGAACTTTACATTTATGGTATTTTCCAAACATTTTTGTAGATATCTTTATATTACGATTAGTTTCGGTTATTATAGTTTAGTTTCGGTTATTATAGTAATGATAGCATCCATAAATTGATAATATGATAGTAAGTGGAATCTAGAAAGTTGAAACTTTCATGCTATAGAAAAAATAATACTTTAACTGTTTACTATTAATTTTAAAGAGGAGTGTACAAACGTGGATAATATATTGATCATTGAAGACGAAGAAAAAATTTCAGAAGTACTAAAAGCATATCTCCAAAAAGAAGGCTATGGTGTCTATTCTACTACAAAGGGTATGGACGGAATAAAACTTTTCCAGAAAATTGGATTCAGCTTAGTCATATTAGACCTAATGTTACCAGATATATCTGGTGAAGAAGTGTGTAGTTTGCTCAGGAAAATATCCGAAGTGCATATCTTTATGCTTACAGCAAAGAGTACCTTAGAGGATAGAATAGAAGGATTAAACCTTGGAGCAGATGAGTATCTAGTTAAGCCTTTCAGCCCGCGAGAATTAACTGCAAGAGTAAATGCTTTATTTAGAAGGCTTAATATAAATAATCGTGAAACAAAGGTTTATAATAATGGTGATTTAGAAATTAATTATGAGAATAGAATAGTCAAGGTAAAGGGTCATGAAATATCTCTTACACCAAATGAATTTGACATAGTACATGTTCTTTCATCGAATGAGGGCAAAGTATTTACAAGGGAAAATCTCATTGAGAGAATTATGGGAATAGATTTTCAAGGTTTTGATAGAACAATAGATGTACACATTAAAAATATACGAAAAAAGATAGAAGAAGACAGCAAAAATCCTAAATATATAGTAACCGTAACTAGAATTGGTTACAAATTTGGCGGTGATTAATTTATGCAAAGCATAAGAAAGAGATTGAGTATTATTTTGGTAAGTGTCTCTATATTAGCACTTTTCTTATCTACACTCTTAGTAAATATAACAATATCAAAAACATTTAACAAGTACTTAGTTGAAATACAAAATAAAAGGAATACTAGGATAATAAAATATTTAGAAGATGTGTATAAAAAAAATGGTAAGTGGTCAGAATCTTCCGGAGTAGAAATCATGCATGAAGCTTATATGAGTAACTATGCCCTTACTCTTAGGAATGGAGACAAAAAGGTTGTTTGGGGAATGAACCCTCATGACATAGTTCAAAACACTGATGTTAATATGAATGTTAAAAATGAAGGCGTTTATACTACAAGCACCTTTAAAATACAATCTAATGACAAGATTGTAGGATACCTAGAAATAGGACAATATGGTCCGGTATTGTTATCTAGTGAAGATGTAAATTTTAAAATATCAGTAAATAAAAGTATTATATTAAGTGTTATACTTTCAATTTTAATAACAGTATTAATTAGTCTGTTTATTTCAAAGCAGTTTTCTAATCCTATTAGGCAAGTTTCAAAGATTTCAATTGATCTTTCAAATGGTAATTATCGTGTAAGGTCAAATCATAAGAGTAGTATTTTAGAATTTGAGGATTTAAGGAATAGTGTAAATATACTTGGAGAAAAGCTTCAGCATCAGGATGCGATTAGAAAAAGGTTAATATCAGATATATCTCATGAAGTTAGAACGCCCCTTAATATTCTTCAGAATAATTTAGAAGCTATGATCGATGGTATTTTCCAAGTAGACACTGAAAGATTAACTTATCTTAATGAAGAAGTTATTAGGTTTGGAAAGCTTATAGACAATTTAAATGCCCTAAGAGAGGTTGAAGGAGAAAAAACAGCTTTAAATATGGAACAAATTTCTTTTAGGGATATTCTTCTTTCAGTCGTAAAAGAATTTAAAATAATATCACAAAATAAAAATATTGATATGGTACTGGAATATAGTACCTGCAAACAATATAATATTATAGGAGATAAAGATAAAATAAAACAGGTAATTATTAATTTGATTTCAAATGCTATTAAATTTACTAAAGAGAAAGGAAAGATTAATATTACTTTAAAAGAATCTGATGAACAAGTGATAATGAAAATAGAGGATACGGGCCTTGGGATTAAAGAGGAGGATTTACCTTATATATTCGAAAGATTGTATAGAGGAGATAAAAGTAGACATGAAATAGAAGGTTCGGGGATAGGACTTACCATTGTAAAAAATATATTAACCCTTCATAAGGCAGACATAAAAGTGAAAAGTGAAGAGGGAAAAGGTAGCGTATTTACTGTGTATTTTAATAGGATTCTGTAATTATAATACAAACACTAACAAATAAATTGGATCGGTTGTAGAGACCCAAATTTAGTCGACCTCATTTTAAAATTTAAAACAGATTCAGAATCTGTATATAACACCTGGTTTATTTATAATAACATGAGAATGAAAGCTTTTCGTTCAATTAGACGTGGAGTGATTGATACAATTAGATCAATTAAGGATGAAACCTTTGGAAATGATTTTAAGGGTTCCCCATTAGAAATCACATTGTCCTGTATTACGGAGCAAAAACAAGTATTTAAAGAAGCTGCTCATCCATTCTATTGGAATCCTAAATTAAGAATTTTTGATATATATGAAAATGAAAATAATAAGAGAATATTGGGACATGTCAGCTAATACGGCTGATAAGTTACTAAAGAAAATTATTAAACTTGATAGTTATCATATAAAAGGATTAGGTCCATCGGAGGCCAATAGACTTTATTTTTTACAGCCAACTTTAATACCTCCATTTAATACCGCGATTTTAAAGGGCTTTAATGCCATTTTTGATGATAATAAAAAATTGAGTTAATGGCAACAGTATTCACAAATGCAAATTATCTTTCACTAGAAACCTTTAATGAAATTATAAGATTATCCCCCACTGGTAAAGATGTACCTGCAAAACTTCACCCTATCATTTAACAAATATAACAATCATATTAGTATGTCCTAAAATTATCCACACATTCATATTTATTTTTACTACTGTTATCACTTAGAAACGTAATAGTTTCAGTAAAGAGTACTGCTTAATTTTAAGTAGTCATCTTTATTAAATAAAATACTATATGCATTTACATAGGAGTCATTTTTCTACATTCATCAGCACATGTGTGACATTCTGTAGTACATTTATCACAAATAGAAGCACAGAGTTTACAATGATCTTTTACAAGTTCATCATCCATTGACATAATCGACGCTGACATTTGGAACATTTGTGCACATTCAACAAGAATAATTATACAATTCTTTCTTGCACTAACATCAGGTTCATTTAAGCATGCTCTAAAGCATTCATAACATGTTTGCGCACAAAACATACTATTTATACTGAAGATAGATATTTGTTATGTTAATTTATCCTCTTCATATTTTCTCCGCAATTATAGTTTATAATTTAATTATGTTAAAAGAATAAATATAAACTTGAACTAGGAGGTGTTTTTCATGTTTTGCAATGGATTTTTAGGCTCTGGCTAGGGCACTGGAGTTGGAATGTTTCTTATGATGGGCTTTGGATTTTTAATATTTCTAGCATTAATTTTCTCAGCTTTTAAACTAATGAAACTTAATTCACCTTCACCCTTCTCATTATCAAGTAATTCAGCATTAAATATATTAAATGAAAGATATGCTAAGGACGAAATTAATGAGGAAGAATATACTAAGAAGAAAATCATTCTTTCTAAAAAAACTAGGGGTAATCTCTTATAATTTTATGTTGAATTAAATATCTATTTGATATAAACTAAATATTAATTAAGAATATTGGAGTGAAGAAATGATTGAAAAAACTAGAATTTTAGTAGTTGATGATGAACAGAAGGTTCTAAATGTGATCGAAGCTTACTTAATCAAAGAAGGCTTTGAAGTTTTAACTTCTATGGATGGAGAAGATGCTTTAAACATATTTAAGAACGAACTAATACATTTAATTATATTAGATTTAATGCTCCCAAAAATGTCTGGTGAAGAAGTATGCAATAAAATTAGAGCTACCTCTTCAGTGCCAATTATCATGCTTACAGCAAAAACAGAAGAAGACAATAAAATAGACGGACTTGCTATTGGCGCCGATGATTACATAACTAAACCATTTAGCAATCCAGAACTAATTAGTAGGGTTAAAGCTATTATACGACGAACGTATAGAGATAATAATCCACTAGCAGAGCTATTAATTATTAATAAAGGTGATTTAGAGATAAATATTGGGAAAATGATTGTAAAAAAGCAAGGGCGACCTATTACTTTAACTGCTAATGAGTTTAAAATTTTAATTGCACTTTTAACTAATCCCGGGCAAGTATTCTCAAGAGAACAGTTAGTTAATAAATCTTTTGGTATAGACTATGAGGGGTTTGATCGAACTGTGGATACTCATATTAAAAATATTAGATATAAGATAGAGGATGATCCGAAAAATCCAAGATATATAATTTCAATATATGGAATGGGGTATAAATTCCAGGGTTAATTACCAAGAACTGAATACTAGTGAAAATATGAGGTGGTTTTAAATGAAAATGTCCTTAACAAAGAAATTATCCATAGGTTTTCTTCTTACTGCATTTATATCTATATTCATTGCAGGTTTAGTTTCAAATTATATGATTAGTAAAAAATTCAGCAATTATTTAATTGCTGAGCACAAAACAAAAGTAGATAAAATTGCAACGGTAATAGATGGCTTATACGATGAGCAAACAGGCATTTCAACTACTAACAAGGCGGAAATATTAAGATATTCAAATGCAGAAGAATTGTATATTCAAGTAAAAAATGCAACAGGAGTTATTGTTTTCACCTCAAGTAGTACAAATTTACAAAACAAAACAATGATGAGTTCAATGATGAATGATTTTTCTTCAATTAAACCAGGGCAATATACTGAAGATAGTTACCCATTAATTAAAAATAATAAAAAGTTAGGAACTATAGTTTTTGGATATTATGGGACATCTTTTTTGAATACAGGAGCACTAACATTCAAAACAACGTTAAATCATTCTTTTTTTGTTTCTATTTTAATAGCTTTAATCTTTGGGTTAATAATCAGTATCTTTCTTTCAAAACAGATATCATCACCCTTGACAAAAATAACAGATACAGCTAATAAAATGCGAAATGGAGATTTAGAAGCAAGATCACAGGTTGTATCTAAAACCAAAGAAATAGACGACTTAACAATTTCTATGAACTATCTAGCAGAAACGCTGCAAAATCAAGAGCTACTTAGGAAGCGTTTAACTTCTGATATGGCTCATGAGCTTAGGACACCACTTACCAATCTAAAATCACATGTAGAGGCATTGCTAGACAAAGTTTGGGAACCCACAGAGGATATGCTCACAAGTTTTTATGAAGAAATTCAAAGATTAATAAAATTGGTGGAAGGCCTTAACGACATAGCGAAATTAGAACAAACAAGTCTTAATTTAAATAAGTCAAAATTCAACTTATCCTTAGAACTAGAAAAAGTAGTAACCTCTTTTGAACCTTTATATGAAACTTCAGGCTCAAAAATTAATTCAAATTTAATTCCAAATATTGAAGTATTAATGGATAAAGATAAACTAAAGCAAGTAATGTATAATCTGCTTTCAAATTCACTTAAATATTCCAAAATAAATGGTGAAGTTTTATTGACTCTAAAGTCTGATAAAGATGGCATTATTATAGAAGTAAAGGACAATGGAATTGGGATTTCTAAGAAAGATTTACCCTTCATCTTTGAAAGATTTTACAGAAGTGATGAATCTCGTGATAAAAACACCGGTGGTGCAGGCATAGGTCTAACAATTGTAAAAGCTATTGTTGAAGCTCACACGGGTACCATTAGTGTGAACAGTACCTTGGGTAAAGGAAGTACCTTCTTTATTACATTCCCTAAACCAATATTAAATCCAGATAAATAACCTGTCTGGATTTAAGCACTCTTTATATAACAATCATTATAATAAAATTAATTAAGATTTTTATTAAACACAACCGTTTTATTTTTACCCTTATTCTTGGCATATAAAAGTGCTTCATCACATGCCTGTATTATTTCTTCAACATTTCCTCCATCAACTGGATACGCCGATACCCCTAAAGAAATAGACATCTTATGTAAAATCGAATTATCAATAGAGCTTACATTATTTCTGATTTTCTCAGCAACAATAAATGCCTCTTCTTTATTACAACCTTTTAATATTATAACGATTTCCTCCCATCCGTATCTATAAACCCTATCATTCTTTCTTACACCATTTATAATAGCTTTACTTACGTTTATTAAATCCTCATCACCAACAAAATGTCCGTAATCATTATTAAAATTTCTAAAATCATCAATGTCTATGAATATTGCTGAGTATATCTAAGAATCTAAGATCTTTTTTAGGTCCGCGTCGAAGGTTCCTCTATTAAATAATCCTGTTAACTTATCTACTTTTAACTCCATTTTAAGTTGTTCATTACTCTCCTTGAAAAGAGTATATTTTGAATATACCCTTAGAACTGATAAGTAATACACTCCCCCAAACATTATGGATGTAATTATACAATGCATTAGTCTAACACCATATAAAGGTATAATTATCTTGCTTAATACTAATCCGTTTAATATAATCAAAACTAAAATGCTTATAATTATCTCTATATTTCATCTATATCCCCCCGAAATTTAAATAACAAAAATTTACTTAATTGCTTAGTTTTGTTATAAGATTATTATAACATTAAAAAAACACATTACTCTTTTTATTTATATAAACTTACTACCAGTATGAATTATAGTGTAATTCATTTTTAAATTTATTAACTATATATTTTTATTTTGAAACTACTAATATCTTCATAAAATCTACACATATATTTTATATAGTTTAAGTCACGGTCTATATTCATAGAATTAAAAACACACTCCTATTACTTATAAAACTTTCAGGATAAAAATTCATTGAATAAAACATTAAACATTATATATTAAAAATTGTAGGAGGTAATAAGGTGAGTCTTAAAAAGGAAAAAATAAAAGTCTTTGACATGACATGTACATCATGTGAATCAAGAGTAGAAAGAGCAGTTATGGAATTATATGGTGTTAAAAACACTATTGCAAGCTTCAGTAGTCAATCTCTAACTATAGAATATGATACAGATTTCTGTAATCATGAAAGAATTAGAACTGCTGTAAAAGCGGCTGGTTATAGTACAGAAAGTTCAAATAACTACAAAATAGTTGGTATATTTATAATTGTAGCAGCAATTATATTAATTGGGAATTCATCAGGTGGAATCGACATGACCTCTAGACTCAATGGTGCTACATATTTTGTTCTATTCATTGTTGGAGTTCTTACTTCAATACATTGCGTAGGTATGTGTGGGGGAATAATGCTATCACAAAGTATAAGTAAAGATAACAAAAATAAATTTGATTCTATCAAACCTGCCCTCCTATACAATACAGGTAGAGTTCTATCATATACTGTAATTGGTGGAATCGTTGGTGCTCTAGGTTCAGTACTTTCACTATCAATATCTGCAAAGGCTGGGCTTCAAATATTTGCTGGTGTCTTTATGGTAATAATGGGGCTTAATATGAGTGGCTTTAGCTTATTTAGAAAACTTAATTTAAAACTCCCTTGGTCAGCTTGTTCGGTTAAGAAAAAACCGAAAACTCCTTTTTTAGTTGGTGTTTTAAATGGACTTCTGCCTTGTGGACCCCTTCAGACAATGCAACTATATGCTTTAGGAACCGGAAGTGCTTTTAATGGTGCCTTATCTATGCTATTATTTTCTCTCGGCACAGTACCTTTAATGTTGACCTTTGGAGCATTATCAGGTCTCATTACTAAAGGATATACAAAAACTCTTTTAAAATTCAGTGGAGTACTGATTGTCGTTTTGGGTATTTTAATGGGAACTAGAGGGCTCGCATTAGCTGGTATAAACGTGCCTTCTACGTCTACAATAGCCGCTAGTTTATCTGGAAATAAAACATTGACTTCAACTCCACCTGCTGCTAAGCCAACTATAGAAAATGGAGTCCAGATAATTAGAATGTCAGCAGATGGTTCAGGATATACTCCAAATGGCCTATATGTTCAAAAAAATATACCTGTAAAATGGATAATTGATGGCAAGGAATTAAACTCCTGCAACGGACAAATTGTTGTACCTTCCTTAAATATTAATAAGACATTACAAACAGGTGAAAACATAATTGAATTTACACCAAAAGATAAAGATATAAGCTTCAGCTGTGGGATGGGTATGATTCGCGGAGTAATTAAAGTAGTTGATAATGTTGCCTCTGTAGACACCTCAAAACCCGATTCATCAATACCAGCTCCATCCAGTGGAATGCCTGGTTGTACCATGGGTGGCACAACTGCTGCACCTGCTACCCCTGAAAAAGCAAGTATTTATGGTACAGATTTGAGTAAAGTTGAAACAAGTAGATTGATCCAAAAAGCTGTATTGTCCGGAAACAACCAGGCTAGTTCAATTAAGGGTACAGGATATGAATTTGAACCAATAATTGTAGTTGCAGAAAAAAGTGTTAATACAATTTTAAGCTTTGATTTAAATAAATTTGACAATCCAAGTGGGACCTTTGAAATAGCTGCATCAGACACTGGCAACAATATAACTACTTTTAAAGGTGAAAAGGGAACTGTTAAAGTAACTACCACGTTTAGTGCAAACGGCATCTATTCTATTATAAAGGATGGCAATATTGTAGTAGGTGGTGTGGTTGTAGTAGATGATTTAAAAAATGCAGATTTAAAAAAGATTAGAAAAGATTATATAGGTGGTTAATTTTTTTAATATAATATTCGGAGAGGCACGAAGTCTCTCAAATAAGGTTTAATTTAATATTATTGTAAAATTTAATTAAACCTTATTTTTAATAATTATTACCCCGAGGGTAGGACATTTTGTTCTACCCTTTTATTTTAAAAAATGTATGGAGGAAGATGTATATGAAAAAAAGCATTATAAAAAAATTATTCAGGTTGGTCAATACATATTTTAGGTTTAGTTCTTTAAGTACTAGTATCAAGCAAATATCCTGCAATTATTTGAATGGCTTTTCTTGCTTATACATTAGGTTTACGTCATGCTTTCCATGCTGACCACATTGGGGCAATTGATAATACAATTCGTAAGCTAGTGCATCAAAAGGAAAATCCAAATGGTGTAGGCTTTTTCTTTTCCTTTGGTCACTCTACAGTTGTTTTGCTAATGGCTGTGGTTACAGTTTATACTGTACATTGAACTATACCCCCTTGAGTAGACACGAAACTAAAAAGTAGTGTAGACTAAATTAAGGGGGGTTTATTATGGGCAAAAAAAAGAATTTTTATTCTGTTGAATCTAAGATTAATGTAATTGAGAGATACAATAGTGGTGATGAAGGAGGTGTAAAATTCCTTTCAAAGAAACTTGGATTTAGATCTCCTAACATGTTAACTCAATGGTTTAAAATTGGAATAGCTGGACTTGAAAGTAAAAGAGGTAAGACTCCATCACCAATGAGAGGTCGCCCTAAAAAAAATATGATTCTCCTGAAGAAGAAATATTAAAATTAAAAGCTGAAAATGAATATCTTAAAAAGCTCCTTCAAGTAAATCAAGACAATATTAAAAAAAAGAAAATATGAAATAATTGAAAAACTAAGCAGCAGATACCCCGTAACTTTGTTGCTTCAAGTTGCTGAAATAAATAGATCAGGATATTATCGGTGGTTAAATAAGAGAATGGTAGTGTCCGAAAATTTAAAAGAGGATGCACAAGTTATTAAATTCATTGAGAAACTCTATATCAAACACTATGGGAGATATGGTGTGGAGAGGATGACAGCGGCGCTTTCGGCTGACTATGGCCTTAATATAAACCATAAAAAGGTTTACCGTTTGATGTCACAGAATGGTTATTTATCTATAGTCAAGATAAAAAAGAGATATAGGAAACCTGGAGATCCACATCCTAAGAAAAATGTATTGGTTAGGAATTTCAGTACAAGTTGTCCATTTGACAAGATGGTAACTGATGTTACTGAGTATAAAGTAGGTGGGAAAAAGATATATATATCGGCAGTGAAGGACCTTCACACCGGAATGTTAGAATGATTTGCAGTTAAAAATTATCAGACCAGGGAACTTATCCGAGAATCGTTTAAAAATATTTTGAATAAATCCTTACCGGAAGGTACTATTATCCATTCGGACCAAGGAACCCTCTATAATAATGTTCTATTCCAGAATGAACTAAAAGATAAAAACTTCATACAGAGTATGTCTAGGAAAGGAACTCCTATTGATAATTCTCCTATGGAAAGTTTTTTGGGATGTTATAAGAGTGAAGTGTTGTACAATCCTAACATTATTATAGTGAGCAAAGATGACCTTATAAGAGAAACATGGCAATATTATCATTATTACAATAGTGTAAGGATTCAGAGAAGATTAGGATACCTAACACCTGCTGAATTCAAAAATCATGAAATTGTCAGGATTAAAAAAGAGAAAGAGTAATACATAAATTATATTACTCTTTCGGTACATTTCATTTATTTGTCTACTTTTTGGGGTATAGATCAAGCTCCTCTACCTCTTTGTTTAATATATCTTTTTCTCTCCATAATTGCCACACAATTGTTTTATATAATAAACTTATATCGACGAAGTACGAATTATTTTTTATTGATTCGACATGAAAAAGATGAATTTATATAAAATGAAAGGATAGGGTGATATTATGAAGAAATCAAAACTAGGTTGGAGTGTATTATTAATTTTTTCTACAGCTGCTCTTATTAGTTATGGTGCTTGGAGTGTTTATTTTGTAAATCACAATGTAGATTCTTCACTTAATCCTAATAATAAAGGGATGACAAATTCCCAATTTAATAGCGACAGAGGAGGAAAAGAGCAGAATTACGAGAACTCTGGTGGCATGATGAATGGATATAATGGTAATAATCGTGGAGGAATGATGGGCGGAAATGGATTTCAAAATGGAACTACCAACATTTCTTCCTTAAATGAAGAAACTGCAAATAAGCATATGGAGGATTCCTTAAAAAATGCTACAGTGGATAAAAAAAATAATACTATTACATTTAGGGGGAAAGATGTAAATATTGTATTATTAGGTGGCCCTAAGATAGCGGATGACAAATTTTTTATTGGTGGCTTAATTAATCCTATGCTGCAAGTTCCTAAAAATGCAAAAATTTCTTTAGAAATGATTAATGAAGATGATGGAATGTCCCATGGAGTAGAAGTTACAAATGCAACTCCAGCTTACAATTATATGTCTATGATGGGCGGTGGCATCTATCCTGATAGCTTTATTACACCACTTCCTGAAGCCACAAAGGATAAATATCCAACTTCAGTTACTACTTTTACTACTAATCAGGAAGGAACGTTTTATTACATTTGTCAATATCCTGGCCATGCACAAAAGGGAATGTATGGAAAATTTGTTATTAAATAGATGCACTTTAATAAACTAAAATAACAATATACTAGTATAAAGGAGGATCTTATTATGATGATGGGTTATGGAGTTGGTTATGGAGGAATATTTATGATGTTAATACCAATTGTTCTTGTCGCAATTATTGTATATGCTATATTAAAATTAGCAGGTCATTCAAATCTCAGTGGTCACTACAATAATATAGGCAGCAACGGTACTTAAATGAGCACTTTGCTCAATGAGAAATTACAGAAGAAGAATATAACCAGAAGAAAAATATGATTTTAAAGTAGCCTTAGACAAACAATTGAGAAATATGCCAACTTTATTATAAACTTTACTTTCTACTTTTATTTTTAAATTCTTTTTACTGTTTTACTTATATGGAGCTTGAAAGCGGGTATTGAAGTCCTTGGTCGGTGGTCTGAATTCTTCATTTGGTTGGTAATTCTAATATTTTTATCCATCACTATAATGTCAATTCCACAAATGGATTTAAACAGATTAAAACCAATTCTAAACTATAACTTACGCCCACTATTAAAAGGTGCTTTTTCAAGTTTTACTTTTCCATTTGGCGAGACCATAGTCTTCACAATGGTATTTTCTAATATATCTAAGGTAAAAAATTACAAAAAAATATTTATGGTGAGTCTATTTATTGGTGGTGGTATTATATCTATAGCGACCATCAGGAACATTTTAATATTAGGTAGTAAAACTATAGCTAGAGTATATTTTCTTTCTCCCATGTCAATAAGTCTTATTAACCTAGGTTCAATGCTTCAAAGACTTGAAATGCTTGTAGCTATTGTATTTTTAGTTTGTGTCTTTGTTAAATCAAGTATATGTATCTTTGCAGTTTGCAATGGTATTTCAAAAGTTTTTGGATTTGATGATTACAAATTTATTGCAACACCTGTATCGCTCCTAATGTTTTGCTTTTCTTTTTCTGTATATAAAAGTACCATGGAAATGTCATCTTGGGCTGCTGATATCTACCCATATTATGCATCTGTTTTTCAGGTTATAATACCTTTAATTATTTTTATTATAGCTGAAATTAAAAGTAGAAATTCATCATCTAAAATAGTAACTAAATAACTATATATGAATTAAGGCACATATAATTAACAAGTAAATATGAGGACTTAGAAATTGACTATTATTATATAATTAATATTTTGGGGCATACTAAAAATGTAACTTTTTATTATTAATTTCGAATTATATTTCACATAAGTAGGTGTTTTTATGTATCATTTATTTCTTGCTTTTATATCAATTTTTATTTGTTATAAATACGGAGACTGGAAAAATTGGAAAATTTACTATCCAACTATATTATTTCTTATATTAAGTAATGTTGTTTGCACTATTTTAATATATAATCATCCATTTTGGTTTTATGAATGGAAAATATTAGGTCATACCTTTTGTGATTTATTCATTTGTATAACAGTTTATCCAAGTACAATAATATTACTCTTTACTAACTTTCCAAAAAAACCATCAAAAATAATTACTAGAATTTTATTTTATATAGCTATTTTTACCATAGGAGAACTAATTGGATTTAAATTAGGATATTTTTCTTACCGTAACGGATGGAACATATGGTATAGTCTAATATTTAATTTCATAATGTTTCCAATATTAATTTTGCATTATAATAAGCCACTATATGCTTGGCTTATTGCACTCATAAGTCCTCACATTTTGTTTTTTCTACTACAAATACCATATAGCAGTATAAGATAAAATTGATCTAAGTTATTACTACAGTTATATGTAAGTTATCCATATAACTTAATTTTATATTTATTATTTAAGATTCATTCAATTATTATAAATAAATAAATGAGCTATCGCATAAAAAACAAAGCATATAAGCTCTGCTTTTAACTTTAATATATATAATTACACTGCTGCATATATATATATTCTTATATTTTAATGTTAAAATATAAGAATATACAAATAAATATACTAAAGATATATATTATATCTTACAAGGAGGATAATCATGACAAATGAAGACGTGAAAAATGTGACTGCCGAAGAAGCACATAAGCTTATAGATAAGGATAATGAATTTGTCATACTAGATGTAAGAACTAAAGAGGAATATGATAATGGCCACATTCCAGGAGCAAAACTTGTACCAGTTCAAGTTTTACCTACGAAGCTCGATCAACTCGATATTTATAAAAATAAACCAGTACTAGTTTATTGCGAATCCGGAAGAAGAAGCCCAACAGCGGTAGATACTTTAGTAAGCAATGACTTTCAAAATGTCTACCATTTAAGTCGTGGAATAGCATCTTGGAAATATAATGTAACTAAAAGCATTTAGGAAATCTCCATAAAAGAGAGCACAGCAGTTCTCGTTTATCCTTTTATTTCATTTACCTTGTTAGAATTAACCCATTTATTGTAGAAATATTATATTTGTATCCATATGTCGAGAGGACGTGTTACATATATGTTAAAAGGATTTAAAGAATTTGCTCTTAAAGGAAGTATTTTTGATTTAGCAATAGCCGTTGTTATAGGTGCTGCATTTTCTAAAATAGTTACTTCCTTAGTAAATGATCTCATAATGCCTATACTTGGTATTATTATAGGTGGAATTAATTTTAGCAATTTAAAATATGACATACCCTCTTCTATAGCTGGTGGAGTTACTTTATCAATCAAATATGGATTATTTATTCAAGCTATAATTGATTTCTTAATAATTGCATTGTCGCTTTTCATATTCATAAAAGCTATGCAATCTGTTAAGAAAAAGGAAATAGAAAAAATTATTGACATTGAACCTTCAAATGAAGAAAAACTATTAACTGAAATTAGAGACTTATTGCAAGAAAAAGAATAATATAAAAAACTCCAAGTGAATATTTGGCTTGGAGCTTTTTTATGTAATTAACTATTATTACAATTGATTTATACATATAACTATAATATTAGAATCATAAATATATAAAGAAGGTGTTTATTTCGAATAAATTCTCATCTAAAAAGCAATTATTTTTAATATTACTTCTACCCTTAGGTATTTTCATTACCCAAATTTCTAAACTGTTTCCAGATTTTATAGAAGAATTCTATTCCTCGCGTTTTTATATAATAATTGCAGATATTTTAAGTGCAATTACAGGACTTTTACCCTTCTCCATTGCAGAACTTATAATTATTTTTCTTTCAGTGCTTACATTCTGGTACATATTTAAAACAATTCTCACAGTATATAAATATAGTAATAAACGATTAAATGTTTTAAAAAACTTTGTATTAAATATACTTGCAGCATTGGGGATAATATATTTTTCATTCCAGTTTTTGTGGGGTTTTAATTATCAAAGACTTACCTTAGATAATATATTTCAATTGAATGTACGTAAGTCGTCTTTAAATGAGCTCTCTTTGCTTTGTCAAAGCCTTGTAAATAGTTCCAATACTCTAAGAAAAGATATAAACGAAAATCAAAATGGAGTAATGAAACTTCCCTATAATAGAAATCAAATTTTATATATTGCTCACCTAGGTTATGACGAGGCTTCACTAAAATATACCAAATTAAAAGGTGACTATGGAAATCCTAAAGCTATATTACTATCTAACCCAATGAGTTATACAGGTATTACAGGCTTTTATTTTCCTTTTACTAACGAGGCAAATATTAATATGATGCAACCTGATTCCTCTCTCCCCTTTACAACGGTTCACGAGATGGCACATCAAAGAGGATTCGCTAGGGAAAATGAGGCAAACTATATAGCGTATATAGCTTGCATAAATCATCCAGACATTAACTTTAAGTATTCCGGGACACTTGCAGCATTATCATATTCATTTAATGCATTATGGAAAAGCGACCCTCAAAAATATAAAGAACTAATACTTACTTGTAGTAAAAGTGTGCTTAATGACTTGAAGTATAATCAGATGTTTTGGGAAGAGTACTCTGGTCCTATAGAAAAAATAAGTGATAAAGTTAATGACACTTATCTTAAATCACAAAACCAAGATTCTGGAACAAAAAGCTATGGTGAAATGGTGGATTTACTACTTGCTGAATATGTAAAAAAATAAGTTCTTAAATCCCATGTTTATAATAACACATGGGATTTAAGAACTTAGCAAAGAATAACAATTATTTTATTTTAAATATATTTATTTAAATCTTCTTGCAGACATGTAATCTGTTCGTGTTAATTGTGATATTTTAACTACATCCCCTGTATGTGGTGCATGTATATAATTACCATTTCCCATATATATACCAACATGGTGTGGACTTCCTGATCCAAAGAACACTAAATCTCCTGCTTGTAGATTTTCTCTTGACACATATTGTCCCTGAGTAATTTGATCATATGTAGTTCTACCCATGCCTATACCAAAATGTGCATACACATATTTAGTGAAGCCTGAACAATCAAAGCTATTAGGGCCATTAGCACCCCATACATATGGTGTTCCTAGGAATGTTTGTGCATATGCTATAATTGCATTCGAACTAGTTGATGAAGTCTGTTTTGGTTGACTTACTTGCTTAACTACTTGTTGTTGAGTCTTTGGTTGAGCCTTTGGTTGAACATATGTTTTAGTACTTGCTTGAACATTTTCTTTAGCTTTTGTTTGAACTTTTGCCACAGTTTTTGTTTCAGTTTTTGCTACAGCGCTAGTGCTTACACTACCTCTTGATGGTGTAATTACTGCAGTTTTTTTGGTAGCTATTGCCAAATCATACTTGCGTTTTTGATCAGCCGCTTCTTTTATCTGACCGGCTGTACCGTCCACTAAAGTCTGTGTTTCAGCCATTTTATTTTTATTTAATTCTTGCTGTTTTTTAGCTTCTACGATTAATTGACTTTGTTCTTTTTTCGTTATCGTAAGCTTGTCCAATTTATTCTCATTATCAGCTTTTAATGTTAGCACTTTCATCTTGTTATCATTAAGTGCTTTTTTCCTAACTTCAATAGCTTCCTTTTTATCATTTAATTCTTTAATAATTTTATTATCATATTCCACAATTTTCTTAACATTTTCTACTCTTGAAATAAGATCTTCTACTCCCTTAGAATCAAGCAATATTTCCACATAGCTATCTGCTCCATTCATAAACATAGCTCTCATTCTTTCATTAAATAAGGCTTCCTCACCCTTTATGTTATTCTCAGCTACAGCTATGTCTTTAGTAGATTGGTCTATATTTTTTTGAGTATTATTTATCTCACTTTTTGCTTTATCAATTCCTGAGTATATATTTTCAATATTTGAATCTAGCATTTCAATTGATACCTCTAATTTATCAGAGTTAGTCTGTGCCAGATTGTATGAGCCCTGTTGTTGTAAAAGCTTATTCTGTTGACTATTTAGTTGTTGCGTTAGTGTTCCCGCTAAAGTTGATACGCTTACTGACATAGTTAATCCAATAGCTATAAGTAAAGGTAGTATTCTTTTTCTCATTGTTATCCCCCCACATCAAATGTTGTAAAATCATCAATAAATTTCTTATTTTTATTTACTTTAATATTATAGCACTATATTTGGACAAATCATAACAAATAAATTAAGCAATTGGGATGATTTATAAGTGTTAGTATCGATATACTCTTATAATCATACGAATTAATCTATATTATAAATTATTCCTCCCTATCCCCAATATTCCATTAGAATATAGATAGTATATCATTTACTTTTATGTCTCTATCTGTTTTAACCTACGATGGGCGCCTTCATACTGAACAAAGTTTAATGTAAGTTCATTAAAACTTGTGTTCTTAGTCTAATTTTTTTCTTCTTATTTTTGCCCATACTACTATAATATGTACTTCTCCTTAATATGTGCATGAAATTTAGATTTTATAATATATTAAAATTTCTTAATTTGTATAATAAATAATTACAGATCTAATTATTCACTTTCTCCGTTACCCTTATGATTATATAAAGTTAATCTTTTCTCTTTTGTATCTATACGCTTATTCGTTGAGTTAGTTGTTGCCTTTGTAGACTCTTTAACGGATTTCTTTATAGCATCTTGCTCTATAACCGATGAGCCTACTATTGGCGTCACTACTTCCGCACTACCTACAGTATTCATAACTGTAGTTTCTTCTTTGTTACCATTTAAAACATACATACTCGCTAACATTATAATTAAAAAGCAAAAAAATCCTTTAATTGTTTTTCTAACTATACTTTTACTTATTATTTTTATTTTAGGCTTTTTAACATTTATATTTTCACTAATATTACGTTCATTTAAAACCGCTATTTTTTCAAAATTATCTTCTTTTAATACCTGCAAAACTTCTTTTCTTAGGTCCTCAACTGATATATATCTATCTTTAATATCAATCTTAACACATTTTTGTACTATTTCTTTTAGATGATTATTAATATAAACCTCATAATTTTCATTCAAGAGAGGTTCTATACCTGTGAGAGGAGTCCTCCCTTTAACCATAAAGTATACTAGCATACCAATGCCATATATATCTGTCTGCGTGCAACATTTTCCTGAACCATATTGCTCTGGAGCTGCATATCCATTAGAGCCTGCACACACTGTATCTTGCTCTGTGTCACTCTTATAAACTTTTGAAATACCAAAATCAATTAAAACAACCTTTCCACTTGGAGTTATCATTATATTCGATGGTTTTATATCTCTATATATGATAGCTGGATTTTGATTATGCAAATAGCCTACAATATCACATAAGTCTGATGTTATTTGGCAAACCCTTTCTGTTTCTATTCTACCGTTTGCCTGGACATATTCCTTTAGTGTTTGCCCATCTACATAGTCTTGAACCATATATAGATTGTTACTTGCATAAAATATATCAACTATCCTACGAATACCTGGATGGCTTAAATCTTTTAAAATTATAGCTTCTGTCAAAATATCTATATTTTTTGAATTTTGTATTACTTCTTTAATGGCCCAGAGATTTCCGAGCCTTGTGTTTTTACATAAATAAACTACACCCATTCCACCTTTTCCTAGGGTTTTCATTACTTCATATTTGTTATCTAATATATCACCACTATTTAGCATAATTCACCTCTTGTATAAATGTCTCAAAACTTATCCATATAACAACATACATATAAATATACATGTGTTAATTAATTATTATCAAAGTATAAAAAATTTTATAAATAAAAAATGCATTTGCTATTATTGTCTTACCACAAATAATAATATTTAGGCAAAAATAGAAAGCAAATACAGTTTAATTGTATCAAACTTTCTTTTAATTTACCAGATATTTATATTAAATGTTGAGTATAATATTTTTAACTTTTGTGTACCATTATTAGCATCTTGAATACAATAATACTGTAAAGCAAATTAAGGAGATGACTAATAATGGCCTTTAGTGCTAGGGAGTTATTGGCTAGAATAATAAAGTGCGAAGCTGGTGGAGAAGGCGATAATGGAATGAGAGCCGTTGCATCTGTAATTATGAACAGAGTTAATGTAGCCAATGGTGAATATCTTAGGATAGGTCAAGGCGATCTAAGAAAAGTAATATTTCAGGCAGGACAATTTGATTGTGTGGCTACTGAACTTGGTGGCTTGCCCAACCCACAAACCATATATGGAAGTCCACCGGAACAGATACATTACGATATTGCTGATTGGGCTATAGCTGGTAATAGGTTATATACAACAGGCGAGTCCCTCTGGTACTTCAACCCATTTCTTCCAGGTTGCCCTTACGAATTCCCTTTTAATGGTAGTGGTTCATTTCAAGTTGAAGTAGCTAAGCATTGCTTTTATAATCCCACCGCACGCTATTTTAAGACCTAATTAGGACAATTACTTAAATACTTCAAATAAAAAATATGAATTCAAGGAGGATTTTTTTATGTTTATATCACCACCCAACAACTTTACTGAATCTTCAACGTGGAATACTGACCCTATGTTTTCTGAACCTCCAATGGCACCTATGCCAAGATTTGGCATGAATGATGATACAAGGCAGTTGCCTATGTCTCCCTCCCCTACCACTACCACGGCTACTATGCCTAGTACCTCTACTACTAATCAGAACTATGAAATTGCAACTACCTCACCCATTGTAAACAATAGACTCTATACCCAAGGCTGGTTAATAGAGCAAATAGGTAAATATATAAAAATAGAATTTTTAATTGGAAGTAATATGTGGATTGATCGCGAAGGCATTTTACAAGAAGTTGGGATTAGTTATATCGTCATTAAAGAAACTGGTACAAATGATATAATAATGTGCGATATATACTCTATTAAATTTGTAAGAGTTTTTGATAATCAATCTCTTAAATGTCGAGAGTAACATAAACAATAAATTTACAGAATATAAATAAAAAAGATGCCCATAGTGAGTTTAGCTTACTATGGGCATCTCTTGTATTTATTTTATCTTTTCTACTTTACCATAAGTTACTCCAAACGTGTCCACAGTAACTGTTTTCATCTTTTGTTCTTTTTTAGGTTTGTCATTTTCGTCAGTTTCTACAGAAACTATTTTATCTACCGTTTCCATGCCTTCTGTAACCTTACCAAATGCAGCATATTGGCCGTCTAAAGCACTATTGGCTTTAACCATTATAAAGAATTGTGATCCAGCTGAGTCTGACTCAGAACCCCTCGCCATAGATATTACTCCTCTTTCATGTTTTAAAGTGTTGTTAAAACTGTTAATACTAAATTCTCCACTAATTGAATACCCTGGTCCACCCATACCGGTTCCATCAGGGTCTCCTCCTTGTATCATAAAACCTGGTATTATTCTATGAAAGGTTAATCCATTATAAAATCCACTGTGAATTAAAGATATGAAATTCCTAACAGTGTTAGGCGCAATATCTGGATATAATTCTATCTTTATAGTTGATCCATCTTGCATTACTATATTAACCAATGGATTTTTGTCATTAGCTCCTTTTTCTGTTACAATTTTCGTTTGTGTTTTAACTTCTTTTGAAGGTTCTACTGTTTCAGTTGCTTTAGAAGTACTCGTAGTCTTATCCTGCACCTTACTAGCACAACCACCTGCAAACGCTACAAAAATCAGTGTAATTAACACCAACCTTGTTTTGAGTGTTTTTATCCTTTTCATTTTTAAACGCTCCTTTATATCTCACATAACTTTAATTCAACACACTTGATTTTATTAGTTCCATATTTCCTTCGATTGTATACTTTATTCCATTTGATATATAAATTGTTTCTTCTTCTTTCAACTCAATTTGCTCATTATTGGCTTTTATTACTCCTTCACCACATATCACAGTAAAGCTATGGAAACTATCATTAACTATATTTACATAATTACTTTTTACAATAACTTTTTCAACTTTAAAATATGGTGTCTCTAATTTACTAAAGTTATCAATTCGTCCACCTTTATTTTCACCTTCATAATCTATGACATCTAAGGATTTTTCAATATGCACTTCCCTACCACGTCCCCAATCATGAAGTCTATAAGTAATATTGCTGTTCTGCTGCACCTCAATAAGCTTTACGCCTGCTTCTATAGCATGTACCGTACCCGCTGGTATATAGATGAAATCTCCCCTTTTAATAACAATTCGCTCTAAGTAATTTTCTAAATTACCCTCTTTTATGATTACCCTAAGCTTGTCTTTATTTAAGCCCTTCTTTATTCCAGACACCAATGTTGCTCCTGGTTTTGCATCTATTATGTACCAACACTCTGTTTTCCCATTAGCATTTTCAACCCTTTTTGCATACTCATCATTTGGATGTACTTGTACTGATAAAGTATCTTCTGCCTTTATAATTTTATTCAGTATAGGAAAATCATCTCCACATCCTAAAATATCGGATAATTCTTGACCTTCATAAATCCCTTCATCCACTGTAGATTTTCCATCTTTATGGCATGATAACACCCATTTTTCCCATCCCCATATTTTCTCACTTAAATATGGCTTTAATTTCAAAATTAATCCTTTAGACATTACAACTCCCCCAATACTTATTAATAATTTAAATTATAACCTAACCCTTTTTTATTGCAAGGCTTCTGCGATATTCTTATTCGTTTTACTTTTTAATTGTTTTCTCCCATCTTTGCTATAATAATATTCGCCTCTTTTTTATTACCACTTGGACCACACACATTAATTTTGCCATTATATTTATCGTCTATTTTTCCAAGTCTTATAATAACTTCATTAAAGTCTTTTGAAGTATTTAATGTTCCATTAACTTCATATTGCCCAGTTTTATCATTTTTAGTTTCTATAAAATCACTGTATCCCAAAGTCTTTAAAATGTTATTTTTCGCCCATATTCTCTTTAAAGTAATCTGTTCTTTAACGCCATCTACTTCAACACTCCCAGTAAACATATAATTTAAAGATAATTTCTTTTTTAATTCTCCAACAAGTTTTATTTCTGTGGATTTTTGAAACTCACTATTCTCATCATACATATACCCACTATAGTTTCTATCAATGCTAACAGGTCTAAAATATATGATTGATATTAATATTATACCAATAATTGCAATTACCATTGACGCTTTTAAAGCTGATCTATCCATATTTATCACCTCAAATCTTAATTGTTTCATTTAATAATATCTGTATGCATCTTTAACTATACACAATATTATAAACTAAATTATCTTATAGTACATCATTAGGATGATTTCTATTAATTGTAAAATTAATAACACTTTCACAATTAATGAAATAAAAAAATAAAAGAACTAGACATTATACTCTGAATGTTGGAGAAGCTAGTGTAATAAGTATCTTATTAAATTTTAGAAAGGTGGCGATATTTATGGCAAGAAAACATTCGAAAAATTACAATTACACTACACAGGAGCAAATTATAATTAAGAAAAATGATGACGCTAGATTACCCAAACGACTTGGTAGAGAAGAAAAAATCCAAGCTGCTTCAGAAGGAAGTAAAATAGAGTAATTTTAATTTTACTTATTGAAAAATAAAAAAGAAAAAAATTAACCTTTAAATTTATAAAGTACATATATTGATACAAATGCACTTTGCTCAATATATGTACTTTAGTTAAAAATCATTTATCACTGCAATTCTATTTCTCATAGGTACTTTATTATCTTACCTATTTAACCTTCCAAGTAGTTCCTTCCTTAGTATCAAGAAGTTCTATATTCATAGCTATAAATTCATTTCTTATTTCATCTGCTCTTGCAAAGTTTTTACTGACTCTAGCTTCTGCTCTTTCAAATATAAGCTTATTTATAAGATCCTCATCTACATTTGTAGTTTCCTTTTCAATAGTCATAAGGTCTAATGAAAATATTTTATCAAAATTCTCTATAAGTATAGATTTTTCTTTATTATTAAGTTCACCATCTTTTAAAACATTAAAAAGTACAGTAAAAGCATTTGCTATATTTAAATCATCACTGATATATGATGAAAATTTCTCTTTGTATTCTCCAATTTTCTCATCATTAGTTACATCATTTTGATTGATAGAAGTTAAAACTGTAGCTATTCTCTCTTTAAGTTTTTTATAACCATTTCTTGCATCATTTAAACTCTCAAAACTGAACACTAACTGTTTTCTATATTTAGATTGAAGACAGAAATACCTATAATCAAGTGGGCTAAATCCTTCTTCTTCAAGTGTTGACACTGTTAGGAAATTACCACTAGATTTTGACATCTTACCACTATCTAGCACTAGAAACTCTCCATGCATCCAATATTTTACCCATTTATGTCCTATTACTCCTTCAGATTGAGCTACTTCATTAGTGTGATGTATAGCTATATGATCTACTCCACCACAATGGATATCCAAATATTCACCAATATATTTAAGAGACATTGCCGAGCACTCTAAATGCCAGCCTGGAAACCCCTTGCCCCAAGGTGAATCCCATTGCATAATTTGTTTAGAAAACTTAGAGTTTGTAAACCATAATACAAAATCAAGTGGATTCTTCTTATTAGGATCTATTTTTATTCTGCTTCCTGCTTCTAATTCATCTATACTAAGATGTGCAAGCTTAGTGTAATCTTCAAACTTATCGATTTCAAAATATACATTTCCATTAGATTCATATGTGTAACCTTTTTCTTCTAATTTTTTTATTAGATCTATCATATCCTGTATATGTTCTGTAGCTTTACATACAATAGTTGGTCTTTTTATATTAAGTTTTTTACAATCTTCAAAAAAGGCGTCTTCATAGAATTTAGCTATTTCCCATACAGTTTTATGCTCACGTCTTGCGCCTAAGGCCATTTTATCTTGACCATCATCTCCATCTGATTGAAGATGCCCTACGTCAGTGACATTCATTACATGTTTAACTTTATAATTTAGATACTCTAATGATTTTTTAAGCACATCTTCAAAAATATAAGTCCTTAAATTACCTATATGTGCATAATTGTAAACTGTAGGCCCACAAGTGTACATACCAACCTTACCTTCTTTATAAGGTACAAACTCATCTTTATTTCTAGTCATAGTATTATAAACATTAAAACTCAATATATTCACTCCTTCTAAAATAGTACAATAATCTCCACAATTTTTTAGAAATTCTTACTAATTCAATACTTGAACTTAAAAACATAAAAAGCTACACGAATGATGCAGCTTGGACTTAACAGTATAAAAGTAACATCAACTAAAATGAATCACAAAAAAATAACATATATATAAATATTAACATACTAATAGGATAATGCAATAATATATCTTAATAATCTTTTATTTGTTAACTATTTATAACTATAAAGAAAGGAGCATATAAACAAAAGTTTATGTGCTCCTTTCTTTATTTTCTATCAGCAGACTGTTTTTTAGTAGTACGGTTTTGGTTTTTTGCAGTTTCTCTAGTGATTGGAGTATCATAGTTACTCTTTTCTAACCTAGAAAACTTATTATCGGGTTGGCTATCTTTAGGCATAAAAACATCTCCCTTATTTATATTGATATATATAGGTTTTGCTATTTCAAAGAAAATATGCTACTTTATTAAAATTACAAACTCGTTTTAACATTATATTTGTATTATTGCCATTAGTCCTTTTCTTAAACATTTTTAATATTCTTGCAGGCGCTTAGTGAATCTTTTAAAAATCAGCGGTGCACCCACTGTAATCCACAAACCAATTATGAAATATCGTAGCAAGTCCGAAAAAATGTTAACAGGTAGAATTCCCTTCAAAGCAATTTTTAATGTTATAAGTATACCTATTCCAAAAAACAATTTAATCAGTTGATTTACTTTAGTATTTCTAACATCATACTGTACATATTTTTCTTCTATTATATATCCTGCATAAAAACCTAATACCGTTCCAACTATTGTATAATAACTTTTTTCTCTAAAAAATAGCATTCCAATAAGCATAGGTAGAATAATTATCATTAATATCCATGTCTTCTCCGTTGATAGGGCATATTCAAAAATGTAATTAGAAATTAAAGTCCAAATAAATGCAATTACTATTCCACCCGCTACATCTATTGGATAATGAAGCCCCAGATATAGCCTAGAGTATCCCACTAAAATTATTGCTAAAATGCCAACTAAATAAATCCATTTCCTATGAACATGTATAATACAAGAAATCCAAAATGTTGCAGACCCCTGTGTGTGTCCACTTGGAAAAGATGCTCCTGTAGCAGTTCCCACTCTTAATGACCTTATTCCATCAACTCCTATAGGCCTAGCTGCATTAATTATATTTTTCAAAGAAATGTTTACAATTGTACTTGTAAGTAATGCAAAACCTAACTTATACCCAAACTTTTTATTAACGCACCAAAATATTACAGCAGCTGCAAGAATGTAAAAATACTCTTCTCCAGTCATCGTAACTATTTGAAAAAACATATCCCTAAAAGGAGATATAGTAGATTGTATAGATTTAATAATTTCTATCTGCATGTTGTCCTCCTTAATTACCACATAAAATTAATATCTTGGTTGTATTTAAATACTACACTAAGTTCCTTTTTAGTATTCACAATACTTGGAATTTAAGATTATAAAAACAAATAAAGAAAAAACCAATCTATTATACAGATTGGTTTTAAGTCATTACTTATAGCTTTATTTTAACTTCATTAGTTTTCAACTTATTTTACCTTTTCATATTCCACATCAACAATAACACTATCCTCATAATTAATATCTATTGGATCTGTTGCATCTGTGTCCTTACTAAACATATTAACTTTTGCAGTAACCTTTTTCTTTGTACTAAGCTTATATATGAAACTCTTAATTCCCTTTACTAATTTTAAAGTGCACCACACTAAAACTCCGAAAACTGCAATAGCAAATAAAGCCTTAATAACAAAGACAGCTGCATAACTTAGTGCTACTGCTAAAACAATAAAAGTAGCAATGGATAAAGCTGATTTCAATAATTTTGAAATTACATTTTTGCCCTTTGTATATTCCATGATAATATTAGCCTTCTTTCAATTAATATGATTTATTTACTAAATACTATAATAATTATAACATATATATAGGATTAAATATTAATTCTTCCTTAAGAATATATTAATAATTCATTAAATAATTCACAAAATTCATTAAAAAACTACTACAACATTCCTCCATCTATTGTTATAACTTGGCCCGTAATATATTTTGAATTTTCACTGGCTAAAAAGGTTACAAGCATGCCTACATCACTCACTTGTCCAAATTTCATCATAGGTATTTCGTCAATTAAAGATTTACGTTCATCACTACTTAACCAACTATTCATTTCTGTGTCTATTACCCCTGGCGCTATTGCATTAACTCTAATATTAGAAGGTGCAAGTTCCTTAGCTAATGCCTTTGTAAAAGAATTAATTGCTCCTTTAGATGCAGAGTAAATAACTTCACAAGAAGCACCTACCTCTCCCCACATTGAGGATATATTTATTATGCTTCCACTTTTTTGTTTTATCATCTCTTTTACTGCGTTATGAGAACAATTAATTGTGCCCTTAAGATTTACATTTAAAATATTGTCCCACTCCCGTGGTGTGGCATCCATAAATAACCCTACCTTAGATATTCCTGCATTGTTTATCAAAATGTCTACTTTGCCTAACTTTTCAACAGTTGTTTTTATCATCATTTTTGAGAACTCATAATCACTTACATCACCTTTGATTTTCAAAGCATAAGCTCCCATATCGCTAATTTCCTGAAATGTTTCTTCAGCTGCTTTATCATTACTTCTATAATTTATAACAACGCAAGCACCTGCTTTTGCAAGCTCTATAGCAATACCTTTTCCTATTCCTCTAGATGCTCCTGTGACTATAGCTACCTTGCCTTCTAATCTCATATTCACTTCTCCTAACCTTTAAATTTCTTTACTAATTATTAGTCTTTTTAATAACTTGTAATACAATACATATTAACCCCATAATAATACTAATACTAATAGTACTATTATGATTATATCAAACATCTTTTGCAACTATTCACTTAAGAAAATCTTCTATTATAAAATAAGATTATATTATAATGTTTTATGTTACGCAGTTTGTTATATAACTTTTTATAGTATATGGATTATGTTACAATTGTAGGTGAATTATAAGATTCTTGTGAAGTTTAATAAAACCATTAGGAGGAAGATATTTTATGGACAATTTTACTTTTCATAACACAACTAAAATCATCTTTGGAAAAGGTTCCGAAAATCGAGTAGGTAAAGAAGTCAGTAAATATAGTAAAAAAATACTTCTTCATTACGGTGGTGGCACTATAAAAAAGACTGGTCTTTATGATAGAGTAGTTTCTTCATTGAAGAAATCCGGAGTTGACTATATTGAACTTGGTGGGGTTAACCCTAATCCAAAATTAAGTCTTGTTCGGGATGGCATAAAAATATGTAAAGAAAATGATATTAACTTTATATTGGCAGTCGGCGGTGGAAGTGTTATTGATTCGTCAAAAGCTATTTCTATTGGTGCCTTATATAACGGAGACGTTTGGGACTTTTATTTAGGTAAAGCAAGAATAAAAGACTCTTTACCCATTGGTACTATTTTAACCATTCCAGCAGCTGGAAGCGAATCAAGTACAGGTAGTGTTATAACAAATGAAGACGGAGCTTATAAACGTGCGGTTAATTCAGAATTAATATACCCTAAATTTTCAATATTAAATCCAGAACTTGCGTTTACCTTACCGAAATATCAGGTGGCAAGTGGCTCTGCAGATATATTGGCTCATTTAATGGAACGCTACTTTACTAATTCACAACATGTTGAACTTATGGACAGAATAATTGAATCTACAATGAAAACTGTTATAAACAATGTTAGTACTGTTTTAAGTCAAGCTGATAATTACGATTCTTGGGCTGAAATCATGTGGTCAGGAACTGTTGCACACAATAATTTACTTAACACAGGGAGAGTAGGCGATTGGGGTTCACACGATATCGAGCACGAATTAAGCGGTATATATGATGTTGCTCATGGTGCCGGTCTAGCAGTTATATTCCCAGCCTGGATGAAATATGTTTATAAACATGATATCAATAGATTTGTTCAGTTTGCTGTTAGGGTTTGGAATGTAGAAAATTCATTCAACGTACCTGAAAAAACAGCTATCGAAGGAATAAAAAAAGTTGAGGATTTCTTTAAATTAATAGGTCTTCCAACTAATCTTAAGGAACTTGGTATTACAGATGACAGGTTAGAAGAAATGGCATCAAAAGCTACAAATTCCGATTCATCAACAGTTGGTAACTTTGTAAAGTTAGGAAAAGAAGATGTCTATAGCATCTTAAAACTAGCTCAGGAAAAATAAACAAGACCTACTAAAAAATCTATTATTAAACTAATTATTATAAGTAAACGATATATTCTTGCAATATAGGGAATAATCTTTTATATTTAATATAGGGCATACGTCTTTTTAATGACAATTAAAAATTAGAAAACACGAGGAGGAAATTAAATTGAGTAATATTGAACAATTAACTGTAGATACTATAAGAGTTTTATCCGCGGAGGCAATACAAAAGGCAAATTCAGGTCATCCAGGTCTTCCACTTGGTGTTGCACCAATGGCATATACATTATGGTCAAAGCATATGAAGCATAGTCCATCCAATTCAAAATGGCAGGATAGAGATCGATTTGTATTGTCAGCTGGTCACGGATCAATGCTTGAATACTCACTACTTAATCTTTTTGGATATGGATTAACTATTGAAGATCTAAAGAATTTTAGACAATATGGAAGTTTAACACCTGGTCATCCTGAGTATGGTCATACAAATGGTGTTGAAGTTACAACAGGCCCCCTCGGACAAGGAATTGCTAATGCTGTAGGTATGGCAATAGCTGAAAGTCATCTTGCAGCAAAATTCAATACAAAAGAACATGCTATTGTAGATCATTATACCTATGCTATATGTGGTGATGGCGATAATATGGAAGGTATTTCTGGCGAAGCAGCATCACTTGCAGGTACACTAGGCCTTTCTAAACTTATCCTAATGTATGATTCTAATAGTATATCTATAGAAGGATCAACAGATATTGCATTTACAGAAGATGTTGCTAAAAGATTTGATGCCTATGGATGGCAGGTAATAAACGTAGAAGACGGCAATGATATGGATGCAATCGGCAAAGCTATTGAACTTGCAAAACTTGAATTAAATAAACCAACCTTTATTAAAATTAAAACTATTATTGGATTTGGTTGTGCTAAAAAACAAGGGTTAGCATCAGCACATGGTGAGCCACTTGGCGAAGATAATATAACTGAAATGAAAAAATGCATGGGTTGGGATTTAGCTCCATTTTCGATTCCAAATGAAGTAACTAACCATATGGAAAGTATTAAATCTAAACTTGCTAAAAAGGAAGAGGCATGGAATAATCTTTATGCTGTGTATAGTAAAGAAAATCCTAAGCTTGCTAAAGAATATGAAGAATGGCAAAGCGGAGACCTTGCTGTAGACCTACTAAAAATTGAAGAGTTATGGAAATTTGAAGGAAAGTCAGCAACAAGAAGCTCTTCAGGAGCAGTAATAAATATATTAGCTAAATATATACCTAACCTAATAGGTGGTTCGGCAGATCTCGCTCCTTCTAACAAAACATATATGAAAGGCATGGGTGATTTCTCAAGAGAAGATAGAAGTGGTTCTAACCTTCATTTTGGAGTACGCGAACATGCAATGGCAGCTATTGCAAATGGTATTTATGCTCATGGGGGTCTTAAACCTTTCGTTTCAACTTTCTTTGTGTTCAGCGATTATATGAAAGGTGCAATGAGATTATCTGCGCTTATGGGTCTTCCCGTAACTTATGTGTTAACGCATGATAGTATAGCAGTTGGTGAAGATGGTCCAACTCATGAACCAATTGAGCATCTTGCAGCTTTAAGGGCTCTACCTAACTTTAATGTGTTTAGGCCAGCTGATTCAAGAGAAACAGCTGTTGGTTGGTATTCTGCAATTACCTCAAAGACAACTCCTACTGCATTAGTACTAACAAGGCAGAATCTTCCTTTGTATGATGAGACATCAATCGAAGCTTTAAAAGGTGCTTATGTGTTAAAAACTTATGAATTGAAAGGTCAAAACCCTGATATTATTTTAATGGCTTCTGGGTCTGAAGTAGAGTTTATTTATGAAGGCGCGAAAGAATTAAATAATCAAGGTATAAAAGCTAGAGTAGTAAGTATGCCATGCCTCGATTTGTTTGAAGAGCAAACAGCAGAGTATAAGGAGTCTATATTACCATCAAGCGTAAGAGCAAGGCTCGCTATTGAAGCTGCTGCTTCCTTCGGTTGGCATAAATATGTTGGTTTGGATGGAGATGTAATTTCCATTGATAGATTTGGAGCTTCAGGTAAAGCCGATGTTTTATTTAAAGAATTTGGATTTACAGCAGAAAATGTTGTTAATAAAGCAATTAAATTACTCCATAAATAATTCAATAAAGAATAAAAAAATACAGGAATTTAATCCTGTATTTTTTTATTCTTTTTTTATTGGATTTCCCAATTTTCTAATAAGTATTTTTCAGCTTCCTCACACCAAAGACCCTTATTGTTGTTTGTAATTTCTGCGAGTTTTTTAAAGCGAGGGTCTATTTTACCTTTTTCTTCAAATTCATCAATTGCGGTAATATCCATAAATATATTTGTATATATTAGTTTTTTACCTGCTGGCACCTCTGTTAGTTTGAGTGTTGCATCTGCTGCACTATCTAATCCTCCTATATGAGTAACCATAACTGCTGGATTTATAATATTCTTTTCTGTCATTCTTAATGACTCAATCATATCATTTGTATTTCCGCCAGTGGTTCCAATAGTATGGGTTGACTGATAATGAACATTATAGAAATTAAATGTAGCTGAGAATTGTTTATCTGTAGGGCCTGCAAAGAAGTTTAAGCAACCATCTCTACCTAATATTTTGTCTCCTTGCTCAACTACAGGTTTAACTGGAGAATATACAAATACATCATCAAAGCCTGTTCCACCTGTTAAATCTCTTAAATAAGCAGGAACATCTTCTAGTTCTTTTGTATTTACAAATATTAGTTCTATTCCGGCTTTCTTAGCATCCTCTTTTGTAAATATCATTCTTGCTCTATCTATTCTATTTTGATCTATGTCCGTCACCACAATTAACCCTGGTTTTCTATCACAGTGCATTGCATAATCAATTGCGCCTAGTCCCATAGGACCAGCAGCTGCGAGCATTGCAAGTTTTCCACCTTCAACAATTCCCATCTTATGTTCATAACTACCCATTACAGTGTGGAAACTTGCATGAAAACCTCCAATATTACATGACATTGGTTCAGCTAGTGATGCCTCATAATATGCTTTGCCGTCATATTTAAGTAAACAGCCAAGTTCCATTACCTCGTGTGGCACAATCACGTAAGTTGCGGCTCCACCACAATACCTATAAGAATATCCTGGAGAATCCATACTTCCTTTGTAGTTTAAAGCTGGTTGTAAAGAAAATTTATCTCCTACCGTGAAATCATTTTTCCATTTAGAGCCTACCTGAACTATATCTCCTGCCATTTCGTGTCCTATTATTACGGGATTAACCTCTATATCGCTAGGTACTCTTTTATGGTCACTACCTAATATAGCTGCTTTATAAGTAGACATACATATACTGTCTGAAACTACTTTAACTAATATTTCATCATCTTTTATTTCAGGAAGTTCAAATTCTTCCATCCTTAAATCTTTTTTACCATATAATCTTACTGCTCTTGTTTTCATATAATTACCACCTTTGTTGTTTTTATAGATATTCGTATTCTACTTGTTTTTCTAATTCGATAATTGTACTAATTTCACTTGCTTTTGTACCAGAAGTCATTACATTAGCTGCACCTGTAGCTACAGCTAATTTCACTGTTGCTTCAAAGCTAAGTCCCTTTGTTATAGCATATGCAAGGGCTGCAACCATTGAATCACCAGCTCCCACTGTACTTTTAACATCTACCTTAAGGCCATGAGCATATATTGAACTATCTTTATTTACAAAAAGTGCTCCCTCACTACCAAGAGATACTGCTACTATACTGATACCATAATCTAACAAACCTTTTGCTACTTGAGCTGTTTCAGCTATTCCATTTATTTTTTTATTAAACATACCTTCAAGTTCATCTATATTGGGTTTTATAAGATAAGGCCCAGATAAAATACCATATTTAAGTAGTTCACCATCTGCATCTAATATAGTCTTTACACCTTTTTCTTTAGCCTTAGCAATCCAATTGCCATAAATTTTCTTATCTACGTTACTAGGGACGCTTCCTGATAAGATAATAATATCTTCACTCTTTATATTGTTAAAAATATTATTACTTAATTCATCTAAGGTTTTTGAACTTACCTCTGGACCTGCTTCATTTATATCTGTATTAGTATGGTTAATTGGGTCTACAACCTTTATATTGGTTCTTGTTTCACCTTCTGTAAATATAAAATTATTTATAATTTTTATATCATCTAAATATTCTTTTATGAACAACCCCGATTTACCAGAAAGTATTCCAGTTGCGCGACTTTCACCGCCTAAATTTTTTATTACTTTTGAAACATTAATTCCTTTTCCACCAGCATCTAGCATTACCGATGTAACTCTATTAACACTCCCTACATTAAAATCATTTATTTCAATAGTTTTATCAACTGCCGGGTTTAAAGTTATAGTTGTAATCATATTTTCACCTCTTATAATTAAGATTTAATCTTCAGATCTTATTGTAAATAAATCGTAAATATATTCAAGATCTTGTGTGCTTTTAAGCTTATTTGTTATACTATCATCTTCACCCTCAATAGCAATGGCAATATTTGAAAGTATCTGTAAATGTTCATCGCCAACTCCAGCAATACCAATTACTAGATAAGCAAGTTCTTCCTCAAACATAATACCTTTTGGAAATTGAAGTACTACCATTCCAGTCTTTTTAATGTTTTTCTTAGCTTCTCCAACTCCATGAGGAATTGCTATCCCTTTGCCAATATAAGTTGAAAGATCATCTTCTCTTTGAATCATGGCATCCATGTATTCTTCTTCTACATAGCCACTTTCAAACAAGAGTCTACCTGCCATCTTAATTGCAGTATATTTATCTGTACTTTCGAGTCCTAATTTTATATTTTTCTTTTCAAGAATTTTGCTATCATTTTTAACTCCATTTTTTGTAACACTTTTATCTTTAGTATTAACTTCAGTATTAGTAACACCAACTGGTTTTAATCTTGCTGAAAGAATTTCAAAAGCGGGGTTGTTAAGAAAGTCTTTAACTGATATATGTTCAGCATTAGGTGCTACATTTTTCGCTCTTGCTGTTAACGTTTCATGAGTAATAACAATTTGAGCATCTGCTGGGATATCTTCTATAGCACAATTTACTACATTAATTTTATAACCAGCTTTTTTAAACTTAGTTTTTAAAGTTGTTGCTCCCATTGCACTTGATCCCATACCTGCATCACAAGCAAATATTACTTTATCAAAAGTTTCAACTTTTTTATCAGTTGTTTCTTTAATTTCTTTTTTTCCTTTTAATCCACTAGATTTTAATTTTGCTTCTTCTAGTTCATTACCATCTGTTTTACTATTAGTACTCTTTATTATTACAGATGCAACTAAGAATGATACCACAGTAGCTACGAACACACCAGCGAGTACTGCAAAATATCCACCTTTAGGAGTCATTGCTAGTATCGCAAGTATACTTCCTGGAGATGCTGCTGCAATTAATCCTGCCCCAAAAATCTGGAATGTAAATACTCCACTGGCTCCGCCACAAATTACTGCTAATATAAGCAAGGGATTCATCAAAACATATGGGAAATAGATTTCATGTATACCTCCAATGAAATGGATTAATATTGCTCCAGGAGCTGATTCTTTAATTGCACCTTTTGCGAACACCCAATATGCTAATAATATTCCAAGCCCTGGGCCTGGATTTGATTCTAATAAGAAAAATATTGATTTTCCAGCTGCTTTAACTTCTTGTACACCTATTGGTACCAAAATTCCATTACCTATTGCGTTATTTAAAAATAATATTTTTCCTGGTTCTATAAACACTGATACTAAAGGTAATAACCCTGCTTTTACTATGACTTCCACTCCGTCTTTTAGAAAACCATTTAACCCTAGTACTACTGGACCAACTCCTGAGAATGCAATTAATGTTAGTATTGCTCCAAGTATACCTGCTGAAAAGTTATTAATTAACATTTCAAAACCAGCCGGTACTTTTCCTTCAATGGCTTTATCGAATTTCTTTATAACATAACCACCGAGTGGTCCCATTATCATCGCGCCCATGAACATTGGAATATCTGCGCCTACTATAACTCCCATAGTTGCAATCGCACCAACTACTCCACCTCTTACTCCACCTACCATTTTACCACCAGTGTAACCTATTAGTAATGGTAAAAGATACGTTATAATTGGTGTTACTAATTTAGCAAAATTAGAATTAGGAAGCCAGCCAGCTGGTATAAATAATGCTGTAATTAGCCCCCATGCTATAAATGCGCTAATATTAGGAAGTATCATTCCGCTTAAAAATCTACCAAAGCTCTGTACTCTTTCTTTAGTTTTTCCTTTCTTTTTTTTGTGTGATGTATTATCCATAACTTATACCTCCATTAATTATTTACTTTTTGCTTATAAAATTCTTTTAATATATCATTTAATTCATTAAATGCGTATCCACTTTCCCCAGCTTTTAAATATTTGACAAAGTCAATTCTTTCAATAAGCATCTTGCTTACATAACCAATAACCTCTATTTGTAATGAACTACAATCTTCCGGTGCAAGCATTATTATTCCTAGCTTGATAATTTCTATTTCATTTTCACCATTTAAACATTCTAATTCCTTAGATAACTTTATTGCACCAAAGTATAATTTCTGTACTGCATCTGTCCTACAATGAAGTAATATCATTTCATGTCCTGTTACAACTATATTACCTTTTTCTTCTCTACTCTTTAGTGCTATTCTTAATTGTTCCTCAATCTCTATCTCTTGCTTTATCGCCCTACTAGCTTCAATTATTAATTCGTCAATGGTACTTATCTCAGGAATTTCTATTAAGAAAAAATTATCTAAAATCTGTATTATTGCTTCACTATATATATTTAATGTAATCAGTTTATCCTTAAATTTAATGTTCATAATTTTCTTATTTGAGTGAATAATGTTTGTGTTTTTAATATCTTTTATTTGTTTTGCTATCTTATCTTTATCTTCTTGAAAAAGCAGTGGATTAACTCTTACTACTGGTTTAAAGCATTTATCAATATTAACAGTAGATATTATGAAATCTATTTCTTTCTCTCTTAGAAAACTTTCTTCAATGTGAATTGTAGATATTATATCTACAATTTGTATATTGTCATACTCGCTTTCTATTCTGGTTGCTAGGAGCCTTGAGGTTCCCATCCCCGTAGCACAAGCAATGGCAACTTTATAAATATTTTTAATAAGAGTTTGACTATTTTCAATTGCAGCCCCCAGATGCATAGCAATAAATGCTATTTCAGCTTCAGGCATTTTTATACCTATATGGTTTTCCACAACCTCTGCACATTTAGTACTAATCCTCATTAAATCAGTATAATTAGCTTTAATTTCTTCTAAGAGTGGATTTCTAATATCAAGGTTCATTTTCAACCTTGTAATTGCCGTTCCAAGATGATTCACTAAACCATTCACTAAATTTCCATTGTTACCAAGGAACCTGCCTGTTTCAATTTCAGCTATTTTAATTACTTCCTTTGATAACTTTATAAGTTCAAAACTTCCTATTATCTTATTCCCAGCTTTATACTTATCCTTATAGTTTTTAGAACCTTTGATATGCATAGTTATATATCCAATTTCATCTTCTGGTATTTCAACCCCAAAGCATTTTGATATATTTACAGACAAATTAGATGCAATTAAATATTCCGAGCTTGTCTTAAGCTCTTCTAAAAACTCATGATTTATAGTTATTTTGTCTCCCTTCTTTACCCGCTCAATAGCAAGAGCAATATGAACAATTAATCCAACAAAAGCACTATCTACTAGTTTATAGTTTCGCTCTCTCTCCATAGTTTCAACTAAAACTTCTATCTTTTTTATTGTTTCATTATCTATCAAATTGAGTAGCCTATTACGAGAAGAGACTTCAATATCTTGATCTGCAACTACTGAATTTTCTAAATTTTGTCTTATCAACCCTAGTAGCTGACTCTCATTTGTATTTTCATAAATTAAACTAACCATAGCTTTTCTTATATGGTCCTCTCTTCCTTCTAAATATACCCCGAGTCCTTGTTTTCTAATTAACTTTAAATTGTGCTTTTTAAACCACCAATCTGTTTTCTCTAAATCATTACTTATTGTTGCCTCTGTAACTTTTAAAGTTCTAGTAAAATTGTATAACTTAACTGGCTCTTGATTTTGAAGTAATTCACTAATAATTATATTTCTTCTTTCTTGAGGCGAATAGAATGTTTCACCTTTTTCACCATTTAGCAAATTAATAATAGATTGCTTCTCTTTTAGAGTGCCTATTACTTTAATGCCAACTCCAGTTTTTCTATCTAAGCCTGCTCCATTTAGTTCAAGAAATTTTTCCACCTCTGTAATTTCTCTGAGTACTGTCCTGCCACTAACATCTAATTCTTTTGCAATACTGGAAATAGTAACATACTCGCTTTCATTACAAATAATTTGCAAAATATTTTTTATGCGTAGATTAATCTTGTAACCCTTCATAAAATTCCTCCAAATTTATTTAAAAGATTGTATCAATTTACTATAATGTTTGACGTATAAGTTTGCCCTATATTTACTTTGGTAATCACTGAGAATTTATTGCAGTAACAATTTCTCAATTACTTTAATTTGATTATAGCTCAGTAAACATTTACAAACAATTCAAAGATAAATTGATTAGTCATTAGCTAATGATGACAATATTTAATATCCGATTAAATATTGTTTATCTAACTAGCATAAACTCCGCTTATATTCTTCTAATTCACTTTCTAGAATCAGTTAAAAAAGTAATAATTTTTAATTTTTTTATTGAATATTATTTTATATTCCTACACATAATATTATTAATAGTTACTAACTCACAGCTAAATAGATGAGCTCATCATTCATATAGATACAGCTATAGGTTTTTAACTACCATAGGTATTAAATGAACTGTTTTAAATTTAGTTTTTTAGCTGTAACTATTATTTAATTCAGTTCATTTAATATTACATATTTGAAGTATCTATAAATTGTAATTTTCTTCTAAATTCCATAGACTGCTAATCTATGGTTTTTACTTTTATCATCTTTTGATATCTAAGCGAAAATCAACATTCTTATATAACTTTAACTTAATAAATTTTAAAAAATCATATGTACATTAAAATTATTAACACTCCTTCATTAATGATTTTATTCCAATATATCCTATTTATAAAAAACTCTTTATTTATTAGCCCAATTATGATATTATGTAGTAAATTAGTTAAAAAGGAGGTTGGTTATTATGTCATATAAAATTACTGATGCATGTGTAAGCTGTGGAGCTTGCGAACCTGAATGTCCAGTTAACGCTATAAGCCAAGGAGATTCATTATTTGTTATAGATGAAGATACTTGTATCGATTGCGGAGCTTGTGCAGGTGTTTGTCCTACAGGCGCTCCAGTTGAAGCTTAGTTAGAACATAATATTTATAATTATTATACAAGCTACTGACATATATGCCAGTAGCTTGTATCTTTTTTATCCATTTATATATTTCATTATTTAATTTAACAAAAAAAAGAAAATCCCTCAGCCTATAGCTAAGAGACTTCCACCCTATTTAACTGTCTTTTTGATAATTATTAATAAGTCTTATTAAAATTCTGCAGACCCAGTTGTTCTTGGGAATGGGATAACATCTCTAATGTTGCTCATACCTGTAATATACATAATAGCTCTTTCAAATCCTAATCCAAAACCAGCATGTTTAGTACCACCATATTTCCTTAGTTCTAAATACCACCAGTAATCTTCTTTATTAAGACCACACTCTTCCATTCTAGCTTCTAGAATATCTTGTCTTTCTTCTCTTTGGCTTCCACCTATAATTTCCCCTATACCTGGAACAAGTAAGTCTGCTGCTGCAACTGTCTTATTATCATCGTTCATTCTCATATAAAAAGATTTTATCTCTTTTGGATAATCAGTTACAAATAGTGGTTTTTTGTATACCTCTTCTGTTAAATATCTTTCATGCTCAGTTTGAAGATCACAACCCCAAGTTACTGGGTACTGAAATTCTTTCCCTGATTTTTGTAGAATATCTACGGCTTTCGTATATGTCACCTGCCCAAATTCTGCGTTTACAACACTATTTAATCTTTCAATTAAATTTTTGTCTACAAAACTATTGAAAAATTCCATTTCCTCTGGAGCATTTTCCATAACATACTTAATTATGTATTTCATCATATCTTCTGCAAGTTTCATATCATCTTTTAAATCAGCAAATGCTATTTCAGGTTCTATCATCCAAAACTCTGCTGCATGTCTTCCTGTGTTAGAATTTTCCGCTCTAAATGTTGGTCCAAATGTATAAACATTTCTAAAAGCTAAAGCAAATGCTTCTGCTGCTAATTGTCCACTTACTGTCAAACTAGTTTCTTTACCAAAAAAGTCTTGTGCGTAATCTACTTTTTTATTTTTATCCAATGGAACATTGGCTAAATCAAGAGTAGATATTCTAAACATTTCTCCTGCGCCTTCACAATCACTACCTGTAATTATTGGTGTATGTGTGTATACAAAACCTCTCTTTTGAAAAAACTCATGAATAGCAAAAGCAGTAAGTGAACGTACTCTAAATACTGCAGAGAATGCATTACTTCTTGGTCTCAAATGTGCAATAGTTCTTAAATATTCAAAAGAGTGCCTCTTCTTTTGCAAAGGATAATCAGTACTTGACATTCCCACGATTACTATTTTAGTAGCTTTTATCTCAAAAGGTTGCTTTGCCTGTGGAGTTACAACTAATTTTCCTTCTATAGTCAAAGACGAACTTATAGGTAATTTAGCTATTTCTGCAAAATTCTCTAACTCTTCCTCAAAAACTACTTGGATGTTTTTAAAGAAACTTCCATCATTAACTTCAATAAAACCAAATGCTTTAGAAGATCTTAACGTTCTTATCCATCCAGAAATTGACACTACTTCGTCTGCGTATTTTTCTTTTTCCCTATAAATCTGTTTTACCAATACTTTTTCCATATATTTACTCTCCTTGTAATATTATATTTTTAAATAATAAAAAAGCCATCCATCCCCTAATAATAAAGGGACGAAAGGCTATAATTTCGCGTTGCCACCCATTTTGTCATAAAATATGACCATTCTAATTAGTACAGAAATTAATATTCAATAATATGAATTATAATTCGATACATCCAATGATTAACGGATTGGACCCGTCTAAGCCTACTCTCCTTATGATTTCGGTTAGAAACTCTGAGATGTTCTTTAATATAATCTTCGTATTGGTCTTTCACCATCACCAACTCGCTTTGACTACCTATTATATCTACTCTTCTCATCATAGTCTTTATATCTAAATGCTATGATAATTAGTATAAACACTAATTAATTTTTATATTCATTTAAATTATAATATTTTTAATATTAATTGTCAAATATCCGTTACAATCTATTATTATAAATGAATTATATATGGTATTTTGATAACTTAGATTTTAACACAACCTTAATAATTAAAAACACCCTACAGAGTCGACAATTGCATCTGACTCTATAGGGCATAATATAGAAACTAATAGCTGTTTTTAATATTTTTGCTTGAAGCAACATTATAATACAATACTATTAAATAAAAAATTAACTATTCTTCGTCGTCAATTTCACCTGCATCAACGTCAACATCATCTTCAACTATTTCACCAATAACTGCATCTCTTTTAGTTATTTCTCCAGTAACCTTATTTTCAATAACAATGTTAGATTTTACTTTCCCATCAACTTCGTTAATAAATGTTTTTGCTGTAACATCACCTTCTACTAAAGATACTCCCTCAGTAAGTTTTTCTGGATGGTCAAATGTAATTGGTTTGCTATTCAATCTTTCATTCATGTATAATCACTTCCTTTCTAAATCTAGTTTGTGCATGAAGACATCGAAATATACTTTGGAAATGTTACCTAATTTTTATATTGCATTAATATGTTTTATATATAATTAGTTTTTGTCATTTTATTTTATTCAGTAAAACCTTCTCCTAATACTTCTCTAACATCAGCAACAGTAATAAATGCTTTAGTGTCTATTTCTTTAACCATTTTTTGAAGAGGAACTAATTCATTTTTACCAACTACTACGAACAATACCTGTTTTTTTCCCTTTGTATACATTCCTGTAGCATGAATTCCTGTAACACCTCTATTTAAATCCTTCATTAGTATTTCGGCTATATCGTTAGAATAATCTGATATAATAAACACCGCTTTGGAAAAGTTTATTCCCTCAAGTATACTATCTATAACTTTCGCAACTACAAATATTGATATAATTGCATACATAGCTTTTTGAGCACCAAATACAAAAGCACCTAATAATACAATACTTGAATCAATTACTAATATTATTTTTGCTATTGGTACGCTTTGCAAATAAACCTTTATAATATTTGCCGCTAAATCAGTCCCACCAGTACTTGCAGATGCTCTTAATACAAGACCTAAGCCTGTACCAACAAATACCCCACCAAATATACTAGCTAATAAAAGATCTACATTTGGAGCAGGTATGAATTGCGTATAAAATAATGCAAAAGATAAATATGCTGCTGCAAACAATGATTTACCTACAAATTTTCTCCCTTTAAGCTTTATAGCTATAGCAAGAAGCGGTATATTTACCGCAATATTTGTAAACCACAATGGTATTTCAATTTCGTAATGCTTTTTCATAATATATTGAATAACAATAGCAAGACCTGATAGTCCGCCTGTTACTAATTTTAACCTTGCAAAAAACAAATTAACACCAGCTGCGAGTATTGTAGTTCCAACAATAATATAAATATAATTAATAATATTTTCATTTTTAGTTTCTCGTCTCATTTACTCTAGCCTACTTCCTTATTTCAACTTTCTTTAGTAAAGTTATCACAATTTTCAGGTTATGTAAATATAAATATCTTATACTATTTTCAAACAATTAATTGCATATAAAAAGCATCACATGCAATATTAGTTTAGGGGGACTAAAAAATACAGCATGTGATGCTTTTTTATTTGGTTATTTAAATTATAGACATAAATCACTATATTTATCCAAGTATATTAAAATGTTTTTTTAATATATTATTTCTTGACCATTATGAGTTATTTCAACTGCATTTATATTAATTTTTTTCATTCTACTTAAAAAGTCTTTAGTTTTTGATAAATCATTTCCAAAATGCATTGGTACAAGTAGGTTTGGATGAATGTTTTTTCCAAAGTACTCAACACCTATATAATAAAACTCTTCAAGTCTTGGATCTACAGGGAAAAATGCTATATCTATACATTTTTCTTCTTTTAACTTCTCTATCTTATCTTTAAATGCAGACTCAGCTACTGATTGTTCCTTTAGACTATCTTCTTTCCAGTGCCACCAATTAAGATCTCCGGCATGAAAAACAGTTAGTCCATCCACCTTTACTAAAAACGATATTCCAATGTCTGTTGAACCATAAGCTTTTATATAAACATCATCAATTAATTTTTCCTGGCCTTCTTCTATAAACGAATAATTTCGCTTATTTTTATCAGTTTGTATGTCACTGCTAAGTATATATTGTATATTATCGTTATATTTCTCCCAGTCCAATATTTTAGAATTAAAATGATCCTCATGACTATGTGATGAAAACACATAAACGTTTTCCATTTTTTTAATATTTTCAGGTGATAAAACTACTGACTTTTTATTGTTTTTGTTATTTAGCGGTTCTCTATAATAATCAAATATCAAAAAATGACTTTTAGTTTTAATAGCAAACCCACTATGGAATATATAATATATTTTCGCTTCTTCTTTTCGCATAATTTTCTCTCCTTTGCAATATAAAAATTTAATTTAGTTGAAATTATATTAAACAGGTATAATATTAAAACTTTAAATGTCTATAAATTTACCCCCATTTTATAATGCTATAATTAAATTATATATGAACATAGATCTATGTACATACAAATACATTATAAATAGTATTTTTATTTTTAGGATTGTATGAATAAAATATCAAGTAAGCATATAATGAGGATATGATATATGAGATATATTAAATATTTACAAAGGTGGTTATATTAAATGAAGTTTTCTTTTGACCATAATAACATAAATGTATTAGATTTAGAAAAAAGCGTGGAATTTTACAAAAATGCTTTAGGATTTGTAGAAACTAGAAGATTTCATCCAGACGATAATAGTTTTACTCTTGTATTTTTAGGTGATGAAGCAACTAAACATAAGTTAGAACTTACTTGTATGAATGATAGAACTGAGCCTTATAATTTAGGTGAAAATGAATTTCATCTTGCTGTAGTTACAGATGATTTTGATGAAGCCTACAAGTATCATAAAAAAATGGGATGCATATGCTTTGAAAATAAGCCTATGGGAATATACTTTATTATGGATCCTGACGGTTACTGGACAGAAGTTATACCAAGAAAATAGTAATGTATTATTTTATAAATATGAATAATTGAAATTAAGGGCCCATTCTTAAGATAGTAAATGGGTCCTTAATAAGTATGTCCAATTCATCGTAGTTATTACAATGTTTTAAATAACTATCATTATAATAATTTATTATAATAATGATTACTAGTTAACCGAACTTTAATGATTTTTTCATAAAAACACTAAATAAAAAGTTATTTTGTTCGAAGATTATTATATGATATTATTTTATTTATTATATTGCATTTAGTATTATGTGAATTGCATATTAGGAGGATTTTATGAATATTTTTTCAATTATATTTTTAGTAGTAAGTTTTGGTTCAATGATTGGTGCATTCATTTTAGAAGGTGGAAGCCCTACTATGCTTGCAGCTGGCAGTGCTGCTATAATCGTTTTTGGAGGTACTATTGGATCTGTAGGTCTCGGAACCTCACCAAAAAAATTAAAAAATATTCCAGCAATGCTTAAAATTATATTTACAGCTAAAGAAAAAGACTTAGTAGAAATTGTTAACTATTTTAAGCAATTATCCTTTAAAACTAGAAAAGAGGGTTTACTTAGTATTGAAGCTGAAATAACAGATGAATTAGACCCCTTTATGAAAAAAGGTTTGCAACTAGTTGTAGATGGAGTAGACCCTCAAATGGTAAAAACTATATTAGAGTTCGAACTTGAATCAACCTATGATAGGCATAAAGAAAATGCTGCAATTTTTGAATCAGCAGGTGGATTTGCACCTACTATGGGTGTTATAGGTACAGTTATGGGTCTAGTTCAAGTTTTAAGTAACCTCGCTGACCCATCTGTTTTAGGAGAGAAAATCGCCGTTGCATTTATAGCTACCCTTTATGGTGTTGGGTCTGCAAATTTAATATTTCTTCCTTTGGGAGCAAGATTAAAGGATTTAAATAATGAAGAAACTAAAGAAAAGCAACTAATAATAGAAGCTGTTCTTCTTATGCAAGAAGGTGCAAATCCTAATATACTAGCAGAAAAGTTAAAAGGGTTCCTAGATAAGAAACAAATAAAAAGATTTGATGAAATAAATAATGAGGGAATACAATAATGAAAAAGCGAGAGGAAAAAGAATCCAATGGTGATCGATGGCTTTTAACTTATTCAGATCTGATAACTTTACTTATGATTTTTTTTGTTATTATGTATGCATCAAGTACTGTTGATGCAACTAAGTACAAACAGCTATCCCAATCACTTAATTCAGCTTTTGATGGTGGTAGTGGTAAATCTATTATTGGAGATCAATCAGGTGTAAGTATTTTAGATTCCAGTGGTACAACAACTTCAAAAACTACAGTAGTTGATAATACAACATCTAATGCCAAAGCAACAGCTACAACTAAGGCATTAGAAGAAAACAAAATGGAAGCTATTAAACAAAATGTGGACAACTATTTGAAAAAAAATGGTCTAAGTAGTAGTGTATCCACTAAAATAGACGAAAGAGGGCTTGCTGTAAGTCTTAAGAGTACACTGCTCTTTGATGTCGGTAAAGCAGATGTTATAAATGTCTCTTCTAAAAAGTTAATTAGCATAGGTAAAATGCTTAACAAAGTTAATAATTATATAAGAATAGAAGGGCACACAGATAGTACTCCTATTAGCAATAATGAATTTAGCTCAAACTGGCAGCTTTCTGCGATTCGCGCAACTAACGTAACAGAATTACTTATTTCACAATCTGGAATCAATCCTAAAAGGATATCCTCAGTAGCCTATGGAGAAAATAGATCAATTGCATCTAATAGTACCACAGCCGGAAAAGCTAAGAATAGAACTGTAGATATTATAATATTAAGTAGCCTATTCTCAAAAACAGAAGTTATTAAATAAAAGATGTTGCTATTTTATTAGCAACATCTTTTATTAATTTTCTTTAATTATTTTAAGTTTATCATCAACAATATCAATTGTTGCACTACCGCCTGTGCTAAGGTCTCCAAACAACACTTCATCTACAAAGTAAGTCTTTATTTCTTGTTGCACTACTCTGTTAATCTCTCTAGCACCATAAGCCTCTGAAAATCCTTTTTTACTTAACCAAGTATATAAATTTTCTGTAACTTTTAATTTTATATTCTTAGTTAAAAGTTTTTCTTCAAACTGTTTCATTGCTTTCTTAGCTATCTCAAGAGCCATAATTTTATCAATTTTATTGAATGCAATTATATTATCTAATCTATTTCTAAATTCTGGTGAGAATACTCGTTCCACTTCTTTAGATATTGCTTCCCCTGACCCTGTTCTGTCTCCAAAACCAATTATATGTTTACTAGCCTCCCTTGCACCAGCATTAGAAGTCATTATTAATATAACATTTCTAAAGTCAGCCTTCTTGCCAGTATTATCTGTAAGTGTTGCATAATCCATAACTTGAAGTAACACATTAAATATATCAGGATGAGCTTTTTCTATTTCATCTAGAAGTAGAACACAATATGGATTCTTTTTAATAGAATCAATTAATAATCCCCCTTCTTCATATCCTACGTATCCTGGTGGTGCACCTATAAGTCTTGCGACAGTATGTTTCTCCTGAAATTCACTCATATCAAATCTTATAAGCGGAATAGCTAAGCTTTTTGATAATTGCTTGCTTATTTCTGTCTTTCCAACTCCTGTAGGACCCACAAAAAGGAGAGATGCTATTGGCTTATCTTCTTCATTAAAACCTGCCCTAGATCTCTTTATAGCTCTTACTAATGTGTCTATTGCTGTGCTTTGCCCAAAAACTTGTTTCTTCAAGTTAGTGTCTAGATTTTTTAATGTATCTGCTTCATTATTTGATACACTTTGTTCTGGAATCTTTGCGATTGTAGCTACTATTTTTTCAACTGCATTAGCTGTAATAATAATAGTTTCTTCATTATCCCCAGCAAATAGCCTCGCATAAGCACCTGCTTCATCCATAATGTCTATAGCTTTATCTGGAAGAAATCTATCTTTAATATACTTACTAGACAATTGTACTGCTGTTTTTAAAGCTTTCTCTTCGTATTGAACCTTATGATAAGCTTCATATTTATCCTTGAGTCCCATAAGAATATCAAAAGTATCCTCAATGGAAGGCTCTGGCACTTCAATCTTTTGAAATCTTCTAGCTAATGCGCTATCTTTTTCAAAATGCTTCTTATATTCATCATAAGTTGTTGCTCCAATAAACCTTACCTTACCATCGGCAAGAAAAGGTTTTAAGATATTTGAAGCATCCATAGACCCACCTGAAACTGCACCTGCTCCAACTATAGTATGAATTTCATCTATATATACTATAGGTTTATCTTCCTTACTAATCTCACTTAACACTTTTTTAATACGTTCTTCGAAATCTCCTCTATACTTTGTACCTGCGAGAAGCGAGCCCATATCCAAATAATATATTTTACTCCCTTGTAGTAACTTCGGCACCTTATTTTCCACAATCAATTGTGCTAGACCCTCTGTTATAGCGGTTTTACCAACTCCAGGTTCCCCTACGTGTACAGGATTATTCTTAAGTCTCCTACATAATACTTGAAGTGTTCTGAGCAAAATATCTTGCCTCCCAATAAGAGGATCCATTTCTCCTTTGCTAGCTTTTTCTGTTAACTCCACAGTAAAGTTGCTCAGAAAATTTTCTTTCCCAGTAGGGTTGCTTGCTTCCTCCTCATATGAATATTCTATATCCTCTTCATTTTCAGTAAAACTTACTGGTTCTTCACCCTCGTGATTCGCTGCTCTACCAAAGTCAAAAGTATCTACAACAGATATACCATGCGCCATATAATTAAGAAGATCTCTCCTCTTTATTTGCTGTTCCCTCAAAAAATAAGAAGCAAAGCTTTCCTCATCATCATAAATAGCTACAATCACATCACCTATCGTAACCAGATCTTTCCCTGAGAGCATAACGTGATCTGCGGCTGTTGATAATATGGTTTGAATTCCAACTGTTTGAATTGGTTCTGTATCTTCAACAATTTCTACGTTTTCTTTTAAATATTTATTTATTTGGTTTTTAAGTCTTTTAACACTCCCACCACTGTTCTCAATTATTTCCATACCCTCTTCAAAAAATAGAGAAGCATATAGAATATGTTCTGGTGTAAAGTATTCATGATTTGACATCTGAGCTTCATTATAAGCTGCAGTAATAATCTCATTTACTATATTATCTAATTGCATAATTACTCCTCTTCTAAGGTTAGTTTCAATGGAAATCCACTTTCCTCACACATCTGCATAGTTTGATTTATTTTTGTAAGACCTACATCATAGCTGTATATTCCTGCAATACCATTACCCTTTTTATGAACATCAAACATAATTCTTGTGGCTTCCACAACCTGTTTTTTAAAAACCCCAACTAAAACCTGAACAACAAAATCCATACTTGTATAATCATCATTATGAATAATCACCATGTATTTATTAGGTTTCTTAATTTTCGTTTCTGCTTTTTCTTTAATACTTATTTCTTCATTGGAAGTCCTTTTTTCTGACATAATTAAATACCTCACTGTTTTAATTAAATTTATGTTAAATCATTTTATGTTAAATCATTTTAAAAAATTACTAATCTATTAAATTTTATTCACATTACTTAAAGACTATTATATCCTACTTATTTATATATTACTGCAATTACAAATATTAAACTTAAAAAATTACTAGTATTTATAATTCATTTATTTATTTTCTCTAAAACCTTGTTTTAAAATAACAAAAACCCCAAGATATCTTGGAGTTTAACTATTTTAATATATTTTTTTATCTTCTATAATGTTTTCAAGTTTAATTAACAAATTTATTGTAATCTCATTTTAGTTATTTCTTTATAGTATGTGATACTCCCAGCTTCATCCTCGGTAATTAAGCCATCTACAAGTAATATATTGTCAATATCCACCATTTTAAAGGCTTTAGTTTTTTGATTATGTGCATCACAAATTTTAAGACTTAGATTTTTCTCTTTTTTATCACCAGTCTTTATTAAAAATAATACATTTTCATCTATATCAGAAAGGTCTTTAAAAATATTAAAATCTTCATTTATTAATAATGATTTAATTACATCTTTTCTTAAATCATTCTTTATAATTGCTATAGTATCATCATGCTTAATGAGATATTCAGATATAAAACCTACTAATTCTTTTTTTGATTGAAATAGTTGAATATTTGACATTTATATTACCTCCTAAATTAATAGAATAAAATATTCGCTTGTATATATACATTATATTGTATTTTAATGCATAAGTCAATAGACAGGTATAATATTTTATTAAAGCTTAGAAGTGTTTATACAAGCCATTATATAGTATTATTATTATAAGATGCTAATATTCAAGATAATATTTATGTGTATTATCTTGAATAATTATTCATATATACGTATATTTATATATACAATGAATTCTATTCAATATAACTTTTTATAAATTTATATAATTTATCCATTCCAAATACAATTAAGGGATGCTCAGAATGTTTAAGAATATGTACAAAAATCAATTTTAAAGGCTAAAATAAGCAGAGAAAGATATCCCTGCTTATTTTATAGTTATTTATTTTTCCTGACATATTGCCAATGCCTCTTTACCTATAATTTCTTTAGCTTTTGTCAAAAATGCTAAATCTCTTTTCTGAATGAATTTCCCCATATAATCAGTCGGTTTATCATTTTCAATAGTTGCAATGGCATCTTCAAACTTCATCCACTTTAACTGAAAACCAGCATCTAACTCTTCTTTTGTAAAAGACGGGCTATCTACTATTTCCTTAACCTTTGCTAGGAAGCAATAAGATATTTGCAGTTGCTTAAATCTATCTCTGTATTCAATAATAGTACCTATTTCCGATATAATATCTATTTTCGCTCCTACTTCTTCCATAACTTCACGATTTAGAGCTTCAATGATACTCTCACCCTTCTCAATACCACCACCGGGTAATTTATGATACATATTTTTAGATACAAAAGGAAATGCAATTTGATTTAAACTATTAAATAAAACTGCCCTTGATGCTTTTCTAACTTTGTATAGCTTTTCTAAATCAGATTTTGCATATCCGATATGCTCTTCATATATTTCAGTTATTAACTCCATAAATTAAATCCCTTTCCAAGACTATATTTGCATTTTGCTTTAAATTGATCTTTACTTTCTAACTTGCCCATCACCATATATAAGATATTTTGTAGTTGTAAGTTGTACAAGTCCCATCGGACCTCTAGCATGAAGTTTTTGATTGCTTATGCCTATCTCTGCCCCAAACCCGAATTCCGCACCATCAGTAAATCTTGTAGATGCATTCACATATACACAAGAAGCATCAACTTCCCTTAAAAATCTCTGGGAATTTGTGTAATTATTAGTGATTATGGCCTCTGAATGTTTTGTCCCATATTCAAAGATATGATTAATAGCATCATCCATTGAATTAACAATTTTGATTGAAAGTATTAAATCTAAATACTCAGTAGCCCAATCAGCGTCTGTTGCTGCTTTAGCGCCTTGTATAATTCCTATTCCTTTCTCACATATTCTAATTTCTACACCTAATTCATAAAGTTTTTTTGAGAGTTTAGGTAGGAATGCGCCCGCAACATTTTTATGAACAAGCACTGTTTCAACTGCATTACACACTCCTGGTCTTTGAGTTTTAGCATTAATTATAATTTCTTGTGCCATATTTAAATCTGCATCTTCATCCACATATATATGACAAATACCTGACCCCGTTTCAATTACTGGTACAGTAGCATTTGCTATAATGGCTTTTTTAAGTCCCTTGCCACCTCTTGGAATAATAACGTCTACATACTCATTCATCTTAACTAATTTATTAACTAATTCTCTATCCACCTTATCAATAAGCTGAATGCATCCTTCTGGAAGCCCTACCAAAGTGGCAGCTTCAATAATAACACTCGCTAAAGCCTTATTAGTATTTATAGCCTCTGTCCCGCCTCTAAGTATTATTGAGTTTCCTGCCTTTATGCATAAAGCTGCTGCATCTACAGTTACGTTAGGCCTTGATTCATATATCATACCTATAACTCCGAGTGGTACTCTTACCATAGAAATATCTAAGTTATTTGGTCTTTTCCATCTTTTTATTCCTTCTCCAATTGGATCTTGCAAATTTGCAACATTTTTAAGACCCTCAGCCATTTTCTCAATTCTCTGGTCATTAATCATTAACCTATCTAGCATAGCAAGGGATAAATTATTTTTTCTCCCTAATTCCATATCCTTCATATTTTCTTTTATTATAGTGTCTTTATTGATTATTAGAGCTTCCGCCATGTTTAAGAGTGCATCATTTTTCGTAATGGTACTAACCGTAACCATAATTCTAGAAGCATCTTTAGCTTTCCTACCTATGTCTATAATATAATTATCAAAATTCATTATTTCTCCTCCTTTTTTTCCTTTATAGTCGATAACAGTTGCTACTATTTTATTATATTAAAGTAATGTACCCTACATTATTTATCATCTATAGTAAATTTGTTCTTTGGAATAAAGTACCTATTTCAATTCCTTCTAATATGTCAGTAATAACATTAAGTACTGAGCCTTCTGCAATAATCATAGATGCATTTGAGGCTACCACAATTTCTGCTGCCTTTATCTTAGTTGCCATACCACCAGTGCCAAGATCTGTTCCAGCACCTTCTGCCGACTTCTTAATTTCATTGGTTATTTCTGATACATTATAAATCATTTTTGCATTGGGATTTGTCTTAGGGTTTGCATCGTACAATCCCTCAATATCAGAAAGTATTATCAATAAATCTGCGCCTATTAGGTTTGTAACCATAGCTGATAATGTGTCATTGTCTCCAACCATTATTTCGTCAACAATTACAGCATCATTTTCATTAACTACAGGAATAACTCCTTGAGAGAGTAGCATTAAAAATGTATTATGAGCATTCAAATATCTTGTTTTATCTTCAAAATCCTCTTTTGTCAAAAGAATTTGCGCAGTAGTTTTTCCATACTCTGAAAAAAACTTTTCATACATATGAATCAAAATGCCTTGACCTACAGCTGCTGCTGCCTGCTTTTCTGGTATTGTTTCAGGCCTTATTGTATGTCCTAGTTTCCCCATACCAGCTCCTATAGCCCCAGATGTAACAAGTACTACCTGAATTCCTTGATTATGTATGTCTGCTAATTGTCTTATAAGATTCTCAATATGTTTATAATTTAATAGGCCTGTAGAGTGAGTTAATGTTGAAGTTCCTACCTTTACCACAATTCTTGTTACATCTTTTAAATACTCTTTTCTATTGTTCATGTAAACACTCCCCCTCATCTCGCAAAATTCTTGTTAAATTCACATCTTTATAAATCAAAAATTCTTCATGCAAATTTAAAGATATTTTATACTTTTACTTATATGTAATCTAATCTTACACCATATAATGATAAATTTCCATTTATATATATTACGTAACAATTGTGACTTACTTTCACAAATTGATATGATATATTTAAAACTAATAATAGTTATCAATATGTAAGTATGTATATAATAATCCCTTTTGAATAAGCTAATATATTAATACATACAATTTGTTATTATAATATATGATTAAGGCTTATTACTCAATTAAATATTAACCCTAGGAGGAATAATTATGAATGCTATAGAATTAATGATGGAAGAACATAAAACAATAAAAAGAATGTTAGCGCTTACTCGTAAATTTTCTATAAAGGCCCTTAACAATGAAGATGTTGATTACAATGACTTTTATAAAGTTATTGATTTTGTACGTAATTACGCTGATAAACATCATCATAATAAAGAAGAAGTCATTTTGTTTAAAAAAATGAGTGAGGTTTTGGGCGAACGAATAGCAAATGGTCCTATTATGGGAATGCTTGTTGAACATGATTTAGGCAGACTCTTTATAAGAAATCTTGAAGAAGCCTTAATAAAATTCAAGGCAGGAGATTCCGACGCGAGAATAGATATAATTGCCAATGCTATAGCTTACACTGACTTACTCTACAGACATATTGACAAGGAAGATACCACTATTTACACTTTTGCACAAAGAAAATTAAGTAAGGATCAGTTAGAAGATATAGACAATCAATGCTTTAATGTAGAAACTGAGGCCACTAAAAATAGTGTTCAAAATAAATATTTAAAATTATTAAATGACTTAGAATCTAAAATTAATTAAAGGATTTTTGTATCATAACCGATTTAATGATATAATTATCTTATTGTCATTATCTATCTCTAAAATAGACTAGCATACTTACTAATTTATTTGATAAAAGACTTAGTAAATGACTAAATAAAAAATGTAAAGTGGGAATATTAAAATGAGAGACGTAAAATTAGAAAGAGCTATAATTAAAATAGATAATGAAATTGCTGCTATGAACATAGCTAAGAAATACCTGTCAAATTTACAAGAGATAAGTACCGTACAGCAGACTTTAAATAATAAGAGACAATTACTTGCAGACGATTTGTATGTTGATGATAAGAAATGTTATGAAATGTGCTGTGACGTTATAGAAGATAAACTAGATACAGAACTAGGAAAAGAAGAGCAACTAGAATTACTTGAAATGATTAAACAAAACTTTGGTAGACAATCACCAAATGTATCTAAAAAAAGTAGTGGCCTTAATGCTTGGTTAAAAGAACTTTGCATTGAATACAAATGGATTAAAAATGAAGAAACAGATTGGGATATAATTGTTGTTACTGGATTCGGGTTATACGAATAAGCCACATAAATAAAAATTACAATTAAATTACTAATAATAAATAACCACCATGTTGAGCTATTATCAACATGGTGGTTATTTTTTCTTAGTCATATTAAAATAATGTTAACATAATTCTTTTATTTATTTACTACCGGAACGTTTTTCGCATCATTATGTTTCATTTTTTTATTTTTATCGCCTTTCCCTTGAACTTCTGGTGGTATAGGTCTACTCATTCCTTTTTTAGCCATTATTTTTCCTCCTTAAATTTATTTATTCCGTACACATTTTATTATTTATTCTTTTCCTCTAATTTTGTCATTAATGTGTATGACTTCCTCTTCATTTAGACTTGTTAAGTCTAAAATTTCAATCATGCCCTTGCCTTCTTCAAGTAAATTTTTTATATTTTCAACTTCCTCTTCATGCTGGCCTTTTGGTAATTTTGTTTTCTTCATAAACTTTTATTTACCTCCTTTAGATTTTATATAAGATATTGTAATGTTCTATTACAATATTTTATTTTTACCTAGAAGATAACTTTTATTCTAAAAAATCAATTTAAAATATGAACATTAAATTTATATACATTAAAAACCATAATTAATTATAAATAGTATATATGTTATATGTTTTGCAGTATCAATAACTTAGTATTTGTAAAAGATACTAACATAATATTAAATAGGAGGTCTTTTAATATGCGTGAAGGATTAATTCCAACTATCTTAGGTACCGTTGTTAGTGCTGCCGGAGCATCATTTTCAAAAGGTAATATGAAAAAGAAAAATATGCTCCCTATGATTGAAGCAGGTGTTATTGGATTTGGACTCGCTCACATTGTTCTAGGAGCAATAGATCTTGTTGAGCACAAAAAATAATAGCTTATTTAGTTTTTTTCCAATCACAAAAAGTATCTAAAACTTTTAAAATCACAATAAATTAGCATAAAATAAAACTGATTAGAATCTAGATTCTAATCAGTTTTTTATTATTTTACTTATTTTTTTGATACTTTATCTACTACCATTGAGATAGCACAATCACCAGTTATATTTGTTGCTATTCCAAAGCTGTCTTGAGCAAAGTGAATTGCAATCATAAGCCCAAGTTGAGCTGGATTAAACATTAGCATTTTTTCTAATAATCCTAGTGCTGCCATTACGCCACCACCTGGTATTCCGGGTGCTGCAACCATTGTTATACCTAACATTAATATGAATGGTCCCATCATTGAAATAGTTGGAGTATTCCCTGATAATAGCATTACTCCCATTGATGCAATAACTAATGCTATTGTATCTCCAGCTAAATGTATAGTTGCACATAGTGGTATTACAAAATCTGCAATGTCTTCAGAAACCCCATCTGTTTTAGCACACTATCCCTCTATATTCATATATTGTTATATATAGTAGACATCCCTTTGACTTAATCGGTAAATTAGAACTTGTAATGATCAACAGTAAAATTTAAAAAAATATAAATAAATAAAGGCTGTAAACATAATATTTATGTTTACAGCCTTTAAAATTAGAATTAACGTACTATTAGTAAAAGTCTACATATTTACATTGTTTTTGACTTGAACCTTTTTCGCAGCAATTAAGAAAATTATCATTGCTACAATTGCTCCGAGTATTCCTATAGTGAATGAAATACTTTCAGAAAGCTGAAAACCCTCTGGAGCAATTAAAATGTATGAAGTACATACTGCTGTCATAAATGTAGCTGGCACCGTTGCCATCCAGTGTTTCTTACCTATATTAACCATATACATGCCAGCTGTCCATAATACAATTGTAGCCAAAGTTTGATTAGACCATCCAAAGTATCTCCATATTATTGCAAAGTCCATTTTAGTTAATATGAACCCAATAAAAAACAATGGAAAACTAATTAAAAATCTATTTTTGATAGGACCTTGATTAAATTTAAGTGCATCAGCTATAGTTAATCTTGCACTTCTAAATGCTGTGTCACCAGAAGTTATAGGGCAAGCCACAACACCGAGTATTGCTAAGACACCACCAACTTTTCCAAGTAAACTAATTGAGGACTCATTTACTACCCATGCAGCTGTATGACCCGGCAATGCCATAGTAGCATTTAACTGAGGCACTCCTCCAAAGAAGCTCATTGCTGCAGCTGCCCATATTAATGCAACTATACCTTCTACTATCATTGAACCATAAAATATACTTTTACCTTGTTTCTCGTTAGATATACACCTTGCCATTAAAGGTGATTGTGTTGCATGGAAACCTGAAATAGCACCACACGCAATAGTTATAAAAAGCATTGGGAATATTGGATTCTTGCCTGGGTTTGAATGCATATTAACCAAATTAGATATTGTTACTTCTGGTATAGGCATTCTTCCAAAAATTAAGGCACCAGCAATACCCACTGCCATTATTAATAGACAAAAACCGAATATAGGATATATTTTTCCAATTAGTTTATCTATTGGAACCATTGTTGCTAGTATATAATATGCAAATATTATATATATTAACATTTGTAAATTTAGCCCTGTCAAACTTTTTAATATTCCAGCTGGCCCAGTTACAAAAACCACTCCTACAAGTATTAGAACTATCACTGAAAACACTCTCATAAAGTTTTTAAAACCTTTACCAAGATATTTTCCTACAACTTCAGGAATACTTGCACCATCATGCCTTACTGATAACATACCTGAAAAGTAATCATGAACTCCTCCTGCAAAGATACATCCAAAGACAATCCACAAAAATGCTGCTGGACCCCACATTGCACCTGCAATTGCACCAAATATAGGGCCTAAGCCTGCAATATTTAAAAATTGGATTAAGAAAATCTTCCATTGAGGCATCTCAACAAAATCTACACCATCCGCTAGCCTTATTGCTGGAGTTTTTATTGTTTCATCTGCACCAAAAACTTTTTCTACAATTGTACCATAAATAAAATATCCTGCTATAAGAGCTATAATTGCTACAATAAACGATACCATTTGAACCCCTCCTAGTAATATAATATCTTTATTATAGTATATATTATAGGATTTGAATACGATTTCATACATGAAGAAACAAAAAAACTACATGAAGTGCTCCTACATAACCATACCATTACTTTGTCAGTGTTTGAATATATGATTTTAAAATATATTTTATTTATATTAATTAAGTGTGGTTTCATTTATGGAAAATAATAAAACACATTTAGTGTTTTTATATGCCCATTATTTGTTTAAACTGAATTATATTATTTCTACTTACTGGAACATCTACTTTCTCATCTTGCAATTTCAACATAAAGGTATTGTTAAACCATGGAATTATTTCCGTTATTTTATCAGTATTTACAATGTATGATCTATGACTTCTAAAAAAAAATTCCTTTGGAAGTTTTTTATAGAAATCTGAGATACTACAATTTATATTGTATTGCATACCTTTAATATAAATTAATGTTTCTCGTTCGTTTGCTTCACAATAATCAATATCAATTATATTCCTTACCATCATCTTACTATCTTTCCAAAGGGTTATTTTTTTATTTACGCTTTTTTTCTCCAAACTCTCTATCTTTTTTAATACACTAACTATACGTTCTTCCGAATATGGCTTCAATACATAATCAAAAACTCCAATTTCAAATGCATCTACAGCGTAATCTTTATGCGCAGTAATAAAAATGATAAATGGACGTTTGGTGAAGTGACTAATAATTTTACCTAATGCCATTCCATCTAGTTTGGGCATATTAATATCCAAAAAAATAACATCCGGTTTATTTGCTTCAATATATTCTAGTGCAATAATCGAATCATCAAATTCATCCATTATTTTAATATTACTAAAATTATTTATGAAATACTTTAGTTCCTCTCGTGACGGATATTCATCATCAACGATAATACAGTTCACATAATCACTCCTTTATTCTCCTTACATTAAAATTGATTCTAGTACCACTAGATAGTCTTTCTATTTTTAATCCTTCACCATAAATATATTTTAACCTATTATGAACATTTGATATACCTATTTTATTACCTTCCATTGTTCCCGCGTATACTTTTTCTATAATTTCGTTTGTTATGCCCACTCCATCATCTTCAACCATTATCACAATATCCTCACTTGTAACTTTTTTAATCTCAATTGTGACGCTGCCAGATCCCCTTCCTTCTAAAATGCCATGTTTTATAGCATTTTCAACTATTGGTTGAATTATAAGGCTTGGAATTTTAATGTCTAAATTCTCTTCAATATTATAAATTACATGAAGTTTTTCACCAAACCTTGCTTTCTCTATCTCTATATATGCCTTTACCTGCTCTAATTCACGGTAAATGTCTACGTGATTTTCTCCCATTTCCAAATTATATCTTAAGTAAGTAGATAAATTTATAATTAACTCCCTTGCCCGATTAGGATTAATTCTAATAAATGAAATTATAGTATTTAGTGCATTAAACAAAAAGTGAGGATTTATCTGAGCTTGTAGTGCCTTTATTTCAGCCTTATTTGCCATATGCTTTAGCTCTTCAAGTTTGCTTATTTCTAGTTGAGTAGAAATAAGTTGAGATAATCCTACTGCTAAGTTTATATTTCTAAAAGAAATTGCATCCTCACCGCAATAATATATTTTTAATGTACCTATCATTTCATTTCCTTCCTTCAATGGAGCAATAATCGCAGATTTCAAATTGCAATTCAAGTTAGGACAATCTATCTGCTTTGCATTAGTTAAAGAAAGCAATTCGCCCTCTTTAATAACTTTTTTTGTAGCCTCTGTTACAATCCCCTGCCCTTTTATATGATGATCAGCTCCTACACCAACATGCGCTAATATATATTTCTTATCTGTTATAGCTACAGCATCCGCATGAATTGAATCTTTTATAATTCCACATATTTTTTCGAATGAATTTTCATTCATATCTCTAAAATAGGGCAAGGTTTTATTAGCTATTTCTAAAGCAATTTGTGCTTGTTTCGCTGCATCCTCTTCCTTTTCCCTATGTATTTTTTGAATTATTAATATTAAAATTGAAATCCCTATGGCATTAGTAAAACTCATAGGAAAATATATGCTTTTTACAATGTTTAAGGCACTGTGAAAAGGATGTGCCATAACAAGTATTAAAACCATTTCCAAAATTTCTATTATAAGACCACTAATTAACCCGTACAACCACTTGTTATTTTCATTTGATTTTTTATATATCATGCTTGCGACTATTCCTGAAATTATAGTGGTCATCGCACATGGAATTGATGTAATTCCCCCTATATCTATTATTAGCCTGTGCACTCCAGCTATAACTCCTGCAAGTATCCCAACATATGGGCCACACAATATTCCCCCTGCCATTACACCAATAATTCTAGTGTTGGCACTAGCTCCATTAACCTGTGTCCCAGTGTACGTTCCTAAAATTCCAAATGTACCAAAAATTATTGAAAGTATAATTAAATCTCTTTTTTTAAATTTATCTTTTTGAACAATTTTTTTAAAGCTTCCTATTCTTGAAACAATAAATGCAATAAGAATTACATAACCTAGATTATTAGTAAGGCTTTTTAGTAATTCAATCATTTATATAACCCCCGTTTCATCTAAATTCACGTTCACTTAAAAAGGCTCCTATTTTATATTATATACAACATTCTATAATACATAAAGGCACAAAATCTATGTTATAATTAATGTAACATTTCAATTAGTTAATTAAAAACATTTAATAGCTACAGGAGGGTCCTTTGATGAGAATGATTTTTTTTGATACAGAAACTACTGGCATAAGGCCAGGGAACATATGTCAACTCAGTTATATCCTTGTTGATACTGATTATAAACCTATAAAAACTATAGGTAAAAATATATTTTTCACAGTAGATTATATAGAACCATCTGCACAAGAAGTGCATGGTTTTAGTGTAGATGATTTATTTGATCTAAGCGATGGCAAAACGTTTGAAGATTCTTACGAGGATTTTTGGGATGATTTTGTAACTGCAGATATTCTTATAGGACACAATGTTAATTTTGATATAAAATTTTTAACTCACGAGCTTGAAAATTGTGGGCATAGTCTAACTCCTAAACATATATTTTGTACAATGAAATATTATAAAGATATCTGTAAACTTCTCACTGCACGTGGAGGCCATAAAAATCCAAAATTATCAGAAGCCATTAAATTTCTTGAATTAAATGAAGCGCAAATAAATTTAAAAAGCAATGAGTATTTTGGAGATAAATCGAATTTTCATGATGCCAGATTTGATACTACTGCAACATATTTGCTAGTTACAGAAGGCATAAGGAAAGGTTTCATTCCTAAACATTACTTTTCAAAAATTGCTAAATAATTTATTACTTAGATTACTCTTTTTATCATATTATGCTAACAGAAGTATATATTGCTTAGACTGCATTTAAACGCAACTGAAGTAATATATACTTTTTGTTATAGCATACTAAAAAAACTTTTAAGTATAAATAGTATATTATTCTTCAAGAAGTTTTTGGAACCTACTCCATACCTTTATATTAGTTTTTTTGAGATTTACAATTCTAAATCTCTCATTTACAAAAGCATGCGTTGTACTACCTTTAGCTAAAATCTTTCCATCATCTTCTCTTACTACATTATAATTAAATATTACTTTAGCCCCATTTAGTTCTTTCATAAAAGTTTCGATTATGAGTATGTCTTCGTTTTTCGCTCCTTTTTTGTACTTACAAGAGCTCTCAACTACCGGCAACATAATACCACTTTGTTCCATTTCTTTATAGGTCATACCTATCGCTGTTATATATTCTGTCCTCCCTACTTCAAACCAAGCATAGTAATTTGAATGATGGACAATTCCCATTTTATCTGTCTCTACATACCTTACTTTTAGTTTTGTTTCATTGACATACATATTCATTTCTCCAATCCGCGTTGTGTTTATCTTATAAGTAATTAAAACTCATATATTATACCATCACAAAATATCCTTTTAATAACTCTATTGTGTATATATATTTGAATTGTGTCACCTTTTTTCAGGTATAATTCAACGGGTAAATCAAGATTACTAGTAAAGTTTCCTGATTTTATTTTTAACTTAGTCCTATGGATATGCGTTCTTCCCACCAAGTCCTCAAGATCTGCACCTAATAACAATCCCTGTCCTGAAAGCATACTATCAATTTGTATTCTAGGATATTCAGTAATCTTTGCAATCATAGGAATATCATTCCCTATTTTTTCATTACTAATATCTTCTATCTCCTCATCTATAATTATAGAATCATTTTCAATCACCGCATTACTAATATCCACCAAAAAATAAGAATTAATTTGGGATTTTTCTATCTTTTTATAATGAAAATTATCTTCATCACGTAATATTCTAAGGTATACTAATTTCAATAATTCCTCATAAGTATTGTTTTTAAATTTACCAAATTCTTTAGCAATAATATTATCTATACTTTTGTTCAGTCTTGGTTCATTAATTTTTCCTAAAATACTTTTACAACCTAAAAAACTAGCTAGCTCAGATTTTACAGTATTTATATGAAGATCCTTTTCATTTAATTTAACATCCGTATTAGCAGCCATAAATACATTCGAATATTGTGGATATGCACATTGAATAAATCCTAAATATTTTTTATTTTTATCGTATACATTAAAAGGCATATTACGTCACTTCCTTCTATATTATTTTTAAATTTATATAAATAACAATGTTTTATATTAATATTATACATCTACTTAAAATTCATAAATACAATTTTTTAAAAATATTAACCTATATATAATATTTTATACCATTTGTAGTAATTTTTTCTGGACATATATTTTTTAATATTATGGTTATATTAATATTATATAACCCATATAAGGAGGAATATTTATGGACAATAATAAAAGTCATATGAAGACCGATAAAAAAACCAATGCTGAACTTAGAAAAATGTTTCCACAAAGCGGTGGTGATATAGGAATTGAAAATGGTGTAAAAATAGATGCAAATAATGACAAATTTACTAAACGTTCCAAATTATCGCATAATAAATAATTAAAATTTACACTTTGAAAGATAAAAGGAATTAGATCCTTATTGTTTAACAGTATATATCTAGTTCTCCTATATAATATAGATTTTTAATATTATATAGGTATCTTTATATAGAAAGATACACCATTATTTTCATTTATCGCGTAAATTTCTCCCTTATGATACTCAACTATATATTTAGCTATTGCCATACCAAGTCCAAATTTTCCAGTCTTACCTTTTTCAAATTTATTAAAAATCTTTTCAAAATCATCTCGCGGTATTTTTTCTCCATCATTGTGAATACAAATAGATGTATACCTATCATTTTGGTGGATAAATATCTTTATCTCTTTTCTCGCATATCTAATTTGATTATCTAAAATGTTTTCAATTACTACAGTCCACTGGTCTTTAATTCCTTTAAAATTTATATTCAAAAGTTTTAGCTCCCAATTTAAATTTTCATTTGTAAACTTAAGTTTATCCACAACATCCTCTATTATTTTTTTTATGTTTATACTTCCATATGTTGCTACATGTTTTGATAAATATTCCAATTTAGATAAATATAATAAATCTTTTATACGTTTTTCTAGTCTTTCCGCTTCATCACTGATTATTTTCATACTACTTTTTAGGTCTCCCTTAGGAAATATACCATCCCCAACCGCTTCCGAGTAGCTCCTAATTACCATCACAGGTGTCTTTAGCTCATGTGAAATATTTTGAAGCATCCATTGTTGACTGTCATCTCTCTTGATAAGTTCCTTCCTCATGTGTTCAATGGATCCTGCTAAACTTCCAATTTCATCTTGCCTATCAAATATAATAGGTTCGTCCCATTGTTTTCGGGCAATCTTCTTAACATTTTTCTCAAGCCTTATTATAGGAGATGTTATGTATTTTGCAAGTGTTAAAGCTATACATAAACTAATACCTACTGCCATAAATGTTATTATGAGTAATTTTTGCAACAAGGTCTTTAGCAAATTATTTCTATACGTATCCCACATGTATGATAATAGAAAACCTGATTTATTATTGTTTTTATATTTAGTAATAACATAAAAAATATTTTTATTACCTATTCTTTTTACGTACCTTTTGCTTAATTTGTTCTGTGATTCTCCTTGTCTAATTATTTCTTTAACAAATCCTAAGTCGACCTCTGATGAGTTTATCGCTTTAGTGATTTTTAACTTTGACGCATCACTAATTCCTTCATTTGGAATTTGAATGTGAGTAACAGACCGTATATCTAGTTCAACATCATTACCTTGTTCACTTTCATATTCCATTTCTAGATTTTTAGATACCCTTCTATTAATTATATTATATTGTGAACCCTCAATAGTGCTATACACCTCATTTGTAAAAAACTCTCTTAATATAATTGGAAATAAAAAAGCGAGTAATACACTTAACCCTATAATTATACCTGCAAATACAATTCCAATTTGAAAAAATAAAGACTTGTTTTTCATAAAGCTATATTTACTATACATTATCTTGCTAACCTGTACCCATATCCGTATATTGTTTCTATATTTAGTAAAGGCAGTTTTTTTCGTAGTCTCCTAAGCAGATCATCCACTACTCTATCATTTCCAAAATAATCTTCTCCCCAAACTCTTTCTAAGATTTGATCGCGAGAGAACGCTTGACTTCTGTAATTTATGAAAAAGACAAGCAAATCAAATTCTTTAGATGTAAGTTCTATTACTTCTCCATTAAGACTTACTTCCCTAGTATTCTCATCTATCTTATAAGACCCTAGCACAGTTTTATTTTCATTCAATTTAGTAGGTGATTCTTTATAAACTCTCTCTAATAGTTTTTTCGTTCTTATTATAAGTTCTCTGGGTAAAAACGGCTTTGCTAGGTAATCATCTGACCCAAGCTCAAGTCCTATAATTTTATCTAAATCCGCATCTCTAGCCGAAATAAATATAACTGGTGTTAGTTCATTGCCACCTTTTATTTCTTTAATTAGCTGATAGCCATCTATATCTGGAAGCATAATGTCTAAAATCCACAAATGTGGTTCATTATGGATTTCTTTTTGTGCTTCTTTTCCATTTAAAAATGATGTAACACTCCATCCTTCATTTTGTAAATATGATGTAAGTATGCTATTTAAATTTTCTTCATCTTCAACTAAATAAATACTATAATTCATAATTTCCTCCTGATAAATACAACTAATATAATTATGTTTGTTTATAAATATTATCTATATTATAATACAGTTCGTACTATATACAAATAAATTTAATTCTCGACACTTTCCCTTGTTCAATAATACTTCCATTATAAATCAATAAAAAAAGACTATATTTAATTAAAAATATAGTCTTTTCTTACTTTATTCTATTTATATATTATACTGTTATATGACTAATTAATTGGCTTAACATACCATTTAATTTATTTAAATTTTGAAGATATATGTTAAAGGTATTTTCTATTGTCTTAGCATTTTTTGATTTAACAGCTATAGTAAAGTTTTTAAAACTCTCACTTACTGCATCTTTTTTAACTTTTATTGCTTGTTTCTCTGGTTTATTTTGGCTTTCAAATTGCTTTTTTATATTTTTAACTTCTGTTTTCTTTATTTGTTGCGCATTTAGTAACTGGTCTTTAGCATTTTTATCGGTTATTTCACCCTTTGCAACTTTTAGTTCTATAGCAGTTATTTGAATCTTAAATTCTTTTTTTAATGGTAATATAGCTGCTTGTGTTTTTTCTTTTTTTATCTCTTTAATTTGATTTTTTAATTGTTTACTTTGCTTTAAAACAACTTCGCCCTTTGCAGTGGTTCCTGGTACAATTTTTTCTGCATCCTTAAGTGTTTTATTATATATTTCTAATTTTGCTGCTAATTCATCTTTTTTATTGCACATTGAATCATCTTTTTTACAACACTTTGAATCATCTTTTTTACAACACTTTGAATCATCTTTATTTTGTTTCATGTCCATTTTACAAGTTGATTTAGTGCACTCTTTCTCGCATACGCTTATTTTATAATTAGGTGTATCTGCCTTTAAGGGCCCTGCAAAAACAGCAGTTGGTGCTATTATTGCCATTGCTAGAGTTGTTGATAATATTATTTTTCTATAGTTTAACATATAATCCACTCCTCAAATAATTTTATTAAGTTATTGTATTTGTTACTAACATTATTATAGAAGGAAAACTTCGAATAAATATCTTAATATTATGTGAAATTATGTGATTATAAATTATTATCTATACAAAAGCTATAAATTTTGCGCATAAAAAAGCCTTATAAAACCGGAGTTTTATAAGGCTTTTTTATGTTATCTTCTAAAAGATGAATTATCATTTTGTTGTTTTCTTGCTCTTCTACAATCAACACATCTTTGTGGTTCATTTTCAAATCCTTTTTCTTTGTAGAAAGCTTGTTCACCTTCAGTGAATACAAATCCTTTTCCACAGTCTTTACAAACTAAGTTCTTGTCTTCCATTTTTAACATTCCTCCTTTTTAAGAAAATTAAGATCTAAATGTGATTAACAATAAGTTCCTAAAAAGAGGATATGTTGTTATCAGATTAGATTTTTTTGCATAGCAATTAATAATTGCTATTATATACTTATATTAACATATTAAAAATCCATGTACAATATTTTTTCACTATTTAAATTGCTTTTCACATATTAATTTCTCTTACCTAGTGTGATACAAAATTTCCATTTTTAAAGACAGATATTTCATTTCCATCTGCAGTAATACCTGTTATTTTCAAGTCTTCTGTGCCAACCATAAAGTCTTCATGCATCATTGAATCATTAACTCCTAATTTTGCAAGTTCATCACCACTTAAATTCTCACCATTTTTAATACATACTGGATATGCTTTTCCAATAGCTAAATGGCATGAAGCATTTTCATCAAATAATGTATTATAAAACAATATATTAGAATTTGATATTGGAGAATTATATGGCACTAATGCTACTTCGCCAAGATAGTAAGATCCTTCATCTGTTTCTATAATGCTCTTTAAAATATCATAACCCACTTCCGCTTTATAATCTACGATTTTCCCTTGCTTAAAAGTAAGTGAAAAGTTTTCAATCAGATTACCATTATAATTTAACGGTTTTGAGCTTACAACTGTTCCATTAACTCCATCTTTTTTAGGAAGTGTATATACTTCTTCAGTAGGCATATTAGCTATAAACTCTATGCCACCTGGTGTATAATCTGATCCCCCAAGCCATATATGATTTCTCGGAAGTTCAATTTTAAGGTCTGTGCCTAGAGAATTTTTATACACTAAGTATTTAAAATCATTAGAGTTTAGAAAATCCATACTTGCCTTTAAATTTCTTTTATGTGTTTCCCATGAAGCAACAGGATCTTCCTTATCAACTCTTACGGTTTTAAATATAGCGTTCCAAAGCCTTTCAACTGCATCATCTTCTACTAATTTAGGGAAAACTTTTTTTGCCCAGGATATAGTAGGAATTGATGCTATACACCAAACGTTTTTATTACTCATAAGCCTGTCTCTGTATTCCTTTATTGCAACGCTAGCTGCTTTATTTGATTTTGACATTCTCATAGGATTAACATCTTTCATAAGCTCAGGGTCAGATGCTGATATACTTAAAAATGCAGCTCCCATTCGTGCATTTGATAAATAAAAATCTCTCTGCCACTCTGGAAATTCTTCAAAAACCTCCTCTGGCGCATTCATGTATCTTATTTTAGAAGATAATTCATCTCTCCAGTTTATAACTACATCCCTAGCACCTTCTGTATATGCAATTTTAGAAACAATTCTGGTAAAAGGAGCACATTCTATAGGTGAATTAATTACAAGTGTTTGACCCTTTTGAATATTAATTCCTGTCTTTATAAGTAAAAGAGCATATTTATCTAACAATTTATCATTCATAATTTAACATTAGTAATTAAGTGTACAACAAGTACCCAAATTTACTAAATTTCACTTCCTTCCACAACTTAAATATAATTTAGACAATCCATTAACTTTGTTTATAATTTATTATGCATATTGTCTAAGAAAATTATACCATAAAAATAGAGTTAATAAAAACATACCTCCTATGTAATTGCTTTTTATGTAAAATTTGTTTGTACAATTAAAACCGCATAAAGAATGAAAATAAGAACATTGAAAAGATTATACATACTGTTAACTCTTTTTATTTTGGATATACTATATTTAAAGTCTAAACTATTTTCAACTTACTAATTAGTTGCCTTTACGGATTTTAATCTACTACCATATAATCTTTTAAAAGTTAACACAGCACCAACTAAGCAAATAACCGAGGCAGTTATATATACAATTCTCATTCCATATATAAATGCATCATTTCTTCCTACTATATAATTTGTTACGCGATAACCAATTTTATGACTCATCCTGTTATACAAGAGAGCCGTTGATAAAGCTATTCCGCATACCATCCCAAGGTTCCTTACAAGCCCATTAATACTTCCTGCAATACCTAGTTTATCCTTTGGTACTGTAGACATTATTAAAGAATTATTAGGAGACTGAAATAAGCCGTTTCCAAGGGTCATAACTGCTATATAAAACAACATACTCATCAGACTAGTTTGCTCATTTAGAGTTGACATTAATAGTAACCCTAAACTCGTAATTACAAGACCTATAAAAGTTAGAATCTCAGATCCTATTTTGTCTGACAGATGACCACTAATTGGTGCGACAACAGACAAAATTAAAGGAGATACCATAAGTATTAACCCAGTGAATGCAGGCGAATATTTTAGTACGTCTTGAAGATAGAAAGGTTGAATAATAATTGAGCAAAATATAGATACAAAAGATATAAATCCACAGAAAATAGAGAGTGAAAATAATTTATTTTCAAATATCTTTAACTCTAATAAAGGATTTTCACGTTTCTTTTCTACAATAATAAATACAATGAAGCAAACAATAGAAAACAAGAATGCAAACAAAATTATGGGATGCAAAAAACCAATTTCTTGTCCCTTTCCTAATGCTACAAATAGAGGAATTATAGCCGATGCAAATAATACTGCTCCAAGTCCATCCAATTTCACCTTTTCTGTTTTGTGTGCTTTAGGAAGTATTTTCACTCCATAGAATAATGTTATTATACCTATTGGTATATTTATTAAAAATATATATTCCCAACTGATGGCATCTACTATAAATCCTCCCAGTGCCGGCCCTACCATTGCTCCAAGAGCCACAAACGTTCCTGTAATTCCTAATGCTTTGCCTCTTTCATTAGCTGGAAAAACCGCAGTGATAATCCCTTGATTATTTGCCATAGTAGCTGCAGCACCTATTGCCTGGACAACTCTCGCTATAACTAAGATTGTAAGCGAACTTGTTATCCCACAAAATAGAGAACCTACTGTAAATACAGCTATGCCAAACTTGAATACCTTTGTTTTACCAAGTATATCGCCCAATCTACCAAAAACTAATATAGCTGCTGAAATAACAATTAAATAACTTGTTACTACCAATTGGATACCTGCTGATGTTACATTTAAAGATTTAGCCATTCCAGGTAAAGCTACGTTTACGATACTACTATCTAATGTACACATAAAAGTTACCATTACAACTATAAATAGAATTACCCATCTATTTTTATAATTACTATCATTTGTTGACTCCATTTACATTCTCCTTTTATCCCTATATTTAAGAATTACTATATTTTTATCATTTTTATATTATTTAGAATTTTATTCAATGAATCTATGGTAATAACCTTCTCATTGTAATTTAAATCACTTGTTATTAAATTAGCCAATTTATGAATTTCATCAAGAACTTTTGGGATTATAACCTTTGCCTTTTCTGTTAAATATAATTTGTAGGCCCTAGAATCAGTTTCATCCTTATTCCTATCTAAGTATCCAAGTTTTATAAGTTTCGTTATTGTCCTAGCTGACATTGCCTTATCACAACCTATTTCTCCGCTTATTTTATTTTGGCTAATCCCTTCGTTTCCCCTTAGTATAAGTAAATATGGATAAGAACCACTACTTAATTCATATTGTTTTAGTACCTTATCCAAATAAATTTGCGTAGTTCTGAATATTCTATTGTTAAGCTTAATTAAATACATTATATCTTCCTTCAAAATTTGACACCACCTTATGTTAACTACCTTAGAAATTCCAGTAATATAGTTGACTTATCAACCTTATTATAAAGAGATTTTGTTGACTTGTCAACTATTAATGTCTTTACATAAATATAACCTTTACTCCTATAAAAATGCTCATGAATTATATTAACTTGTAAGAATTAGTAACATAAAATGTATACTGTCATAATAATATAATGTATAAAACTTATATAAGGAGATTTTTATGAGAACTTATTCAATGAATACAATGAGATGTAAAAATATGAGGTCAATGGATTCGATGATGAAAATGATGCCTATGGACAATATGGCACCATTAGATCCTAATATGAATATGATGCCTATGGACAAAATGGCTCCGACAGATCCTAATATGAAGGTTATGCCTATGGATAAGATGTTACCAGTAGATCCTAATATGCAGATGATGCCAATGAATAAAATGGCACCAATGAATCCTATGATGCAGATGATGCCTATGGATCAAATGATGCAAATGCATCCTGCCATGTATATGATGCAAATGAATCAGATGATGAAAATGATGCAAATGATGCCAATGGACAAGATGATGCAGATGAATCCTATGATGTATATGATGCAAATAAATCAGATGATGGCAATGAATCAAATGAATTCTATGATGCCTATGACAACAAGAGACAATGTAGAAGAATAATTTTTACTTAGGTGTTTTAAGTTTTTCATTGTTATATAACCCAATGTTGAGTTCAAAAACACATTGGGTTATTTCTATTGGTTCGGATTACTAGAAAAGCTCCTTTTACAATTTTCAAAATTTATTTCATATAATTAAATATATATAAATTTTTATGAATTTTTATGAATAAGCCTTGTAAATCCACCCTAAGTGGAGCATATTATACTATATAGTAAAAAACATACAAGCAACAAATACATATAAAAGGGGGCTGCGTATGTTTAGTTATTTTCTTATTTTTTTTGCTAAAATAATTGAGGTTTCATTAACCACAATTAGAATAGTACTTATAACTCGGGGTGAAAAATTCTATGGTGCTATTATTGGTTTTTTTGAAGTACTTATATGGTTGTATGTAATTGGCACAGTGCTTATTGGAATAAATGAACAACCATTTAAAATGGTTACTTATGCATTAGGTTTTGCATGTGGAAATTACATAGGTTGTATTTTAGAAGATAAATTAGCATTAGGATTAATGACAATAAACGCAATAGTGTCTGTTAAAGATGGCGAAGAATTAGCTAAAATATTGAGGAAACAAAATGTTGGCGTTACGCTTATTGAAGCAGAGGGATTAAAAGAAGAAAAAAAAATGCTTATACTACATGTTAAGAGAAAAAGAAAATCTGAAATACTAAGAGTAATAGAAAATTCTGAAATAAATGCTGTAATTTCACTAGCAGATACTAAAACTATTTATGGTGGATATGGAATTAGAAAATAATATTAAATATGTAATTGGATAAGGAGTGTATAAAATGTGTGAAAAAACAAAGATGCTAAATGGTGAAATATATAATGCCTATGATAAAGATCTAGTATTATTAAGAAATAAAGCTAGGCATCTTACAAAATTATATAATAATACTGACCCCGAAGAAACTACCGAGAGAATAGATATTCTTAAGAAACTATTTGGAAAAATAGGTGGAAATTTTGAAATAGAACCTCCCTTTCATTGTGATTATGGAACCAATATAGAAATTGGTGAAAATTTCTATGCTAATTTTAATTTCTTAATCCTAGACGATGGACTTGTTAAAATTGGAGATGATGCATTATTTGCTCCTAATGTATGTATCTATACTGCAACTCATCTAGTTGATCCTACGTTAAGACCCAAAAATGCTGATTATACAAAGGCCGTTACTATAGGAAACAATGTGTGGGTTGGTGGTGGCTCTATAATAAATCCAGGTGTAACTATTGGAGATAATACTGTAATTGGATCTGGTAGTGTGGTCACAAAGGATATACCAGCTAATGTTGTCGCTGTAGGAAATCCTTGTAAAATACTGAAATATATTAATGCTAAAACTTTATAAGAGAATTCACATTAAATCACTAATAAAGTAGATGAGGCAAACTACTGAAGTATATTTCAGTAGTTTGCCTCTTTTTTAATTTTAGCTTACTCAGTTGGATGGTTAAATATCATACGGTCATATACGTGGTTGAATCCCATCTTCCGATAGAGATTTTTAGCACGTTTGTTATCAAGGTCTACGTGAAGAGACAAATTACCATCTGTCAGTTCGATAGCACGGCTAATTAGTTCTGATGCCACACCACGCCCTTTGTTTCCTATTTTAACACCAATATACGCTAGATGATATGTAGGAATAAATCTTTCAAATCCCATATTAACAATAATGCAAATACCTTGTTCTTCACCATTTCGTTTTGCTATTAACAAAAATCCTTCTTTCATAGCTTTTTCTATAGCATCTACCGTCTCTCCAACTGAATCATTGTAATCGGATAACCAAGAACGTGTCATTTCAATTAAATCCTCTTTGCTTTTATAATCGAAACTCTTAATTTCGCATACTTCGATTTCGCTTCGCCCATCATTTAGAATAATTAAATGTTTCCCGCTTTTTAAACTTCCTTGTTTCACCTTTTGAATAAACGCTGCCATTGCATAGGATTCTTTTCTTGAAACTATAACACCCTCAAGTTCACGTAGCATAGTAGCTGCATGCTTCAAATCGTCTTCTTCAATGCCAATCATTTCAACTCGCGTCTCTAAAATAATTTTCATAATTATTTCAACAATTTCTGTATGTTTATCTGGTAAATATAAATCTTTTCTTTCAGTAATATCTTTATCATTTTCTTCCTTACCAATGTTCATCTTTTTAGCGTATTGATCCAAAACATCTTGCCATGATGGACTAGAACCACATAATAATTGAGGTAATTCACATAATTCTTCCTCTACCCAACTTTTTATTAGCCCACTGTAAATACTTGAAAGTGTATATCCATATGCTAACTGAAGAGTAATAGAATCAACTTTATAATCCATACGTTCCAAACATTCACTCGTCATATCCTCAAGTACTAAATGACTGATAATATTATTCAAATTCCATTCGCACATTAAATACATGTTACTTTTTTCTGCTATATCTCTTAATTGTAGTCGTGAAAATGTATTATGTTTATCTCTCAAATCCATTAAAAAATCTTTGTTTAAACGTGATATTTTCCACTTTTCTTGTTTAAATAGCGGAATTTTCACTTCGAGTTCGTTTATCTTTGCAAATAACATTACGGATTTTATGTAGCATTCAGAACCGTCAACTAAAATTTTCTCAAACCCATTAGCAACAGCATCTCTTACTAATACCTCTGCAATACGGTCATATTTATGTCCTGACGGATTAGCTCCCTCGAGTTTTAGATATATTTCTTCAATACCTAATGCCTTTTCTAATTTTTTCGCTCTCATTAATGGTGTTCTTCCACTTTTTCGCATATAATCTCCTTCTATACTTAATTGTAATTAAATTAAAAAAACATTCCAACTGTTTTGTTCCTTTAGAGTTAGAATGCCCATTTCACTAAGTTATAGTTTTAATTGTATACATTATATCATTTTAAGTTTAAATCTGCAACTGCAGGTTAAACCATTACTAATGAAATTAGTATAATTTAACTCCTTTCTACAAGATTATTGAATATTTTGTTGATTAATATATAATAATAATAGTAATAATAAATTAATTATATCGATTACATCTAAGGAGGAATAAAGTATGTCAGAAAACATAAAAAGTACTAAGCACTTATCATTGGTATCATTAGTTTTAATGATTTTTACTTCAGTTTATGGATTTAACAACATCCCAAGATCATTCTATAAGATGGGTTACGCCGCTATTCCATGGTATATCTTGTCAGGAATAACATTCTTTATTCCTTTTGCTTTCATGATGGCTGAATTTGGTGCAGCTTTCAAAAACGAAAAGGGTGGGATTTACTCATGGATGGAAAAATCAGTAGGAGCTAAATTTGCTTTTATGGGAACGTTCATGTGGTATGCATCCTATGTAGTTTGGATGGTTAACGTTGCATCAGGAGTTTGGGTTCCAATATCAAATGCGATATTTGGTAAAGATACAACACAGACTTGGGCTTTATTTGGAATAACGGGACTAACTGGACCTAAAACTCTAGGACTACTTGGAATTCTTTGGATAATATTGGTTACCTATGTATCAACTAAAGGATTAGAAAAAATTAAGAAGGTAACTTCACTAGGTGGTACTGCAGTTGCATTGTTAAACATAGTCTTATTTGTTGGAGCTATAGCAGTACTTATAGGAAATCATGGCCAACTAGCTCAACCGGTAGTTGGACTTAGCTCATTCACATCTTCACCAAACCCTGCTTACACTGGAAATATAATTTCAGCTTTTGCATTCATAGTATTTGCTTTATTTGCTTATGGTGGTATAGAAGTTGTTGGAGGCCTAGTTGATGAAACAGAAAATGCTGAGAAAACATTCCCTAAGGGTGTTGTTATTTCAGCAGTTGTTATCTCAATTGGATACTCACTAGGAATATTCCTTACTGGTATATTTACTAACTGGGCAACTGTTATGAATGACAAGAGCGTTCACTTAGGCAATGCTGGTTATGTAGTAATGGGCAACCTAGGATACGCTCTTGGTCAGGCATTCGGTGCAAGTGAAGCTACTTCATTAGCTATGGCACACGGAATAGCTAGATTCGTTGGAATTTCAATGTTCTTAGCTTTAGCAGGTGCTTTCTTCACATTAATGTTTTCTCCATTAAAACAGTTAATTTTGGGTACTCCAGCTAAGTTATGGCCTGGGAAACTTGCAAAAATGAAAAACGGATTGCCTCAAAGGGCAATGTGGATTCAAGCTGCAATAGTTTGTGTTATGATTGCTCTTGTATCCTTTGGTGGAGATAATATGTCAAAATTCTTCGATGTGTTAGTATCAATGACTAACGTAGCTATGACCCTTCCATACATGTTTATAGCGTTTGCATTCGCACCATTTAAAAAAAATAAAGATATTATTAAGCCTTTTGAAATATTTAAAACTGACAGAAGTGCTGTAATATGGACAGCAATAGTTATGTTCACTGTTGGGTTTGCAAACTTCTTCTCAATACTACAACCAGCACTCGAAGGAGATTTAAAAACAACAATTTGGAGTATAGCTGGACCAATATTCTTTGCGGCGGTTGCCTGGATAATGTATTGGAGCTATGAAAAAAAATATATAAATAACTAAGAATAGGATGATTTCTGTGTATGGCAGGAATCATTTTACTTTGTCAAATCAGCAAACTCACATTCTATAATACTTTTTAATTTATTTGCATTAATTTCTATTTGAAATCCTATTTTTCCAGCGCTAATAATTATCTTATCCATATCAAGAGCCCCTTCACTTATAAATGTCTTATATTGTTTTTTCATACCTATAGGCGAACAACCACCTCTAATATAACCTGTATACTTATGAAGATCCAATAAGTCTAGCATTTCTATTCTTTTTTCATTAGTTACTTTAGCTACTTTCTTAAAGTCTATTTCTTCTCTAACTGGAATTACGATAACATAAATAGTTTTAGAAGCTCCATGTGTAACTAAGGTTTTATAAACATATTTTTCAACTCTTCCTATCTTATTTGCCACAGATATTCCGTCTACCTTCTCATCCTTAACATCATAAGTTATAACATCATATTCAACATTTATTTTATCTAAAATCCGCATAACATTTGTTTTTATCATCATAATTCTCCTAACTACATTAAATTAACACGTTAATTTATAAACTCTCCTTATTATATCCTCTTTCTTCACCTTATGCACTACCTAGACAAATAACATACTAATCATTCTCTTAATCTAAGAAGTTGAACTTAACCACAAAAAACTGCTGAACTTACTTCAACAGTTTTTTTATGTGGATAAAACTTAAAGTTAACTCGTTCTACTTAACATTACCTAGCGGTAATTCTAAAATCCGTAGTAGTTTCTTCCCCCAATTAAATTTCCAATAAGCAGTATTCTAGCTAAATCTCCAAGTATGCCTCCACCGCCGTCGCGACGTGATAAATCCCTCATACCATCATCATTGCAATCGTCGTCGTCATCGTCGTCTTTATGATGTTCTTTGTACTTGTCACATATATCTTTACACATATGATCCATTTCATCTTCGCTAGGGCAGTACATTTTTCCATATTTTGCTACAATCATATTATAGTGATGTTTAACCATTGGGTACATCCTAATATAAACCTTAGGATACATACTTTTTAAATCTTCATCATCTTCATCATCTTCATCACACATAGGCATATTCATCATGGGCATATTCATCATAGGCATGTTCATCATAGGCATATTCATCATAGGCATATTCATCATGGGCATATTTCCCATAGGCATGTTCATCATGGGCATATTTGCCATAGGCATATTCTCCATGTGCCTACACTGTCCAAGATTTTCACATTCTTCACAACGATAATCGTACATAAGTACCTCCAAAATAATATTTATTATACTTTATATTACTCTAGTACTCTTCTTTTGTTACTATAACATGTATTACCTTATAAAGAGATAACTGACTATTATGATTTTAATAAAAAAACTAGGTAAATTTATATTTACCTAGTTTGTCTACATCATATTTATAATATTATGATACTATATCCCGTTTAGTAAAACCAATATATGAAATAGCATTAAAAATAATAAAATAAACTATCAATACAATAATTGAGAATGTCATTGTCATTCCTTTAACCAATGGCTCCCCATTAATATATTGATTTAAATTAGTATTTGCGAACAAAATATATTTTGACCAATCAAATCTAGCAAGGAATACTGTTATTACATTCCCTACAGTTAGAAGAAAAACTCCAATTCCTATAGCCATTGCACTATTACGGAAAACTGTAGAAATCATAAATGATAAAGTAACCATCATAAGCAAGTTTATAGACTCAAGTCCATAAAGTTGCACAATATGCGACATCATACTAGTTTCAGTAATTATCCCACCTGAATTGGTAAGCAATGATGTACCTGCGCCCTTAAAGCTAAACAATATTCCTCCAAGAACAAATGATACCACTAAAAGTACTAAGAGCATTAGAATAATATGCTCTATAACAGCAATATATTTTGACAACAATATTTTCCACCGCTTTGAAGGTCTAATTAGTAATAGTTTAATCGTTCCCCCTGAAAACTCGTTTGCCACTATGCCACCACCTATTATAATTGCAAAAAGGGCAATTAATGATATAAAGTTACTTGATATCCCTTCTACAAATCCCCATAATGAGTTACCTTGTATAGGTTGCACATTATGTTTAAGACGATATTCATTAGTTTGTAACTGCTTAATACCCTGATCTTTTTGTGACTTTTCTATTTCTGGCTTAGCTATTGTTTGTTTAATAAATTGATTTTCAGTTGTTATATCTGCTTTCCAATTACTTGCAGGTGCTTGTGGAACTGCAAATCTAGTTACCAATCCGACAACTACTATAAGAAGAACCATTATTCCCATCATCACCCAAGTACTAGTATGATGGGCAAGCTTCATATTTTCATTACGAACTAAACTAATCATCTTACGCAATTTCGTTACCCCCTGTCATTTTCAAGAATTTATTTTCTAAACTTTGTTGTACCTTTCGAACGCCATATATCTTAATTCCCTGATCTACAAGCTTCTCAATTAACTCAGGAATATTATCTATATCCTCTTTAATTTTAATCTCATTTCCATCAATTTGTGCTTTATAGTTACTATTAAGACTTTCTAAATATGTCTTCGCTTGTTTAATTGGTTTAACTATTAGAGCTACAGCTGAATCGTCGACATCATCAAGCATTTCGCTCATATCTTGAATTCCAACTAATTTTCCATTTTGTATTATTCCTACCCTATCACACATAAGCTCCATTTCTGAAAGCAGGTGACTAGATACTATAATCGCAACATTTTCTTCTTTTGCAAGAGTTCTTAAATGAGTCCGTAGTTCATGAATTCCGGCAGGATCTAGTCCATTAGTAGGTTCATCGAGTACCAATAGCTTTGGAGAATTAATTAGGGCTTGTGCAACCCCTAACCTTTGGCGCATGCCTAGAGAATATGTCTTTATTTTGTCATGTATTCTCTTATCAAGGCCAACAATTTTAATAACCTCATCAATACGTTCCTTCTTTACATCTGGGTACATTCTCCAAAAATGAACAAGGTTTTGATATCCGGTTAAATATTTATATAAATCTGGGTTTTCAATAATCCCACCCACTCTAGCAATGGCTTTTTCAAAATCCTTCTCAACATTAGCTCCATCAATGTATATTTCACCTTTAGTCATAGTCATAAGTCCTAAAAGCATTTTAATAGTAGTAGTTTTCCCTGCACCATTGGGTCCAAGGAATCCAAACACCTCACCAGAATGAACATCAAAAGTAAGGTCATCTATTATAAGTTTTTTTCCGATTTTCTTTGTAACATTCTTAATTTGCACTATATTTTTCACTTCCATATAGAACCTCCTTATATGTATTTTAAATTGTTTACCACTCAAAAACAGGTAATTGCCATAGTGTATTATAACACGTAGTACTCTATATTTCAAACCAGAGGCAATAGTTCCTGTACCTCAATGATGAACACTGATAAATCAACTAATAAAAAAAGCTAACCCTATATGTTACACACATAGGACTAGCTTTTTGATTTGCATAATTTAAGCAGACACATCAAGTATGTCATTTATTAGTCGTATTCCTTAATCATTGTCCATATGTTTTGATTTTTCATCTGCAACTACTGTAAAATGAGGTATATTTACAGTAAACCAATTATAAATACTGATTACCTCCAAGAATGCTTTATCAGTCATATTTTGTTTCAGCAGTTCTCTCCAAGTGTTTAATTGAACTTCCCAATAATCTGGGCTAAAACCCCTGCTCATATATGCGCGAAAAACCCCTAAAGTAGTATCCACCAGAATTCCTGAATCAGGTGTTTGCAATATTGATGCAACAAATCGTAGATGATTATTATGATTTTCTTTCATCATTGTAATGTTTTTTTCGCCGCCTATAAGTTCTAAAATATCTTCTCTTCTAAGCATTATCTCGTTCATTCCCACAGCGAGCGCTTCCATTTTGTCCACATATTCTTTTATTGAATCTTCACTAACTCTGCCTATTTTATCTGCACTTTTTACAAGTGTACTTCTTCCCATTCTAAACACATCCTTTTATGTATTTCTCTACAACACTATTTTTAAGTGAAGTATCGTCAACTTGAAGAACTTAACATTCCTTTCGTATAATCTAAATATTAAAATCATTAGTACTTTTATATAAAATTTAGAAATTCCCATGTTATTTTGTTTACTTAATATTATACTTTTATATAATTATGTATACTATACTTATTCTATATTAATGAATAAATTCCTTTATTAACTAATATAGTTTTAATCGACTATATACCCTAATTTTGTACATAATAATATTATCTAACTATTGACAACATTCAATAAAACACTTATCATACTTTTAAACTTAAAACTATTAGACCACAAATGAAAGAAGGCTACTTATGAGTGTTGAAAGTGTAAAGAATTTTTTTGTTGAGCATGGACTTGAAGATCCAGTGTTTATTCTTGAAGAATGCGGTGCAACTGTTGACCTTGCTGCCAAAACCTTAGGGGTTGACCCAGCTTTAATTGCAAAAACATTATCATTTCGTCTTAAAGATAGAGATATTTTGATTGTTACTAAAGGAGATGCACGAATAGATAATAGAAAATACAAAGACTTTTTCAAGACTAAAGCAAAAATGTTAAATCACGATGAAGTTGCAGAAATAACAGGTCATCCTGTAGGCGGAGTATGCCCATTCGGGTTAACAAACCCTATTTCAGTATACATAGATGTTTCCCTTGAAAACTATGAATATGTCTACCCAGCAGCTGGGTCAGCATATACAGCCTTAAAAATCAAGCCATTAGTAATGCAAGAGCTTACTCAAGCTGAATATATCGACGTTTGTAAATAAACAAAATAATTATTATTCCAAGAAGCTATATAAAAAGTATTGACAATTACATTTATGAGTAATATACTAGGCACTAATAACTAAATACAACTTATCCAGAGCGGCAGAGGGACTGGCCCGATGATGCCCGACAACCAGCATTTTTTTATGAGTGCAATGGTGTCAATTCCATCAGATTATAAAATCTGAAAGATAAGGACGATAGCAAATTTTATTATACAATTTTATTGTTTATTAAAGTTAATCATGCTGCTTTCCTTATAGGAAGGCTGCTTTTTTTTTCATCAAAGTAGATGTATTAACACATTTTAGTACCTCTTTCAACAATATAACTATTAAATATTTAAAATGTCAAAATAAAATTAATAAATTAAAAAGGAGATATTATTATGAGTGAGAGAAAATTAAGTTTTGAAACATTACAGGTACATGCAGGACAGGTCCCTGACCCTACTACAGGATCAAGAGCAGTTCCAATTTATCAAACATCATCTTTTGTATTTAAAAATGCAGATCATGCAGCAAATTTATTTCAATTAAAAGAACCTGGAAATGTGTATGCAAGAATAATGAACCCAACTACAGACGTTTTTGAGAAAAGAGTAGCTGCTCTTGAAGGTGGCGTGGCTGGACTTGCTACAGCTTCAGGTCTAGCTGCAATATTCTATGCAATACTAAACGTTGCAAGCTGCGGCGATGAAATAGTAGCTACAAGTACACTTTATGGTGGTACTTATGAATTATTTAATGTTACCCTTAGAAAACTTGGAATCAACGTAACTTTTGTTGACCCAGATGATCCTGAAAACTTTAGAAAAGCTATAACTGATAAAACGAAAGCACTTTATGGTGAAACAATAGGAAATCCAAAAATAAATGTTTTAGATATAGAAGCAGTAGCAAATATTGCACATGCAAATAAAATACCACTTATTATTGATAGTACATTCGCAACTCCTTTCCTTTGTCGTCCAATTGAGTATGGCGCTGACATAGTTGTTCATTCAGCAACGAAGTTCATTGGAGGACATGGAACTACTATTGGTGGAGTTATAGTTGATGGTGGCAAATTTGATTGGGCTGCAAGCGGTAAGTTCCCTGATTTTACTACTCCAGACAAAAGCTACAATGGACTCGTATATGCCGATTTAGGTGCTCCAGCATTTGCTTTAAAGGCTAGAGTTCAACTACTTCGAAATACCGGTGCAACGCTTAGTCCACAAAGTGCATTTTTATTTCTTCAGGGACTTGAATCATTGTCATTAAGAGTTGAGAGACATGTATCAAACGCTAGAGCTGTTGTTAAATATTTAAGTAACCATCCAAGTGTTTCATGGATAAATTATCCTGAACTTGAAGGCAGTAAGTATAAAGACTTAGCTAAAAAATATCTACCAAAAGGAGCAGGATCAATATTCACTTTTGGAATTAAAGGTGGACTTGAAGCTGGGAAAAAATTTATTAACAGTGTAAAATTATTCTCATTACTTGCAAATGTTGCAGATGCTAAATCGCTCGTAATTCACCCATCAAGCACAACACATGCTGAACTTAATGAGGAAGAACAAAAAGCTGCTGGAGTTACTCCTGATTTAATAAGACTATCAATTGGTGTTGAAGGTATTGATGACATTATATACGACTTGAAGCAAGCTCTAGAAAAAGCAGTTAAATAGTTTCAAATACAACTAAGGCATTAAGCAGTTATTTTAGACGATGCCGTGTTACAAGGAGGATCTAAATGCCAATAAAAATACCAGACAATCTTCCAGCATATAAAACTTTAAATAAAGAAAATATATTTACTATTACAGAAGACTGCGCCTTTCATCAAGATATTCGTCCTTTAAAGATCATAATTTTAAACTTGATGCCTACAAAAATAGATACAGAGACGCAACTTCTAAGACTTCTTGGAAACTCTCCATTGCAAATTGATGTAGTACTTCTTCACCCAGAAAGTCATGCGAGTAAAAATATATCTGAAGAACATTTAATTAAGTTTTATAATACTTTTGATGAAATAAAGGATCTAAAATTTGATGGAATGATAATAACAGGCGCACCAATTGAAAATGTACCTTTTGAAGAAGTAGATTACTGGGAGGAACTCAAAAAAATCATGGAGTGGAGTGTACGCAATGTATACTCTACCTTGCATATTTGTTGGGGTGCTCAAGCAGGGCTTCATTATCATTACGGATTGCATAAACATAAACTAGATAGTAAAATGTTTGGTGTATTCAAACATAAAATAATAAAACAAAATGTTAGACTTGTAAGTGGATTTGACGATGAATTTTATGTTCCACATTCGAGATATACTGAGATAAGAAAAGCTGATATTGATAAAATAGATGAACTTGAAATAATATCAGAATCTGATGAATCAGGAATTTATATTGTATCAGCAAAAAAAGGACGCCAAATTTTTATAACTGGACATTCGGAATATGATCCTTTAACATTAAAAAAAGAATATGACCGAGATATTGCAAACGGTATAGATAGAAATGTTCCAAGGAATTATTATCCTAAAGATGATCCAACAAAGAAACCTATTGTAAAGTGGAGAGGTCATTCAAATTTACTTTTCGCAAATTGGCTAAATTATTATGTTTATCAAGAAACGCCTTACAATTTAGTACATCTTAAATAACACATATAAAAGTTGCTGATAATATTTATGTCAGCAACTTTTATATGTCCCCTAGTTCATTGGTTATGTCGAGTATGTATTCAAATTATTTCACCAGAATATCTTGACATTATTAAGCTAATGTTTATAATAAACATATAGACCAGTCGTTATATTATATTTCAAGAAAGGACATTATTTTAATGAGAAGTAAAACTGATTCAAGAGAAAAAATTCTTAATGTGGCAGCAATGCTTTTTCAACTTAAAGGGTATAACGCTACAGGATTAAACGAAATTTTAAAAGTAAGTGGTTCACCTAAAGGTTCTCTATATTATTATTTCCCTAATGGGAAAGAGGAGTTAGCCTTAGAGGCTATACACCTAGCAAGTACATCTATTCAAGCAAGATTACAGATTGTATTAGATAAGTATCCAAATCCAATTGAAGCCATTCAAAACCTTATCAAAAACATAATGGAAGATTTTAAAAAAGAAAGTAAACCAATAGGCTTTTCTATAAGTCTTATAGCATTAGAAACCTATTTGTCAAGCCAACCACTAAGAGAAGCTTGTAGTGAATCTTTTACAGATTTACAAACCATGTATGTCAAAAAATTAGTTCAAAGTGGAATTGAAAAAGAAATTGCAAAAGAATTAGGCACGTTCATCCAAATTATTATTGAAGGTGCTATAACAGTATCACTTACTCATAGAAGTGATGAGATTTTCCTTACTGTTAGTAATCAGATAAAAATTCTATTGACTCCTTATTTAAATAATAAAATCTAAATTTATAAATTATTATAAGTATTAAAATAACATTTTGATAAAATTTTTCTTTTAAGCTAGTTATTAAAAGCATAACTTAAGAAATGTTTTTTCAAAATGTATAGGTTATTTTATTTTTATATAGACTGGTCTAATACTGTTTCAGAGGAGATTATAATTTATGAACGCAACCAAAAGTTATACAAAAGTAGCAGAATATTATAATGCAAAAGCAATTATGATTGTGTTACTAATTGGAAGTTTTATATCCCTATTTAACGAAACCATACTCAATGTAGCATTTCCGACATTAATGGTAGAAATGCATATTACAGCTACAACAGCACAATGGCTTACAACTGGCTATGTATTAGTAGTTGGAATTCTTGTACCAATTACAGCTTTTCTTATTCATACTTTTACTACAAAGCAATTATTTTTAAGCGCAATGACATTATTTTTAGTAGGAACTATACTGGCTATATTTTCTACGTCCTTTGCTGCCTTATTAATTTCAAGATTAATCCAAGCATCTGGTACAGGGATGTTAATACCCATTATGATGAATACAGCTTTAGTAGTGAATCCACCTGAAAAACGTGGCTCAGCAGTAGCAATATGCATTTCTGTAATTACATTAGGGCCTGCACTTGCTCCAGTAGTCGCTGGTTTATTACTACAACTTTTTAGTTGGCATGCATTATTCATAATATTAATTCCACTATTGATTGCTTGTATGGTTTTTGGTTATATATTTTTAGAGAATACATCGGTAATAACAAAACCAAAGATTGATTATTTATCTATCTTGTTATCAACTATAGGTTTTGCAGGAGTTATATATGCAATAAGCGCATTTGGTACTATAAGTACGTTTAATATGCTTATTGTTTTTGCAATTGGACTAATCGCATTAATTTTGTTTGGTAAACGCCAATTATTATTAAAGGAGCCAATGTTAGAATTAAAATCATTCAAATATCCTGTATTTACAATAGGTATGATATTAATTGTACTAATGCAGATGTTACTATTTCCTTTGGGTATGATAATACCTCTACTGTTACAAAACGGTTTAAAAACATCAACTTTCGTATCAGCACTTGCTTTATTGCCAGGAATTCTTTGTATTACTATAGTAACTCCATTTGTTGGTAAAATTTATGATAAAATAGGTGGTAAAACATTGATTCCATCAGGTTTGGCAATAATATGCATTTTCACTTTAATATTATCGCGTATTACACCATCAACTTCTATAGCAACAATTGCTGTTTTATATTGTTTTATATGCATAGGGATATCTATGTCGATGTCACCTAGTCAGACAAATGCACTTAATGAATTATCATATAAAAATCAAGCAGATGGTGTTGCAATAGAAAATACTGTAAGGCAGATAGCTGGTGCTTTGGGTTCCGCTTTATTTTTAGGTATTATGACCGCATACCAAAATAGTTACTTAAATAATGTAGGCAATCAAAGCAACTCTCAAGATCAAGTAAAAGCTATATATAATGGTTTTGGTCACTCTTTGAGCATTGCTGCCATAATTATTGCAATTGGTTTTATATTAACACTGCTCTTAAGTCGTGATCATAAAAGTGTTACTAAAGAATCACAAGTAAAATCTTAAATTGTTGTTATTTAAATATAAAAAGGTGTATAGCACAATTTTGCTATACACCTTTTTAATGTTAGAAACGAAAATCTCGTTTCCCTTCCTTAAGTTCTTTTAAATGTTCTACTGCAATTGCACGAACCTTTTCATTTTGAATATTAGGAATTTCTTTTTCAATTACTGCCTCACCCTTTATTTTAGTATCAAGTGATGCATAATCCTCCAAATATTCTTTAAGTGTCATCAATGCATTAGGTTGACAACAGTTTCCAATCTGACCAGCCTTAACAAGACTCATAAAACGGTCACCTGTACGTCCTTCCCTATAACAGGCAGTACAAAAGCTTGGAATATAGCCCAGCCCCAATAACCAGTTTACGATTTCATCCAATTTACGGGTGTCGGTTACTTCAAATTGCTTTGAATTATCTTCTTCGGATTCCGGCTCAGAGTATCCTCCGACACTTGTACAAGAACCTCCACTTACCTGAGATATTCCTAGTTCTAGTACACGCTCGCGGGTTGTTTTCGATTCACGGGTAGAAACAATCATGCCTGTGTATGGAACAGCAATACGAATAACAGCCACGATTTTTTCGAACATCTCATCAGAAATTGAATTTGAAAATGTATTTGGATCAATATCATCAGCAGGGCAAATGCGTGGAATACTGATAGTATGTGGACCCACTCCCATAGCTGCCTCTAAATGTTCTGCATGCATAAGCAAACCTACAAAGTCATAACGGTACATATTTAAACCGAACAAGACTCCAATTCCCACATCATCAATACCGCCTTCCATTGCACGATCCATAGCTTCAGTATGATATGCGTAATTGTGTTTTGGTCCTGTTGGATGAAGCTGCTCATAACTTTTCTTATTATAAGTTTCCTGGAAAAGTATGTATGTACCAATGCCAGCTTCCTTAAGCTTCTGATAATCTTCTACTGTTGTCGCAGCAATATTAACATTTACTCGGCGTATATCACCATTCTTATGTTTAATACTATATATTGTCTTTATACTTTCTAAAATATATTCAATTGGGTTGTTTATTGGGTCTTCTCCTGATTCTAAAGCCAATCTCTTGTGTCCCATATCCTGAAGTGCTATAACCTCTTTAACTATTTCTTCTTGCGTAAGCTTTTTACGTGATATTGTTTTATTTTTAGAGTGATAAGGACAATACACACATCCATTTACACAATAGTTTGATAGATATAAAGGAGCAAAAATAACAATTCGATTGCCATAAAGCTTCTGCTTAATCTCTTTTGCTATCTTAAACATTTTTTCTTTTTCATCATCCAAATCGCATTCTAGAAGCACAGCAGCCTCCCTATGAGTTAACCCCTTTCCGTCTTTTGCACGCTCTATTAGGCTATCAATTAATTCTCGATTTTCTTTGTTTTCCTGCGCATAGGCAATGGTGGATAAAATTTCACCGTCTTCAATAAACTCTGTTGCAATTTTCGACTTAGAATCATACATAGCATAAACTCCTTTTAATGTTATTATTTATTATCTATAAAACGATTAAGATGTTTTTATTTGTTATTGTGGTGGCACTTTAGAATAAAGTGTTTTGATGTTTACATTTGGTAGCATTCCAAGTTTTCCTGATAGTGAGCTGATAACATCATTAGGTGCATCCACAACTACACTTATTACAGAAATATGACGTTTCATATATGGGATTCCCATTCTACCTACAATATATTGTCTATATTCGTGAAGAATAGCATTAAGTTTTGGAGCAGCATCTGTGTTTTCAACAATAATTCCGATTAAAGCGATTCTTGTCTCCATCCATAAAATCCTTTCTTTAATTAATTTAAAAAATCCCTGCACCCAAAAGGCACAAGGATAGGTTAATAAAACCAAAGACACCACCAAAAGGTATGTCTTTGAATCATTACAACTATTCTCTCGCCTTCTCATTCGGGACGAACCCTATGCATTCAGAACGATAACTTTATTAATAAAATTTATTATATGATATGCTAAAATAAATAGCAGATGTCACTCCATCCCTAACCCATAACCTAAAATCAATTATACCGTAACACTCCTTATAGTAAATAGCAAGCTACTATTTTGCTTACTTAATCTAATGCCCATATAATTGATTTTTCAATATATTCATTCCAAAAATCCCACGTATGGCCACCAGAACTTTCTACGTATGTTGCACCTATTTTCTCTGAAATTAAGAAATCACGGTATCTATGATTCACTTCTAATAATGAGTCCTCTGTACCACATGCCATATATATTTTAGGAATTGAAGAGTTTCTCTTCTTTAAATTAATAATAAGTGCCTCTGGATCTTTATCACTGCCTTGAAGTTTTGGTAATTCACCAAATAATCTCGTGTAATATTTATAGTCACCAATCTCATCCTTATAATCAGTAGAAACTCCAGCAATATTGTAGGTAATAAGAGCAGAAGATAATGCTATGATACGACTAAAATTTTCAGAGTATTTTAAACCATTTCGAATTGCTCCATATCCACCCATAGATAGTCCACCTATGAATGTATCTTCTCTTTTCTTTGATATTGGAAATATTGACCGCGTAAATTCTATTAAATCATTTCCTATGAATTCTCCAAACAATTCTCCTTTATCATCATCGTCTACATAAAAATTATTTTCTCCAGATGGCATAAAAACTGCTATGTTATGTGTTATAGATAGTTCTTGAATTCTACTACTGCAAACCCAACTAGAGTAATTTTGTGTTAATCCATGCAGAAGATAAAGAGCTTTCATTGGTTTTTTCTCGATTTTTGCTTGGCCAGATATTTCAATTGTGTCTATTGGTATAAGGGCATTAAAAGTAACATTTCTGTTTAATGTCTTTGAAGAAAAGTTTACTTGTAAAAATGACATTTCTTATTTCCCCCTCTATATTATATATTAAACACATATACTATTAAAAGTATATTGTCTTAAGATATTATCTATAGAATTATATTTCCTTTTTATTTAAAAATAATACACTGTCGTAAATAACTTCACTTAATAGAACAACAAATATCACTCCTTCTATGCTTAATAATATATCAAACCTTGTTGTAAAATGTAATATACTGTTATATAATTAAATAGAAATAATAATATATGTGCTAGGGGTGCCTTATGGCTGAGATATGAACATTTAATTCATTGTCCCTTATACCTGATCTGGATAATACCAGCGGAGGAAAGCGGTTATAATGTATAAATACATTAACTATATTCCTTTTGCGAATATAGTTTTTCTGTTTTCACCATAATACTTCTGTAGCACAATACGTGGAGGCTATACAAATGACTTTTAACGAAAGAATTGCTGAAATTACCAAAAGTCCTATTGCTCTTTTTGCACTACTCGGAGTACTATTATTAATCTTTGTAGTTATAAAAATACGGAAAATCAAGTTTACTACCCAAATGATTACTTTAGTCGGAATATCTGTCGCATTAGCTACAGTATTACAACTTATTACAATTATCAAATTACCGCAAGGTGGCAGTGTTACCGCCGGAAGCATGGTTCCCATTGTACTTATAGCTTTATTTTATGGTCCTGAAGTTGGATTTTTAACAGGCTTCTTATTTGGAATTATTAATTTTATTATGAGTCCCTTTGCACTGCACCCTGTACAGGTACTTTTTGATTATCCACTTCCTTTTATGGCTATAGGAATTGTTGGTTACTTTAGATCACGTAATACCAAAGGAATACTTATTGGAGTAATTCTCGCAATGCTCGCAAGATTTGCATGCCATTTTATATCTGGGGTTGTATTTTTTGGAAGTTATGCTCCAAAAGGAACTTCAGTTTATTTATACTCCCTTTTATATAACGGCTCATATATGAGTTTAGAAGCACTTATCACCTGTGTAATTATAGGAATTTTACCTATAAAGCGTTTATCTAAACTAGTGATAAAACAAACTATCTTAGATTAATCTAACTATTTGCTAATCCTCCTTAATTAAATACAACAAATTGTTATCTATGTTGTAATAAATGGGAGCTATTACTATATTGGGATATTTAGTTCTTAACCTCTTAGCTTCTTCAAGCACAAATTCTATTTCATTACCTATCTCAAACATCGGAGCAAAGTTCATAAAGTGATCTTCTGCTCTTTGTCTTTCCCATCCCACTATATCAACTAGTCCTTGAATAAACCCTTCTCTTTTCGACATCAAATTAACCATACCACAATGATTATGAGCTATAAGTGCAATAGTTTTAATGCCTCCTATAGCTATTGTATAAGAAACTTTAAATTCACTATAGCGTAGAGTTCCTCCACCAGAACGAATTATAAATGCAAAGTTGTTTGGTATATGAAGATATTTCCTGTTATCCATGCACATTCCTATTAACATCTGTGGACTACTTACCGCCTTATATGGCATATTTAAATCATGATATTCTAACAAATCACTAATAGGTGTATTTCTGTATTTTTCAAATATATCTTCTTTAGTGTTAATTTTTATTAATCTATCCATAATGACATCATCTCCTTACATTTATTTTAATTTAATGTATGATTTTATTTATTTTTATTATTATAGCACACCTAATAATTACTAATACTACTTTTTGAATTTTATAAATAATGTTAATACAATATTAACACAACTGTTATACTATAAAATATTGTATCTACATTGTGCAAATGAACAATAAAAAATGTTAATTAACCAATATGAAAAATTTAATATATACATTACTATTAATATATTAGCTATGAAAACGTTAATCATAGTAAACTACTTCATTGTTCATAAGGAGGAAATAAAATGGCTGTTATAAGTTGGACTGGGGCAATATTTGGTTTAATAGTTGCGATAGTTTTGATATTTAAAAAGGTAAGTCCTGTATACGCACTTTTCGGTGGTGCTATCATAGGTGGATTAGTTGGTGGTGCAAGTTTAGCACAGACCACACAGATTGTTATTGATGGCACTAATAGCGTAATGGGAGCAGTGGTTAGAGTCCTTGCAGCGGGAATCCTTGCAGGTATTTTAATTGAGTCTGGTGCAGCAGAGAGAATTGCTGAAACTATAGTTGAAAAACTCGGTGAACAAAAAGCTCTTTTGGCAATTGCCATAGCAACCATGGTTATAACTGCTGTAGGTGTGTTTATTGCAGTTTCAGTTATTATAGTTGCACCAATAGCATTATCCGTAGGAAGAAAGGTTGGACTTACTAAATCTTCAATACTTTTAGCAATGATTGGTGGTGGTAAGGCTGGAAATATAATTTCCCCTAATCCAAATACCATAGCAATAGCAAAAGGCTTTAATTTAGATTTAGCACAAGTAATGATTAATGGGTTTATACCAGCAATAGTAGGGTTAATTGTAACATATTTCGTTGCTACATTGTTAAGTAAAAAAGGCGAACTAATTAAAGAAACTGAAATTATTGTAACTAATACTAAAGAAAAACCAAGTTTCGCTAAATCAATGGTGGCACCACTTGTAGCAATAATACTTTTATCAATTAGTCCTATCGGAAACATACTACATATAGATTTTTTGGTAAAAATTAATATTGATTCCATGATTATACTTCCAGTTGCAGGCTTAATAGGTTTACTTGCAATGGGTCAATTTGATAAAGTTATCCCATATACAACCTCAGGTTTAAATAAAATGACAGGTACTGCAATAATACTAATTGGCGCAGGTGCAATAGCTGGTATCATTTCTAAATCTAACTTAAGTGCTGTAGTGGTACAATCTATTCAATCAGCAGGTATTTCAGGTGTGTTCTTAGCGCCAATATCAGGGATACTTATGGCAGGAGCTACCGCGTCAACATCAACAGGGTCGATTCTTGCATCTGGAAGCTTTGGGAAGGCAATATTATCTATGGGAGTTGCACCATTAAATGCGGCAATTATGGTTCATACAGGAGCTACAGTTATTGATCATTTACCACAAGGTAATTTCTTTCATGCTACAGGAGATTCTGTAAAAATGAAAATTAAAGACCGTATGAAACTAATTCCATATGAATCTATAGTTGGTGGATCTATGGCAATTACAGCAACAATTATATTTGGATTTTTAAAATAACTAAAATAACTCATTAAATATATCTAAGTTAGGAGTGATATTATGAAAAAAAACTATGTTATTGTATTAGCACCGGATTCTTTTAAGGAAAGCATGACAGCAAAAGAGGCTTGTGAAGCAATGGAACGAGGAATAAAAAAAGCTAATAGTAATATTCGTTGTGTTCATGTACCTATGGCTGATGGTGGAGAAGGAACTATGCAGTCATTAGTTGATGCTACTAAAGGAAAAGTATATTCTTTAAAAGTAGTCGGTCCACTTGGAACTGATGTTTACGCCCAGTATGGTATTTTAGGAAATGGTGAAGTAGGAATGTTAGAAATGGCCAGTGCCAGTGGAATACAACTAGTAACTCCAAAGCAAAGGAATCCAATGCTAACAACAACTTATGGTACTGGTCAGCTTATAAAGGCTTGTTTAGATCATGGCGTTAAAAAGATATTAATAGGAATTGGAGGGAGTGCCACAAACGATGGCGGAGCGGGAGTCCTTCAAGCTCTTGGTGGAAAACTATTAGATAAACATGGTAATGAGCTAGCTTTTGGTGGTGGAGAATTAGGGAAACTGTGTAGTATTGATTTAAGTGATTTTGACCCACGCTTAAAAGAAGTTATTATAGAAGTCGCTTGTGATGTTAATAATCCACTTTGTGGTGAAAGAGGAGCTTCAAAAGTATTTGGTCCACAAAAGGGAGCTACCAAAGAAATGATTAAAACATTAGACTGTAATTTAGAACATTATGCTGATATAATTATAAAACAACTTGGTAAAGATGTATTAAATGAAGCAGGTTCCGGAGCCGCAGGCGGTCTAGGTGCTGGGCTTATGGCTTTTTTAAATGGTACTTTAAAAAAAGGTATTGATATTGTCATTGAGTATACTGGACTAGAACAAAAAATAAAAGAATCAGATATGGTTTGGACCGGAGAAGGAAGCATAGATTTTCAGACCCAATATGGAAAGACTCCTTTAGGTGTTGCATTGCTTGCTTCCAAATACAATAAACCAGTGATTGCATTAGCTGGAAGAGTTGGTAAGGATATTGATATATTATATGAAAAGGGCATAGGTTCGATATTTAGCATTATGAGAGAGGTAACTCCTATAGAAGAAGCTTTAGAGAACGGTCAGAAAAACATTGAAAAGACAGCTGAAAACATTATAAGACTGATGAACTTATTATAATACATTTATGGAGAACACCACTCTTGGCTCTGATTTTTTAACTCAATTAGAACAAGTGTGGAATTGTTCTTCTATTTTGTTGTATACTACTTTTAATTAAAAGGATGTGAATAATATGAAATTATCAAAAAATATAGCACAAAAAATCGTTTCAGAAATGATGAATGTAATTCCCTACAATATAAATGTTATGGATGAAAATGGAGTAATTATAGGAAGTGGAGATATTAACCGAATTGGCAACGTTCATGAAGGAGCTATAAAAGCTATAAATAATGCCTTTATCAATGAGGTTTATGAAAATAGTGCTAGAATAAAACCGGGAGTAAATGAGCCTATCATTATAAATAATAAAGTAATAGGGGTAGTAGGCATTACAGGTAATCCTAATGAAGTAAGTAGGTTTAGCAAACTGGTACGTGTAACCGCAGTTCTCTTAATTGAAGAATCCAAGACAATTGAAGAAATACAAAACAAAAGGTTAACCATGTTGAAATTTTACAATGATGTTGCCCACAGAAAAACAACATATGATGATGCCTTTCGTCAGAAGGCTAAAAATTATGGTCTTGATCTTACTAAGAAGTGTCAAGCTATTCTTGTATATAATAATAATGATAACATAAGCGAATATAAAATATTACGTGAAAAATACACACATTATTATAATTTAAGTGATAGTAAAACGGTCTTTTTTGTTACAGATAATCTTAAATCTAGTGAAGTATTAAGAGATATAGAAAAAAGTGGTAGTGTTCGTAAAATAAGTTTAGGAGGAGAAGAAGAGATAGCTGCTATTTCACTAGAAAATGCAGCTCTAGCAATGAATTTAGGCATTAAGATAAAACCATCATCTTTAATATATAACTATAGTGATTTAAAGTTCTTTATAAATTTATCTTGTAACAAAAAAGAATCATTAATATCTCTATTCACAAATCTTGATAAAACCGGAAAGAAACTAGAACTTATTAGAACTATACAAATTTATGTTGAACAAAATGGTGATATCAATAAAGTTGCCAGTAGCCTAAACATACATAGGAATACTTTAAATTACAGGCTAGATAGAATTAAACAACTGACCGGTAAAAATCCAAAGATTTTGCTTGAGCTCTTTGAACTCTTATGTGGATTAATGTGGATATAATTTCAAAGATAATCATCCAAGGCAAATGCTAATTGCCTTAGATTTATGCCTGATTTTTCGAGTATATTCCACATAATCGTCCTTTTAATGTACCGTATTTAGCAGCATAGCCTCCATGAACTATACCACTGTTAGCTTTTGATTCTTTAGTAGAAACATCATCATCTTCTTTTTCTAGAATACATATCTTTAAATTATATCTTGAAAGATTTCTTGCAATAGCCGCTCCCACTACCCCTAACCCTATAATAATTACGTCATACATAAAATGACCCTCCCAACATACTTATAATATTAAGTCTTTATTAATATCTATTCTAATATAAACATTTACATTAGAATAGATATTTTAAAACTATTAGTATAATACTAAATACATGATAATTCGAATAGTTTATAATAGAGGAAAGTATTCCAATTTTTCTAAATAATTTACTAAGGAGATGTTTAATTTGAAAAACAAGTCCAAGCTACTATTATGTATAATTCTATCAATAAGCTTTATAACTCAGGGATGTAGCAAAAAAGCCGAACCCATTGCTAATCCTAGCAAATCAAAACCCTCTGTGAATTCAGTTCAAAAATACTATTCACCATATACAGGTGAAGAAGTTAAAAAGGAAGTATTAGATAATGTAGCTGTACTTGCCATAGTAGAAAACTCTGTACCTGCAAGACCTCAATCAGGTTTAAACGCTGCAGATATAGTTTATGAAACCATGGCTGAAGGCGGTACCCCTAGATTTATTGCATTATTTCAAAAGGAAAATGCACAAAAAATCGGACCACTCAGAAGCGCTAGACCTTATTTCTTAGATATAGCAAAAGAATATAATTTGCCCTTTGCACATTGTGGAGGAAGTCAAGAAGCCCTTAATGAAATAAAGAGCGAAAAATTAATGAGTATGAATGAAATGACAAATACTTCTACTTACTGGAGAGATTCAATAAGGAAATCACCGCATAACCTTTATACATCTACAGAAAAGTTAAGAGCCCTTGTTAAAACAAAGAATTATGCATACTCACCTTCTGTTAAATTAAAATTTGACAAAAGCTACTGGGATAATGCTACATCTCCTAAAGTAACAAATGTAGTATTAAAAATGAATAGACTCTACAATACTAGTTACGCTTTTAAAAATGGTTTTTACCTAAAAAGCATGGATGGAAAATCTTCAAATAATAAAGAAGATAATCTCCCTCTATCATTTAAGAATGTAGTTGTACAAATAACTTCCATTAAAAATCAGAAAGACGGAGTTCATTTAGACATTCAGCTTGTTGGCACAGGGGATGGCTATGTTATTAGCAATGGTAAGTTTGTTAAAATGCACTGGTCGAAAAAAGATTCTACATCTCAAACTATTCTAACAGATGAGAAAGGTAATTCTTTGCCTTTAAATCCTGGTAAGACCTGGTGGAACATTGTAGACAAAAGTACTGTTATTGACATAAAATAAATTATGATAGAAGCTGGAACACCCTATTTACAATATAACCCATAAAATATACAAATATGTACATAAAATATTGTAACAAGGTATGTATTTTGTCATAACATATATTATAATAATTCTAATTGGAGTAGTTGATGATTAATGTAACTTTAACACCCCTCCATTATATATATCTTATCTTCATTATTATAATAATATTTGCTATGGTGAAGAAGAAAGATATAACACTTATATGTATAGTAGGTATATTTATTTTAGGTATTGCAGGTACTGGGTCTATTTCAGAGTCTACCATGGGAGTATTTAATAGTTTTGTTTACGCAACAAAGGAATTAATGCCTACAATTTTCATAATATCCATTGTAACTGCTATGAGCAACACTCTTGTGGCCTCTGGCATAAATGATGAAATAGTGTCTCCTTTTAAAGGGGTCATTAAAAATTATTGGGTAGCTTATTGGGTTATTGGAATTGTTATGATGATTTTGTCCTGGTTTTTCTGGCCATCACCAGCAGTCGCTCTTGTGGGAGCATTATTTTTACCTATAGCTATCAAAGCCGGATTACCAGCCATGGGCGTTGCTATCTCAATGAACTTATTTGGACACGGCATAGCTCTCTCAAGTGATTATATAATTCAAGCAGCACCTAAACTTACAGCAGGTGGAGCAGGCATTCCTATATCGAGTGTTATATCTGCAAGCATCCCACTTGTAATCACAATGGGTTTAGTTACAACTACTGTAGCCTTTTATCTTCTTCGTAAAGATATTAAAGCAGGCATACCGTTAAGCCAAAACAAAATAGTAGAATCACCTATCAATACAACAGACACAATGCTTATATCTTCAAAAAGACTTAGAAGAATTTTGGCGTTATTGATATTTGTGCTTTTCGCAATAGACATCTATATAATGTATACTTCAAAACTTCAAGGCGGAGACGCAACAGCTCTTATTGGAGGTACAGCTGTATTTGTATTAAGTTTAGTTTCAGTATTTACTTATAAGAGTCATTCACTTGAGAAAATCACAGATAATCTTGTTAAAGGCTTGCAATTTGGATTTAAGATATTTGGTATAGTTATTCCTATAGCTGCTTTCTTTTATCTAGGAGATTCAGCTCTCATTGATATTTTCGGAAAAATACTTCCCCAAAGTTCTAATGGAATAGTTAATGACTTAGGCGTGGCATTATCAAACCTAGTTCCACTGAACTCTGTTGTTTCAGCCGGTACAATTACAATTGTTGGCGCAATAACTGGACTAGACGGTTCTGGTTTTTCCGGCATACCACTAGTTGGTTCTATTGCTAGAATTTTCTCAACAGCACTCGGCGGTGGCATAGCTACACTTACAGCACTAGGCCAAATAGCTGGAATATGGGTAGGTGGAGGAACAATAATCCCTTGGGCAGTAATACCAGTAGCAGCTATTTGTGGTGTGGATCCTTTTGAACTTGCTAAGAAAAATGTTAAGCCGGTAATTATAGGGTTAATAGTTACTACAATAGTTGCTATATTGATTATTTAAACTAATATTTCATGTAACAAAGCAAAATTATTATTATAAAATTTAGGATTTAAAAAGGACTTGCATCAATTATACTGATGCAAGTCCTTTTGTTGCATATTCATTAAGCTTTTTCTATATTTTTCACGTTTTCTGTCTTCTTAGTTATATCTGCATTACCTGCATTAACAACATTTGGGTTTACAACATCTTCTTCTATAATATCGTTGCAAACTTCAGCTTTAGTTAACAATCTTAAACAATTTGAAACTTTCTTATTAACTATACCAACGCCTAATAGAAGAAATGCAATGCCTCCATATACGCCAACTGGTTCAAATATCCCTGGTAGAAGCTGTGATGTCATTAATTCCTTTTTTACAGTAGCAGCAGCATAACCTTGAGCTACATATTGAGAAACTGTATTTTTAAATAAGTAGATATTATTAACTAACAATGCAACTCCCATGATTGCTACAATTGCTGCGATAATATACAAAACAATTGAAATAGCAGATTTCCCTAATTTTTTAGACCCATTTTTAGATTTAACATTCATAATAATTTGTCTCCATTTCCGCCCTTAAAGGCTATAATATAAATTTCAATTTAATGTTGGTTAAGCATAATCTTTTAGTATAACTTGTTAATGCAATAAATCTTTTACATTAACTTTCCTAAAAACCTCTTGCAGTACCTCTGCTTCTTATAATAATACTAACAAATAATTGTTGCATTTAAGTGTCAATATTGTTAACAATCTATTACCAAACTCTTGGAAAGCTTTAAAAACAAGCATTTCTTTTAATAATTTATTCATATAAAATTATATACATTTATTTTGTAAATTTTCGATGAATGATATGAAAAACGGGCTGCCTCCTTAAATGATATTTAATCATCTATTGGCACCCCCTTATATATTCTTATTTTTATATTTCTTTTCACCTTGCTCTATGGCACCTACTGGACATACATGCCCGCATAAATGACAACCGACACATTTGTCTTTAATTATGGAGGGAACTCGAAGATCACTTCCCCACTCAATTGCTTGATGTCCACCATCGCTGCAGGATATATAACATCTCCCACAACCTATACACTTAACATTATCAATTAATGGGTATATTATAAAATCTCTAGGTAACTCATCTGCGGGAACAACATTTTGAAGTGCTTTGCCTACTATATCTCCAACTGTCTCAAATCCTCGCTTCTCCATATAGTAAGAAATGCCACTAATTAAATCATAGATTATTCTGTAGCCGTATTGCATAACAGCAGTTGTAACTTGAAGGTTTGAAGCCCCGAGCAGAATAAATTCGACTGCATCCTCCCAGTTTTCAATGCCTCCCATACCGCTTATAGGGATATTTTTTAATTTATCACTTTTAGCTAAATCGTTTATAAATCTTAATGCTATAGGTTTAATAGCTTTTCCTGAATAACCAGAGACTGAGGATTTACCTTCAATAGAAGGATACGGAGCTAAGTTACCTAAATTAACCCTTGTAATACTTTTCACTGTATTTATAGCGGCGATGCCGTCAGCGCCTCCCTCAATTGATGCAACCGCAGGTATCACAATATTTCCAAGGTTTGGTGTCATCTTAGCTAGTATTGGAAGATTAGTTCCTTTTCTAGTTGCTTCGCAAAAGCTTTTTACTAATTCCGGATTTTGACCAACATCGGCTCCCATTTCTTCCTTTGCCATCTGAGGGCAGGAAAAATTGCATTCTATAATATCTGCTCCAACCTGCGTTACTAGCCTTGCAAGTTTAGTCCATTCTTCCTCTGTTTCACCCATAATGGATGCAATCAGGATCTTAGAAGGATACTTTTCTTTAAGTCGCCTCATCCAATTCAAATTTTGCTCTAAAGGATGGTCAGAGATTTGCTCTAAGTTTTTCATTCCTATAAAGTTCGTTGCCTCTTTTCCTATTACATCAAAGCGGGGAGAAACCTCCTCTGATATATAAAAACCAATCGTTTTAAATGCTACCCCAGCCCATCCCATTTCTAAAGCTTTTGAACACATTTCAAAATTACTACCTACAACTGAAGATGAAAGGAAAAATGGGTTTTCACACTTAATACCACAAAAATCTATAGATAAATCTTTACCTTTCATCCCCTACCTCCTCTTCTATTTTATTTGAATTACTAATATAATTCATAAGCATAGGTATTTTTATCGGTCTGTCAATTTTAGCTCTTATACAATTTTTCATACAGCTCATTTTATTGTGGCAGGCTTTTACGCAAGATCCATATTGAGATTCAAAATCTTGTGCTTTAACAGCAGCTGCCTTATTATTTTTAAATCTTAATGACAATATAATGCTTGCAGGATCCTTTCCTACTTCGCATTTCTTGCTACAAGGAGCATCAAAGCAAAGCAAACATCTGTTTACTTCTTCTTCAATAATAAATTTATTAATCATAATGTTACCTTACCTTTCTGCCTTTTCTTTTTAAGAGTTTCCCCCAGCCTGGCTCTCCTTTAAATTCTCCATTTTCAAATACTATTTTCCCTCTTGACAGCGTCATTACAGGATAGCCTTTAATTTTAGTTCCTTCCCAAATGGTATGATCAACATTGGAGTGCATATTTTCTTTTGTTATAGTAACTTCCTTCTCTGGATCATAAATCACTATATCTGCGTCACTTCCTGGAGCTATAGTTCCTTTTGCTGGAGCACACCCAAATATTTTTGCTGGATTCGAGGAGCATAACTCTACAACCTTATTAAAGGATAGTCTACCTTTATTTGCTTCACTAAGCATATATGGATACATATTTTCTACACCCATGCATCCATTTGGTATTTTAGTAAAATCATCTTTTCCCCAATCTTTCTCATAACTTTGGAATGGACAATGATCTGTTGCAATAGTCGCAATATCACCAGTTTTTATTCCTTCCCATAAAGCATCTTGGCTTTCTTGACCTTTTATTGGTGGAGAGCATACAAAATTTCTTCCATCTTCTCTTTTATAGACATCACTATTAAAATTCAAATATTGAGGACAAGTCTCTGCATATATTTCATACCCTTCACTTCTCGCCTTTTTAACTTCATCCATGCCTTCTTTATTAGCTAGATGAACTATATATAATGGTGCATTAAATGATTTAGCCCAATGTATAGCTCGCTTGTCAGCTTCTGCTTCTACAAATTCAGGTCTAGATAAATAATGATACCATGCAGATGTTTTGCCTTCACTTAAGTACTCTTCTATTCTTGAATCAATTAAATCTGCATTTTCGGCATGAACACTAATCATAGCTCCAGTTTCACTAGATTTTTTTAATGCTTTACAAAGCACAGCATCATCAACCATTAAACCTTCTTTTTTATATACCATAAAGACCTTAAAGCTTGGAATACCATAATCCACTGCACTTTGAAATTCTTCTAATACTTTAGGGGTAAGATCAGTTATAGCTACGTGAAACGCATAATCTACGCAAGCGTTGGGGGCACAAAGCTTATCTCTATTTTGGGCAGTTTGAATTATTCCATCTCCCTTTTGTTGAATTGCAAAATCAAACACAGTGGTTACACCTCCACATGCCGCAGCCCTTGTACCAGCTTCATAGTTATCTGATGAAACCGTGCCTCCAAAAGGCATCTGTAAATGTGTATGGGCATCTAAGGCCCCTGGAATTATATATTTACCCTTTGCATCTATAACCCTTGATAAAGGATCAATAATATCTTTACCTATAACAGAAATCTTTCCATCCTCTATACCTATATCAGCTATATAAGTATCAATTGCAGTTATTATTGTTCCATTCTTTATTACTAAGTCCATATTATACACATCTCCCATAAATTTTATAACTTCTGCGCATATAATCATGCACAGAAGTTATTATTTTAATTAACAAACATTAGTTTTTTCTATATTCTGGTCAGAAGAATTTTCTACTACTTCTGTTATTCTTACGCTTTCTTCTTCTGATAGGAGAGTAACTTTATCATTTTTCATAAGAAGCGTATATATTAGCATTCCTAAAAGAAATCCAATTATCCACCCACTATCAGCTAAGAAACCAAGACTTGGAACAAACTTTCCTATGATAGGAGGTATAGCTGCGAGTATCCAAGCGTATATAGCATTTTTGTTGACACCATTTTTGTACCAGTAACGTCCTTCACTGCCAGCAAACAGAGAATATACATCTATAACTTTTTTACGATGAATATAATAATCTGCAATAAATATACCAGCTAAAGGTCCAAGTAATAATCCATAAGTTCCGAGCCATCCAAAAATATATGCACTTGCTGTAGACATTAGTTTCCAAGGCATTATTGCTACTCCAAGAACCCCTGTTATAAGTGTTGCCTTCTTAAATGATATCTTCTTAGGGCTTAAATTTGATATATCATTAGATGTTGCCACTGCATTCGCTGCAATATTAGTCGTAAGTGTTGCAATTGTTATTCCTATTGCCCCTATTATAGCAGCCATAGGGCTATCTATCTTTTGAATAACCTGTACTGGATCCCATATAAATTCACCATATAAAACCTTTGTAGCTCCTGTTACAAATACTCCCACGAAAGAAAATGCAAGCATAGTTAAAGGCAATCCCAAAATTTGTCCTTTTGCTTGATCCTTTTGACTCTTTGCATATCTACTAAAGTCAGGAATATTCAATGAAAGTGTAGACCAGAATGCTATATTTGCTGTCAAACTTACCATAAATGTTTTCCAAAAATTTGTAGCTTTGTTTCCAACAGGCATATTGAATATATCTCCTACACTTTTTCCTGAACCTACTACTGATGTAAACGCCCAATACATTAAAGCCAAGGATATTATACCAAGTATTGGTGCTCCCCAAGATTCCATAAATTTTATAGCTTCAAGTCCTTTATATGCTATAGCTACATTTACTGCCCAGAATGCAAAGAAAGAAATCCAAATCCCAAGTGACCAATGCGCCCATGCTGGACTTAATGTAGAAAATACGGTATTTATTGCTTCTCCACCAATCCAGCATTGAATTCCAAACCAACCTGCACCCACAATTCCTCTTGCCATAGCCGCAATGTTTGAACCTCTCACTCCAAATGATAACCTCGCAAATACTGGGTACGGTATACCATATTTGGTACCTGCATGTGAATTTAACTGCATAGGAATTAATACTATAAGATTGCCGAGTGTAATATTCAAAAGTGCTTGCCACCAGGTTAAACCTGCTGCCATTATACCAGAAGCCATCATATATGTAGGTATGCAGACACACATTCCTATCCATAAAGCAGCAATGTTGTAAGCTCCCCAAGTTCTTTCTTTAATTTTTGTTGCTGCTAAATCAACATTATAATAAGGGCTATCTTTTACTTTACTTACTGCTGCATCTGTTAATTCAAACAACCCTCTAATTTCTCTTTGCGTCTTTACTACTTTTGACATATTATACTCCCCCTAACAATTAATTACCACTTAAGTGGTTCAAAAGCTTTATCTTCACAACCAATAACTTTTAAAAATATTGCTACATTGCCTATTAAAGCTTTTGATATAAAGTCAGTTCGTACCTTGTCGTATGGTGTATGAGCATATTGCTCCTGCATAGGTGAATATCCAATAGTTGGTTTTCTGTCTATGCCTGCAGTTTTACTAGCATCTGTTCCAAATTCCCAATATCCATATTTGACCGTTTGACCAACTTCCTTAAGACCTTCAGCCGCTGCTAATACAAAGGGATGATCTTCTGCTATTTTCCATGGACTCATATCTTTAACAGCTTCATACTCTACCCCTGTATAAGACTTTTCTAATGCAGCTTTCACCTTTATAGAAGCTTTAAATTCTGGATCTGTTTTAACTATTTGATGTATAAGTTTCTCTATTTCAGCTTTTGATGTTTCAGCAGTCTCTCCTGGAATAGTTCTCCTATCTATTGAAAGCATACATTTATCAGGTATAATGGACAATGCTCCTGGTGAGCATTCTATTATATTTATAGATATAGATGCTTTTCCTAATTTATCATCACAAGGAAGTGATGGATAAAGCTCATCTTTTATTTTACTTATAAGTGGTATTGCCTTATAAATAGAATTAACTCCAAGCCATGGCGAACTTCCATGACAGGTTCTACCATAAATCGTTGACAAAAACTCTACTCTTCCTCTATGTCCACAATAAATTTTTAATGAGGTAGCTTCGGAGGATACCATAGCATCATAATTTATTCCTTTTGCAGGAAATGTCTTATCAATAAGATGGATCATTCCCACCATTTCAGCTGGTTCTTCCTGTACAACTCCAGTAAACATATAGTTCCCTTTAAATCCATAACCTAAATATTTAAGTCTTGCGAGTATTCCACCTGCATATATTTGTGCGGCTTCTCCTGCCTTTACATCTGAAGCTGCCCGTCCATGAATACACTCTGCTATTTCTGTTACTGATTTATCCTGTGCATTTACTTCACATAAATCTATTTCCCCACCATAAGGATCGTACCCCTCCCAATTGTTTACATCTCCTGGGCTAACATGATCTAAATGAGAGTTATACATTATAGTTGGCCCCGGCTCGGTTCCTTTTACAATTCCAACAATGTTTCCCATATCATCTCTAAAGTATTCATCATATTCAAGCTTCCTCATTTCAGAAAGTATCAGGTCAGATACAGCTTTTTCTGTACTACTTATACTTGGAGTTTGTATTAACTTCTGAGTAAATTTTATAGTACCTGATTTAAACTCCTCACCTAGCTCTGTTATAACTTCAATTATATCTCTCATAAATTTAACCCCCCCCACCGTAAAATCTGTTTTTATCATGTCCTCAGGCCTATGACAATAAAACTCCTCAGATTTTCTAAATTAATTCTTCATCTACATAACTTAATACTTCATCAAGCATAACTAGAGCCTCTTTGAGCTCCTCTTCCTTTATAATTAATGGAGGTGCTACAATAATACAATTTTCATGAGAATAGGTAGAAAATCCTTTATCCTTTAATGCTCCTACAATTTTACCCATAATTTTATCTGGGTCTTTGCCGTAAGGAACTATTGCCTCTTTTGTAGCTTTATCCTTAACTAATTCCACTGCTGAAAATAAGCCTATATATCTTACATCACCTACTGATGCATGTTTTCCTTTTAATTTTTCTAGTTCTTTTCCCAATACTTTTCCCATAGCTTTGCAATTATCTATAAGGTTTTCATCATCATATACTTCTAGAGTCGCACAACCAGCTGCACAACTTAAAGGATGCGCGTTGTACGTAAGTCCACAATATAAAACATTATCATCAAAATATTTTGCTATTTTCTCATTTACTATAACTCCGCCTAATGGAACGTAACCGCAAGTTATACCTTTCGCGAAAGTAATCATGTCAGGTTCTAAATTCCAGTTATTGCACCCAAACCATTCTCCTGTTCTTCCCCATCCTGTCATAACCTCATCACACACAAGCATAATTCCATAATCGTCACATATTTTCCTTAGCCCTTGTAGATACCCCTTAGGAGGAATTATTACACCATTACTTCCAGTTATAGTTTCAATAAAAATTGCAGCTACAGACTCAGCACCTTCATATATAATTTGTTCTCGAAGTTTATCAACATAATATTTACTTGCTGCCTCCTCAGATTTAAACTCTATACCTTCTCTGTAAATGTATGGATCAAAGAATTTTACAAATCCAGGAATGCCAGGTTCACAAGTATAACGTCTTGGTTCTCCCGAAAGATTTGCTGCTCCATATGAAGCTCCATGGTAAGACCTATATCTTGAGAATACTTTATTTCTGCCTGTTACCATCTTCGCCATTTTTATTGCATTTTCATTAGATTCAGCTCCACTTAAAGTAAAAAATACTTTTGCCATGTTGCCTGGAGCTTTGTCTATTACTTTAGCTGCTAGCTTTGATCTAACATCCACTGCATAACCCGGTCCCATATAAGCCATCTTTTCAGCTTGTTGTTTTATAGCCTGGATAATTTTTTTGTTACCATGACCAACATTAAGGTTTACTAGTTGGGATGACATATCAAAGTATTTTTTCCCATCGCTATCCCAAAAATAAATACCCTCAGCTTTTTCTATTACAATCGGGTTTAAATTTCCTTGAGCACTCCAAGAATGCAGATTATATTTTTTATCTTGCTGTTTAATTTTATTAGCTTCTAAAATTTCCATATTTCACCCCTAATTAATATTTTTTCTACAATAGATTACTTTTCAACAATTCGGTCCAAAGGTCTTTTATGAAATAATTTTTTCAAAAGTTCCGGCAATAAAAAAGATAATACAGTTCCAAATATTAGAATCGTTGAAACTGAAGCAATAGTCGGAGTTATGTTATTTCTCATACTTTCCCACATAGCTATTGGTAGTGTTTTTGTATCAGTACCGGATAAAAATATTGTAACTGTTATCTCATCGAGTGATGTAATGAAAGCAAATAAACATGCAGATAACATTGAAGTTTTAATTTGAGGTAATATAATTTTAAAAAATACACCAAAGGGTTTTGAACCAAGTCCAGCAGCTGCAAGCTCAATGTTAGAATCTACTCCTTTAAGCCCTGCAGTTAATGTAATAAATACTATTGGTATCGCAAGCAAAGTATGCGACAATACAAGTCCTGTAATAGTATTGTTTAACCTAAGTGGTGCATAAAAATTATAAAGTGCTATACCTATAATTACAACCGGTATTACCATTGGTGCAACCATTAAAGCCATAAATGCTTTCTTGTATTTAAAATCTGTTCGAGAAACAGCCATCGCAGCTAGTGTTCCTATGATTACTGCAAATATCGCAGTTAAACATGCAACCCCAAGACTTCTAAAAAAGCATTCAATCCATTCTTCATTTTGAAGGAAATCTTGATACCACTTCGTTGAAAATCCGATTGGTGGAAATGTAAAATAATTCACGGATGTAAATGATAATGGTATTAATACTAAAATTGGAACTATTATAAAAAGCAATACCAATATTGCTATAATTGCAAGCCACATAATTAATCCTCCTTAAGTGCAGGATGGTTTCTCATTAAGAAGAGTAATCCACCAAGCAATACTAGTGTGATTAAAAATAATACTAATGCAAGAGCCGATGCTAAAGACCAGTTCAAAGTATTACTTATATTATTTTGAATAAGCATAGAAATCGTCATGTCCTGAGCACCACCAAGTAATGCCGGAGTAATAAAGTAACCTAAAGCAAGAATAAATACTAGCATTGATCCTGATAATATTCCAGGAACTGATAACGGGAAAAATATTTCCCAAAATGCTCTTGTAGGTTTTGCTCCCATTACTTGAGCTACTTGAACTAAATTTCTATCTATTCCTTCCATTGTTGAATATACATTCAAAATCATATAAGGAAGTAATACATGAGTCATTCCTATTAATACCCCTGTTGTGTTATACACCAAAGAAACAGGTTGACTTGTAATTCCCAAACTTTTTAGAATAGAATTAACTACCCCTTGATCTTGAAGTACTACTATCCAAGAGAAAGTTCTTACAAGTAAACTTATCCAAAATGGTATCATAATAAGTTGCAATATAACTTTCTTTAATTTAGGAGATTTTAATTTTATAATAAAGTAAGAAACCGGATATGAAAGTACTAAACAACTTATAGTAACTAAAAATGCAATTTTTAATGTAAGAAATATAACCTTTAAATATATTTGCTCTGTAAAAACCTGCGATAAATATTTCATTGTAAAACCATTTTCATCTACTACACTTAATTTAAATAGGTTTATCATAGGTATAAATGTAGTAATCAAAATAAAAGCTACCGGTAATAAAATCATAATCCATTTAGGATCTAACATTTTCTTTAATTTAATGGAAAAGGGTACATTTTCATTATGTATCCCTTTGTTTGTTTTTGAATATTCATGTTCCATAACTATACCCCCGAATCTTCTTATATTATTTTAAAAGCCATTTTTGGAAACGTGCATCTACAGCATTGAAATTGTCTGCCCACCACTTAATATCGGCAACAGTTTGCTTAGCGCTACTAGTTGATTTTCCTAGTCTAGTTTTAATTTCTTCACTTAATAATGGTAATGCCTTTGAATTAGTTGGACCATAGTCTACTAGCTTTGAAAATTCAGCTTGAGTTTCTGCTGTAGTACAGTAATTAATAAATTTCATTGCTAAATCTTTGTTTTTTGATCCTTTTGGTACTACCCAAGAATCTGCAAGTATTATAGCTTGATTATACTCAACGTCCACTGGAGAACCTTGTTTTTTAGCGGCAAGTACTCTTCCGTTCCAGGCTGCAGCTGCAGTAACTTCACCAGTTGCAAGTAGTTGTGGTGCTTGTGCTCCAGATGTCCACCATGATTTTACACTAGGCTTAATTTTATCAAGTTTTGCAAAAGCCCTGTCAACATCTAATGGATATAATTTATCTGGTTTAACTCCATCTGCAAGTAATGCAGCTTCTAAAGTACCCTCAGCAAATTTTTGAAAAGAACGAGCTCCTGGAAATTTCTTTGTATCCCAAACGTCACTCCAAGTCGTTGGGTGATTAGCAGCAGTAAAAGAATTTGTGTTGTATGAAATCGCAACAGCAAAGGTTTCAGATGCAATACCATAATCTGAAATAAATTTTTTATCTACACCATCAGTTTTTATTACATTATAATCAAGTTTTTCAAATAAATTATCCTTTGCTCCTCTTATAGCAAAATCCGCATCAACGTTAACAACATCCCATTCTATATTTCCTGATTGCTCCATCGCCTTAAATTTACCATAATCTGTAGGAGATACAATTTTAATTTTTACATTATATTTCTTTTCAAATGGTTCATACCTAGCTTTCTTACTAACGTCTGTATAATTTCCACCCCAGTCAACTACCACTAATTCCTTCGTTGCCGTAGTTGCAGTTTTAGATCCACACCCTGTAAGATTTAATATAAGCCCTAAACATAAAATACCCGTTAATATTTTTTTCATTTTAATATCTCCCCCTTAAACTAGATAGTGTTAACACTATCTTTGTTTTATTTATTTGAATCCTTGCATTAGCAAGGGTTTAAGCTACTTTTATAATAAAAAAAACAATGACCCCCTCTATTTGTTATAATT
>NZ_JAIZZK010000014.1 GCF_020443705.1 Clostridium algoriphilum
TACTTTTTCCCCAAACATATAAACTTTTAAATCTAATTTTCTAAGACTTTCTACGTATTGTTCTCCAGTCATTAATCCCATTAAAACCATTCCCTTCATATATATATTTTAATTATTTTTAATTTATATTACTTTACGCTTATATATGTAGCAATACCTATGCCAAAGTTATTAATAAGTGATGTTTTTTCTAAAACAATATAGTATTAATGTACGTTAATACATATCTCCCAGTATTTCCATGAATTATTGTTATTCTTTTAACAAAATTATTTTTACAGAATATTATTGTGATCGTTTTCATTTATAAATTTTAGGAATAAATAATATCTGTTGCCAAAATGCAACAGATATTGAGATACAAATTCCATTAATCAATTAACTTTGACACAATATATGTGTTGTGCAAAATAATTATGTTTATTGCACTTCTGCAACACGTTTCATTTTTACAACATATCTTTTCCTGAATATTTTTTACGCTTTCTAACAAAAGTAGAAGCATCAATACCAAGTATTTTCGCTGCATCACGAACATTACCAGCATTATCAAAGGCCTGGCTAATAAGTTTAGCTTCCACTTTACCGACTGCATCCTTTAAATTACTTATGTCTTCACATCCACCATTTTTATCTATGTTGGTTAGAGAATTTTGGATTGGAAGATCACTTTGGAATATTTCATCGCTACTACTCATTACTATAACTCTTTCTACAATATTTTTAAGTTCACGCACATTACCCGGCCAACTATAATTATAGAGTGTATTTAACGCTTCAATAGTGAAACTTTTCTCAAAGTTATATTTATGGTTTAATTGCGATAAAAAATATTGTATTAACGGTACAATGTCTCCTCTTCTTTCTCGTAGCGGTGGTACAGTAAGTGGTACAACATTTAAACGATAATATAAATCTGCTCTAAAAAGTTTCTCTTTGGTCATACCTTCCAAGTCTCTATTAGTAGCTGCTAGTACTCTTACATTAATTTTTATTGGTTTTACTGCTCCTACTCTTTCCACTTCTCCCTCTTGAAGTACATTAAGTAACTTAACTTGTATATCTAAAGGAAGTTCTCCAATCTCATCAAGAAATACTGTACCTCCATCTGCTACTTCAAAAAGCCCCATCTTTCCTTCTTTGTTAGCTCCTGTAAAAGCACCTTTAACATATCCAAAAAGCTCAGATTCTATAAGATTTTGAGGAATTGCACCGCAATTAATTTTTATAAAATTTTTGTCCTTTCTCATACTATTCTTATATATGAATTTTGCAAATTCTTCCTTACCAACTCCAGTTTCTCCTAATATTAAAACAGTAGTATCTACATTAGCTACCCTTTTAGCAACATCCAATAAATCTAACATTGATTTATCCTGAGCAATCATATCAGATAAATTTAAATATTGAATTCTCATAGCTTCTATCTCTGAATAATATTTTTCTGTAAGCTTCATGTTTTTAGCAAGTTGATCTTGTAGCTCATATAGTTCTGTTATATCTCGTACATTTGTAACCACCATGCTTATATTACCCTTATCATCAAATACAGGGTTACTAGAAACTAACACCTTTTTACCCGTACTAAATTCCTGCTCAATGGTATTAGATTTTCTATTTTTTAAAACCATAAGGGTAGCTGACTTAGATATGTAGCCCTCTTTTTCTAAATCATACATATTCCTATTAATCATACTTTTTCTTTGTAATCCAGTTATGGTTTCATAAGATTTATTAATTTTTAAAGTGTTAGCTTTCCCATCTGTTATGTAAATACCATCAAATGATGATTCAATAACTGCATCTAATTCTGTGCAATTAAGGTTGTTCTCATTACATTCATTATTGCAATTAATTTTTTTCTTTAACTCATTAATTTTTTGTGATCCGTTTGCAAAACCCTGTTTCAACATATTATTAACGCTAAATATACCTACAAATTTACCTTCTGCATTTTTAACTCCCATATAACTTTCCTTAGCATCAATATAATCTTGTATTTTAGAATCATCATTGATAATATTTTTTTTATCTAATGATAAATTTTTTATATATATATTTGGACTAGTACCTTTAATAAAATTTTTAATTATATCATTTTTAGTTATAAGCCCAACCAAAATTTCTTTTTCATCTAGTACAGGTATAACTTCAACTTCATCATTACTAAATAACTGTGACGCTTCATAAAAAGTATTGTTTTCTTTAAGTGTGAAATTACCTTTCATCATGACATCCCTTACTTTCATAAAAACACCTCTCACCCTATAACTAATTAAGCTTTGCATTATTTCTAGATTGCATAGCTTCCTTTATTATATCAGATAAGGTCTAATTTAATGTACCTATTCATCTACTTTTTAGGAAAACATATATATATATTAATTTTTTTTTAAAATATAAGTATTTTTTCTTATTTTAATACTAAAACTTCTGCTTTTCCCCTTAAAACTATTTCTTCTTGTTCATTTAGACAAAAGGTATCGAGTATTAGAACCTTCTTTTTTTCATTTATTTCAGTTATAATAACCTTTGCTTTAATTAATTCATTTATTCTTACTGGTTTTATAAACTCTAAACTTTGCTTCAAATAAATATTACCTCCGCCAGGTAATTTCATTCCAAGCAAAGCGGAAATTAATCCTCCAACTAACTGTCCATGTACAATTCTACCCTTAAAGAAAGACTTTTTAGCTTTTTCCTCATCCATATGCATATAGTTATAATCTCCTGTAATTCTTGCATAGGATTCTACATCATCTTCTGTGAATTTTTTTATATACTCCTCGCTTTGGCCTATATAAAAGCTTTTAATATCTGGCATTTTGTCCTCCCCCACTGCATTACAAATTTAGAACATATAACAATAATTATATCATCCCTTTTATATTAATTGAGCACCATCTTACTAATTCACTCATTATTAAACAACCATCCCATGGAGAATCATAAAAATTCATATATCCGATCTTTACAACTCTGTCTACTCCAACTAGAGTAACTCTGTCTGCAAATTCTAATACCTTCTTGCTATTTTTAGACGCAATACCGATGGTTTGTATGTTTTTAGTAATTAATGGACACACATCTAAAATATCCTCAACCTCTTTTATAAATATAGTTCGTCCTGTAATGGCTTCCTGAAGCTTTAATTCTTCATCAATTAATATTGTATATTGGAGCCCCTTACTTATACAAAGTGATTTATTCATACTTAATAAGTATTCTCCTCTTTTGTTAATTATTTTAGCAGCTACAGCTTGTTCTAAGTCCATATTAATATATCTCTTAGAGATCTTTTCGAATTTCCCACTTAACATTTGGGCTGTTTCCTGGATTGTTACGTTACTTTTTTCTAAGAATAACACCTGAGGAGAAGAACATCCCTTTTGATTAAATGCAATTATGTCTGTAACAAGATTTTCTAGATATTCTTTAAAATTTTCACTTTCAATTGCTGTTTTATCAAAAACTGCAAAAGAATACTTAGGCCCAAAAATTATATCCTTACATGTAGTTTTTTTTGGCAATAGAGAAATAGAATCTACTGCTATTTTACTACCCCAAACTATTCTTACATCAGCTTTTAAAGACATTTGGGAGTTAAGATTTTTATCATCACTATCAAAATAAATAAGGGCTATGTTTTTTAATATAGTTTTAGAGGAGTAAATATTTCCTTTGTACTCAATAAATATATTATCCAAAAGTCTTAATAATTTATATGTTTTACTAACAGTTTCCTTGGACACACGTAGAATATTGCCGTTTTTGCATAATATACTTTGTAATACTGAGTAAATACCTAATGTAGGCACATTTCCCGCCATCCAATGGCATACTAGCCCCTTTGGTTGAGCTTTAATATATTTTTCATCCTCTACTTCTACAAAATCATCTAAATATTTTATATTACCTAAGTTTAATTTTAACTGTTTCTCCATGTTTATTTTTTTCAAGTAAAAACATAAGAATGGAACACCTTCCATTCTTAATATTTCTTTGTCTTTTGCAATTTTTTTACTATATTCATTTATTAAAAGTATTATAGCTTGAACAGGAATATTATGAATTTCTAATATGTTATTGTTTATGCTGGTTGCAATTTCATTAAAATCTTCAAACTTTATACCGTTTTCATTAAACTCACCATTTAATTCAAAACAATTTATCATCTTCCTACCTCCCTCTCTGCAAAGGTATCCCCGCAACCTCTAACTTCGGCCTTGTCAACTCTTGACTTAAATCTAAAGTATTTGCCTCTCCTACCACAAGGGCAATCATCTATACCAATAAACTTCCCAATATCCTCAGTTAGAATAGCCTGGGATGGGTAGCTTGAACCTAGAATACTCATTACCTCTATAAGCCCTTTCTCACCAAACTTCACCTCTTCTAGAGTTTGTATGTCCCTTATAATAATCTCTGCAAAATTTGGTACATGTTTATGCCCATATTCACAATCAATAAAAACTACTCCTAACTGCTCTACCATTCCATAGAAATCTATTATATTAGTAGCACTAGTGTTGAATACCTCTGCAGCAGTTTTTCCGAACACTTCCTTCTCTACCTTTTCAGAGGTTAATTTTTTCCACCCTCCACTATGTAGCAGCTTTAAATTTGGCATATTTAATTGTATTTCTTCCTTCTTTAATACTTTTAAAAATTTGGACCATAGTATATAAGTAAATCCATAAACGATTATTTTCTCATCTTTATACTTTCTTTCAAACTCGCGAAGTCTATCTATGTTTACTTTAAGTTCATCTTTTTCCTTATCCATAACATAAAAAAGCTTGCTTGCAAAAGTACTTACCCCTCTAATAGCAGCACCACGTGCAGTTATGCTATCTCCTCTTTTATTGCTATCTTCGCTATCTATAATAAGCATTGGTCTTCTCTTTGATCCTAAAAAGCTAGATAATGTACTTATTAACCCTTGTGTTTGTCTTATTGCAGTCTGTTTATCTAAATATATTTTACTGGGAATTCCTGTAGTTGTTGCACTAGATTGTAGTACTCTTACCACTTGCTCAATCTTACATACTCTAAGATCAAATGATTTAAACATATTGACAGGTATATACGGAACTTGTTCTAATGTTTTAATACTGTTGATATCTACACCTAATTTATTATACATAGATTTTATGTTTACATTTTCCCTATTCAAATCTAGCTGAGATAATATAGTTTTCAAAACTAGTTTTTCCTTCTCTTCTTGCTTTATATTAAACTGTTTGCCCATCACTAACTCATCTATAAGCTCTGTATGCTCCAATTTATTCACCCTCTTATTTTTACTTGAGTTTTTTAAGTAACACTTTACCTGAAGAATTTTTTGGAAGAGTGTTTAAAAATTCTATATATCTTGGAGTTTTGTATGTTGGCATTCTTTGTTTGCAAAATGATAATATATATTTAAAATCTATATAAGGTTTGTTTTCTATTAATACTACAAAAGCCTTTACAGCCTCTCCTAAAATATCATCTAAAACACCTATAACGGCGCATTCTACTACCTCGGGGATTTGTAATATTACATCTTCTATTTCCTTAGGACTTATTCTTATTCCCCCACTTTTAATGATATTTTTTTCTCTCGCTACTATATATACATACCCCTCATCATCTACCTTAGCTATATCCCCTGTATATAAATATCCTTGCCTTAATACTTTATCCGTTCCTTCCTTATCATTAAAATATCCCTTCATTATATTACCACCACGAGCTACAACCTCACCTGTATCTCCAGATTTTACTCTTTTTCCTTCGCTATCTAAAACTAGAAGTTCTGTCCCTTTTATACCGCATCCTATGGAATTCATCTTTTCAATAATTAAGTGAGGAGGTAAATAAGATAATCTCGCTGTAGCCTCAGTCTGGCCATACATTATGAATATCTCTACTCCTTTTAGAATATCTATAAGTTGTTTTATAAAAATCTCTGGGAGCTTTCCCCCTGCTTGAGTTATATACCTTAATGTAGGAAGCTTAGTGCTTTTTATATCTGTCATTCTAAGCAGTATTTGATAAGTGCTAGGAACGCCTGAAAAGCCTGTGCAATTATACTTATTTATATCCTCAACAACTGTTTGTGGAAACATAAATTTATTGTTAATTACAAGGCTTCCCCCTACTCTAAAATGAGTATGTAAAATTGAAGTACCATAGCAATAATAAAAGGGAAGAACATTTTCCACTCTATCTTGATTTGTAAGCTTCAAGTATTCAATTATAGAATCTGTATTGTAGATGAGATTGTAATGAGTAAGCATCACTCCTTTAGGATTCCCTGTGGACCCAGAAGTAAAGAGAATTACAGCCACATCTTCTTTTATATCTATATCTTCAATATCATTATAGTCATTTTCTTGATTGCAAATTGGATTAATCTCATTTTTATCTGTAATAATCTCAACCTCTTCATAATCTAAAGCGTTTATTTTTTCACTATATTTACTTTGAGTAAAAATCAACTTAATTTGTAGAGAGTCAATTATATACTTTATCTCATCACTACTTAAAGCTGGATTAATGGGAACACATATAGCTCCACTTTTAATTACTCCAAAATAGTTTTCAATAAAAAAATTAGAATTCTCTGAAACTAAAAGTACAGCATCTTTTTTAGATAAGTTTTTATTTTTTAAAAACGAAGCTTTTTTTTTACGTTTTCATAAGTTTCCTTATAACTTACTTCATTTTTAAAAATAATAGAGGTCTTATCTAATTTTGATGAAAACTCGAAAATATAATCTGTAAAGGTCATATCTCAACACCATATTTCCCAACTATTTTCTTAATGTCACCTACAGTATACATTCTAGAAATATCTACTACGTCTAAAGATATCTCAAAAACTTCTTCTAAATTTGTTATAAGTTCTACATGTCCTAGAGAATCCCAACCCTCGATTTCATCTGGTCCCAAATCATCATTTATATCCTCTACTTTTTTTATATCAAATATGTCACATAATACCTTGTTTAGTTTTTCTAAATTACTCACAATAACTCCTCCTAAATATTAATATTTATTTTATAACAAGCAATATGTATGCCAGTTTTTATTAAATAACAGTTCATTACTCGAAACACTAGCGTTACTTATTTTTTTTACTTAATTTAACTATAAAATTACTTAATGTTGATTTCATTGAAATAATTATATCATCTTAACGTCTATTCCCTTTAAAATAAGCTTTTGTATAAATAATATTTTTTCTATATCTATAACTATTAATTGTTCCTCATTCACCTCTATCTTATCCGACAAAAGTATCTTGAATCCATCAAAATAGTAAACTGAATATCCTTTTAGATTGCAATTATCAAATCCCATTCGCACCTCAGGCACATAATACTTTTTAGTAGATCCACCACAACATGCACTTGTTTCATTTACAATAGTATAAATTATAACGGAATTTGCATCATTTTTATTTAAGTACTTTAATGCTCTTTCACTAATTATAATTTCCAACTAAGCACCTCCTATAGAATATTTATAGCAATTTTGATGCCAAAAAAAATCACACCTCCCTAAGTATAATCTTTTTTTCCTCTTTACTAAAGTTAAAATAGTCATATAAATAATTTTCGTCTTTCCCCTTAATATCAAACATAACTGGAATACATAATTTCATTAAATTGTTTGGATAATACTCATATGCATCTTCACCTAATTTTTTAGCAAATGTCTTAAAGTAAAATTCATAGATTTTACTATTCAATAAATATAATAAAAACTCATAAGTATAAGGTACATTTTCTTTTAATGTCAATGCATAAACATCTGCACTAAAATAACTTCCTATGTCAAGAGCAAATCTGTTGCTACTTGCTTTAAACGGAAAGATTATTTTTTCCCCTTCAAAAATGTTTTGGTTTCTTCCCCATTGGAGTTCATACCACTTACGTATACCCCTAATACATTCTCTTCTATTTAATAACTTTTCCTTTTGCTGTTCAATATAAACTATAGCATTATTGTATTCTTGTGTGTTATGGATCAAATCTGAATATATTATGTAACTATCTTGCCTTAAAACTACATTTTTTTCAATATAACTACTCTTAATCCAAGGCTTTATTATATCTTTTTCAATATTTTCTCTTATCGCAATATCATTGCTCACAACAAATGCTTTGTCACACCCTGTTATTATCCCCTGATAGCTATTACATATATTACTTAGAGTTGTGATTTTTTTTTGTTCTATTTTATTTATTATGTTTCTCTCTTTTTCATCAATTAAAATCCAACCCTTATCATTTATTTCGTTTTTATTAAGAAGAAAACTGTTAAACTCATTCCCTTTTTTTAAAAATACACTATCATAAAATTCCTTTTTACTTTTACCCTTTACGTTTATTGGTTTTATAATATTAATTTCATTATCCTCATTTTGATAATTTGTAATAAATATAACCAAAGGATCTATTCCAACATTTTTAAATGGTCTTATTCCATAAAAGTCAATAATTTTGTCTATAGTGCAATCTTCTTTTAAAACCTTCCTCAAATCTTCTCCACTAGGAGATTCTAAAAAGTATCTTGAAGTAATAAAAGTAAGCTTTCCCGTTACATTTAAGTCTTCTAATGCTTTTTTAAAAAAGCAATAGGATAAATCTCCTTTATCCCTGTACACTTCTTTGTATCTTACTTTTAAATAAGATGCGTATTCGTTATCTATAGATTTTTTACCCACATAAGGTGGATTGCCTATAATAATGTCAAATTTAACTTCATTTTCATATAATAGAAAATCCTTATTGAAAATATTACTTGGCACGTTACATTGACTTAAATCATATAAATCTATTATAAGAATTTTTACAGCTATATCATCAATATCAAAACCATACAGATTATGTGTTATTATGTGCTCATCTATGTTTTGAACGTTTAAGTTCATCCCATTATTTTCATTAATTTCATATATATTATTTACATATAATTTTTTAAGGTACTTAAAACAACAAATTAATATATTTCCTGTTCCACAAGATGGATCCACAATTTTTATATAAGGATTATTTATTAACTGCTCAACTTTTATTGTATTTTCTATCATATACATGGTTATAGGTTCTGGAGTGTACACTGTTCCTTTTTCTTTATTATTTTTTATAAACTCATAATAAACTTCACCAAAGCTTCTTTTTTGCGATACTTCTATTTCTCTTTTATAATTTACTAAAGCAATGCTCTTAAAAACATCGTCGATTGGACTTAGAATAATATTATATAATTCACAGATTTTCTGTTTTAACATCTCAAGCATTTATTATCTCCCACCTATGTAACTATAAATAAAGCTTAGTTATAGTTATATTAATATATACAGTTCATATGTTTTATCTACACATAATTTTTATTTTCACTTTACTTGAAAAGTCTTTTAAATTATGACTTACATATTTTCATCAACAATAACTAATATTTCATCCCTTTTTACTCTACCCTGTTTCACTAATTCTGTGCATATTGCTTTAATTTCTTCTTTATGAGTTTCATCTTTGATACTGGAGAGATTAATTTTAACATTAAGTATTGCACTTTCAATAGACGCTTGAAGCATTAATGCTGACACCCCCGCATCAGAAATCGCGTTTTTGTTACCTAATTGTGCAGCTACTTTAACATACTCATATATTTTATATGCTTCCTTTGCAACACTTAAAGGAATTTGTAATGCTTTTAGGTAGCCTTCTTGAATTCTAATACTTCGAACCTTCTTTTCGTCGTTACTTTCCTTTGGAAGTTTAAAAGCTGACATGAGACTTAAAAAATACTCTGTATCTTTATTCATTAGTTCTATAAATTTATCCTGATTTTTAAGGCATAGGTCTAAATTTTTTATAACAATTGTTTTGTCTTCATCGCTGTATTCATTATATGCCTTCTTACCCACTGTTAAATTGAACACCATAGAACCTAAGGCAGTAGCTAATGATGCTCCTAGTGCTGCAACACTTCCACCTCCTGGCGCAGGTGAATTGGATCCTAACTCAGTAATAAATAGTCTAACTGTTTTTTCATCTAACATATGTTATAATCTCCTTCTTACATATAATATACTTCTCTAAAAATTGCACTTATTGTTCATAATACAAATGCTTTATATTTTATATCCTAATAACAGTACTAATTATATTATTAAACTTAATTTATCCATTGTCAATATAGTATCTAAATTTAATTTTGCACTACAATTTCGCCATTTTTTATTACTACTTCTACAGCATTTACTCCAAAATGATATATTAAATAATTTAGACTTTTACTATTAAAAATTACTATATCCGCTTTCTTTCCAACCTCAATGCTCCCTATTTGTTTTTCTCTTCCTATAGCACAAGCTGCATTTATTGTCATCGCATTGATAATCTCTTCTGGAAACATTTTCATGCCAAAACAAGCAAATGTCATAACCGTTTGTAATGACTCTGTAGGCGAAGTACCCGGATTACAATCTGTTGCTAAGGATACAGTAACTCCTTGATCTATCATCTTTCTAGCATTAGCAAAATTGTTTAACATTAGATAAAATGAAGTTGAGGGTAATAAAACTGCCACTACATCATTTTCTGCTAAAGCCGCTATCCCGTCGTCTGTGGTTGCAACCAAATGTTCTGCAGATATAGCTTTTAGTTCACCTGCAAGTTCAGCACCCTTAATTGTTTCCACTTCATCTGCATGGATTTTTATCTTTAATCCAAACTTTTGTCCAGATTGTAATATACGTCTACTCTCTGCTACAGAAAAAACTCCTTTTTCACAGAAACAATCAATAAACTCCGCAAGTTTGTTCCTACTTATATATGGAATCATATTATTAATTAAATCTTCAATATAACCTTCCCGATCCATTTTGTATTCCTTTGGTATTGCATGGGCTCCCATAAATGTAGATACAACGTCTATAGGATGTGATTCATTTAGCATTTTGTTTACCTTAAGAATTTTAACCTCTGTTTGTAAATCAAGACCATACCCTGATTTACTTTCAACAGTAGTAGTTCCATGTTTAAGCATTATATCTAACCTTTTTTTACTTTCCTTCATAAGCTGGTCCATTTTAATACTCCTAGTATTATCTACTGTACTTTGTATTCCACCACCGCTGTTTAATATTTCAATATAACCTACCTTATTTAGCTTCAAAGGTAATTCTTTTTCTCTAGAACCTGCATATACAACATGTGTATGCGGGTCAATTAGTCCAGGTGTAACTGTTTTAAAACGCCCGTCTAGGATTATGCTGTCACACGTTATATATTCTTTGTACCCCTCTCCTTCGCCCAGAGCTTTGATTCTGTCATTTTCAATGATTAAATATGCATTTTCTTTGATTTTTGCATCCTTCATCTCTTGACCTTTTTTCCTATAACTTCCACTACAAGTAACTAGACACTCAATATTTTTTATTACGATAGCCAACTTTTTCCTCCATTCTATATTAATCTTATTCCCAAATTCTCTTTTCCAATATTTGATTCATTGAAAAGTCTTCTATTTGTAAATAGTACTGAGCACTTTGTATTAAGGCATCCATTGGTAGTAGTCCGATAACTTCACTTCCGATTACGGGAACGCCATAACGTTTTGCCTCCATTTTTACCATTTCAAATGCTTTATATACTCCCGTTTTTTCATAGTTCACTAAATTCATAGACACTTGGACTATATTTCTGTCTTCAAGTTTTACCCCCATAGCTTTTACGAATCTTAGACCTCCTCCAATATTCCTAACACCTCTCGCAATTTTATCAGCAATTTCAAGATTATCAGTGCTTAGATTCACATTAAAGGCTACTAGTGGAACTCTCGCGCCAATTGCAACGCAACCAGCTTTTGCATTCATTTTAGCTCTGCCATAATCTGGTATCCATTTAACTTCTTTTATTTTTTCAAAGAATCCTTCATATTGCCCCTTTCTTATTGCAGCTAAGTTTTCTCTGTAAGCTACCGATGCTGCTTTTTCATACAAATACACGGGCACATCAAATTTAATTGATATTTCACTACCCACCCTCTTCGCTAATTCAACACATTCATCCATAGTTACATCACTAATTGGCACAAAAGGTACTACGTCTAAAGCTCCCATTCTAGGGTGTGCACCTTCTTGACACCTCATATCAATTGAATTATATACTTCTGATGCCATTGCTAAAATCGCTTCTTCTACTTTCTCTGGTTCACCCAAAAAGGTAACAACAGTTCTATTATGATCACTATCTGATGAATAATCTAATAATTTTATTCCACTTATGCATTTAACTGCATCAACAATTTTTTCAATTACCTCTTTGTTTCTTCCCTCACTAAAATTAGGTACACATTCAACTATTCTTGCCATTGTCTTTTTCCCTCCACTAATTTTTTTATTACGGCGTCTACACCAGTACCTTTACCTTTTGTTCTACACTCTCCAATATAGATCCATCCTTAATTAAATTAGTAACCTTGTCTAATTCAATATACATAATCTTATCTCTCTCAATAAACTCTACATATCTGCGTACAACCTCATAGGCTGCCTTTGTACCTAGCCCTAAAGTATAACCGACTCTAAAATCTATAGCTTGACACGCTGCCATAATTTCAGTTGCCAGTACCCTTTGAACATTTTCAATAATATCTCTACCTTTTCTAGCTGCTATTGTTCCCATACTTACGTGATCTTCTTGGTTTGCGGAAGATGGGATAGAGTCAACTGATGCTGGATGTGCTAAAATCTTATTCTCAGACACAAGTGCTGCAGCCGCATATTGAGTTATCATGAATCCAGAATTTAACCCACCTTCTTTTACTAAGAAAGCTGGTAAATCATTTAGTTGGTAATTAATAAGTCTCTCTAATCTTCTTTCTGAAATACTAGCAATTTCAGCCATAGCTATCCCTAAAAAGTCAAAACTTAACGCCATAGGTTGCCCATGAAAATTACCTCCAGAAATAACATCCCCTTCTTCTGTAACTATTGGATTATCAGTAACTGAATTAATTTCAATTTCAACTTTATTTTTCACATACTCTACTGCATCCTTGCTTGCACCATGGACTTGAGGTATACATCTTAATGAATAGGCATCCTGAACTCTTATCTCCCCTTGGTTTGTTATAAAAGTGCTTCCTTTAGTAAGGTTCAAAATGTTTTTAGCAGTATCGATTTGACCTTTATGAGGCCTTATGCTGTGTGTTCTTGGATCAAAGGCATCTTTTACACCCCTTAGCGCTTCTAGACTTAATGCTGCTGCAATGTCACTTATCTTTAATAAATTAATACTATCATATACGGCTAATACACCCACTGCAGTCATAACTTGGGTCCCATTTATAAGCGCCAAACCTTCTTTTGCTATAAGCTCAACAATATTTATGCCTGCCTTCTTCATAGCTTCACTACCTTTTAAAACTTCACCATTGTACTCTGCCTCTCCCTCTCCAATCATTACAAGCACCATATGGGACAATGGTGCTAAATCTCCTGATGCACCAAGCGATCCCTTTTCAGGAACTATTGGATTAACGCCTTTATTAATCATTTCTATTAAAGTTTTTAGTGTACTTAGCCTTATCCCAGAGTATCCTTTTGAAAGAGCATTTGCCCTTAATAACATTATAGTTTTTACAATTTCCCTTGAAAAACTTTTTCCAGTTCCACAAGCATGAGAAATTATTAGATTTCGTTGTAATTTCTTACAGTCATCCCCTGATATTGTTACATCACTAAATTTACCAAAGCCAGTTGTAATACCATAAATCACTCTATTATTACCCACTATTTCATCTACAATAGATCTAGATTTAATAACTCTTTGTTCCGCTTCCATTGTTAATTCAACCTTATAACCTTGCCTCGCAACCATAGCTATTTCCTCTAAAGTAAGATTATTTCCATTAATTTGTATTGTTGTCATAATTTCTTCCTCCGTCCTTTAAAATGCATTCAATACTACTAATATTCTTTATAATCTTCCAATAACCCTCCTAAAAAGGCAACATTGAATATTGCGAATATTTTTAATTCGTTAATACATTACTAAGGTAAACTGTTATAAGTTTATTATGCCTCCTAAAAGTTGATTAATATGCATATTCTTTTTAATGACTCATATTATAGTTTATGAGTGCTTTTTATGATTGAATATAAATCTTGAATTTGTAAAGGGGAGATTTACATGAAAAAAGATGGTATTGACCCAGACATCGCAAACCGGGATCTTTTCAATACACTTTCAAAGGGTAAAACAGTCGAATAAGAGTTATGTGTTCAAATTATAGAAATAGAAGATGAAGACAAATTTGATTTTGATCCTTTAGATGATACAAAAATTTGGCCATAGGGTAAATCTAGTAAAACCCCACTATAGGCTCAATATTAATTGAAATTAAGCCTATAGTAGGGTCTATTATTTTAGATATTTCTAAAACAGATAAAATATTCAATATAAACTCAAATGCATTCCTAGAAGTGATATTTATATGAAAAAAGATTATGTAATACCTAATCATTCTTTTGTTAATATAACAACCGACATTACAATCATTATACTTCCAATAATAATCCTAAACGAAATAGGCTCCCCTAAAATTAACGTTCCCATTAACAACCCAACTATAGGTTCAATTGTACTAAAAATTGAAGCTTTGGAGGGGCCTATTATTCTAACTCCTTCTAAAAATGCCATTAAAGCAACTACTGTAGATATACATGCTAATAATAATATTGCCACAAGTGCATAAAAAGAAATATGTATATTAAAATTGCTTGTAGTGTTTGCTGCTATAAACATTACAACAGCTGATGCGCAAGAAATATAAAAGGTTAACACATAACTGTTTATATTTTTAAATTCTTTATGAGATGCTCCTAGCACATATAACGAATATAGCAATGCAGCTATACCTGCAAGTATTATTCCCTTTAAATTAAAAGTGACACTTGCCCTATCAATCAAAATGTAAATGCCTATTAAGGAAATTATCAAAGAGGTTAATTTTCTAGGGTATATCTTTTCTTTATAAATTACATAAGACAATAAAGTAACAATAGATGGATATGTAAAGAAAATCATACTAGCCATTCCAATACTTATATAATTATAGGACAAAAATAAACTTGAGGTCGTAAATGTAAATCCGAACACTCCTATAATTAATACTAAAATCAATTGCTTTTTAGGTAACTTCAAAGAAATACTTTTAGATTTTAAATAATAGAAAAGCATGATAGCTGCAAAAAAGAATCTAAGGAATAATGTGGTGTATGTATTTGCTCCTCCTCTATATGACAACTTAGCGAGTATGGGCATAATACCAAAAGCACTGGCAGATAAAATAATATAAAAAATTCCTTTTGTCTTTTCCATAGTACTCCTCCTTGTTTTAATATAAAACACACGAAAATAAATAATAATGTTTTATTTGCTACTAAAATTGTACCATCTTTATGTTAATTTTTCATCATTTAAATATAAATTTTACAAATAATTAAGTATAATATTTTAAGGCTACGTTATATAACTTTTACAATAACAGCTTTTATTTATTTCTGATTAATTTTCTATACCGTAAAATAAAGATTGTTATATATAGTTTGTTACTATAAACAATACAATTTTTACTAGTGCTAAATATATTTATATTCAAAAAATAAATAAAACACCTATAAATATAGGTGTTTTATTTTATCCTAAAACCCAAATTATTTTGTGCTATCATTATATGCATTATCCCAAGTGTTTGAAAATACAAAATCTTTTATTGGTTTTTTATCATAGTGCTCTTTACTTTCTGCAATTTCTCCTATTGGAGTTATAGCAACTACTTTGTAGTTTTGTGGAATTGATAAGGCTTTTTTAATTATATCTTCATTAACTGCTGCAATCCAACAAGTTCCATAACCCTCATTAGTAGCTGATAAAACAAGATGCTCCATAGCTATTGCACTATCTACTAAATAATATTCTTTGTTTTCTACTTCTCCAGACGCATTAGGGTCTGCTACTATAACTGCTGTCATTGGCGCATCAAGTATTGACTGCGCTGCAGCATTATCCTTATTCATTATAGATTTAGAAATTTGTTCTAGTTCTTTTTTTTCATCAACCAAAATAAATTTGTATGAAGTACTATTTTTCCATGATGGTGACATCATAGCTGCATTAATCATTCTAGCTAATTTCTCTGCACTTACTGGTGTATTTTTAAATTTCTTAATACTTTTTCTACCTTTAACTACATCATAAAATTCCATATAACACACTCCTTTAATCTTAGTATGTGTAATTTTTGGCTAAACAATGTAGTTATTTTCGTACAATTTTATTTTTAATTGTTTTCCACAAATATGTACATTCCTCAATCTTGAATATGTATGTTAGAACAAAATACAATAAACTTCCTGTTATTACGCATACTAATAAAATTATTAAATTTATAGTGAAATGAGAAGTTGTATTCATTATAATCATTTTTTTTATTGAATAAATTACTATTCCCATAATGATAGAAGATATGGATATTTTCAATAAAGTTTTCAACATAGAACTAAAATTAATTCCTTTAAATTTTTTATTCATTTTAATAAATAGCATTAAGGTGATGAATACAGATGAAATTGATGAAGATAATGTTAATCCTGGCACTGACATATATCTATACAAAACAGCACTAAAAGCTACATTTATTACAACCCCAACTATACTATAAATCATTGGTGTTTTAGTATCTTTAGCAGAGTAAAATGCTCTATTTAACACGTCTCGAACTCCATAAGCAATCATAGTTGGTGAATAAAACACTAATGCTAAAGAGACTAATTTAACATCGTTTATTGTAAATTTCCCTCTTAAATATAATACACTAATTAAAGGTTCTCTTAAGATTACTATTGCAAGAGCTGCCGGTATCATAACTAAATTTATTATATTAATTGATTTAACTAAGGATTTTTTATATTCCTCATGATTATTTTGAACTATAAAAGTAGACAATATGGGGTATATTATCATAGAAACTGCCACAGCAAAAACCTCATAGGTGAGCAGTGTTACCTTATTGGCACATTCAAGAATTGAAGTTGCTCCTTCATACAAACTCATGGCAAATGATCTATTAATAAATAAATTAAATTGCATTGTTGCAGTACTTATTATTATTGGAATCATTAATAAAAACAGTTTCCTTAAGTCTTTATCCTTAAAATTCATTTCTAATTTATATTTATATCCAAGGCTCTTAAATTTTGGAACATTTATAACGAATTGTACAAAAAATGCCAAAACCGTTGTTATTGCAAATCCAGTAAGCCCGAATTTGTCAACAAACAAACTTAAATATATTATATACATTAAATTTGCTGCGGCTGCCATTGCGGCTGGAATAGAAAATTCTTTATGAGCTTGTAACGCCCCAGCAACAACTCCTTGAAGGGTTAAAAATAGTACAGATAAGAACATTATTCTAAGTATTTTTACAGTTTCGTTAAATATTAATGGGTCATTAGATAAATTGTTTGCAAAAAAATAGACTATGTAATAAGAGCACAATATTCCAATTGCCGTAATGAGTATAGTAAATAACATGGAAGTATTCGTTACGTTATTTACAAAACTATTTCTATCACTTAATTTTTTTTTCTCGATATAATCTGTAAGAATTGGTATTATAGTTGTGCTAAGTCCATATCCTAAACTTGTAAAAAGAAATACTACACCAAAACACCATACATATATGTCTGCTGAATGGGTAGTTCCAAATTTAGAAAACATTAAACTATCTCTTACTATAGCTAAAATTTTACCAATTATTACAAACAGCATTACAATCATCGAACTTTTTAGAACTTTGTTTTCTTTCATTGTACACTCCATCTTTTTGTGAATTTAAGAATTAATACAGCTTAACTCTCTTTAATTTTACATATAACATATCATATTAAGTATATTGATTTAGTATGTATTTATATATTTTAAAATAATTTAACCAGAAAATCTGTATAGTGAAATCTTTTGTAACTATATTATATAAATTCTCACCTTTCACCTTTATATTAATTTTATCTAGATATGCTTCTTTCATTGCAATATAAATATTTTCATTATCTTGCTGAGCTATTTTATACCCGCTATCGTCAGTCAGTATACTTTCTAAGTCCCCAACTTGCGTATAAATTAAGGTTTTTTTAACAACTCCTGATTCTAAAACCGTTAAAGGTGGTGCCCCTCCCTCACTTAGAGATGCTAAGACAGTAACACTTGAGGCATTTATATAATCAATTGGATTAGTAACATTTCCTACCATAATAATTTTTTCTTCTAATTTTAATGAATATATTAACTTCTCCAATTGAACTTTTAACTCCCCATCGCCAACTAATACTAATTTTATGTCAGAAAATTCAGAAGTTAGTTTTTTAAACGCAAGAATAACTTCTTTATGGTTTTTTATAGGATGAAGTCTTGCAACCATAACATATATAAATTCTTGCTTTTCTAATTTCAGTTTATTTCTTATATGTTCTGCAGATATCTTAATGCTAACTTTTTTTAAGTCTATTCCATTGTTTACAACCGCTATGCTTCCCTTGAATTTTTTCTTTACTAATAAATTCTCCAAGTTATTTGACACACAAATATAATGCATAAAGCTTTTTAGACCCATAATACTCAGTGGAGTGAAAATTAAATATTTAAATTTATTATTAAGAAAATCATATCTAAAATCACTGTGGATTACAGCTACAGTAGGAATATTTAATTTCTTTTTTAAAAACAAATGCATCAAGAAGGGTTTTGCACCATGAAAATTAACTATATTTATTGAGTTATGGTTTATAAAATTAACAAGCTCCATATTATTAAGTTTCTTACTAAAAAGTTTATAGCTAATATCCATCATTTTAGCTTTTGAGTAAAGTGGACCTTCTCCCATACATCCCATTATATTTTCAAAGTTTTTGTTGCTTTTACTGCATATACTTAATACGTGATTTCCACCTCCACCATTATCATTGCCTGATATGATATGCAAAACTTTAATATGGATCTCCTCCTTTATTCCCCTTCGTCGAAAACTATTCTTTAAGTTTATTCTTATCTCTTATTACTATTAAAATAAATTTAAAAATAGATGACAATCTTTTAATCCTAAAAGGTTCCTTTGCGACTCTAAATAACCATTCCATACCTAAATTAATCATCCATTTAGGTGCACGTTTTACATTTCCCGCTATTATATCAAAACTTCCACCAACACCCATAAATATTTTGCAAGGAAGTCTATCCATATATTTTGAAATGAAAATCTCTTGCCTTGGACATCCCATTGCAACAAATAGGACTTCTGGTTTAACTTTTTCTATATCCTTCAATATTTCTTCGCAATTATCCAGCTCAAAATACCCATCATGACTTCCTAAAACATTTAATTTACGATATTTAGTTTGTAAATTAATATTGCACATATCTACTGTTTCCTTGGTAGAACCTAACAAGTATATTCCCTTGTTTTCTTTTTCAGATTTTTTCACTATATTATCCATGACTTCTATACCTGCGATCTTTTCTTTCACTGGTTGCCTTACAATTTTTGAACAGATTACTGTACCAATTCCATCTGGGATAATAATGGATTTTTCACTTGTGAAATTATCCAACAATACATTATTTTGCATTCCATTAAAAAGCACTTCTGGATTTCCTGAAACTATATGAACTTTCTTAAAATCACTTATATTTCCAATTAATTCTTGCATGCTCCCATTATAAATTTTGTATTTTAGAATTCTTGTTGTCATAAGACCCTCCCAATAATTTACATTTTATAGATGTGCCTATAATATTAAATTATCTACAATAATTGATTATGTCAGTTTTTGTATATCACTTTTACTATCATTTAATAATGCTTCTACTGTAGCTAATAAAAACCAAAAATATGTTGTTGCTTTAGGCACAAATAGTAAGTTATCTGATAGGTTCATAAATATAAAAGCAGTAACACTTGCCATTACCCCAATATAAAATGGCCTGTTGAATTTATCTTTAGTTGTACTATACAATTTTTTAATCCTAAATAGGGCTGTTACTGCTACCCCTAAGAAAGAAACTGTTCCTATTATTCCTAACTCACTCTGTATTTTTAAATATGAGTTATGAGTTGTAAAAGCCTGATATTTATAGTATCTTAAATCTTTATACTTTTTTATATATTCAGCATATCTAGTAACGTAATTACCATTACCAACACCTAGCACTGGGTGTTCCTTTATCATTACTAAAGCCGTTTTCCAAATTTTAAGTCTTGATTCGTTTTGAGACATACTAACGATTCCCTTAACTCTTTGAAAAACTGAAGGAATAAAAAATATTAATATCCCGAAACCACCAAGAGCAAAAATCAACTTTATACTATAAATAAGTGTAAGGACTACTAACCCTAACCCAAATCCTAGCAACGCGTTTCTAGATAAAGTCATCAATAAATTAGCGAATACTAATATTGAAAGTAATATATATGCTATTTTCTTTTTCTTATTCTTTTCATAAATACTTAACATAATTACTGGAAAAATTATTAGTATTAGATAAGCACCGTACGTATTGGGATTAAAAAGCGTAGCAGCTATCTTTGTACTTTCTCCAAATACATTTGTTTTTTTAAATGTTTCAGCTAATGCAAACCCAGTGAAATACTGTACGATTCCTATACAGCTTAAAACAAAGGATGTAAATATATAGCATTTCAACAAAACATTTATTTGTTTCCTATTATTTATCTCATATTTTATAATAAAATACAAAAATATATACGATATAAATCTTGCACTTTCACTTAATGCTAATTTTTTATCAACTGCATAAATAGTAGATGCAAGCATCATGATTAGTAATATTGACATAAATATACTCAACTTATTTGTAAAGAAATCTATAATACCTTTAATAAAATTTTCTCTGCCTTTCTTAGACACTATTAACTCTATAATGTAGGCAAAAATTATTAGTGCCAAAATTAAATCAGTGAATGGTATCCCCTTAAACTGAATGTCTTCTGGAATTAAAGGTAATAACATAACATAAGCACATGTTAATGAAAATAAAATACTTTTATTAAGATTGATAATTCCACCTCATTTCAAATGGTACAAAATTATTTTAGTAATTTTGTGATTTTTAATGCTTTCCTTCTGTCCTTCATTGTAAATTTTTACTGAATATGTTAACTATCTTTTGTATTCTTTCTCTTATAAGTAGGCACCTTTTTTTCCATTAAAGATAATATGGCTTCTTTATTCTTCCCAACCACATTTTTAAACTCTTTAATAGATGTCTCAATAAAATCTATATCATTTCCAATAGGTTTTTCTACATATATTTTATCGTGCGTTGTTGACGTTAAGGCAACTTCATCCATTAGAAGCTCTTCATAAAGCTTTTCCCCTGGTCTTAATCCAACAAACTCAATTTTCACATCTACATCTGGTTCAAGTCCTGAAAGAGTTATTAAGTCTCTTGCTAAATCAACAATTTTAACTGGCTTACCCATATCTAAAACAAATATTTCTCCACCTTTCGCCATACCTCCAGCTTGAATAACTAATTGAGCAGCTTCTGGTATTGTCATGAAAAATCTGTTTATATCTGGATGCATAACTGTTACTGGTCCTCCATGAGCTATTTGCTTTTTAAATAGTGGAATTACTGATCCATTACTTCCTAAAACATTACCAAATCTTACAGCTACAAACTCAGTTTTACTAATTGTATCAAAAGCTTGAATTATGAGTTCACAAAATCTCTTGGTAGCACCCATAATATTTGTAGGATTTACTGCTTTATCTGTACTAATCTGAACGAATTTTTTAACACCAGCTTCATGACTACATTTTACAACATTATAAGTTCCTATCACATTATTCTTAATGGCCTCGGCTGGGTTATTTTCCATAAGTGGCACATGTTTATGTGCTGCGGCATGGAATACAACATCTGGTTTATGTACTTCAAAAATTTCTTTTAATCTATTAAAATCTCTAACAGACGCAATTATAAACTCTTTATTTAATTCGGGGAACTCATAATTAAGCTCCATTTGTAAATCATATGCATTATTCTCATAGATATCTAAAACTATTAATTTTTTAGGGTTAAATTTAACAATTTGTCTACATAGTTCAGAACCTATGGAACCACCACCACCTGTAACTAATATTGTTTTACCTTTAATATATTTATCAATATCTTCATTTATCAACGTAACTGGTTCTCTACCTAATAGATCCTCAATATTTACATCACGAAGCTCATTAATATTTACTTTTTCATCTATAATTTCATATATACCTGGAATTGTTTTCAACTTACATTTAGTCTGTTTACATATGTTGAATATTTCTGTTTTGGTTCTATAATCTGCAGATGGTATAGTTATAATTATTTCTTTAACCGACTTTTCCTCGCAAATTGAAATTATTTTATCTCTGCCCCCTAAAACTCTTATATCATTCATTACTTTACCTTTTTTAGATTCATCATCATCGATTAATCCCACAATATAATATTTAAGTTCTTTATGTTTTTTAATTTCCTTTACTAATAGTGCACCTGCATCACCAGCGCCTACAATAAGAATGTTCAAACTCTTGTCGCATTGCTTATTTTCTCCCTGGTTTTGTTCTAGTATCCTATATAGTAGTCTCGATCCCCCTAATGTAATTACACAGAGAAGCCAAAATATGATATGTACAGTAAACGGGAATCTATAGTATTCACTGTTAAATAAGGAATGACTAATTAAATAACTATATATTATAAACACGATATTTGCTAAGGATATTGAATACACTATAGATAATAATTCTTCTATAGAAGCATATTTCCATATATTTCGATATAATTTAAATATTTTATTAAAACCAATTATTAAAATTAATACTGGTATAATTGAAAGTTTAAAGAATTCGAAGTATTTATTAGGAATGTTTAAATCAAATCTCAATAATAGGGATATATATAATGAAGCCAAAACACAAACAATATCCACTACAAAGACTCTTTTATCAGTTTTCATTAAGTTCACGTCCTCTATCTAGTTTTAAATCTTTTGTAACTCTCCTTAATCATTTTACATCATTTCTAAAATTATTCAACATATTTTTTATACTTCTATTCCGCTAAATAACAGCATACATTATTATATCCTAAATTATTCTGTTTGTATAATTTAAAAGGATTTTTTAACTATTAATTAATGTTTTGATTAATAGTTTGATTTATAATGTACGGCAAAATAAAAAAAGCCAGTTTTACTTGGCCTTTTTAATAATATTATTTATTCTAGTTATTTTTACACTCATTATAAATTTCTTTAAACTTATCATTGTCTTTTATAGTTAAGAGATATTTCATAAAAGCTTTTTTAAGATCATTATTTTTAAGAGCATATTCTACATTAGCTTCTAAAAATCCTTCTTTATCCCCTACATCATATCGTCTTCCCTCAAAATTATATGCGTACATATCTTCTTCTGCTATTAAAGTTTTTAAAGCATCTGTAAGTTGAATTTCTCCACCCTTACCTGGCTTTGTGTTCTCTAAAATATCAAATATTCTAGGTGTTATAATATATCTCCCTAGTATTGCTATATTTGAAGGTGCTTCAGAAACCTTAGGTTTTTCAACAACATCTTTGACCTTATAAACCCTATCTTTTATTGAAGACCCATCTACTATACCATATTTGCAGACTTCACTTAATGGAACCTTTTGGACTCCCAAAATTGAAGTATTATAGTCTTCATAACAATCTATAAGTTGTTTTAAGCAAGGTACTTCACTATCTACAACATCATCACCAAGCATTACAGCGAAAGGTTCATTTCCAACAAAAGTTTTTGCACAACTTATGGCATGGCCTAGACCTTTAGGTTCTTTCTGACGTATGTAATAAATATTTGCTAAATTCGAAATATCTTGAACCATTTTTAAAACATCATCTTTACCGTTTTTTTGCAATTGATATTCCAATTCAATTGACTTATCAAAATGATCTTCGATAGCTCTTTTATTTCTTCCAGTTATAATTAGTATTTCCTCAATTCCAGATGCAACTGCTTCCTCAATAATATACTGTATTGTAGGTTTATCAACAATTGGTAACATTTCTTTAGGTTGTGCCTTTGTAGCTGGTAGGAATCTTGTTCCAAGTCCTGCCGCTGGTATTATAGCTTTTTTAACTCTCATAGTTCTTCTCCCCTCAAATAACACATTTTTATATTGCAACCATATTCAAAATTTTATTTGAAAATATTGAAAAACGAAATTTTTCCTTTTGATTTTTTAAGTTTTAGTTCTAAAAATTCCGTCAGGTCAACATTATTAATTATATTAGTCTGATTTTCAATAATCCAATTATATAATTTAACATTTACTTTTTCAACAATTTTATATGCTTCTTTTAATTTAGTTTTTCTACTTGTAATATTATGCCCATCACTACCCAAAATATGTATCATATTCCTTTTTAAGAATTCTTGAGCTGTTTTTTTTATATCTTTGCCATTGTCACCCAATAGGCTACCAGCATTGATTTGCATCATTACACCTTGATTTATTAAATTAATAATTAAATCATGATTTTTCATGATTTTAAGATTTCTCTCTGGATGAGCTAAAATGGGTTTTGCTCCAAGTAACATTAATTTGTAAAATACATCTTCAGTATAAATGGGAAATTGCCCATATCTTCTTTTCTTTATAGAGTTTTGGTAAATTGGGATGCATATATATCTCAAGACCAGATAAAATCTTAATATTAAAACTTTCTTCCCTTGATGCTATAACTAACTTATCTAATTTATTAATATATTCATCTCTAGCAATTTCAAATTCCTCAGTTATAAAATGAGGAGTAGAACAAATATATTCTACACCTTATTTTCTGCAATTTTCAACATTTCAAGAGACATATTTAAACTTTTTGCTCCATCATCAACGCCGTGGATTATATGGCTGTGAAAGTCTATCATAAGCTAACACCTTTTGATATTTTAATTTTCGTTTCCATAATAGCCCTTGTAGTACTTACCATGATAACCAGTTACAGCTTCAGGTACTTTATTAAATACAATCCCAAGTATTTTTCCACCAACCTTATCTATTAATTGTTTAGCATCTACCAATGCATTTTTTTGAGCTTCACCATAGGACGCAACAAAAACAACGCCATCTACTATTGTTGATAGAATTTGTGCATCAGTTACTGCAAGAACTGGTGGAGCATCAATAAGAACCAAATCAAATTCACCTTTTAACTCCTCAATAAAATCTCGCATTTTTTTACTTCCTAATAACTCTGCTGGATTTGGTGGAATAGGCCCACTAGTTAGTATAAAAAGATTATTAACAGTTGTCTTAACCACACATTCTTCTTTTTTTACGCCTTGAACTAATACATTTGTTAATCCTATAGAATTAGTGATACCCATTTTTTTGTGTATTGATGGTTTTCTCAAATCACAATCTACAAGGATAATTCTCATACCACTTTCAGCCATAGTTATAGCTAAATTAGACATTACTGTACTTTTACCTTCTCCAGAACCAGAGGACGTAACTACAATAGATTTTAGCTCTTTATCTAAGGAAGAGAATTGAATATTAGTCCTTAATGTTCTAAATGCTTCCGCTGTTCTAGATTTTGGATTTTTTAATGTTATTAGTTTTTTTAACATATTCTCACCCTCCTATTGTTTATCTTCAGTTAAAGGAATAATTCCTATAACTGGTATTCCAGTTAATTTTTCTATGTCCTCTTGCGTTTTTACGGTATTATCTAAATACTCTAATAAGAATGCTATCCCAAGTGATACCATAAGTCCAATAAAAAATGCAATTGCCATATTTAACTTAGGATTAGGATTATCTGGTACTGTAGGTTCTACTGCTTCATCTAAAAGTTGTACATTATCTACTTTTTTCACATCATTACTTACAAACTTTAATGACTTAGCCAACTGGTTAGCAATGTCCATAGCCTCTTTAGGATCCGTAGATTTAACCGTTATAGTTAAAAACTCAGTATCTCCTTTAGGTGCTACTGTTACCATTTCTTGAAGTTCAGTAGGATCTATGTTTAATTTCAGAGCTTTTATAACGTGTTCTGAAACCTTTCTTGATTTAGCAAACTCACTATAAGTTTTAACTAATTGTTGGTACATAATAACATCATTATAGCTATCTTTTGATGTCTCAGATTTATCTTCTGTCTTTCCAATTATTACTGATATGTCAGATTTGTATGTAGGTGTAATAACAAAATAACTTAAAACTCCGCTAAGCACCGTTGCTCCTATAGTAACTAAAATCACTAGCAGAAACCTTTTTTTTATGATATTTAAATATTCAATTATCTCCATTATTTACCCTCCGTGAATAGTTTTTCTAACTGGCATACAATTTCATCTTTTGCATCAATTTTTTTAGCTATATCTAAATGTATCCTTGCTTGTTCATAGTTTTTAACATTTAAATAACACATAACAAGGTTTGTACATATTTCAATAGATTTTGTAACCTCAAATGCTTTTCTAAAGTATTGAATAGCTGTCTCGAAATTTTCTAGACAAGCATAATTAATACCAAATTCGTTTATTACCTCAATTAAGTCTTTATCAATTGCTACTGCCTCATTTAGATAATATATAGCCTTCTCATAATTTTGTAGAATTCTATAAGCTACAGCAGTATGATAATATATATCTGGGCTATCTCCTAATTGCTCCATTAAAGGTATAAAAATCTCAAGTGCACCCTTAGGATTATTAGAAACCATTTCTTTTGCCTTTTGAAAACTTGTTATAGTTTCTAACTCGTTTTTAAGCTCAATAACATCTGTGGTTTTTTCTCCACCACCTTCAATATAATTTCTTAAAGCCATTAAAGCTAAGTCATGTTTGCTTTCGCTATTAAGAACTAATGATTCATATAAATATGCATTACTGTAATTAGTAATTTTTTTAGCTGCTTCAACAAGTCTCATCTCTTCATCTTTAAACATAATATTAGTTAATCTTAATTTATCAACTAAAAGAAAAATCTTATCATAATTCTCTTCATTTTCTTCTATACTTAATAGTCCTTTTAACATAATATATGCTTCCTCATAATTCTCATTTTCAATTTCTTTGAAAATTACACCCTTAATAAAACCTATTGAATTTGGAACAGTATTTATAATTACTTTATATTCTACATTATATTTAAAATGTTCATCTGCTCCTAAAACATAGAACATTCCCTCTATAAATAAATTAACTGGTATATTATCAAAATCTTCTTTTTTCTTTACTTTTTGAATTATTTCATTAGTTCTCACCGGAAAATATATATCATTTAAAATTGTAAAATTGTTGATTTTGCTGTCCTTTTTAATTTCTAAAAAAAGAAGGGCTGCTAATTTTTCAGAAAAATATGTTTTAATGTCCATGCTTACTCCTTCCTACTACGCTTAAATATTTATGCTACAATTGCTACTATTAATAATAATATAATGTTGACAATTTGTAAACATATAAAATCATAGTAGTGGAAATTATGCTTTTATTGGGATAAATGTTTTTATTTTATACATGCATTATTAACTATTGACATAACATTTTCTTTTAACTCAGTTATTTTCTTAGATGTATCCTCTAAACTATTTCCTTTAACTGAAAGATAAATTTTCATTTTTGGTTCAGTACCAGATGGTCTAACTACAAACCAAGAACCATCATCTAAAACAAACTTTAAGACATTAGATTTTGGTAAATTAATTATTTTTTCAGTGTTATTAACTAAATTCACTTCTAAACTAGCTCTATAATCCATTTTTTTTATAATTCTATTATTTCCTATTAGGCCTTTCATTGAAAGTCTTAAATGTTCTAATACATTACTTATTTTTTCTGCACCATCTTTACCTTTAAGTTCTATTGAAACTAAACTTTCCTCATAGTAACCATGTTCTTTATAAATGTCCATCAAAGCATCATACAAACTCATGCCTTTATTTTTATAGTGAAGTGTCATTTCACAAATTAACATTGCAGCTATTACTGCATCTTTATCGCGTACAAAATCCCCTGCTAAATACCCAAAACTTTCTTCAAAACCAAATATAAAGTCTTTTTCGCCCTTCTGCTCAAACTCTTTAATTTTTTCTCCAATGTATTTAAATCCTGTGAGCACATCTAACACTTCTGTATTATATTTTTTTGCAATACTTGCTACCATATCAGTCGTAACTATAGTTTTTATTATTACACCATTTTTAGGCATTTGGTTAGTATTGCTTAATGAGCTCAAAATATAATTACTTAAGAGTACTCCTGTCTGATTACCAGACAAAACCCTATATTTCCCGCCCTTACCTTTAACTACTACTCCAATTCTATCGCAATCTGGGTCTGTACCAAAAATAATGTCTGGATTAATGTCTTCGGCCATTTTAAGTGCTAATTCAAATACCTTTGGGTCTTCTGGATTAGGATATGCTGCTGTAGGGAAATTACCGTTTGGCATCTCCTGCTCTGCTACAACAGATACATTCTCATAACCTAATTCTTTTAATACTCTTCTTACTGGTATATTTCCTGAACCATGAATAGGAGTATATATTATCTTTAAATCATTCGCATATTTTTTAACTAAGTCTTTTCTTATAGTTAAGTTCTTAGTCTTATTAATATATGAAAAATAAAGTTCTTCCCCGATAATTTTTAACATTCCACTTGTTTTTGCGCTATTCATTTCCATAGTTTTTACTTTAGAAAAATCTTTAACGTTACCTGCCCTAGTTATTATTTGGCTGGCAACTTCATCAGTAACTTGTCCACCATCATCACCATAAACCTTATATCCGTTGTATTGCTTAGGATTATGTGATGCAGTAATAACAATACCCGCCTTGCTTTTTAATTCACGAACAGCATAAGATAAAATTGGTGTTGGAGTTAATGTTTCAAATAAATTTACAGAAACACCATTCCCGCAAAGAGTTTCTGCAGCCGCTTTTGCAAATTCCATAGACATATTTCTTGAATCATATGCTATAGTAACTGATATGTTTCCCTTGTATTTTGAGTTTAAATAGTCTGCGAGCCCTTGAGTGGCTTTACCTATGGTATGTATATTCATTCTGTTTGTTCCTGCACCTATTACTCCTCTTAGACCGCCTGTACCAAACTCTAAATCCTTGTAAAATCTATCTTCAATTTCTTTTTCATCTACTAACTGCTCAAGCTCCTTCTTTAACTCTAAATCTATAAAATCAGAATTAATCCAATTTTTATATTTCTCTTTGTATGTCATATATTATCCTCCTTGTGGTTCTATAAAGTAGATAACAAATGTTACCCCCCGTTGCTATTCCCCCTAATCTCTCTTTAGTCTATCATATTATACTATCAAACCATTACAAATAAAAGGCATTTTTGACAATTAACCTGTTTTTACATATTTCTGATTGTTATTTTTTATTCTAAAACCATAATTTCCAAGCATTTAAGAAGTTATTTTGTATAATTTATAATTTATTCTAATTGCATTTGCATATCTAATCCTATATAATTATTAATTGGCTGAATAAATATACTATAAATAGTAATTAAAAAAGATAATATAAATTCTTTCGAAAGGGGTGTATAAATTGTATAGATTAAATCAAAGTGAGACTCCATTATTTGATGCTTTAATGGAATATGTAGACAGAGAAACTCTTCCATTTCACGTCCCTGGACATAAAAAAGGAATAGGCGCTGATGAACAGTTTAGAAGTTTTATGGGGGATAACCCTTTTAAAATTGATGTTACAGTTTTTAAACTTGTTGATAGTTTTCACCATCCTACTGGGCCCATAAAAAAGGCACAAGAATTAGCAGCTGATGCTTATGGAGCTGATGCCTCTTTTTTCTCAGTTCATGGTACTTCTGGTGCTATTCAAGCTATGATTATGTCTGTAGTCGGATCTGGCGATAAAATAATTGTTCCAAGAAATGTTCATAAATCAATAACTGGTGGTATCATTTTATCAGGTGCTATACCAGTTTATATGCAACCAGAACTTGATAAAAAAATAGGTGTTGCTCATGGAGTTTCTCCAGAGACAGTAATCGATACCTTAAAAAATAACCCCGATGCAAAAGCTGTGCTTATTATTAATCCTACATATTACGGGGTTTCCACAGATATAAAAAAAATTGCAGATACGGTTCATGAATACGACATTCCCTTAATAGTTGATGAAGCTCATGGCCCTCATCTTAAATTTAACAGCAGGTTACCAATGTCTGCGATGGAAGCCGGTGCAGATATTTGTGCTCAAAGCACGCATAAAATAATTGGTTCATTAACTCAGAGCTCAATGCTACATGTTAATTCAAAGCGTGTTAGCCCTGCTAGAGTAAGGCAATTAATAAACTTAATGCACACAACCTCCCCCTCATACATACTAATGGCTTCGCTTGATTGTGCAAGAAGACAAATTGCACTTGATGGCACTCAGCTTTTAGAAAAAACTATAGATTTGTGTAATTATGTAAGAAGTGAAGTAAATAAAATCCCAGGATTTTATTGTTTTGGCGAAGAAATTTTAAATGGTTTTGGAGCTTATGCTTTCGATCCAACTAAAATCACAATAACTTGTAGAGATTTAGGCATTACAGGTTATGACTTAGATATGATACTTTCTAACAAATATCATATGCAAATGGAATTATCTGATCTCTATAACATATTAGCAGTTGGTTCTTTTGGAGATACAAAAGAGGGAATGCAACGATTACTTAAAGCTCTATGTGAAATAAGCAACGAATACTATGGTAAAGGATCAAAGAAAACAGATTTTATTGATATTCCTAGCATTCCAGAACAAGTTCAAATTCCTCGTGAGGCTTTCAACAGTGTTAATACTGCTGTAGAAATCAAAAAAAGTGTTGGCATGATAAGTGGGGAATTCTTAATGGCTTATCCACCTGGCATTCCAGTACTTTGCCCCGGAGAGAGAATAACTCAAGAAATTGTAGATTATGTTGAGAAATTAAAAAACACAGGATTATATGTCCAAGGAACTGAAGATCCTGAAGTTGAATATATAAAAGTTGTTCGCGAGGAAGATGCTATGCATATAACTGTTGAATAGAACAAAAGAGAACTCCAAATTAGGAGTTCTTTTTTGTTCTACTTAATATAAAACTCTATTATTAATATTTTCAATAGATTTACACCCCGTGAGGACCATAGCTGATTTTAATTCACTTTTTAAGAAATCGATATAAGATTTTACGCCTTCGGCCTTACCTCCAAAGGATGCAGTTACAAATGGTCTGCCAATAAGTACAGCATCCGCACCCAGTGCTAGCATTTTAAGTATATCTGCACCACTTCTAACTCCACCATCAGCTAAAATAATTACTTTCCCCTTAACTTCTTCCGCTATCTCTGAAAGAACCTCTGCTACACCTGGAGTTTGGTCTAAAACTCTTCCCCCATGATTTGACACTACAATTGCAGCTACCCCTGCATCGACCGCAAGCTTTGCTTCATCTACAGTCATTATTCCTTTTAAAATAAATGGAAGCTTTGTTGATCTAACAATTTCTTTTATTTCATCTACAGTTTTAGGCATAACTGGTTTACCAAGAAGTGCTAAGGTAATAAGCCCACATGCATCTATGTCCATACCTATAGCGAATACTCCTGCTTTCTCCGCCAATTTAATTTTTTCTATAATGTTTGCATTTTCCCAAGGCTTTATAATCGCAATTCCATTTCCACCTTGTTTTTCTAATTCAGAAAGATTAGTTGTGAGAAATGAATCTACAGCAGTGTCGCCCACCATTGGGAAAATTCCTCCCTCTAGGCATCCACTAATAACCCAAGATATATATTCTTCTTCACTATATTTACCACCCATATTTAAGGTAGTCCCAGATACGGGAGCTGCAAATAGTGGCACATCCATTTTTCGTCCAAATAATTCTGTAGACATATCAGGATCTTTTGCATCATGTATAGTTCTCATATTAAGTTTATATTTTGCCAATGATTCTATATTGATTTTAAAAGCGTCTCCAGTTCCCTTACCGCCCATTCCAGGTACTTCGCCAGCACAGGCAATTCCATTACATATAGGACAAACCTTGCAGCTTTTGTTTAAATTTCCTCTAGCATTTTTTAAAACATCTTTATAATTCATTTCCTTCCCCCTTAATTACAACTCCACCTTATCTATATTTCCTTCTGTAAAAACCTTTATACCATTTAATATTAATAACTGAGCAGTAATTCCATTACCTTGTCTTAAAGTTTTACTAAAAGTTCCATCATATATTTTCGAAACTCCACATGATGGACTTCGTGCTTTTAAAATAGCAATGTTGGCTCCAACTGCTTCTGCAATATATAATGTTTCATAAGCACCTTTTATAAACTTTTGGGTAACGTCCTCATTTTTGTCCAGTCCAACAATTCTAGCATTACCCTCTAACACATCCAGACCATTCCCATTTATAATTTCTCGCGCTACCCTAGGAGTTTCTAATCCTCCTAGTTGCTCAGGACAAACCGGCATCACTTTACCCTCTTTAAGTAATTTAAGTAATGCTGCATTTATATTATTCCCACCATCATATTTACAGTTAATACCACACAAACAAGCACTTACAATAATCATACTATAACCATCCTTTATTATAATCTTAACTATTTAAGTTCTACTACAGTAACTCCACTACCACCTTCACCATAATTTCCAAGTCTATATGTTTTAACATGACCATGTCTTTTTAACATATCTGTAATAGTTTTTCTTAATACTCCTGTACCCTTACCGTGGATTATTGTAGCTTCTTTAAGCCCACCTAAACAAGCTTCATCTAAGTACTTATCGACAGTATAAATAGCCTCCTGGGAATCCATACCTCTCAAATCTACAGATGTTGATACACTTCTTAAATTCAGCTTCATATCCCGCTTAATTATTTTCGCCTTTTTCTTGTCTTCATCAGTAAGTTTTGATTTTCGCAAATCATCTAATTTAACATTTATCTTCATTATGCCAGCTTGAACTTGCAGCTCACCTTTTTTATCAGGTTTCGAAATAACTATAACCTTTTGGTTAAGAGATGGTAAATATACTGCTTCACCTTGTTTTACACTTTTAAGTTTTTCTCCAAGTTCATCATTACTTTTTTCTACATGCTTTTCTAAGCTTTCAAGCTTATTTTTGATTTTCAATCTTTCCTCTTCAAGTTTCTGCCTTGCTTCAGAGGAGTACCCCAAATTTTCTAGTTGTCTCATATTTTTAAGAATGATATCAGATTCTTCCTTAGCATCCTTTATAAGTCTCTTTGCTTCCCTTTGAGCTTCATACATTGCGTTTTCTCTTATGTTTTCAAGTTTATATAACTTTTCCTGATATTTATCTTTAAGCTTGCTCGCTTGCAATTTCAAACTTTCTGCAAGTCTTGCATCTTCCTCAGCTTTTATACTTTTTTCTTGCAGACTTTGAACTAGTTCTTCAAACTCTAAGGTATCCTTAGAAATATTTTCTTTTGCGTTTTTTATAATATAAGATGGAAGACCTAATCTCATCGATATTTCAAAAGCATTTGATTTACCTGGCACTCCAATTATTAATCTATAAGTTGGGCTCAATGTGTCTACATTAAATTCTACAGATGCATTTTCAACGCCTGTAGTTTTTAAAGCATATCCCTTTAACTCACTATAATGTGTTGTTGCAACAACTTTTGTATTTCTCGCTCTTAAATTTTCAAGTATAGAAACAGCAAGTGCTGCTCCTTCAGTAGGATCTGTTCCAGCTCCCAATTCATCAAATAGGGCCAATGTTTTATTATCTGCTTTATCAATAATATTCACTATGTTTGTCATATGAGACGAAAAAGTAGATAAGCTTTGCTCTATACTTTGTTCATCACCAATATCTGCAAATATTTCATTAAAAAAGCTTACTATTGAACCTTCTCTTGCTGGGATTAAAATGCCACTCAAAGCCATTATTTCAATAAGACCTACTGTTTTTAGTGTTACTGTTTTACCACCAGTATTGGGCCCTGTTATTACGAGGGATGTAAATTCTTTTCCTAAATATATATTACTTGGCACTACCACTTTAGGATCGATTAGTGGGTGCCTCGCTTCCAATATATCTATTTCTCCTTCTTCATTTACACTTGGAATAATAGCATTAAGTTCTATTGCATACATTGCTTTTGCAAAAATAAAATCTAATTCCCATACTATATCTGCATTGTTTTGAACAATATTTATATTTTCATATATTTTATACGATAATTCGGCTAAAATTCTTTCAACTTCTGCTTTTTCCTTTAGCATAATTTCCTTAATCTCATTATTTAAGTTAACAAGACTCATTGGCTCAATAAACAATGTAGCTCCTGATGAACTCTGATCATGTACAAGACCCGGAACACTGCCTTTATGTTCTACTTTAACTGGAATTACATATCTATCTCCTCGCACCGTATAAAGACTTTCTTGAAGATATTTTGCATTAGATCTAACTAATGAAATTACCTTTTCTTTTACAGATGCACTTTTCTCTTTTAAAGATTTTCTTAAACTGAATAGTAAACTACTAGCCCTATCAGAAATTTCGTCATCACCAATAATAGCTATAAAAATTTCATCCTCTAATTTTTTAATTGGTACAATGCCAATACATATATCAGTAAGAACTCTAAAACTCTTCTCTCCTTCTATATTACCAACATAATTTTTAAATAATCTAGCACATCTAAGCATTTGAGCAATTCTCAGAAGCTGCATTGGCATAAGAGAAGCCCCTTTAGATGCTCTGTTTATCGGACCACGAACATCATATATACCCTCAAATGGAGCACTCCCTTTTCTCGATAGGAGTAACAATGCCTCATTAGTTTCCTGCAAATGTTCTCTTACTTCATAGATATTAGTATATGGTTCTAAACTTTCAATAATATCCTTACCTGCCGTAGTTTTCGCATATACTTTTATCCTATCTTTAATTTTGAAATATTCTAAAACCTTTAATGATTTTGTGTTCACAATTACACCGTCTTTCCTATGTTAATAAACTTAGTTGCCTAATACTATTTATTCGACTCCTCTTTTATAATGCCCTCTAGTATAATTTTTAAAATCTCCTTGCCAATTTTTCTTAATATAATTATTAAGGACCTCAATAGTCTCTTCATAATTTTCATGGATAAAATCTAATCTAAAAGAGGAAATATTATTTTTTTTAATTTCATCAATATTAGCTATTAAGTTAACAGGCACATTATTATAAATATAACTTCTACAATACTTGTCGGTTTTAATACTAAATTCTACACCTTTTCTATCTTTAAGCGTATATGATCCTTTGCTACAATTAGCTATACAGTTTTTATTTTCACTCTTGTTACCAAAAACACTACCTATAGCACAATATTCACTAACCATAAGTTCATATTTTCCGTAAACCATAATTTGAAGCGGCAAAGAACTTTTATATGCCATTTTTTTAATTTCCATTGCGTTTAATTCAGCACTAATACATGTTCCTGTAAGATAACTCTTATAGAAGTCGCTTGCATAGCTGTTAAAAACATTTAATTTATAATCTCCAATAATAGTTATTTTTTTATTGAATTTGCTTATTACTCCTAAATTAGCTGTAATAATACCTTTTATATTAACTAAGTTGTCTTCTATAAACTCACAAATACTTTTAAATTCACTCTTAATAATGTTTGGAACTTTAAGATAAGTATTTATATCACCATTATTCAAATCTAAATTAACCCCTCTCATAAAAGGATTTATAGCAATATTATTAAAGCCCATTTCAATTACGGCCTTTAATTGCTCTTCACTAGAAACATATATAAGAGTCTTAGGTAAAATGTTATCATCTTTATTTTGTGTAAATTCTATGTCTTTATCTACTTGCAGTTCAAGTCCTTTATTATAATTAATTTGCGTATTAGTTTTCTCTCGTTTGTATTTTCTTATTATATTATTTTGAACAGCTTCTATTAATTTCCGCCTTACTAAATTTAATGAAGCCATTGGAATAAAACCTTCTTCAAAACTTTCAAAAGTCACTTCATTTATTATAAACGGGGTATCTCCTGTTTTAGATATATTTTTAATTAAGCGCTGTTTATCTAGTGGCTTGCTTATTGCTTCTTGCACAAAATCTCCTTGTACGCTAAAATTTTCCCCAAGGTAACTCGTGCTTATTTTTAGAGGCTTGTTAATTCTAAATTCTATTGAAAAATCTAATTGTATTTTCCTGTTAAATTTTTCACTATAACTCAGCGCTAGCTCCTTCATTAAATGAGCATCGGATATTTTATATAATAAGTCTGAAGCTTTATATTTAGTAGGTTTTAATATAACTCTATCACCTTTTAACCCTACTGCAACCTCTACTCCATCCTTTATAATTTTAGATAATGTAAACCCATCCTCGCCAAACATTATACCATCTTTTAATGCAACATCCTCTAAAAGCGTTACAGATAAATCATTTGATGCTAAGCCAATTGAAATCCCAGAATTCTTAGGAACTTTGTATGCCATCATATCTTTTCCTTTATTACCGTATAGATATGCCTTTGAAAACCCTTCTCTGTTAAATAATTGAGTTAAGACTTTAGTATCCTTATCTAATTTTTGTATTTTATTATTATAAACATTGTCGAGCGCACGTCTATATATTTCCACTACCCCTGCAACATATTCTGGCTTTTTCATTCTGCCTTCAATTTTTAGTGAGGATGTTCCACTTGCAACTATGTCTTTTAAGTTTTCTAATGTACAAGTATCTTTAGGGCTTAAAATGTATGCCTTATGTTCCTTATTAGTACTCTTATCTATCAGTGTATAAGGTAATCTACATGGTTGAGCACATCTACCTCTATTCCCACTCCGACCGCCAATAATGCTACTCATAAGACACTGTCCTGAATAACATATACATAAAGCTCCATGAATAAAAACTTCTGTTTCCAATTTTAAAGTATTTGATATGTACTCAATTTCTTTTAAACTAAGCTCTCTTGATAAAACTATCCTTTTAAATCCAATCTCTTTTAAAAATAAAGCAGCTTCACCATTGTGAATAGTCATCTGAGTTGAAGCGTGGAGCTCAAAATCCGGAAAATTATTTCTTATTAAATATATTAATCCAGTATCTTGGACAAGCAATGCATCAACTCCAATGCTATACAAAAATCCTACATATTCCATAATATCTTTTAATTCATTATCCTTTACTAACGTATTTAAAGTAACATATACGCGAACCCCATAAATATGACAATAATCTACTGCAAGAGTTATGTTTTCATCATCAAAATTAAAAGCGTAAGCTCTTGCAGAGAATTTGCTTCCTCCTATATAAATTGCATCTGCCTTCATTTGCACTGCTGCATATACACTATCCATGCTGCCAGCAGGGGCTAATAATTCAATCTTTTTCATTTGCATCTCTCCTAATAAATCTTCTATGTCTTATTATACAATAAATGTTGTGATAAATTAAGAGATTAATAGATTTTCATTAATATAACAAATTTTTTATACAAATAGATACAACTTTTAGTTATAGCATAATTCGGGAAAAAGCTCTAATTAATAATTTCCAAATAGGTATTATATAAATCATTTATTAATTTTTCCCAGTTATAATTTTCCTTAATATGATTTTTAAGTTTACTATCCCTACGTTTTTCAAATCCCTTCTTTACTGCATCGCTTATGCTATTGTTATCATATGGGTCACAGTACAAAGCCATATCTTTAAAATATTCTTTATCACAGCCCTCGTCAGATGATATTACATTACATCCACTTGCTGCTGCCTCAAGTGAAGATAACCCTGGCATTCCTATAAAACCTGGATTTACATGCAACTTTGCAAATCTATATGCATTGTACACATTATAACTATCCATAAAACCTAAATATATTACATTGTTATAACTAGTACATTGTTTAAGATATTCATTGTCATCTACACTTCCTATTAAAACTAACTGCTTTCCGAGCTTCTCACATATGCTACATAAAGCAAGCTGATTTTTATTTTTACATATTCTTCCTACACATAAAACATAATTATTAAGATTATACCTCTCTGTAAAATTATATAGAGGTACATCCTCATCTTCAACCTCTACAGCATTATATATAACTTTACATTGCGTATTAACATTAAATTCTTTGAAAATAAGATCCTTTTCTAATTCACTGTTACATATTATAATTTTACTCTTTTTTAGAATTTCCTCTTTATAACTACTACATTTTTCATATAATTTCATATTCTCGATATTATTATTAATCATATGGTATTTTTTCATGTCCCAGTGCATAGGCGATATTACAATATTTTTTTTATAGAAATGTGCAATCTTATAGTACCTGTATGTTTCCCCAGCAGTATCTATATTAAATAAATGCACTATATCATACTCAGAATAATCGTATATCCCACCATCATTTATATCTACTGTTACACCTAATTTACGTAAATATTCAGCTGTCTTAATTACCTTAATAGAATCAACTGCAAAATTTCTATAATAATCTTGTCTAACGCACAATAGAACTTTCATGTTTCATTTCCTCCTATATCTTACTATGCTTACTGTACAATTACGCTAGATCATGTTTACTTATAATATTTGGCTAAACATAATATAAAGTTAACTTTTACTTTCAATTCTTTTATTTATATAATATTACAGTATAACCTAAAAGTTTCTATATAATTATGTTAAATTAGTTATGTTCTTGCAAAATAAATAATGAATTTATTTTAATAAGTATTATATGATTTTAACGTGATAAGGCACCTATAATATATTATAGGTGCCTTATCATATAAATTTAAACTTGTAATTTCCAAACGTATTCCCCTAATTTATTAATATATCCAATTCTTTTACCTACTTCAACTCTTGCAATTCCATCAATAAATTCGTAGGCTTCTTCAAAACTTGCCTCTATAACAATATTCCCCTTGCAATCTATGTAACCCCACTTCTCTCCTATTTGTGCAGCTATTAAGCCTTCACTCATAATATCTATATCCTCAAACTTTGTGGGTATTATAATATTTCCACTCTTATCAATACAACCATATTTTTCATTCTCACAGATTACAGCTATACCATTATAAAATCTATCTGCCCATTGAAATCTAGGTTTTATAATAATTTCTCCACTGCAATCTATATAACCGTATTTTTCCCTCATTTCAACTGGTGCAAGTCCCTCATTAAATTCTGCGCAAACATTATATCGAAATTGTATAATTGTTTTACCCTTATTGTTTATATACCCATATTTACCCTCAGAACAAACGGGTGCCATTCCACAGTTAAATTCGTAGGCATAATCATAAATTGCATCTATTATAACTTTGCCATCTTTATCTATATAAGCTATTTTACCACCTATTTGAATTGCTGCTAACCCCTCGCTAAAATCGTTAGCATCCAAGTATTTTGGTGGTATTACCTCTGTGCCTTCGCTATCTATATATCCCCACATATATCCACTTTTTACTGCTGCTCTTCCTTCCATAAAGCCATTAGCTTCTTCATACTTAGGTTCCACTATAAGGTTCCCACTTAAACTAATATATCCTTTTTTGCCCTCAATCTTTATTGCCGCAAAACCTTCATTAAACTGCTGAACTTCATCATACTTGGGCTCTATTACAAATCCTCCATCTTTATTAATAAAGCCATACTTTTCTCCAATACCAACTATTGCTAATTCCCCTTCGAACTCCTGTGCATAATTAAAAATACATTCTATAACTACATTGCCTTTATTATCTATATACCCATATCTCTTTTTGTATTTTACAGGATATAAATTTCTCTCATTATTCATAGCTAAAACTTCCTTTCACTTTTAAAAACTTGAGTACTTAAAATTATAAGTTTGTTCTTTAATTATCATTATACACTGAAATGTTTGGATAGGTAATTTTAAAACACTACTAAAATGTAGATATAAATATTAATGTAAGATAATGCATACAGGACAATGATCTGATCCAACAACCTCATTTAAAATAGAAGCTTCTTTTAAATCACTTAATAAATCCTCGGTTACAAAGAAATAGTCAAGTCTCCACCCTACATTTTTTTCCCTAGCCTTAAATCTGTAACTCCACCAAGAATATTTTACTTCTTCCTCGTGAAGGTATCTAAATGTATCCACATAACCATAAGATATGAATTTATCCATCCAAGCTCTCTCTATTGGTAAAAATCCTGAATATTTTTCATTTGCTTTTGGGTTTTTAAGATCAATTTGGTTATGAGCTGTATTATAATCTCCACAAATAATTAATTTTTTTCCTTTTTTTCTCAATATTTCACAATAAGTGAGTAATGTATCATAAAATTCCATTTTATAATTTAATCTATCTTCATCTTTCTGACCATTAGGAAAATATATATTAAATACAGTACAATTTTCAAACTCTGTTATTAATATTCTACCTTCATTATCAAATTTCTCTATTCCGATACCATAAGTCACAGATATTGGTTTTTGCTTAGTATATGTAGCTACCCCACTATAACCCTTCTTCTGCGCACAGGAAAAGTATGAATAATAACCCTCTATATTTTTAAGTTCTTCACTTATTTGGTTTTCTTGGATTTTTGTTTCTTGTATACATAAAACCTCTGGTTGTTCAACCGTTATCCATTCAATAAACCCTTTATTTTTTATAGCCCTTATGCCATTTACATTCCATGAATATATCTTCATAAAAACACCTTCCTTCTTAATTGTTTTATACAATAAATTTACCTATATATCTATTATTTACTATTTTAAATCCAGTATGTAAAGTTCTTAATATTAATATATCATATTATTGACTATTATAAAATTACCTATTGTACTTATTGCTTAACAATAAGTATTATAGTTTTTCAATGATTCATTTTAATTGTCTGCTTTAAAATATACATAATTATTATCACCCTTATGGTTAAACCAGAATACTATTATAGTAAAAGGGGGCTTCACTCATGGACCATAGAGAAAAATATACTGGAAGCAAAGAAGTTTTTTACTTTTTTTTAAAGGATGAAATTATAAAATTATTTAAGGATAAACTCAAAATAGACGGTCACCGTGTTTTAATACCAGACAATGAAGAATTAGATTACGAATTTAAACTTGATAGCGATGAAGATTATGGTAATTTTACAATTAAAGTTAAGTGGGGAGAAAAACCTAAACAAACTGACGATGATGAATTTGAAGATAACTCTATACTAGCTGAAAAGTTTAAAGAAAACACTAATATAAACTCTGATGGTATGGATATAACTACGAATGTAAGCTTCGACTACGAACCCTTTGAGATTTAATAAATTTTAAATCTACACTCCCTGAGGATGCATTCTAAAAATATCAAATTATACATTTGCAAATATAACTTTCTTTTCCTCAATACCAATTAACACTCCTCAGGGTTTTGTATATAAGTATAAATTGCAAAGTTACGTATAGCAATTCAAACCCCATCTATTTAATTAATTATCAGCTTTTAGATATTAAAAAGCAAATCTATTGTGCGTAGACGTTTAAATTAGATAACTGGTTAATAAATATTTATAATAGTTCTAGCATTTAAAATTGTTTTCTATTTTCAGAGTTTTACAAGGAGGTCACATAATGGACGAAGAAAATATAAATTCAATACTGTCCCAATACAATATTAATGTCGTTGATGTAAAAAAACAATCTGATAAGGGTAAGAAGGCCGTTTGGTGGATAAAAACTACTGGTGGTGATAAAGTCTTAAAAAAGCACTCCTGCTCATCTAAAACCCTAGAATTCATACTCTCAGCTGTTGAGCACTTACAAAATGGGAGAGTTAACTTATCTAAAATCATCAAAACTAAAGATAATTCTAATTATATAAAAGGAGTTAACTGCTGCTATGTGTTAAGTGATGCTATTATTGGCAATCCCCCAAATGAGGACAAACCTCAAGAATTAAAAATGATAGTAGAACAACTAGCTACTTTCCATTACGATTCTAAAAATTTTGTGTTTCCTGATGATTGCAAGCCGAGGTTACATTTGGGTCTTCAAAAAGATGAGTTTGAGGGTCAAATGATTAAATTAAAAAGCTTTTACGATCTTGAAATATCTAAACCTAAGCATTCAGAATTCGGACAAATTATTATAACAGAATTTCCTTATTTTTATAAAAGAATGCAATTAGCCATAACCGAAAATGAGAAATCAGGATATGCTAAATGGTCTCTTGAAGCTAAAAGTACAAATTGTCTTTGTCATCAGGATTTTACTGCGAGCAATCTCATTCTTACAAATTCAAAAGATATATTTGTTTTAGATATAGATTCTATTACTATAGATTTACCTACTAGAGATATAAGGAAATTTTTAAATAAGATAATGAAAAAGAAAGGTCAATGGGATTCAAAGTTAACATCACAGATACTACAATGGTACAATGCCTTAAATCCCCTAGATCATTGGAAATGGCAGGTATTAAAAGAAGCATTAATTTTCCCCCATCTTTTTGTAGGTATCATGAGCAAATATTATGAGAAGCGAGAAGTCAATTGGCCTGAGGCTAGATATATTGAAAGATTAAAAGGAATGATTAAAACAGAAAAATCTATAGAGCCTATTCTTCAAAATTTTGAAAGAATTATTCCTTCATAGGTTAATATAAGGAGGCATTAAATTGGAAAACGAATGGGATAATTATTTATCACTTGGTAGTAAAGTTCTTCTAAAGTACGCTATAAAGGCACAGAATTTAAAAATACTTCAGAGTAAAGGTTTGAAAACATTATGGAAATTAACGTATAAAAATATACCATTATGTCTTAAAAGATTAAATCAATCTTTTGATGAGGCTCTTTTCTCCGTAAATGCACAAATATATACATTGAATAATGGTGGTAGTGTACCGAAAGTCTATCCTAATGCTAGAGGAAATTTTATAACTGAGTATAACGGACAGTTTTTTGTATTATACAGCTGGATTAATGGACGCGATATGAATTTAGATGATCCTAAAGATTTAAAATTGGCCTTGCAGTCATTGTCAAATTTTCATGTAGACTCAATTGGATATGACCCACCAATACATGCCAAGATATCATCTAAACTTGGCAACTGGCCAAAACAATATGAATCTATGAAAAATAGAATGTTAAAAATAAAAGAGATTTGTATACAATCTCCCAATATCACATCTTATTCAAGCTTTGTACAGCATATAGATCCAATAATAGAAATTTGTAACAAAACTATTAATTTAATTAATAGTTCTCCTTATAGTGATCTATGCAATATTAATCAAAGAGATTGCTGCTTATGTCATCAGGATTTCGGCACTGGAAACGTAATGTTATTAGAAGGCAAAGGCATAGTTATTGATTTAGATAGTGTAACTTATGACTTACCTGCTAGAGATTTAAGAAAGATTATTGGAAAAAGAATGATGAGACTTAAAAATTATAGTATTAAAGATATTGAATCTATCCTAAAATATTACGAAACAAATAATATCCTATCCCCAGATCATAGGGAGGTTTTAAAAATTGATCTGATGTTCCCTCATTGGTTCTTTGGTTTAGTAAAGACTCTGCATAAGAATCCCAAACCTACAAATAGCAATAAACTTTCTTTAATTGCAGAATTCGAACAAAATAAATTCTCTGTTTTGGAGAAATGGCTTTAAGGAGGCATATTATGAAAATAGCAATAGTTTGTACGGAAAAGCTTGCTTTCCCTCCTGTAAATGGGGGAGCTGTTCAAATGTATCTTGAAGGTGCCTTGCCTATATTATCAAAACTTCATGAAATAACTGTGTTTAGTATACAAGATCCTAAGTTACCTAACACAGCTACTGAGAGAGGCGTAAAATATATACGATTACCTGCAAGCACTAAAGAAGAATATGTGATTGGTGTAAAAAGCTACCTTTCAAATGTCTTTGATTTAGTCCATGTATTTAACAGACCTCGTTGGGTTCCCTTCTTAAGTAAAGGCTTAACTTGTGCCTTTAGTTTAAGTTTGCATAATGAAATGTTCCCGCAAAATAAAATTAGTAGTGACTTAGCCAATGCCTGTATTAATAGAGTAAGTTTTATTACAACTGTAAGTCAGTTTATTGCAAATGGCGTAAAAGAATTGTACCCATCAGCTGCAAGTAAACTTCATCCTGTGTATTCTGCAGTAGATTGTAATCTATATAAACCAATTTGGTATAGTGATAAGGATTCATATAGAACAGCATTGCGAGCAGAATACGGACTACAAAATTATAAAACAATATTATATGTTGGTAGATTAACTCCAAAAAAAGGTACCCATATAGTACTAGAAGCTATGAACTCTGTTATGAAATCACACCCAAATACGGCTTTAATGATTATAGGGAGCAAATGGTATGGTCGAAATCAGCCTACTGATTATGTAAAATCATTAAAGAGATTATCTAAAGAACTACCAGGACCAGTTATTTTTACAGGTTTCTTAAACCCTAAAGAAATTCCAAAGTATTATAGCATAGGTGATATTTTTGTTAATATGTCACAATGGAGAGAACCTCTAGCAAGAGTTCACTATGAAGCTATGGCTGCTGGATTACCTATAATAACAACTAATCGAGGTGGTAATTCAGAAGTAATGGAGGAAGGTGTGAATGGCTTTGTAATGAATGATTATGAAAACCCAAAGGTTCTTGAGAAAAATATAGTACGTCTTCTAGATAATAAAGATTTGGCACTTAGCATAGGTGAAAATGGAAGAAAATTAGCTGAGGAAAAGTATAGTTTTAATAGACTAGCTAATGACTTACTAAAACTTTTTGATAGTATTAAATAATTTAAGAACATTAGGGGGTGCATGTTGAAAAATATATTTTTAGTAACTGGGGGCGCAGGTTTTATTGGTTCAAACCTTTGTGATTATTTATTAAAAAACGGTCATAAAATAATCATTATTGATAACTTTAATAACTTTTACAACTCTAATATAAAGAGAAGTAATATTACCCATATGAAAAACTTAATGAAAACTAATAACATTTTAAATGATAATTTGATAATAGAAGAAGGCGATATACGCGATATTAATTTTTTAACAAGAGTAATTAGTTCATATAATATAGATGTTGTAGTTCATCTTGCAGCTATGGCTGGCGTGCGCCCCTCTATCATGGACCCACTTCTATATAACGAAGTAAATATTAACGGAACACTAAATTTATTAGAATTATGTAAGCAATTCAGCATAAATAAACTTATCTTTGCTTCCTCTTCTTCTGTGTATGGCAACAACCAAAAGCTTCCATTTTCCGAATCGGACTTTGTAGATTCTCCGATATCCCCTTATGCATCTACTAAAAAGTCTGGTGAACTATTGTGCCATGTTTATAGTCATCTATATGGATTTAATATAGCCTGTCTAAGATTTTTCACTGTATATGGACGCAGACAAAGACCTGATTTAGCTATTTACAAGTTTACAGACTTAATCTTAAAAGGAAAAGAAATTTGTATTTTTGGAGATGGCACTTCGCAAAGAGACTACACCTATATAGATGATATTATTCAAGGAATAGATAAAGCTATAACCTGGGCAAGTACAGATACTAGTAAATATGGAATTTTTAATTTAGGCAGGTCTGATACCATTATGCTTAAATATATGGTACAAAAATTAGAATCTGAGATTGGCATTAAAGCTAATATGAAATATTTAACCTCGCAGCCTGGCGATGTAGAAATAACCTATGCAGATATTACTAAATCCAATAAAATCTTAGGCTATAATCCACTAACAAATTTTGACGATGGCATTTCAAAATTTGTTAAATGGTTTAGAGCTGTTCCATTTTCAGGGTAATGTTATTGAAAAGGACTAACACTTTTTAAAGTATTAGTCCTTTTTTTGAACTTAATTTCTAATGTTTCCTTTTCCTATAGAGTAATACGCTTTAATATTAGCCTCTTTAATCTTCGCTTTATCCAATATATTTCTTCCATCTATTATCACAGATTCTCTCATTAGTTCTTGAGCCTTAAATAGATCAATATTATAGAATTCGCTCCACTCCGTACAAATTATAACTGCATCAGAGTCTGCTAAGCATTCATACATATCGTAACTATAAGTTATATCTGGAAAAATATTTTTTATTTCTTTTGTAACCATAGGGTCATATGCTTTTACATTAACCTTGCTTTTTAATAATTCTTCAATTATATACAAAGATGGTGCTTCCCTAATATCATCTGTATCTGGTTTAAATGTCAGTCCTAATATAGCTACTACTTTGTCTTCAACCTCTTTATAATATTCTTTTAATATTATCACGGGTAATACTCTCTGCTTTTCATTTACATTAACAGTTGCCCGTAGAATATCAAGGTCACAATTATAATTCTCAGATATTTTAACTAGTGCTTTTGTATCCTTTGGAAAGCAAGACCCACCATATCCAATACCTGCCTTTAAAAATAAAGGTGAGATTCTCTTATCCAATCCTAATGCATAGGCTATAACATCAATATCTGCTCCTACCTTATTGCAAAGGTTAGCTATTTCATTCATAAAAGAAATCTTCACAGACAACAATGCATTAGAGGTATACTTAATTAACTCTGCTGTTTCTGGATTCGTTAACACCATTTTTATATTAAATGGCTCATATAACTTTTTCATTGTTTCCTCAGCTTTAAGCGAGTCACAACCTATAACTATTTTGTCTCCATAAAAAAAATCATATATAGCTTTCCCTTCTCTTAAAAATTCTGGATTGGAAACTACATCAAAATTTCCCTTTGGCACTTGATTTTCCAGAAACTTAATTTTTATATATTTTTGAGTACCAACTGGCACTGTACTTTTAGTTACTATTACCTTATATTTATCAATATAAGGCGAGATTAAATTTATTACTTCATCTACTTGCGCAATGTCTACGTCCCAATTATCATTTGTTGGCGTGCCCACTGCAATAAAAATTATATCCGAAGACTTAATCCCTAGTTCAAAATCCTCAGTAAACTGAACACTCGCGACTCTTAGAGATTCTTTTAATAATTCGTCTAATCCCTCTTCAAAGATAGTTGGTGTTCCATTTTTTAGCATTTTTAATTTATTTAAATCTTTTTCTACGCAAATTACTTTATTTTCTTTTTTACCAAAGCATAATGCAGTTATAAGTCCTACATAACCAGCTCCAATAACGCATATATTCATACAATCACATTCTCCTCTTTGATAGTATCACATTTTTCATCTTATACACCTACCTGTTTATCATCAATTTTCATTTGTAAATTAATAATTCATTTCTGTATTATTAATAATATTTATCATTAGAACATTGCTTGTACATATAATTAACTGATACTAATGCATGATTTTATATATATATAAGTACTATATGAGGTGATTCACAAATTGGTGAGACATACAATGCTATATTACTGAATATCTCAATCATTTATTATTTGATATTAATTATCTATATATAAAGCACATAACGTGTATGGTATAATCAGCTAAGGCAAGTTTTTTAACTATGCTATTACACTAATCTAATAAAAATTAAGAGGTATAAAATGAAGTTTAATAGAATTAAAAAAATTTTTGGATATATGTATGAATTACATCGTAGAAATTTTAAGTTGTACTTTAAGCCAACACGCAATCCATTACATGATCCCGTAGAAACAAACTCTATCCATTGGGTAGGCCATGCTACAGTTGTTATCAATTTGTTTAATAAGGTTATAGTAACTGACCCTGTGACTAGTATGAATCTTGGTCAAATAAAAAGATTAATTAAACCATCTTTAAACTTGTCCACAATTAACATAGATTATATACTGCTGTCCCATGGTCATATGGATCATATGAATTACTCGACCCTTATAAAAATAAACAAAAGTGCTATAGTTATTGCACCTAAAAATTTAAAACTCCCCTTGAAAGTGTTAGGGTTTAAAAATATAATCATTTTAACACATAATCAAACATATATTGATAGTTACATAAACATAAAAGCCTTAAAAGCAAGTCATGATGGAAGGCGGTATCCTTGGGGAGCAAAAGCTGAGAGTAACTCCTATATAATAAAAAGAAAATCAAAGAAGATTTTCTTTGCTGGAGATACGGCTTATACGAATGTATATAAAGATTTAGTAGCTGACGTTGCTATTATGCCTGTCGGTTGCTATAAACCTGATGAGTTTCAAGATTTGCATTGTACGCCCCAGCAAAGCTTTAAGATGTTTAAAATGACAGGCGCTAAAATTATGATACCAATTCATTATAAAACATACATTTTAGCTCAAGATAAAGATGAGGTTACTCGAGATACTCTAAAAAGAATAAATGATGGAAGCATAAAGATTATTGATGTTGGTCAAACTGTAAAATTAGAAGATTCTAAATAAAATTAAAAGCGGGTACTTAGACCCTTTCAAAGGTCCGTGCCCGCTTTTTTTAAATAAATAAATCTTCAATATCATTTTGACTCATCTGAGACAGCAATAATTCTGATCCTGTTTCATTATTAATTACACTTTCAGAAATTTCTTTTTTCTTTTGTTGTAGCTTAAATATCTTCTCTTCTATAGTTCCTCTTGCTATTAATTTAATAACTTCTACTGTTTTCTTCTGGCCAATTCTATGAGCTCTATCTGTAGCTTGAGCTTCTACGGCTGGATTCCACCAAGGGTCAAAATGTATTACCATATCTGCACCTGTAAGATTTATACCAGTGCCCCCTGCTTTAAGAGAAATTAAGAATACCTGCGAATCCCCATCGTTAAAGGTTCTAACCATATCTACTCTATTTTCTGCCTTAGTTGAACCATCAAGATACATATACTTAATCCCTTTAGGTTCAATCCTACTAGCAATATTCTTTAATACCCTTGTGAACTGAGAAAATATTAATATTCTATGGCCTTGTTCTAAACTATTTTCCAAAATCTCATCTAAAGCATCCAATTTGCCGCTACCTCCATTGTAATTTTCTATGAAAGTAGAAGGGTCACAACATATCTGCCTTAACCTTGTTAATATTGATAGTACTTTAAACTTGCTTTTATTGAACCCTTTTTCCTTGATATCATCCTCAAGTTCTCCTTTTGCATCCCTTAAATAAGCTAAATATACTTTCTTCTGCTGTTCTGTCATTTCTACTGAAATCCTATGTTCAATCTTTTCAGGTAAGTCTTTTGCAACCTCAAGTTTAGTCCGCCTAAGTATAAATGGTTTCACATGATTATTTAGTTCTTTAAGTGCTTCCTTACTTGCATTTTTCACAATAGGCGCTTCATATTTCTTTGAAAAAGCACTATGATTTAACATATAACCTGGCATTATAAAGTCAAAAATTGACCAAAGCTCTGTAAGAGAATTTTCAATAGGGGTTCCTGTAAGTGCAAATTTACATTGCGCATGTATACTTTTCACAGAATGTGCACTTAGCGAATTAAAATTTTTAATAAACTGTGCCTCATCTAAAAAACAATATCTAAATTCTATATTTTCATAGTCCTCAAGGTCTCGTCTAATAAGTGCATAGGTTGTAATAACTACATCCGAGTCATAAATGTTTTGTTTTTGTTCATTTCTCTGGCTTTTGCTTCCAGATATTACCATACAATTTAGTGAGGGTGCAAATTTTTCTATTTCATCTTTCCAATTGTACACAACTGACGTAGGGCACACTACTATCGATGGTTGTTTTTTATCATTTTCTTCCACTTCTGATTGAATAAATGCTATAGCCTCAAGTGTTTTACCAAGCCCCATTTCATCTGCTAGTATTCCGCCAAATCCACAACTTGAAAGGGTTTTTAGCCATTTAAATCCTACCTTTTGATAGTCTCTCATTATATTATCCAAAGTTTTAGGAACTATAGTTTTTAATTCTTTTATATCTTTTACAGTACTAACTAATTCTTTAAATTTTTTATTAGTATCCACAAAATCCATTTGTTCTCTTTTTAATTTTTCTTCTATGTATATAGCGTTATATTTAGATAGTAGAACTTTATTCTTTGAAATATCACTATCCTTTATATTTAGATACTCTATCATTTGAGCAACCTTTAATATATTATCTGAATCTAGCAGAACAAAACTTCCATTTTTAAGCCTATGATACTTTCTTTTTTCTCTGAGTGATGCAAAAATATTACTAAGTTCAATATTATCCACTCCCTCAATGCTAAAGCTAAATTCTAAAAGGTTATCCTTGTTAAGTGTTATTTTTGATTTATATCCACTGTTTCCGTGTACCTTAATTTTCTTGAATTCCTCTGAATAGTATACATCTGCGATTTTTTGAAGCTTTCCTATTCCCGAAACTAAAAATTCTAGAAGTTTATCCTCATCTCTCATCTCGAAGCCCTTGTCTGTACGATTAAAGCCATATGCATGAAACTGATTTATAATACTCATTTCCTTTTCCATGTCTCTTATAAGTGCTCTTCCCTCTTCTGCTTTGTTTTTTATACTATTAAACGGATTTATTTCCATATCTCCATACTTAAAAGTTATACTGACCTCAACATTCTTTGATTTTTTTTCAAAATAAACGATCGCTTTTAGCTCTTTTATATAGAATTCTGTCTGGAGTGATGTATCTATGTCAACTTTATTACTTATCTTACTTAAAGTTGGAAGTATAAATGAAGCTACATCATTTCTTTCTTCTTCGTAAAATTCTATGCAGTTATCCTTCTCTTCTTTAAATCTATTATAAAATGGCATATATGAATCCCTTTGTTTAATTGGTGGCTCATATATTTTGCCTTCATAAAAAAAGAACTCACCATCACCACTTAATGCCGTTGGGAAATGATTGTTTTGCTCGAGTATAAATTTATTATCCTCTCTATTAATTTTAAATTCTAGAGGCATAGATTCTCGTTCTATATGTACATTAGTAAATGTTTCACCTTTTATTACCACAGTTAAGTCTCTATTATATAAACATTTAAATAATCTTTTAATCATGCTATCGGTAAAAAAAGCTTTTTTCCCAGACAAAAATTTTATAGTATTACTTCTATATGTATCTGCGGAACCTGCCATAAATTGTAGTTCACTTGCTTCCCTAAATAACTCTATGATAGTTAAATCTTCTTTTTTAAAATAATGTAAATAAGGATTGTATGTGAACTTTTTTCCAAATTCTATAGGCTCATAACTTTTATTATAGCAATTAAAAAACTCTTTTATGTTTTTAACCACATACAACTTATCCTCTCCAACCTTAATCCCCACAGAAGATTTGTTGTTATCACGATTAGACTCATGTTCATATTTTATTTCTATATTCAAAGATATTTTTGCCTTTGGATCATCACTTATATTTTTAGATATTTGCTTAATTAAGCTATTTGTTTTACGCATTTTTTTAGCTTTTAAAATCTGTTCCTTCTCATAAACATACTTAAGCAATGTAGCAACTGCATGTTTACACATGCTTGTCTGTCCATAAAAACTATAATTAGCATTGCAGTCACAATGATTAATTATAAAAGGAGCAATGTTGTTAAAACTCACAACTACTTTATAATGAGTGAACTTTGAAGACTCTACTTTTGAAGTTATCTTCGTTTCCGTATAGTCTTCTTGCTCTTTATTTTCTATATCAATATACTTAACCTTGTTACTTAAGTAATATTCTCTTCCCATTGTATATGTACCTGTATCAGTATTTTTTTGTATAATTTCTTCATTAATGTCAATCAAAAGTTTCACCCACTCAATTTTTGAATTTTTATAATTTTATAAAATAAGCATGTTTTACTATTATATACTATACTAACAGTTATTTCTCACAACCTTAAAACTTAAACCTACCTTTATTTTAAAAATGTTCTCACGCCAATGGTTTTAATTAATCAATTCAAGATTCATTATTAAAAAAGCACACTCAAAAGATTAAATGAGTGTGCCCAAATGTTATTATTCCATGGCCATAAATAATACTTTATTATGATTTTTGAACATTAATAGCTTGAGGTCCTTTAGGTGCATCTACTACATCAAATTGTACTTCTTCACCCTCATGTAAATCCTTTCTTGGTCCTTGTTCTTTTATTGCTAAATGATGAACAAATACATCTTCACCCTCTTGAGCAGATATAAATCCATATCCTCTTTCAACATCATACCACTTTACTATACCTGTTTTCATAAATTTTCCTCCTTGTCATTCTGTGAAATACGAAATAATTCAATGTTTAAGTATAGTATTAACTATAAATATCTAACTAATACTTTTAATGTGCATAAAATCTTTACATAAACAATATAATTATTAATAGTAATTTAAAGAAGGTATGAAATGAAAAAACGTAACACATTGCTTGGATTTATCATGATTTTTGTAGGATCACTACTTGTTGCTGCCCAAATATCTGACATGCATTTTTTAAGTTTTTCAAACTTTTGGCCTCTTGCTATCCTAGTTCCAGGCATAATGCTTGAATTAAGTTTTTTCTCTTTTAAAACGGAACCTGCTATATTAGTTCTTGGTGGAATCTTTACCACTATAGGTTTACTATTTATTTTTGAGACTTCAACTAAATGGACATATATAACTGAAACTTGGTCAATTTACACCTTTAGTTTAGCTATAGGGTTATTTCAATACTATTTGTATTCAAAAAAAAATAAACTCCTGCTATTCTTTATATTTTTACTCCTCTTTGTGTCTATATTTTCTTTTGCCATTAACATCTTAGGAAGTAGATATATTTGGCTTTCTTATGGCTTATTGCTTCCCTATTTAGTTATAGTTATAGGTATATATATATTCTTTAAGAACATTTTTGGTTAAATTATTATTGTGATTTCATATTCATTACTTTTATTGTTTTAACATAAAAAAATAATCCCAGCAAAATAAACTTTATGCTGGGATTACCTATATACATTATTATAACTATCATTATTCTTCATTAATTAAAGATATTTGGCTAGGATGGCAGGATTCGAACCTGCGAATGCCAGAGTCAGAGTCTAGTGCCTTACCACTTGGCTACACCCCAATAAAAAAAAGAGTTAATGGTGACTCCTAGGGGAATTGAACCCCTGATTCCACCGTGAGAGGGTGGTGTCTTGACCGCTTGACCAAGGAGCCTTACTAAGTATTAACACTACGAGATATAGTATACCTCGTAATTCATCATAAGTCAAATCTTTTTTAGCAAATAGTCCATTTATTATTATAACTTGGAATAATATGAATTATAAACATAGAATACAACTATGTCGCAGACCAATTTAATTAATATTATATGCTTTTTAGTATATTATTTATATCATCACTAACTTTTATCCTATTGTCATATACCCACTGTTCATCAAAACTCAATTTAAATACTTTTGAAAATGAATAATAAAGGTTTATTTTTTGATAATAAATTTCTAATTCAGAAAGGTCATCTAATAGACACTGTGGTTTTGATACAATTTCTCTTTTGGCTATAAAAATTTCGTCTACATAGTTTAAAAATGCATCCATCATTTTCTCGTTAGATACATCAAATGGAATTTTTAGTAATCTCCATTGAATTAACTCCTCTAAATTATAACCTCTTAAATTATCTAATACCACCAGATACTCACTTATATCCATTTTTCTATAAAATGTTATTTTTTCTTCTTTTGTACTCCATAATGCTAATTTTTCTCTAAGTGAAAGATTCTTAATTTTTAATATAGCTTCACTTGGCCCTAATACTCCCTCTTCTATGATAATATCATTGCAATCTAAACTCTCTCTTATAAAACTTTGAGTATTACCATAAGAAGCTACGTATCCGACTTCATATATCCCCTTTCTACCTGCCCTGCCTGCTATCTGCTTCACCTCTTGAGAGGTCAAGTATCTTACCTCATTACCATCGAACTTTTTAATATCCATAAATATTATTCTTTTTATTGGTAGATTTACTCCCATACCTATAGCATCAGTAGATATTAAAATTTTACTTCCCTCGTTAATAAACTGATTGTATTGTTGTTTCCTCACCTCTGGTGGTAAATCCCCATAAATTAAACTTACTTTCATACCTATATTAGAATAATGATAAGCTAGTTCTAACACTTTTTTCTTTGAGAATGTGACTAATGCATCACCCTCCTCTATTTTTTTATAAGAAAAAGATACCTGTTCCATTACTAGAGGAACTTTTCTTTTATACTCTATAATTTCATATTCATCAGAACAATCATCTATTATTTTTATAAGCAGTTCTTTCGCGTTCATTGCGCCGCAGATATGTATCTCTTTGCTTTTAAGTCCTAATACAGCTCTTGTCCAAGCAGCTCCCCTTTGGTCGTTATCTATCATCTGTATTTCATCTATGATACCAACCTGATATTCCTTATTTATATCTAACTTTTCAATAGTACAACAGATATGTTTAGCATCTTTGATTATTATCTCTTCTTCTCCAGTTGCTAGATTACATTTTACACCCTCCTCATTTAATTTTTCAAAATTTTCTAGTGCTAGTATTCTTAATGGAGATAGATAAATCCCACATGTTGCCTCCTTTAGCCTAATGATAGCATTATATGTTTTTCCAGTATTAGTTTCACCTAAATGAAGATAAAATTTTCTTTTGAATTTTCTTGTTTTTTCATACTCATCTTTAGGATTAGAAGGAAACACGCGATCAAACTCACTTGATATAGCTTCAGGAATATGTTCAGTAATTAAGACACTGATAATTCCTGACTTTAAATAACTTTCACCCTTATTCTTTAAAATGCTCTCATAATTAAAATCTGTCCCATTTTTATTATTATAATCCTCAAGGAGCCTTATTGATATAGATTTAAATAATTCTAAATAATTTTCATAAACTATCCAATAGTCTTTAAGATTTTCCTTCCTAAATTCCCTTAATTCCTTCATTTTCTTTCTTACAGAAGCTTCATGCTCCCATAGTGCATTTGACTTAGTATGCTTTACTATTTCTTCAATTTTAGTAAATTGACTTTTTACTTTTTTAAAATTCCTTTCTATAACTCCCTTTTTCATTTTATTTCCTCCAATAATGAGTAGATAGGAACATAAATTGAATAACAAGTCAATAATGCGGCTGATATTGACTTGTTATTTATTTTTATGTGACTTATTATTATATTTTCTCACAACTACTTACTTATCATACATTTTATAATAATATAAACAAAACACTCAGCATAATTATATTTATGCTAAGTGTTTGCATTATAGTATTTGTAATATATTTCTCTTTATTTCATTAAATTTTACTGATGTCACTATATCTGCAGTTCTACTTTTAGGTAAATCAACAAATATTTCTTTTTTTATTATTGCTGGTTTGTCTGATAATACATATATCCTATCAGATAAAAAAACTTCTTCTATATCATGAGTTATAAATATTATGGTGGCCTTAATCTCTTTACTTACTTCTAGAAGCCAGTAGTGCATCTTTGTTCTAGTAATAGCATCAAGTGCTCCAAAAGGCTCATCTAGTAGCATAATGTCAGATGACGACATATATGTTCTAAGTAATGCAGCTCTCTGCTTCATACCTCCTGAAAGTTGAAAAAGATATTTGTATTCAAAGCCAACAAGTCCAAATGTTTCAAAATAACTAAGCACCTGTGCTCTTGCCTCTTTTTTAGACTTTCCGTTTATAATTAGAGGAAGCGTTATATTATCAATAATATTTTTCCATGGAAGTAGCAAGTCCTTTTGATGCATAAATGGGAACCGTTTGAGATACTACTAAAATTGAATATATACACTTCTTGATAAGTTTCACATTATCCATTAAAATAGCTAAAAACAATGCAATTAATATTGATATTACAAACCCAATTAAGGCTTCATATAAAGTTGCATATATATGGGTCGTAATGTTTGGAACTATATTAATTAATGTATTAATGATATCTTTTGGTGAAGGTAGTATGTATTGAGGAACCTCCCACTTATCTACAGCTATCTGCCATATAAAAAGAAGAATTAATTGAAATAATATAGGAATAAGCTTATTTTCTATATTTATATACTTTTTCATTCATAGTCACACCTTCAGCTTTATAATCAATTTTCACTATAGAAACAACCCTTGATGCTCCATGGGCTACACAAATTTCTTGAGCTTTCGCTACAATATCTAACAGCTTATCTAGTTCGCCTTCCATAGTAGTTTCCATTGGTCCTACCTCACATTTTACACCGCTCGCTTGAATGTACTCTATAACCTTATCTACTACGGGATAAATCCTTTCCTCTGTTACAACTGGTATAACTTGAAGACTTACATTTACAACTGACATTTAACTTCCCCCTCAAAATATTATTACAACTAAATTTTATTTAATATTTGTACTAACAGAATAAATAAAGCACTAAAATAAACCCTCTGCTTTTACTCAAGCGAAGGGTTCTATAGCTATATAATTTAGCACTATTTATGTAGTATTACTTAAATCTAAATGCAAATCATATTTTCCCTCCGCTGGAATTATCCAATTCAGGTTATAAGGGTCGAAACTTAGCTGTTTCCTCTCAGACGAAATTATTGACTCCCCTAGTTTAATATTAAATTAGTTTACCTATATATATATGTTACCTAAAGTTTCTTGTAATGTCAAACATTAGAGAGGCATCTTTTATTAAGAATTCATATCATCTTGAAACTTTTTAATAGATGCTTTAAGTTCGTCTATCTGTTTTTGCAAATCCATATTAATACTATTAGAATTATCATTTGCATTATCTCCACCTTGATTTCCTGCCTGTGGTTGGATATTTTGAAGTTGAGCTGCAATTATAAAAATAGTTTGCCCCACACCATCTAAAAAATTCCCTACCAGATTTTGTTGGTTAATATTAAGCTTAGAAGCAATTACAATTCCAATTATTGTTGCTAATGTAGCTAATTCGTTAGGTGTGTATTCTTCTATTTTTTTCAAATGATACCCCTTTTTAATATTGTTATATTATATAATATTCATTTCATAAAAAAGTGTAAATAATATTTTTTTGTTAATATAGGTCATAGAAATACACTGATTCATATATTACTCATAAGGGGTGGTATATATGAATGTTTCTACTAATAGAAAATTTGCGGACATTGTGTTTGAAGGAGGCGGAGTTAAAGGCATTGGTCTTGTAGGTGCATTAAAAGCATTTGAAAACAAAGAATATCAATGGAAGAACATCTCTGGAAACTCTGCTGGATCTATTGTAGCTGCACTAGTTGCAGTAGGCTACTCAGCTGAAGAAATAAAAAAATTAATGCTAAAGCTTGACTACACGAAAATTACTGATAGAAGTTATTTTAATATACCTATATTGTCTAATACACTCAATCTCCTCTTTAAAAAAGGCATTTTTAAAGGTGATTATATAAAGAACTGGATTGATGAAGTTCTGTCCTATAAACTTAAGCTTACAAACAAAAACAAAGTTACTTTTGGAGATTTAATTATTCCAGGAGAAAATGGTATTCTTTTAAATAATAAAAAATATAAAAGAAAATACAAACTGCATATTATAGCAACTGATATCAGTAATGGAAAGATGATAATTCTACCAGAAGACATTGCTGAATACGGGATAAACCCCGATGAACTTCAGGTAAGTTTGGCAATCAGAATGAGCATATCTATTCCCTACTTTTTTCAACCAGTTACATTAAACAATATAAATACTAATAAAAAGTCTCTCATTGTTGATGGTGGCGTTTTAAGTAATTATCCAGTTTGGTTATTTGATGTAAATGGTGCTCCTCAATGGCCAACAATAGGTTTTAAACTCGGAGGGAACAAAGAAATACGAGAACATAAAATCACAAATATCTTAAACTTCACTTCTTCAATCATAGAAACTATGCTAGAAGCGCAGGATGATATTCATATAAGAGAAATGGATTTTCTACGCACTGTAAAAATTGATACTCTTGATATTAAAACTACAGATTTTAATATTGAAAGCAAAAAAATTGTGGATTTATATAACTCTGGTGAATCTTGCGCGAAAGACTTCCTTAAGAATTGGGACACCGATTATAAAAAGTATCGAATGCTAAGGAGCAATTCTTTTAACAACAATAGAATATAGTAAAAAAACACGTGGCAGGTATGCTTTCCCTACTACGTGTTTTTATTTAAAAGGATAATCTTACATTTCTTTTTTTATACCTCTACTCAAAGTATTGTCATAATCTATAAATTCATATACATCTTCATCAAATAGATCACTAAAACTTTTAAGTTCATCTAAATTTAATTCTTCTATAGCCTTATGTTTTTTCTCGCAGTTTATTACAATGTTTCCTATAACTCCATGAGCATCTCTAAATGCCATTCCCTTTTTAACAAGATAATCTGCAGCTTCAGTAGCATTTAAAAAACCTCTTTTAACTGCATTATGCATATTGTCTTTTTTTATCTTTAAAGATCCTAGCATTTCATTCATAACCTTTATGCATTTCAAAACTGTATCAACTGCATCAAAGAAAGGCTCTTTATCTTCTTGCATATCTTTATTATAGGCAAGTGGAATTCCCTTCATAGTGGTAAGCAGACTCATTAAGTCTCCATACACTCTTCCAGTTTTCCCTCTTATTAGTTCTGCTGCATCTGGATTCCTTTTCTGTGGCATTATGCTACTACCAGTTGAAAACTCATCGCTAATTTCAATAAAATTGAACTCTTTTGTACTCCATAGTATTAACTCCTCACTTAATCTACTAAAGTGCATCATTATAATAGAAAAATGAGATAGAAGTTCTAATAAATAATCTCTATCACTTACTCCATCCATAAAATTATCTACTGGTTTTTTAAACCCTAATTCTTTTGTTGTAAAAGCCCTATCTGTATCATAGGTAGTTCCTGCTAAAGCGCAACATCCAAGAGGATTCTCATCCATAATTTCAATAGCACTAATAAGCCTTTTTTTATCCCTACTTAGCATATTATGATATGCCATAATATGTTGCCTAAATGTTACCACCTGAGCTCTTTGCATATGTGTATATCCTGGCATTATAACAGCATTATCATTTCCCACTTTAAGAATAGTAGCTAAAATATTATCTAAATTATCAATAACATCCGAGGCCTTGTACTTTGAATATAATCTCATATCTACTGCAACTTGGTCATTTCGACTTCTTGCTGTATGAAGTTTTTTACCGACATCACCTATAGTTTTTGTAAGATTTATTTCCATAAAACTGTGAATATCCTCATAGTCACCTTCAATTTTTAGCTTGCCTTCTTTTATATCTGACATTATAGAATTCAAACCATTAACTATAGTCATGCTCTCATCCTGTGTAATGATGTTACATTTTGCAAGCATTTTAACATGAGCTATACTACCCATAATGTCTTCATAATATAATTTCTTATCAAAGCTTAGAGAACTATTAAAGTCCTCCATAAGCTTGCTTTCCTTTTCAATAAATCTTCCACCCCAAAGCTTCATATTATCACCTGCTTTACCTTCTGTATATTTTGTAATTTTTCCTAGTAGTTATTTAAATGTTTATATGCTTTTATTTTACTTGGTAAAGAAAATAAATTAATAAATCCTTCTGCATCCTTATGATCATATAAGACACTTGAACCAAATGAGGATATACTTGCATCATATAATGCATTAGGTGATTCTTTACTTGCTACCATAATATTTCCTTTATAAAGCTTTAATTTAACGCTTCCTGTTACAGTTTCTTGAGTTTTATCTACAAATGCATCAAGAGCTTCTCTCATAGTAGTAAACCAAAGTCCATCATAAACGAGTTCTCCATATTTTTGTGATATTTGGTATTTAAAGTGAAGTGTATCTTTATCTACGGTTATTTCCTCTAGTTCTTTATGTGCTGCATAAAGAACAGTACCACCTGGAGTTTCATATATTCCTCTTGATTTCATTCCCACAAGTCTATTCTCTACTAAATCTACAATACCTATTCCATTTTCTCCACCAATTTTATTTAATATCTTAACAATATCTATTGGTTCAAGTTCAACACCGTTAACTTTTGTGGCAATTCCCTTTTCAAAATATATATCTACAAAAACAGGTTCATCTGGAGCTTGTTCTGGAGGTGTAACCATAAGGTACATTTCTCTTTTGTGATCATTTTTAAAATCTTCAATATCTCCGCCTTCATGACTTGCATGCCATAAGTTTTGATCAACTGAATATATTTTCTCTTTTGTAACAGTTATTTCTATACCTCTAGCATTAGCATAATCTATAGCATCTTCTCTTGATTGTATATCCCAGATTCTCCAAGGAGCAATAATCTTAATAGACGGATCAATAGCTGCTATTGCAACCTCAAATCTAACCTGATCATTTCCTTTACCAGTACATCCGTGGCATATATATTTTGCCCCTTCTTTATGTGCAATTTCCACAAGTTTTTTAGCAATTAAAGGTCTTGCATAAGCTGTACCTAATAAATACTTTCCTTCATATGTTGCATTTGCTTTAACTCCTTTAAATACGTAATCTTTGATGAATTCAGCTGTTAGGTTCTCAATATATATTTTCACTGCGCCTGAACTCATAGCCTTTTTCTCAATTGCCTTCATATCATCTTCTTGTCCAACATTAATGCAAGCTGCTACAACATCCATGTCATAGTTTTCCTTAAGCCATGCTATTATAATAGAAGTATCTAATCCTCCTGAATATGCTAAAACTACTTTTTCTTTCATATTTATAATCCCCTTCCAATTTTGTTCTATTGTGTTTTAATATATTTATTATTTCTAGGTTCTGCCCTATAATACCTTATTCAAAAATATTTTAGTTCTCTGCTCTTTAGGATTTGAGAAAAATTCATCTGGTGTTCCTTCTTCTACTATTTTTCCTCCATCCATGAAAATTACTCTGTCTGCCACATCCTTTGCAAAACCCATTTCATGGGTTACAACAACCATAGTCATGCCTTCTTTTGCAAGATCTTTCATTACTCCTAGAACCTCTCCAACAAGTTCGGGATCTAGAGACGATGTAGGTTCATCAAATAGCATTATGTCTGGTCTCATAGCGAGTGACCTTGCTATTGCTACTCTTTGCTTTTGACCTCCTGATAACTTTGACGGGTAGTCATCTACCTTTTCAATAAGCCCTACCTTCTCAATAATTACTTTTGCCCTCTTTAATACTTCTTCTCTCGGCTCGTGCTTGACCGTAATTGGGGCCTCTATAACATTTTGCATTACAGTCATATGATGGAACAGATTGAAATTTTGAAATACCATTCCTACTTTTTCAATTGTATTTCTCATATGCTTCTTGTTTTTAATATTCAATTTTTCTCCTTCAATGAAAACCTCTCCCTTATTAGGAATCTCAAGGTGATTTAGGCACCTGAGAAATGTGCTTTTTCCTGAACCAGAAGGGCCTATTATAACTAGTACTTCTCCTTTTTTAACAGCCACATTTAAACCTTCAAATACCGTAAGACTGCCAAAACTCTTAGTTAAATTTTTAGTTTCTATCATATACATTCTGTCTCACCTCTACTAATATACTGACAGTTTTTTTTCATAATATGAAAATACTGTAGTGAAAATTGTTGTCATTAAAAGATATAAACATGCTGTCATAAAGAAAACTTCCAAAGGTCTAAAGCTCGAGGCATATAATAACTGTGCTGTTCTCATAACTTCAACCATAGCAATAGTTGATACGAGCGAAGTATCCTTAAGCATTGTTATAAACTCATTACCAACTGACGGAATAATTATTTTAAAGGTTTGCGGAAATACTACTCTTTTCATAGTAGCTAAATAAGTAAAACCTAATGATTTACAGGCTTCAAACTGCCCTTTATCTACTGAGAGTATTCCACCTCTAATTATCTCTGCCATATAAGCCCCTGAATTTAAGCTAAGCCCTATTAGTGCTGTTTGGAATGCTGTAAACTCAATTCCCGCATATGGAAACCCATAATAAAATACAAATAATTGAAGAAGCATAGGTGTTCCTCTAAAGAGCCAAGTATAAAATCCTGCTACGCTGACCAATAATCTATTTTTAGAAAGTTTTAGCAATGCTGTAAACATCCCAATTAAACTTCCAAGAACTACTGATATTACAGTCAGTTCCATGGTAATTAAACATCCTTTTAATAATACAGGAAACATTTCTTTCATAACATTTATATCCATTCTTGTTCCTCCTGGTATCTCTTCAAAGAAAATAGCAACTATTAATTGTTATCTTCCTAACTATTTTTTATATGCGTCAAATCCGAACCACTTCTGTGAAAGCTTAGAAAGAGTTCCATCTGCTTTAAGTTCATTAAGCGCCTTTTGCACTGCTACTTGTAATTCCTTATCTTGTTTTTTAAATCCAATTCCAATTGGTTCTTCACTAATTTTCTCTTTTAAAACTTTATACATACCTGGTTTCTTTGATACATAATATCCACCAACTTGAGCATCCATAACTACTGCATCTACTCTTCCAGTTGATAATTCTTGGAATGCTTCTGTAATTTTATCATATTTTTTAACTTGTTTTAACCCTTTCATTGCAGTTGCTGCAGTATCCCCTGTAGAACCCAGTTGACAAGCTACAACTTTACCCTTTAAATCAGCTAAATTCTTTATTGTAGTATTTCCTTGTTTTATTGCCGCTACTTGTCCACCCATTACATAAGAGTCTGAAAAACCTATACTTTCTTTCCTCTTATCTGTAATACTCATGGCTGAAATTATAACATTGAACTTTGATGAGCCAAGAGCTAAAAGTATTCCATTAAAATCTGTAGATGTATACTCTGTTTTTACGCCTAATTTTTTTCCTACTGCATCTCCTAAATCTACATCAAATCCAACTAATTTATTATTAGAATCCCTAAATTCCATCGGAGGATAAGAATCATCTAATCCTACAGTGAGTTTACCCGATTCTTTAACTGCTTGGAGAGAATTAAGTTTTTCCTTCTTTTGACCACATCCTACAAGTAATACGCCTGCCATAGTAACTATTAATATAATTGACATAAACTTTTTCAAAAATACCACTCCCCCATATATAATATAAAATTTATGAATATTTATACATTCTTATGCATATCACTTGTTTCATATTATTTCCTTTTATTATCCGTTTCTTAACTTTTATTATTGATTTAACTGGCTTTCTTTTACTAATTATATATTACTTTTTATAATAATGCAATGCTTTTTTATTATTTTCTATTCGTTTTATACAATGTTTATGCATATACCTAATGAGAATTTACTAATTCAATTGATTTTGCTCGTTTTAAAGTTTAAAAGAGCCCTTAGCATCATATTAGGCTAAAGACTCTTACACTTTATTTTTTTAAAATTATTAACTATTATGAATAGGTCATTATGGCTTTAGTAATTATTCTGCCATATTAAATACTTCTAAATTTTCACTTTTAATATCTTTCTTCATAAGATCTACCAATGCCTTTGCAGTGTCTAGTGATGTTAATACCCCAAGTGAACTCTCAATAGCAGTTCTTCTAATTCTAAAACCATCTGTCTTCGAATCATTACCTTTAGTAGGTGTATTTATTACTAAATCAACTTGCCTGCTCTTAATTACATCAATGATATTAGGAGTTCCTTCTGTAATTTTATTAACTTCCTTCGCCTCTATACCATTGTCTCTTAATAACTTAGCTGTACCCTTCGTTGCTATAAATTTATAATTAAGTTCATTAAAAGCTTTAGCTATATATAAAAACTCTTCATAATCCTGTGGATTTATTGTTGCCAAGATAACGCCTTTTTCTTTTTTAACCTTCATTCCTGATGCAACAAATCCTTTATATAAAGCTTCTTCAAAGTTTCTTCCTATTCCTAAAACCTCTCCAGTCGATCTCATTTCCGGTCCAAGACATACCTCAACCTCAGGAAGTTTTTGAGTTGAAAATACTGGCACCTTAACTGATACTAATTTAGATTCCTTGTAAACTCCAGTTCCATACCCCAAGTCCTTTAGTTTTTCTCCTAGCATAACTCTTGTGGCAAGATCAACTATTGGAACTTTACTAACCTTACTAATATACGGAACTGTACGGCTTGCTCTTGGATTAACCTCTATTATGTATAATTCATCTTTAAATTCTATAAATTGAATATTTACCATACCTATTATTTCGAGGCCTACTGCTATCTTTTTCGTGTATTCTAATATTTTTTCTTTTATGTTGTCTGATATGTTTTGGCTTGGATATATGGTAATACTATCTCCAGAGTGAACACCTGCTCTTTCTAAATGCTCCATAATACCTGGAATCAATATTTCCTCTCCATCACATATAGCATCAACTTCTATCTCTCTACCTAAAAGATATCTATCTATTAAAACAGGATTTTTCTTATCCTTAATAAATGCATTTTTTAAATAATGTTTTAATTCTTTTTCTTCATAAGTTATTTCCATTCCTTGACCACCTAATACATAAGACGGCCTTACCAAAACCGGATACCCTATCTTTTTAGCCTCTTCTAATCCTGCTTTTAAATTCCAAACAGCCTTACCTTTAGGTCTATTTATGTTTAGTTTTTCGAGTAGTGCATCAAATTTTTCCCTATCTTCTGCTGCATCTATTTGCTCAGGTTTAGTTCCATATATAGATATGTTTTTTTCATTTAAGAACTTAGCAAGCTTAATAGCTGTTTGACCTCCAAATTGAAGTATAACTCCATCTGGTTTTTCTTTTTCAACAATATTAAATACTTCTTCCTCTGTTAGCGGTTCAAAGTATAATTTGTCCGATATATTAAAGTCTGTACTTACGGTTTCCGGATTATTATTTACTATTATAGTTTCAATTCCTAGCTTTTTAAGTGCAATTACACTATGAACCGATGCATAATCAAACTCAATTCCTTGTCCAATCCTTATAGGACCTGAACCTATAACCATAACCTTTTTCCTATTACTTACTTCAACCTCATCATATTCATCATAAGTTGAGAAGTAATATGGTGATAATGCTTCAAATTCTCCTCCACATGTATCTACCATCTTATACACAGGTTTAATATTCCATGTATTTCTCAGTTCATAGATTACATTTGGGTTTACACTCAATAAATCTGCAATCCCTTTATCTGAAAATCCTTTTTTCTTTAATAAGTATAACCAATCTTTATTCATATCCTTAAGGGTCGATTTTTTTATTTTTTCCTCTTGGTCTACTATCCATTTAATTTTATTTACAAAGAAATTGTCTATTCCCGTTATTTCAGAAACCTTTTCTACTCTATAATCACGTCTAAGCATTTCAGCTAGATAAAATAGCCTCTCATCATCAGGTGCCATTACTCTTTCCTTTAATTCTTTTAGACTCTTTTGTATTAAGGCATTATATTGTAATGAATACTGTCCTATTTCGAGTGAACGAATCCCTTTCAATAAAGCTGCTTCAAAATTGCTTCCTATAGCCATTATTTCCCCTGTTGCCATCATTTTTGTGCCAAGCACTCTATTAGCACCATCAAACTTGTCAAAAGGCCATCTAGGAATTTTAACAACCACATAGTCGAGTGATGGTTCAAAACATGCATATGTTTTTTGAGTTACCGCATTTTTTATTTCATCTAATGCATATCCTAGTGCTATTTTAGATGCCACTTTTGCAATAGGATATCCAGTAGCCTTCGAAGCTAAAGCTGAAGATCTACTTACTCTTGGATTAATTTCTATAACTGCATAATCAAAACTAAATGGATCAAGAGCCAGTTGAACATTGCACCCGCCTTCTATGCCCACACTGTTTATAATATCTATGGATGTACTTCTAAGCATTTGGTACTCTTTATCAGAAAGAGTTTGGCTTGGGGCTACAACAATACTATCTCCAGTATGTATTCCTACAGGATCTACGTTTTCCATATTGCAAATTGTAATACAATTACCAAGACCATCTCTCATAACTTCATATTCTATCTCTTTCCACCCTTTAATACTTTTTTCTAAAAGAACCTGTCCAATAGTACTTAATTGTAATCCTAATTCTAGAATTTCAATTAATTCCTCTTCAGTTTCAGCAATTCCACCTCCACTACCACCAAGTGTATATGCCGGTCTAACAATTACTGGATAACCTATTTCACTTGCGAAACTTAGACCACTAACTATATCTGTAGCAATCGCACTTTCTACAACAGGCTGATTAATTTCCTGCATTAGGTCTCTAAATACCTCTCTGTCTTCACCCTTTTTTATGGCTTCGATAGACGTTCCAATTACGCGTACATTATATTTTTTTAAAATTCCACTATCAGATAATTCTACGGCTATGTTTAACCCCGTTTGTCCTCCCATACCGGCAAGCAAACTATCTGGTCTTTCCTTTGCTATAACCTTTTCTAGGTATTCAATAGTTAAAGGTTCTATATAAACTTTATCAGCAATCTCTTTATCCGTCATGATAGTTGCTGGATTACTATTTACAAGTACAACTTCAACGCCTTCCTCTTCTAATGCTTGACAAGCTTGTGTTCCAGAATAATCGAATTCCGCAGCTTGCCCTATTATAATTGGCCCTGATCCAACTACTAGTACTTTTTTAATGCTCTTATCTAATGGCATATAAATCCTCCCAATGTTATTTATTTAAATATTATCTATATATACGCATGTCCTATAGGTTATAAAATTTTAATTATTATTTTAATTTATTATGTTAAAGATAAAAATTTATCAAAAATTGCATCTATGTCCTTAGGTCCAGGGCAAGCCTCTGGATGGAACTGTACACTGAATATTGGAAGAGTTTTATGTCTCATCCCCTCTATTGTTCCATCATTTACGCTAACATGTGTAATCTCCATATTTTCCGGAAGACTGCTTACATAATAACCATGATTTTGAGAAGTAATGTAAACTTTATTTCCTTCAATATCTTTAACTGGGTGATTACAACCTCTATGCCCAAACTTAAGTTTTTCAGTTTGTCCCCCAAGGGCTAATGCTAAAAGTTGATGTCCTAGACAAATTCCCACAATTGGCTTTTTACCTATTAGTTCCTTTATCGTCTTAATTACCCCTTGTAAATCCTTTGGATCTCCAGGTCCGTTTGATAAAAAAACTAAATCTGGATTAACCTTTAATATTTCCTCTGATTTAGCATCTGCAGGAAATATTGTTAATTTGCAATTTCTCTGCTTAAACGAACGCAGTATATTTTCTTTTATACCAAAATCAATAATAGCTACATGTTGTCCTGTGCCATCAATTGTATAGTTATCCTTTGTAGTAACATTCATTACTGCATCTTTATTATTGAAACTGTTTATTTTTTTTTCTATTTCACTGTCACTAAGTTCACATGTAGCAATAATACCCTTCATAGTACCATTTTTTCTAAGTATTTTTGTTAATGCTCTTGTATCAATTCCTTCGAGGCCAATTATTTTATTTTGCTTAAAATATCCCTCAAGCTCCATTTCACATCTAAAGTTATTTGGGTTATTACATTTTTCCCTTACAATAAAGCCCTTCACCTTAGGAGATTTTGACTCAACATCCTCTAAATTAATACCATAGTTACCAATGAGAGGGTATGTCATAGTTACTATCTGTCCATAATAAGATGGGTCAGTTAAGATTTCTTCATAACCTGTCATACCTGTATTAAATACCACTTCTCCAACGCTTTCCTCTAAATAGCCAAACAGATTACCTTCAAATATTATACCATTCTCTAATATCAACTTGCCTTTCATATTAAAATCCTCCTTAGATTACATGAAAATATATATATCTCTAAATATATTAATAAAGATAACAAAACGATTATTATAATAATCACTCTATTATCCTTCTTAATATGTTAATTATATTTATTAACGAAACAAAAAACATAGTTACAGTATTATTGTAAAAATCAATAACTGTATTACATTTAATAGTATTACATTTAATAGTATTAGATTTAAAATCAACAGAACAAAAAACACATGCCATAATTATCTATACTCCTTCCTAGCCTCACAGGACTAACTTAAAAGTGTACTTTTTCTTTTACAACTTTTTAAATTATATTATTTTATATTTATAATTTCTTCTCATTCTAGTTTAAATTTTGTAATTTGTCAATGCATAAATATAATTTTTTATTGCAACTTTATTCAGATATGGCAGCATATTAACTATATCTACAATTATTTACAGTTATCTTAAATACACTTACCCCACATTAAATCAGTAAGCAACACTATGAAAAAAAAACAGGAATGAGAAATATGAAATCTCAATTTCGGTTTTTCTATGTATAATTATACTAGATTTGTGCATAATGCATTCCCATTTTATGCATGTATAGTTGCCGTATTAACAATGCAAAGTGCTGTTCATCATTCCTTTACTGTTGGCAAGAACAGAATGATTGGTACTGCTTTAGGCGCAATTTGGGAATTAATATTCATTATAAGTCCTAAGGATATATTTCTTACAAGCATTGGGATAGTAATTGTAATTTATTAATTATTAATAACTAAATACATTATACTACAGTATTGTTCCAAACAGTACAGTAACACCACTTAAAATCATTTATACTTATAATATATTGCAAAAATATAAATCATATTGCATATAAAGAGAATAAATCACATTTATATAATCTTACTAACAAGAATAACTATAATTGTTTTCACAAATTATTAAATTATTTTAAACTTTTATAAATAGAACTCAAATAACTCTCCATATTATGTTATACTTATAGTGTAAAAAGTAGGTGGTATAAATAATTTAGTGCATTGTGCCAATTGAAATCAATTATAAAACAAGACTATAATATAATTAATAAAAAACAAAGGGAGGTGCTGCAAAAACATAGGTTAAATACTAATATCCCACCTAATGTTTGAGTGCAGGAAGATATGAATAAAGATGACCAAGTAAGTAAAGAAGAAAAAGAAAATAGTGAAATTATAAATAAATTGTATGCAAATGAAAACATCTCAGAAAAAAGCGATTCAAAAACAGATTCTAATAGTGTACCCAAGTTAAATGATGATATTGATGAAAGTAAAAAATACATAAAAGAAATGCATGAACTAGCAGACAAAAACGAGTTTAAGAACAATATAGTAGTTTTAGGACTTGTAGTCGTTGTAGTAGCTATAATTTTATTCACAATTTTAATGAATACATCACTAATGAAACCTAAAACCGACGTAGTAACTAATACGCCAACTACAAAAAGCACCAGTAAACCTACAAAAACTATAAGTCCCGCTAAAGTTGCTAAACCTAACGTTGTTAAGCCTGTTGACGCTCCAACTAAAATATATGAATATTTAAATGTGGAAACAAACAGAACAGATGTTTTAAAAAAAGCTGTTAAACTAAACGATGGAAGTAAAAAGGGCGTTACTGTATATCTCTTATCAGAAATTTTGAGATCTAATGGCATTACTATCCCTTCCAAAACAACAACAGTTAAACAACTAAAGGAGTCTCTAATATCTAAGGGTTGGAAAAATGATACTCGCTTTTCCCAGTTAAAACCAGGTGATATATGTTTCACCACAGATATGCCAGGAAAAACTGGTTCGCCTTCTCATGCATATGTATTTATGAGTTGGACAGAGAAAGGCAAAACAGACTATGCAAACATTATTGATGGACAACTTGATGAGTTTAGTACTATACTTCATAAAAGAAATCTATCAGTTTCAACTACAAAAAAAGATAAATTTAGTTTTTATCTTAGAAAATGAAAATAGTACCTCAGGGTTTCCTGGGGTATTATTTTTATAGTTTTATTTCTTTTATAACATTGCCCTCTAAATCTTTTATCTGAAATAAATTATCTTGAAGTATTGCGTAAGAGTTAGGAATATTATCCCTAGGTAAAGATATAGATCCTGGGTTCAATACATATATATTATTATATTTTTTAGCCACAGGAATATGGGTGTGACCATAGATTAACACATCATTTTCACTTAACTTTGGTAAGTTTTTCTCATTATATATGTGTCCATGAGTTATAAATAATCTTCTATCATTGTATAATATTGTAGAGTATTCCGCCATCATAGGATACTCTATTAGCATTTGATCTACTTCACTATCACAATTTCCTCTAACGGCTATTATCTTTTTTTTGTACTCATTCAACAGATTAGCTACTTCCTGTGGATTGTAATCTCTTGGCAATGGATTCCTTGGTCCATGATATAAAGCATCTCCTAAAAGAACAATATAATTAGCTTTCTCTTCTTTATAAAACTCTAAAGTTTTCTTTAAATAATATAAAGAACCATGAATATCTGAAATAAAAAATAATTTCATTTTACTAAACTCCTCACCAATATTAATTTTTGTGTTTTATAATTCCTATAGCCGTACCGATTATGAATGTATCTTCACTATCTACAACAATAGGCTGGTATTTTTCATTTGCAGGCATTAGCAATACTCTGTCTAAGCTTATAGAAAGCCTTTTCAATGTAGCATTTCCCCCTATATCAACTGCTACAATGTCATTGTTATTCGCAGCTTGCTCTTGACGTATTATTACATAATCACCATCATCAATGCTTGCACCAATCATACTGTCTCCTTTGACTTTTAATATAAATGGTTTTTTTACTCCCTTTAACCAATACCTTGGGATGTAAAAGTTACCTTCTATTTCTGAGTTAATAAGTATAGGTTCACCTGCTGCGATGTCACTAAATACGGGAATTTCTAGTAACTCTTCATTTATGTACTCATAATCGCCCTTATCATCATTTACTATAATGTCTGATATCCTACTATAATCTCTCATAAACTCATATTCTCTGTTATGCCTAATATCACAATATTTAAAATTCTCCAATGCATCAATATTTATGTTCTTGTTTATTATATTATAACAATTGTCTTTAACCTTTTCTTGTGTTTCATACTTGTTTTTAAAGAAATAAGACTTTACTTTTTCTCCTAAGGGTTTAGCATTTATCCTTCTTCCTTTTATCATCCATGAATTAGAAGGGTGAGTTTCATCTATATCTACAAGAAAAGTCATGCTAGAATAAGTTTTTTCTTTATATAATGCATAAATAAAATCCAACTGTATCTTAGTTAAGTTATTACTTTTGTCAATTATTATATGAGAATACTTGTCCGCCTTAATCGTCTCCGCCATTTTTAGAGCGTATATATTAACATCTTCATTATCAATTAAATTCTCTGAGCTGAGCTTTTTATTATATAATAGCATCAGTTCATATATTGCTTTTCTTGCATTAGAATTTTTAAGTATTCTTTGGGGTCCTTCTCCTTTTTTGCATTTTCTTCCGGTTCTGTTCACTTGTAGATATGAATTAAGTTTTAAATAATTATAACTTTTTATCCATTTAATTTCTTCTATAAAAAATTTAACAAAAGCAATATTTAATATTCTTAACCTTGGATAAATAGTTTTAGTTTCCACTATACACTTTTTTATAATATCATTTTTTTTATCATCCATAATAATTGTTATTTCTTTTAATTTATGTTTGTTTTTATACTTAATAAAATATCTATGTAAAACGCTTTCTAATGTAACCACATTCAGTTTTCTTTTTTTAGTAGAGAATACACTTAAATATTCTAACCTAGTTTCTTCTTCTGCTAAGTTATATATTTTCTCTATATAATCTATGTCTTCATCCTTAGCTGCAAGCATTAATATCTTATCCTCTTCATATAAACAATATTGATTTTTCAAATAAAGACTTCTATAGATTGCTGCAGTTGTTTTACCAGTTCCTTTAATTCCCTTAATTAAGGTACATTTTATAGGTTTACTATGAATTATTCTTTGTTGCTTTATACTCAGTTTCATTTAATTACCTCCACTTTGGACATACTACTAGTATACAATATTAATCAACTTAAAGTAAAACTTATATAAAATTATACTTCGCTATAAAATCATTAATTTATAGTGAAGTATTAAAAAGCATAAAGAATCTATAAAAATTACCAATGTCACAAAGGTTGATTTATGAATATCTATATACATTTACTGAGCATACTAAGTTATATACTAATTAATTATTTTAACTAAATATAGTCAACCAGAGGTGATTTAAGTGAAAAGAAAAATGTTAAGTATTATTATTTCTTCAATACTCTTTATTGACTGTTCCCCAAGTATTTCTTATGGGAATGAATTAAAAACCATTACTAACACAAGCTCTAAAAGTGAATACGTTGAATACTATAACAAGGATAGTACTAAAAAAACTACCATATTTAATTTTTTTAAAAATGTCTTTAGTAATAATGATACTCACGATGGAATAAGTACTAAAGAGTATAATTGGTATTTCCAACCACGCAATGATAATATTCCTCCACAAGGGCCTAAAGAAAACATTCAGATTATGTCAGACTATGGGTGCTATTATTTGGGTGATCCATCAAAAAAGATATTATATCTAACTTTTGATGAGGGCTATGAAGCTGGATATACCGTGCCCATTTTGGATGTTCTAAAAAAACACAATGTAAAAGCAGCCTTCTTTGTTGTAAAACCATATATTACTTCTAATCCTGAAATAATTAAAAGAATGGTGGATGATGGACACTTAGTATGCAACCATAGTAATCACCATCCTTCAATGGCTTCTATAAAGGATGAAGAAAAATTCAACAAAGAATTGTCTGATGTAGAAGATGCATATGAGAATATTACTCATAAGAAAATGGCTAAGTATTTTAGACCTCCAATGGGTAAATATAGCGAGTTATCCTTAAAATATACTAAAAACAATGGATATAAAACTATATTTTGGAGCTTTGCTTATATGGATTGGATTAAGGAAAAACAGCCCTCACATGACGCTGCTAAAAAACGTATTATGCAAAGAACCCATAGCGGCGGAATTATGCTATTACACGCAGTGTCTAAAACCAATGCTGAAATACTAGATGATGTAATTACAAAGTGGGAAAGCCAGGGATATCAGCTAAAAAGCTTAGATGAATTGCCTACTAAACATTAGAATCATCTTCTACTTTCAACCCATTACCTTAGCGAAACCCATTTAGTCAGTAATTATATATAGTTTCTATAACATAACAGAACCTTAACTTTATAAGTTAAGGTTCTGTTATGTTATTTATAAAATTCATCTAACTATATTAGAACATTAATATGAAGAAGCAATCCCAGCTGATGTCGTTGCCCCACTAGCTGCAGCAACTGTAGCTACTATTTGTGCTGCAATTAATGCTTCAATTGAAATTCCAATAATTGTTTGGATAAGTTCCTTGTTATTTTTCATATTCTCAATATAAACATCGCTGACTAAAGCAGCAGCTGTGTATAGATGAGTTTCCTTTGTTAACCATCTATACTTCTTAGTAGATTTCAGAATTCTTACAACTTCAATAACTTGGTCTACTGCCTCATATCCTTCTTCACCAAGTATTGACAGAAACCCTATTGCTGCATATCCACCAGAATAAACTTTTATTTTATTCTGTTTAAGTTTGTTAAACATTCTTATGCATCTTAATACCTTGACTGCATTATCCTCTTTACGGAACCCTAGTATGTGAGATAAAAATTGAAGACCATTATTTTTTTTAAAACCATTTTGATTTAGTAATTTATAACACTCTTCCATATTCTCTATAATACTTTTAACCGAGCTATCTGATTTAGATAAAAATATAGAAAGTGGGTAATCATCTCCACTAGTTAACCAAGGATGATTTTTTCTCATTTCTTTATATAATTCTATAGCTTTATTTATTCTTGTATCCACTCCTTCTTCGTCACATGTAGCTAGAAGCGCATAATTAGCTATTGGTAAATACATACTATTTTTAAATCCTACTTCTCTCATTCTTTTGTCATAATTAAGTATTTTATTGAATTCTACTTTTGGGTCATCATACTTAGATGAAAGCACTGCTGATATAATCATCATAGAAGCACTTCTATAATGAGAAAATATCCCTGTAGTTTTCTTAATATGTTTTCTTAAATTTTCGATTTTGTTTTTATCAAACTCCGACTTGTTTAATGTATAAGTTAATGCTACAAAGTGATTAGTTAATGGTTGTTGCCATTTATATTGCATAGATACTTGATTAAATAAATCTATAAGTCTATCTAGTTTTTCTTCAACTAATTTTTCCATAATAATAGTCCTCCTGTTGAAACAGTTTAATATATATAATGCTTTGCATGAACACATTCAACTTAATTATACCATTTATTTCATATCTTTGTATTATTATGTTTTTAACTTATATAATATTAGCAAATAAAAATCGCCTAAGTATGTACCCTCCTTAGGTGATTTTATTTCATATACCTAATTAAATTACCTCAACCTTGTTCATCTTAAATATAGTGAATATTATAAAGAGTATGCTACACACAGTTGAAAATACTATAGTATATAAATAACTTTCTAGTGTAAATGAATTAGCGCCTTCCACTAATTTGTATGGCATAAACTTTCCAATTGTATCTAAATTTACAAGTGTGGCACTTAGAAAAGTTATTATAAGAGTTATAAAACCAGCTGTTACACCTTTTTTAACAAAGCTACTAAAAAGTGTTACCAATGTTATATTAAAAAAATAGTACACAGACATTAAAATAGCTGAGTTCATTACACCTGGTAAACTCGCCCTCTCCCCTTGTAACAAAATGCTTCCATAGTAATAACAAGTCAAAAATCCTATGAATGTTAATATGGTTACCACAATAGTATAATGAATTATTTTAGCAAGCACTATGCCAACTGGCTTACTTCCCTTAGAATATGGAAAGATGAGTTTTTCTCCATTTATCTCATCATTTAAAGTACTTGCCAATGTAAATATTATGAATAAGTTTCCAATTTGAAAAAGGTCCTTGATATAATTATTAATTGCACTCTTAGGAGTAGCAATAAAAAGTAGACTTAAATCTCCTTGTAATTGTTTTTCCAATATTTTAGGAAGTAGCTTTAACATAAATGGATCCAAAATAGCAAATGCTATTATTCCTACAGCAAGTATTACATATTTATATTGTCTTTTGGACTCCATTATCTCTTTCTTAAAATAAGCCTTAAAGGTTGTCATTTTTATTCACCAGCCTTATAAAAATATCTTCAAGATTACTTTTTCTTAAATCATAAGATAAAATATTATTTTCTCCCTGCACAAGAAGTTTTAAAAGTTCCGATTTAGCAATATCTAAATTATTAACATAGATAGAAACTTTATTTTCCACTATTGAAACTTTCTCTACCCACTTAAAGCCTAAAAGAACTTTATCTAAGGTTAAGCAGTTTTTTTCAAACTCAATATCAAATATAGGCTGAATATACTTATTCTTTAAATTCTCTAAATTATCAGATATGAGTATTTGCCCTTTATCCAAAATACTTAGCTCGTCACAAACCCTTTCTACATCACTCAAAATATGAGTTGAGAGAAAAACAGTGGTGCCTGATGACTTCAAGTCTTTTATAAACTCTAGTATCTCCATTCTACCCTCAGGATCTAATGCTGAGGTGGGCTCATCTAAAAAAACTATTTCTGGTTTATTAAACAAGGCCACTGCAATCCCTAGCCGCTGCTTCATCCCACCTGAATATTGTCCTATTTTCCTCTTTGCCGACGCACTAAGCTTAACAATATCTAAAATTTCTATAGTTCTCTTCAATATATTTTTCTCAGTCATATTTGCTATTTCACCAATAAAATGCAGGTATTCATTAGCATTCATATAATTATAAAACACTGGATTTTGTGGTAGGTAGCCCACTTTTCTTAATAATTCTCTTTTATTCTTTTTAAAATCTTTTCCATCTAAATATATCCCTCCACTATTAAAATCAATTAACCCTGATAGTATATTCATAGTTGTAGTTTTTCCTGCTCCATTAGGACCTAGAAATCCATATATTGTTCCCTTTTTTATTTCAAAGCAAATGTTCTTTAAAACTTCAATGTCTCCATATTTTTTATTTACATTTACCACTTTAATCATCCTATTCACGCTCTCTTCCTATTAATAAAAAAGCTATGCTGCCTATTAATTGAATAAAAAGTATAATCAAAGCCCATGCCCACTTAGGTAAAAATTTTACTTTATCTACTGTTAATCTATATAAGCAGAAACCCATAAGAACTACCTCCAATAAAATTATAGGTGCAAGTAATTTTATTATATCTACTAAAGCCATTCCTTCAAACATATATTATTCCTCCTTTTTATATTTTCATAACTTTAACGTAATAAGAATCAAAAAGTTCATCATAATTTCAAAATATATATTATAAAAAGCAGCTTACCTTTCCTTAGTAATTTTAAACAAACTTTTGATTTCCTAAAGGGTAAAAAAATAGTTGCTAATTTCTTAGCAACTATTCTTTCTTTTTATTCTTTAATATTACTCGTGTTACTAATAGATAAATAAGAAGATTACTTGGCGTATTCATCAGTGCAAAAATTCCCCAAAGCCAATAGTATTTTTCTCTTCGTCTTCTTGCATCACAAAATACCCATGCTCCTTGGATTAATAAGATAGGAATAACTATTGCTAATATTATAATTAGTTGATTATTTGAAATCACCATTAAACTTCACTCCCTCTTCTTTTAGTTGCTAAGCTAGGTATTATTATCCAAGGAGCGATAATTACAATAAAAATCTGCGATATAATTAGTATCTTAGAATCTATTTTAATGATGGCTATGGCATATGAAGAAAGAATTATAAAGGACGATAATATAAATAAAATAAATTCTTTTTTAGCCTTCCTGTTTTCGCTTATAGACTCTCCTTGCTCTATTATGCTTAGGGTATCTATCTGAAAATCAAATATATCTTCATTTAACACATCCATTTTCTTAACTGTGGAATTTAGTTTACTTTTAAATTCTGAAGCTTCACTACTATGATTTGTGTTATTATCCACTTTCCCCTTAGCTTCATTGTAAAATTCATCAATTAAAAAATTTTTAATCTCATCAGAATCCTTCATTCATATTATCTCCTTTTTCTCAATTTCTTTTATTATATATTTCACTGCATAATGAAGCCTTGACCGAACTGTTCCAAGTGGACAGTTTACAATTTCAGATATTTCCTCATAATTATAACCATAATAGTGTTTTAAAATAAATACTGCTCTTTTCTCATATGGTAACTTTAAAATTATCTTCATTATCTCTTTGTATTCATAATTTGCTATTACAACATCCTCTACTTGTTTGCCTCTATCAGCAAAATTTTCATCTATATACTGGAAAACTTTATTCTTTCTTAAATAATCTCTGTAAACATTAGTAGATATTTTTATTAACCATGTAGAAAACTTTGCTTTAGGCTCAAACTTGTTTATATTAAGCACAGCTTTGAGCAATGCATCCTGAACAATATCCTGTGCTAAGTGGGGGTCACCTACCATTTTAACAACATACCCTTTTAAAATATTAAGATTATCTTTTAAAAGAGTATTTAGTGCGCTTTTATTTCCATCCTTAGCCTTGCTAATAAGCTCTAGCTCATCCAATAATAATCACCCCTAACAATCTTTAAACGAAAATAATGATCAAAAAGTTCACTATATTTATATGATTGCTTATTTATATTTAATTTGTTATATTTAATTTGTTATATTTAATTCTGTTTTCTTTTAAATAAAGTGCAATACTTACCATAATTAAAAACACGCTATGTAATAAATAAAAATATTCATTATCATTTAAAACTTATTAGAGGATACCTCATTGGCATCCCCTCTACTTTGTAAAACTTTTTTCTATTTTTCACAACTTTTTTCCCCATAAATTTTATGTAATATTAAATCGTATTCACCTAACTTATCAGCTAACATATGCCAATTTTTATGTTCAGCATTTGCGACATTCACTTGATTTTTCTCGACTATTTCCAGTCTTGAGCTAATATCAACAAGATCCTTTTTCATTTCAATTAACATTTCTTTAATTTCATTATCCATAATTTTCTCCTTTAAGATTTTATTTTATATAAAACATACTATATGACCATTTCCTTCTTATCAACATTAGAATTATATATTATTCCTAATAGAATTAATATGCCACCAATAATTTTCCCCTTTGAAACAAATCCCACTCTAAAATAATCAATTAATATGCCTGTAAAAAGCTGACCCATAAATATAAGCAAGGTAGTATATATGGTAGATATCTTAGGGATTACAATATTAGTACTTGCAACAACTATAACTCCTAGCAATCCGCCTAAAAAGGCCCATACTGGTATGCTATTATAACTAACTAATGATATGTTTATAGAATTTCTCACTAGAATCATAAGTAATATTGTACTAAATATCCCTACTATATAGTTTATAAGAGTACCTTGAAAAACTCCTATTCTTTTAGCTAGATGTGAATTTACAATCATGGATATTATAGTAATTGATCCACATAAAATTGCTAAAATTATATATAACATATTTATCCCCCTATTATTTAAGATACTATCATTGTAATTAGGCCTATAAATATTACAAAAAATCCAATAATTTTTTTCTTTCTAAACTTATATATATTTAATCCAAATAGGCCATAATGGTCAATAAAACAGGCTAATATTAACTGTCCCAATATACCTAATGATAAAGTTAAAGATGCCCCTAATAAATTGAAACACAAATTACTTAAAAACACCATAAAAACTCCTAGAAAACCACCGCTGAATAAATATAATGGAATGTCTTTAGAGAGCTTAAAGTTCTCTTTTTTAAATATTAAGACAGCAACTACAACGATAAGGCCCACTATGTGAATTATAAGTATTGAAACATATTGATCTGTATAATTTGACAAAACCCCATTAAAACTAATCATTATAGCAATTAATATACCTATAAATATCGCATATACTTTATACATTTTATTTCCCCCATTTTTTAATAATATCGCCTACCCCTTTTATAAGATTAGCATAAAATTTTAGGATATATGACGTATGTCATGTTTTGTTTGAATTTAATATGCAAAAATGAAACGAACAACTATAATAATAATACTCGTATAACATATATAATAAGTAATTGTTTTCATTCTTACATCTACAGGGGGTAACCTTATATGAAGCGTATAAATTATCAAACTGATATAGGTATTTGTATAAAAAATTATAGTTTTTAATTTTTTTGGAAAGATGTGAAAAAATATATGGAGCTTCATTCTTTTGATAAGAATAGTCACATTGTCAAAACTAATGACTAAATAAATTATTTGTATTTCCTGAGAAAGATAAATAATTATATATACTATTTTAGATATAATTGCATTGGAAATGCTTGCTAGAGATTTATATAAATAAGGTATATATCCCTACAAGTTTGTTGCTTATAGCAATATATACCCTTTTTCTCAGCTGAAGTACAATGCTATAAGTTAACATGATTTTTAACTAACTTCAGTGCCTCATTTTCTTTACACAATATAAATTTTATCTAATTCCGTTCATTTTACCTTTAAGTGCTTTAACCCTACCATTCACATAATTAGTAAGCTCACGCATATTGTCTTTTATTTCATTTGGAGCACTAGTAACCATTGTAATTATATCTAATTTATTACCCTTTATTTCTTTAGCAACTTCATAAGCTAAGCATTTGTTTTTCATTTTCCAATAGGTAACGTTGAATTGATCTGCTTGACGTTTATTATAATACCCTTTTTCTATACCAAACTGAAATAAATCTGCTGCTGACTCTAATTCTTCTAAATCTTGAACATCTATTGTCTCATTAACTAAATCTTGAAATGTTTTCATTATAGCTCTCCTTTTTAACAGGTAATATTAATAGTCTTTTTTATCATAATTATAATATCGCCTAGTTCTTTGTTTTTAGAAAGTCACTCTTTACTAAATCTTTTCCACAACTTTTATATTTTAACACATATTAAAGAGTAAATAAATTATATCTATAACAATTTTATAACTCTATGGTTATTCTGTCAAATTAAGAAGTATATTATAACTTAAAATATACTTATATATATACATGCACTATGCAAAATAGTGTTTAGCCAATAATTGCAACCTCTTTTCTACATAAAATCACAAAACTTACTATATATAACTATAGTAAAATATTATATTATTGTAACATGTAAACATTTAATTCTCAATAACCCCTTCTTTAATACAATTGACAAATATTATATAAATTATTCCTTATTTCTTTAAGTATATATAATATAAAAATAAGGTTGATAATTAAATTATCAACCTTAACTTTATATTACATATGAATAAAACTAATTATAGTAGTATTATTTATTCGCTTTTTCTACTCTGATAGTTTTACCTTTTATTGTTGATTTTTTAAGAGCTTCTAGAACTAGCTTACCCTTTCCATTCATAATGTCAACATTTGAAAAATTATCTTGAATATTAATAATACCTATATCATCAGCATCAACATCCTTGATGTTGCAAATAGTTCCTACAATATCCACAGTCCTTATCTTTTTCTTTTTGCCTGCACTAATGTATAATTTCATAATATCTTTACTAAAATTAGATTCTTTTGTTTTTTTGATGACAGGTTTAGTATCATGCTTTTCATAAAATGCGTCTTTGCATAACTCCGACTCTTCTTTTGACGGAATTTCCGCTTTAGGTATTTCCATACCAATATACTGCTCTATGGCTTTTAGAAATTTATTTTCATAGTGAGTGCTAAAGGTTATGGCTTTTCCTTTTTTTCCTGCACGTCCTGTTCTACCTATTCTATGTACGTAATTACCTATTTCGAGTGGTAAATCATAATTTATAATATGAGTTATATTTTCTACGTCTATTCCCCTAGCTGCAACATCTGTAGCCACTAAGAATCTAAATTCGCCTTTTTTAAATCTTTCCATAGCATCTAATCTGTCATTTTGAAGCATACCTCCATGTATTTTAATGCATGAATAGTAACGATTCTTCATTTGTACAGTTATTGAATCAACATTTTCTTTTGTCCTACAAAATACAATACAAGAATCTGGATTTTCAATATAAAGTATTTTTTTAAGTACACTGAATTTTTTGTCTTCCTCTACCTCGTAGCAAACCTGATCAATTTTATCAACGGTTAATTTTTCAGGGTTTATTTCTATTTTTACAGGATTCACCATATATTTAGCGCATATTGCTTCGATTGATTCTGGAATTGTAGCTGAAAATAACATAGTTACTCTATCTTTAGGAACAGATTTAATAACCTCTTCTACCTGTTCTATAAATCCCATACTAAGCATTTCATCTGCTTCGTCTAGTATTAGATACTTTACCTTATCTAATTTAATATTACCCCTATCAATATGATCTAAAGTTCTTCCTGGCGTACCTACAATCACGTGAACCCTTTGCTTTAGCTGTTTTTTTTGCATCTCAATAGGTTGCTTACCAAAAACAGCTATTGCTCTAATTTTTTTATATCTTCCGATATTTGTTATATCTTGACTTACTTGAAGCGCTAATTCTCTAGTAGGTGTCAATACTAATGCTTGAGGTTCTGTTTCCTCTATATCTGCACCTTCACAAAGTGGAATAGCAAAGACAGCTGTTTTTCCACTTCCTGTCTGTGATTTCACTATAATATCATTACCTTTAAGAGCTAAAGGTATTGCCGCAGCCTGTACATCTGAAGGTTTTTTATATCCTAAATTATTAATTGCTTTCAATATTTCTTCACTAATATTAAATTCCTCAAACTTCATGTTACTCATTTTAACTTCCCCTCTTTGTTTCATATATAGTTTTTAGGTATAACTCATATAAATTTTAACTCATAAGTCTATATTATACCATGTTTAAATTTATTATTCCTGTTATAAATATTTAAACACTATAAATAAGTTTTTCGATAGGCGAAATTGTTATATTAAGTAGTGCAGGATTTATTTTTGGCTGGGATAGAGCACTGTATTCTCTTATAGCATATTTCATAGCTTTTAAAGCAATTGATGTTATTGTGGAAGGGCTTGATGAATCTAAAGCTGTAATGATTATCTCTGAGAGGCATAAAGATATATGTGAAGCGATAGTTGCTAGGCTTGGCAGGGGAGTAACCATTCTTGCTGGTAGGGAGGATATAAGGGAATTTCTAATGTAATTCTAATCTTTTACTAATTAATATCTAATCCTCCTATTTTATAATAAAAACATAGAAAACAATCACCCAACTAAAGTGGCTTAATGTTTTTCCATGATAAAATAAGGAGGAATTTAAATGACAATAAATTTAGAACAAATTGATGAATTAAGAAAAAGAGCTAATGTCAGCTATGAGGATGCTAAAAATGCATTAGAGGAAAGTGAAGGGAATCTTATTGAAGCTTTAATTTATCTTGAAAAACAAAACAAGATTAAACCCGAGAAAACCCCATTTAGCGAAAATAAATTTATTAGAAAAATAAAAATAATAATTAAAAAAGGAAACGAATCTAAATTAATTATCAAAAAAAATGATGTAGTTGTATTAAATCTTTGCTTAACACTCTCAGTTATAATAACTGTAGTAGTTCCACCACTGGTAATTGCAGCATTGATATTTGCTCTTGCAACAAACCACAAAATAAGAATTCAAAAGAAAGATACTGAAAGTTGTGAGGTAAACAATATTTTTGATAAAATGTCAGTTGTGGTTAATAAAGTAACTACAAAAATTAATGAAGAGTTTAAAACTGAATAAATTATTATAGCCCAGTAACCTACATTTTATATAATGTAGGTTTTTTTTTAGAAACAAAAAATATGAAGCTAATTGTCTGCAATTAAATTAAAATTAATATATAATAAAACTATTGTTATTAATTTAATCGTCTATATTATTTAATAATAAGACAAAGTATTTTAATGTAACATATTTGGGAGGTATAGATATACATGAGCGGACAAAGAATTTTAATAATTGAAGATGAAATAAAGATAGCACGGTTTCTTGAGTTAGAACTAATTTATGAGGGTTACATAGTTTCACAATGCCATGATGGACGTGAGGGGTTAGATAAAGCCACGAGTGGAATATTTGACCTGATACTCCTAGATATTATGCTTCCTTCTTTAAATGGACTAGAGGTCTTAAGAAGGCTAAGGCAAGTGTCAGCCGTTCCTATTATAATGCTTACTGCAAAAGATGAGGTAATGGACAAAGTTATGGGACTTGACATAGGAGCGAATGACTATATGACTAAACCTTTTGCAATTGAAGAATTACTTGCACGAATAAGAACTGCATTAAAAAAGACACCAATTTTAAAGGAAATCTTAAATATATTAACTATTGGAGAATTGACTATAGACTTAGATCAGCATATGGTTACCTTTAAAAATAACCACATAGAACTAACTAAGACCGAATTTGATTTACTAAAATTTCTAATAGAAAATAAAAATATTGTTCTTTCAAGAAATAAAATTATTGATATTGTATGGGGATATGAATATATGGGTGATACTAATGTAGTAGATGTGTACATTAGATATTTAAGAAGCAAAATAGATGATAAATTTAACAAAAAGTTCATTCACACAGTGCGAGGGGTGGGATATCTTTTAAAAGATGAATAATCTAAAGTTTCTCTTTAAATATATATTACAATTTTTAAAATTTTTATACAAGATTACAACGATAGTATTAACTTTTATACCCAGAATTTTAAAAATACTAACTTATAATATTAATAAACGGTTAAAATTTTCTATTAGTTTTAAAATGACTGCTATATATACTCTTATTTTTTCTATTTTACTATTTCTATTAAGTATTGGTTTAATTATAGGCTTTAGGTTATATTTGATCAATGAAGTTCACGATGAACTTACTAAATATAGTACAGTGGCTAATAATTATACTAAGTTAAGCAAAAACCTTAAAGATTTTAATATTAATGTTTTTTCAAATATAAAATATGTAACCTTAAGTGTTTTTGATGAAAAAGAAAGTTTGGTTTACTCCACTGAAAAAAACAAAAATAATGTAGTTTTTAATAAAGATAGTCCACCTTTTACTTTAATTAATGAAACAAATCAACAATTAGTTTATGTAACTACTAAAGTATCTCTTAAAAATAACATCTATTTCATTCAATTCTCTAAAAATTTAATAAGGGAAAATTTATATTTAGGAATCTTCGCGTCTATTATATCCATATTAAATATACTTTCTTTAATTTTTACATTAAGCATAGGCTCTAAAACAAGTAAAAAAATGCTATTACCTATAAAAAATATGACAAAAACTACACAAGCTATTTCAATTAATGCCTTGGAAAGAAGATTGAATGTTAGCAATTCTCATGATGAATTGAAACAACTAGCGGAAACCTTTAATGATATGTTAGATCGTATTCAAAATTCCTATGAAATGCAAAATCAATTTGTATCGGATGCCTCACATGAACTCAGAACTCCCATAGCCGTTATACAAGGTTATGTAAATATGCTGTATCGTTGGGGAAAAGATGATAAAGAAGTCCTTGAAGAATCTATAATAGCTATTAAAAGCGAGTCCGAAAATATGAAGGATCTAGTGGAAAAGCTTCTCTTCCTTGCCAGAAGTGATAAGAATTCTCAGAAAATCTACAAAGAAGAGTTTAATATTAATATTTTAATAGATGATATTATTAAGGAAACAAAACTAATTGACGCAAGCCATGTAATTACAACTAATATAAATGAAGAATTGCTTATATATGCAGATAAAAAATTATTAAAGCAAGCGATACGTATTTTTATTGATAATAGCATAAAGTATACACCAATTGGTGGAAGTATAAATTTAAATAGCTATGTAAAAAAGAAGAATTTAATCCTTGAAGTTATAGATACAGGAATAGGTATTCCTAAAGATGATCTTCCCTATATCTTTAATAGATTTTATAGATGTGATAAATCAAGAGCAAAAGATAGTGGTGGAACAGGCCTTGGATTGTCAATATCAAAATGGATAATTGGAATACATAATGGTTCCATTGTAGTCGAAAGCAGATTGAATATAGGAACGAAAATCATTATTGGACTTCCAATAGGTAAACAAATATAGCATAAAAAAGCAACAGTGCATTAGGGTACACTGTTGCTTTTCTATATGTTATAAACTATTTTATACTTTACTTAATCTATTATTCGAACACTTTTATATACATTTCTTTTATTTCTTTGATTAATGGGTATCTTGGATTAGCACCTGTACATTGATCATCAAACGCTAATTCACACATTTCATCTAATGTAGCATAGAAATCATCTTTCTTAATTCCTGCTGCACTTATTGATTTTGGAATGTTAACTTGATCTTTTAATTTCTGTATAGCTTTAATTAATAATTCTACTTTCTCATCCTCTGTATTTCCACCTAATTGTAAAGCATCTGCAACTTCTGCATATCTACTCTTAGCTTGTGGGAATTCATATTGTGCAAAAGTTCCCATTTTTCTTGGATTCTCTACTGCATTGTATTTTATAACTTCATTAATTAATAATGCGTTAGCAACGCCATGTGGTACATGATGTTTTGCTCCCAATTTATGAGCCATTGAATGACAAACTCCTAGGAATGCATTACCAAATGCCATAGCAGCCATTGTTGAAGCATGAGCCATACCTTCTCTTGCTTTTACATTTGTTGGTCCTTCACTATATGCAAGTGGTAGGTTCTTGAATATTTCTTTTACTGCTTCTAAAGCAAGACCATTAGTAAATGGTGTAGCAAGTATTGATACATAAGATTCAAGAGCATGAGTTAAAGCATCTATACCTGAAGCTGCTGTTAATCCTCTTGGCATATTCATCATTAAATCAGCATCAACTATTGCCATATTAGGAAGTAGTTCATAATCAGCTAAAGGATATTTAGCTCCTGTAACTTCATCAGTGATTACTGCAAATGGTGTAACTTCTGAACCAGTACCTGCTGTAGTAGCACAAGCAACCATATAACATTTTGAACCCATTACTGGGAATGTATATACTCTCTTTCTAATATCCATAAATCTCATAGCTAAATCTTGGAATCTTACTTCTGGGTGTTCATACATTACCCACATGATTTTAGCTGCATCTATTGGTGATCCTCCACCAATTGACATAATTGTATCTGGTTGATATTGGTTTAATACTGCAACACCTGCTCTAGCAGTAGCAAGAGTTGGATCTGGCAATACCTCTGAGAATATTTTAAAGTCCATTCCAAGTTCTGTAAATACTCTTGTAGCTTTAGCAACAACACCAAGATCAACAAGAATCTGATCAGTTACTATAAGTACTTTTTTCTTACCTAATACATTCATTTCTTTTATTGCAAGTTCAAGACAACCATATTTGAAATAAACTCTTTGTGGAACTCTAAACCAAAGCATATTTTCTCTCCTCTCAGCTACGTTCTTAATATTCAATAATTGTTTTATTCCAACGTTTTCTGAAACAGAATTTCCGCCCCATGATCCACAACCAAGTGTTAATGAAGGAGTAGTCTTAAAGTTGAATAAATCACCTATACCACCATGAGATGTTGGCATATTAACCAATATTCTTCCTGTTCTCATAAGTGAACTCCACTTAGCTATTCTTTCTTTAGACTTAATTGCATTTGTCCACAATGCTGAACTATGACCATATCCGCCAAGAACAACAAGTCTTTCTGCCTTAACTAAAGCTTCTTCAAAAGTTTTAACTCTATACATACCAAGAACTGTAGATAGTTTCTCATGTGAGAATTCTTCTTCAAGTTCTACACTTTCAATTTCTCCTATAAGAACTTTAGTTTCTTCTGGAACTTTGAATCCACCAAGTTGTGCAATATATGAAGCTTGTCTACCAACCTGTTTAGCATTTAGTCTACCATTAACTAATATTACTTTTCTTATTTTCTCAGTTTCATCTTTTGTAAGGAAATAAGCTCCTCTTTTGATGAATTCTTTTTTAGCTTCTTCATAAACACTATCCATAACTATGACAGTCTGTTCTGAAGCACATATTGTTCCATAATCAAAATTCTTAGAAAGTAATATTGAACTTACAGCAGTTTTAATATCAGCTGTATCATCAACAATTACTGGTGTATTTCCTGAACCAACTCCAACAGCAGGTTTACCTGATGAATAAGCGGCTTTAACCATTCCTGGACCACCTGTTGCAAGTATTAAATCTGCTTCTTTCATAACAAGACCTGAAAGTTCTATAGTAGGCTCGTCTACCCATGCAATTATATCTTTTGGTGCGCCTGCTGCTACTGCTGCATCTCTTACTATTTTGATTGCTGCAATAGTACATTTTTTAGCACCTGGATGTGGTGAAAAGATTATACCATTTCTAGTTTTTAATGCTATAAGAGCTTTAAATATTCCTGTAGAAGTTGGATTTGTAGTTGGCACAACAGCTGCTAGTACTCCAATTGGTTCATAAATTTTTGAGATACCGCCAGCTTGATCATGTTCAAAAACTCCAACAGTTTGAGAATTTTTATAAGCATTGTATATATATTCTGATGCGTAATGGTTTTTTATTACCTTGTCCTCTACAAGTCCCATTCCTGTTTCTTCAACTGCTAATTTTGCTAATGGGATTCTTGCAACATTTGCTGCAATAGATGCTTCTTTAAATATATGATCTACTTGTTCTTGAGTAAAAGTAGAGAACTTCGTTTGAGCCGCTCTAACTTCCGCCATTCTAATTTTTAATTCTTCAGCGTTTGTAACTAATTCTGTAGTTGTCTTCTTTGGTTGTTCAACATTTGCCACTTTCATATTAACACCTCTCTCATAAAATTTGAGTGTTTAAAACAAACTATAAATATGATATTTGTTATAAATTAACTCTTAAAACTATATTTTATAATCAAATAGAATGAACTCCTCATATTTACTTACACTATATTTATTAGCATTTTCTGTGCCAATATACATATATATTTTTTATTTTTTTTAGATGGTGAATTCACAACCTATTCTTATGCTATTTTAAAAAATTTTCTAATCACAATACTCTAATTGTTCCATTTGGTTACACTTCAACTAAAAATGACTGTTCAATTATGGAACTATGTTCAATTTTGGAACAGTCAATGTTATATTTTTCAATTTTTCTGTATAAAGTGTTTCTTCCAATTTTCAAAATATTTGCTGCTAAGGTCATATTACCTTTAACCTGTTTTATAACTTTGCTTATGTGTAGTTTTTCCATCATTTCCAAACTAAGATTTGTATCCAATTTTATAGTGTTTTTATTAACTTGAGTTACTTCATTACTAATGTTAAGTTGAATTGCTTCAGAATTTACAATTCGTTCAACTGCATTTTCTAATTCTCTTACATTTCCTGGCCAATCGTACTCCATAAGATATTTCATATATGCCTCCGGAATATCCACAATTCTTTTATTAAGCATTTTTGATGTCTTATTCATATAATAATTTACCAATTGAGGTATATCATCTTTTCTTTCTCTAATTGGTGGTAAATTTAAGGGCATCACATTCAATCTATAATAAAGGTCTTTTCTAAAGTTTCCTTTCTCAATTTCATCTTTTAGATCCTTATTTGTAGCTGCCATAATCCTTACATCAATTGGTATCTGTTCTGAACTGCCAATCCTAGTAATTGCACTCTCCGCAATTACTCTCAATAATTTAATCTGCATATCTATAGGCATTTCTCCTATCTCATCTAGGAAAATCGTACCTCCATCTGCGATTTCAAATTTTCCAGCATTGCCACCTTTTTTTGCACCAGTAAATGCTCCATCTTCGTAACCAAATAGTTCTGACTCTACAAGTGCCCTTGGAATCGCGCCACAATTTACTGCTATAAAAGGTTCATCTTTACGAATACCATAATTATGAATAGACTGCGCAAAAACCTCCTTACCAGTACCACTTTCGCCAGTTATTAATACTGTAGATTTACTTTCTGCAATCTTTTTTGCATAGTCAATTGTTTTCATAAATGTTTTATTTTTTCCCATCACTTTATCAAAAGTATATACAGCCTGGCCACTCAACATTTTTCCTGCAATTTTTCTACTCTTTTTTAACTCGTAGAGCACGAGAGTTATTTCCTCTAGATTCATTTTTAAATCATATATCGGATACAACGTCAGGGTATATTGTAATTTATTTACCCTTGCATTTATATAAACGTCTTTATCAATAAAGGTACCCTTAACCTTAAGTTGTCCTAATATTTCACTCCAGTTTTGAATCAACTCAGGGATTATAATTTTTCTCATTTCATTTTCACTATAACCAAACATTCTAACTACTTGTTTATTCATTGCTGTAATATTTCCTATTACATCACAAGTCAAAATTCCAGCAGAAATCGAATTGATTGTGGTCTCTAATCTTTTTTTTGAAATCTCAAGCATTGAATTATATTTATTGATTTCAAACATTTTTTCTATTGCATCCGCTGCAGCAACTACCATTCCGAGAGTATGTGGATTAACATTTTCTATATATCCTGTTAAGTCAATTATTCCAATAACCTTTCCATTTAAGTCCTTAATTGGTGCTGCAGAGCATGTCCATTTATGATATGCTTCCATAAAATGTTCCTTTCCAGAAATCTGAATTGGTACTTCTTCGGATATTACAAGGCTCATTGCATTAGTTCCAATATGTGTTTCATCCATATATGCCCCTGTTATCATTTTGAACTTTATTGCCTCAGATAATATCCTTTCATCTCCTATTACTTTTAGGATACATCCATTACTGTCACATAATATTGCAAAGAAATCGGAACCACTTACAAAATCATATAAATGATTCATAAATGGAATAGCAGTTAAAATAAGCTCTTTGTTTTTCTCAAGAATATTCTTATTTTCAACGTTATTCAAAATTAAGGTACTAAACAAATTTTTCACTAACATTTTTGTTGACCTACATCTATTATGAGACTCCTCAATATACCCTTTCATATTAAATCATCCTTCCTACTTTATTATTCCTTTTCAAACTTTAAATCTCATTCGCCATTTAATTAATTAAAACAGATTGTTCTTCTATTTAAGCTGAGTCTTGTTCAGTTCCATCTACGTTTTTCTCCGCACTGGCTGATAACTCTTGCAAAATTGCTATAATTTCATTTTTTATTCCCTTTAACTTCTATATTTTGATGTTACTTTAATAATATCACCTCTTCTATTTTGAGCTTTTTATAATAGATTACATATTTGATTTTAGCTTATTTATGTTTAGATTATATCACAATATTGCTACAATTGAAAACGGTTTTGTATACCGTTTACATTCGTATAATGATATCACCGTTATAATGAATTATGAAAACATTAGGCAATCAGTTGAGAAAGTTCTTTCCCATAAAAAAAGTTTATAAAACATAAAAAAGCACCAGTGCATTAGGGGACACTGCTACTTTTCTATATGTTATAAACTCTTAAATATTTACTTTCAAAGTTTACTTGTTATTGGTTAATCTATTATTCGAAATTTTTGATATACATTTCTTTAATTTCTCTGATTAATGGATATCTTGGATTAGCACCTGTACATTGATCATCAAACGCTAATTCACACATTTCATCTAATGTAGCATAGAAGTCTTCTTTTTTAACTCCTGCTGCACTTATTGATTTAGGAATGTTAACTTGATCCTTTAATACCTGGATAGCTTTAATTAGTAATTCTACCTTTTCGTCATCTGTATTTCCACCCAATTTTAAAGTATCTGCAACATTAGCATATCTATGTTTAGCATCTGGATATTCATATTGTGCGAAAGTACCTTGTTTTCTTGGGTTATCTGTTGCATTGTATTTTATAACTTCATTAATCAATAATGCATTAGCAACGCCATGTGGTACATGATGTTTTGCTCCCAATTTATGAGCCATTGAGTGACAAACTCCTAGGAATGCATTACCAAATGCCATAGCAGCCATTGTTGAAGCATGAGCCATACCTTCTCTTGCTTTTATGTTAGTTGGGCCCTCACTGTAAGCTAGTGGTAACCACTTGAATATTTCTTTTACTGCTTCTAAAGCAAGTCCATTAGTAAATGGTGTAGCAAGTATTGATACATAAGATTCAAGAGCATGAGTTAAAGCATCTATACCTGAAGCTGCTGTTAGTCCTCTTGGCATATTCATCATTAAATCAGCATCAACTATTGCCATATTAGGAAGTAATTCATAATCAGCTAAAGGATATTTACTATGTGTTACTTCATCAGTAATTACTGCGAATGGTGTAACTTCTGAACCAGTACCTGCTGTTGTAGCACAAGCAACCATATAACATTTTGAACCCATTACTGGGAATGTATATACTCTCTTTCTAATATCCATAAATCTCATAGCTAAATCTTGGAATTTAATTTCTGGGTGTTCATACATTACCCACATGATTTTAGCTGCATCTATTGGTGATCCTCCACCAATTGACATAATTGTATCTGGTTGATATTGGTTTAATACTGCAACACCTGCTCTAGCAGTAGCAAGAGTTGGATCTGGCAATACCTCTGAGAATATTTTGAAATCCATTCCAAGTTCTGAGAAAACTCTTGTAGCTTTAGCTACAACACCAAGATCAACAAGAATCTGATCAGTTACTATAAGTACCTTTTTCTTGCCCAATACATTTAATTCTTTTATTGCAAGTTCAAGGCAACCATATTTGAAATAAACCCTTTGTGGAACTTTAAACCAAAGCATATTTTCTCTCCTCTCAGCTACGTTCTTAATATTTAATAATTGTTTTATTCCAACGTTTTCTGAAACAGAATTTCCACCCCATGATCCACAACCAAGTGTTAATGAAGGAGTAGTTTTAAAGTTGAATAAATCTCCTATTCCACCATGAGAGGTTGGCATATTTACCATAATTCTTCCTGTTCTCATAAGTGCACTCCACTTAGCTATTCTAGCTTTAGACTTCATTGGATTAGTCCACAATGCTGAACTGTGACCATAGCCCCCAAGTACAACAAGTCTTTCTGCCTTAGCTAGTGCTTCATCAAAAGTTTTAACCCTATACATACCAAGAACTGTAGATAATTTTTCGTGAGAGAATTCTTCTTCAAGTTCTACACTTTCAATTTCTCCTATAAGAACTTTTGTTTCTTCTGGAACTTTAAATCCTCCAAGTTGTGCAATATATGAAGGTGCTCGACCAACCTGTTTAGGATTTAATCTACCGTTAACTAATATTACTTTTCTTATTTTTTCTGTTTCGTCTGGTGTAAGGAAATAAGCTCCCCTTTTAATAAATTCTTTTTTAGCTTCTTCATAAATACTATCCATAACGATTATAGTCTGTTCTGAAGCACATATCGTTCCATAATCAAAATTTTTAGAAAGTAAAATTGAACTTACAGCAGTTTTAATATCAGCTGTATCATCAAAAATTACTGGACAATTTCCTGAACCAACTCCTACAGCTGGTTTTCCTGATGAATAAGCTGCATGAACCATTCCTGGGCCACCTGTTGCAAGTATTAAATCTGCTTCTTTCATAACAAGACCTGAAAGTTCTATTGTAGGCTCGTCCACCCATGCTATTATATCTTTTGGTGCGCCTGCTGCTACTGCTGCATCTCTTACTATTTTGATTGCTGCAATAGTACATTTTTTAGCACCTGGATGTGGTGAAAAGATTATACCATTTCTAGTTTTTAATGCTATAAGAGCTTTAAATATTCCCGTAGAAGTTGGATTTGTAGTTGGCACAACAGCTGCTAGTACTCCAATTGGTTCGTATATTTTTGAGATACCGCCTGCTTGATCATGTTCAAAAACTCCAACAGTTTGAGAATTTTTATAAGCATTGTATATATATTCTGAAGCGTAATGATTTTTTATTACCTTATCTTCTACAAGTCCCATTCCTGTTTCTTCAACTGCCATTTTTGCTAATGGGATTCTTTGCATATTTGCTGCAATAGATGCTTCTTTAAATATATGATCTACTTGTTCTTGAGTGAAAGTAGAGTACTTCGTTTGAGCTGCTCTAACCTCCGCCATTCTAATTTTTAATTCTTCTGCGTTTGTAACTAAAACTGTAGTTGTCTTTTTTGGTTCTTCAACATTTGCCACTTTCATATTAACACCTCTTTCATAAAATTTTGAGTGTTTAAAACTAACTCATAAACATAATTCTGAATGTTTAAATATTTGAATGTTTGAATGTGAATGTTTTATTGCTTGTCTACAATTTAGATTATAACATAATATTTTGACAAATGTAAACGGTTATATACTAAAGCTTACATTTAATTCATAGTATAGAAAAAAATAGATTGTTAAATGTTTAATTAGTTTAAACCTTTACACACTAATAGATTGTAGGTTATTTGCTTGTTTGCTGCATAGTATTTTTTTGTATATACTGTTAATATTTTAACAATGCATATATTTATTGTTTATATTTTAACAATGTGTGTGTTTCTTCGTAAATGTACTATATTGTTCGTTTTAAGCCATTTTCTATAAACCAAGAATAAGGCATAGTATTATTACCACGCCCTATTATCTTAAAACCTGCCCACTCATTATTTTCTTATTATTAAAATAAATGTTGAAATAATAATACGTTTGTATATTTTTAAGAATGCCTTATATTCTTTTTACAGATTTATCTCATTAAGTAATGCTTTAAGTTTCATAAGTTCTTCTTTAGTTATTGTAACCCCTTTTCCCATTTTCTCATGTTCTGGAGACCAATCTCTAATATCATACTTAGCCTCTTTATCATTCCAACTTATAAAATTTAATTCCTTTGACCACCCTTTACCGGATTCTGATAACTTTCCTAAAGTTTCTTTTATTTCATATTTAATATCTGCCACATTAAAACCTCCACTCTGTATTGTATTAGTGATATAGTTGAATTTTTATTATCTACATTATATATACCTGATAATATATTATTTACAAAACAATAGCTATCAATCAATATTATACTATAATAAGGCCTCCAAAACTTATATTATTAAGTTTGCTAAAATAAACTTGCTGAAATATACAAATATTTATGGATTATACTTATATTGTTTTACATACACAGTAGTTATGTGATATGATTAAATTTGGGTTTGTTCTTACATCTATTCAAATATTACATTTATTTAATAAGATGTTTTTAGGAAGCATATTTAAATTATTGTTTATAGCATTTAAATATGAAAATTTATCTCTTTAGTAAATTTTCTGACATTTACTTAATGTTACTTTTACAATGATTTAAATTAACTTCATTATGGGTAGTTTGATAACTATAAAATTATACTTATTAAAGAATATTATAAATTACAGAATGAATTTTGATATGATTGAGCAACAATTAAGATATATTGGAGAATAATAGTTATTATACATGTTATAATTATATTCAAAGGTATAACTATATTATATGAGGAGTGATATTATGCAAATAAGATTAGGCTACGTGGCCACGGCCTTAAAGGCAGTTAAAATAACTTCCGCCAGCACAGTAACTTATTCTACATATACTAAACAGTCAACAGATAGAGATAAGCTTGAAAAGCTACAAAAGGTAGCTGTATCAAACGTTAACGATTTGCATAAAATTTTAGAATACACTGTTAAAAACAATGTCCACTTTTATAGAATAACTTCTGCTTTAATTCCACTAGCAACTCATCCCGAAGTTACAAATTGGGAATTTAGAAGAATATTGAAAATGGACTTTGAATGGCTTGGAAATTTTATTAACAATAATAATTTGAGAGTAGATACTCATCCTGATGAATCTAATGTTATAAATAGTTCTAAGGAAGAAGTAATAAAGAATACTGCTAAAAATTTGCAGTTTCATGCAAATCTTTTTAAAGATCTTAGTTATCCTTTAGGAAAGATGGTATTACACATCGGAGGTAAAGAAGGTGGTAAACTTGCTGCTACAGAAAGATTCTTTAAAAACTTCAATAACTTACCAAAGGAAATTACAGATTTGTTAATTTTTGAAAATGATGATAAAAGTTTCACTACTAAAGAAGTACTAAACATATGCAAGGAAATAAATGTACCTATGGTATTAGATGTACATCATCATAACTGCAACAACGGTGGCGATGAACTAGAACCTATGTTAAAAGATATATTTGAAACTTGGGAAGGTCAACCACTATCACCAAAAGTACATTTCTCGAGCCCGAAAACTGGAGAAAAAGATAAAAAACATGCTGATTACATTGATGCAGAATCCTTCATTGAGTTTATTGAAAAATGTATTCCATTAGGAATAGACTTAGATGTCATGATTGAGGCAAAACTTGCAGAGTTATCCCTACATAAACTTTTAGACGAAGTAAAAGCTTTAAAGCCTGAATGGCTATGGCTTGATAATAGTACTATAGAATTTCTAGAAATATAATTCTTAAAAGACAAGACTTAAATGATATAACTATCGTTTAAGTCTTGTCTTTTTTTATAATGCTATATTTTATCTTAGTTTTCCCTAATTAAAATCTAATAACGCATTTAAATATGTAATATAAAAGAGGTATAAAAATAGATGGAAGCATATTACCAACTTTTATTCTTTTAATCTCTAGCATATTTGCACCAATTGCTACGATTAGTAATCCTCCAACCGCTGACATTTCATTAACTACAGACGCTATTAAGTATGGCTTCATAAGCGATGCTGTTAAAGTTATTATGCCTTGATATATAAAAACTGAAATAGCAGAAAAACAAACACCAATACCTAATGATGATGAAAAAATAATTGCGAATATACCATCTAGTAAAGATTTAGCATACAGTATACTATAATTTTTAGAAAGACCTCCCTCAAGTGATCCCATTATAGCCATCGCGCCTACACAAAATACCAAACTAGCAGTTACAAATCCATTCGCTAATTCATTTCGGCTTGAAATCTTCTTATCTAGCCAAGTTCCAACATTCTCTATACCTTTTTCAATATTTACTATTTCACCAATTAGGGTTCCTAATGTAAGACTAATAATTAGTAACAATATGTTATTTACCTGAAGAGCACCTTTTAATCCAATAATTATTACACATAGACCTAGAGCTTTCATAATTGTTTCGTTATGTGTATCAGAAATTTTATTTTTAAGTAATGACCCTACTAGCCCTCCAACCAATATTGATAACGAGTTAACAATTGTACCCACCATAAATATTTCACCGCCTCATTTCTACAATTTTTTTAACAATAATAATTATAGACTTAAACACTATTATTTTCCACTAAAAAAATTATTGTTTTTTCAACAGGATAGATATTTACTTTTTATAAGGTTAATGTTATAATTCATATAATATTAAAAGCTTAACGATCTATTAGAATAAGTCGTTAACTAATTAAATTTTAAATTCGTTGATCAGGAAGAGTAGTTAAAGCCATGCAATTTAAGAGAGCTGAGGATAGTGTAATCTCAGTATTGATAACTTTAGTGAATGGACCTGTTAGAAGTAACCCGAAATCATATTATGAGAGTAGTAGTTACCGGACGCCCACTGTTAAAAGGGCTAGAGTATTTTAGTGCTCGAATTATTAAGATATGCTCTATTTTTTAAGCATAATTTAGGTGGTACAGCGAATATCCTTCGCCCTAATACAGGGCGGAGGTTTTTTTATTTTAAAAAATATGGTTAGGGTGGTGTTTAATTTGTTGTTATGAGATTTACCTACTTACAAAATAATACCTTTAAATATAAATTACTTTAAAAAGGAGCTGCTTTTTATGAAAATAAATAAAATAATAATAACTTCTCTACTACTTGCAATAGGCCTTATATTACAACAAATTACGCCAGGCTTTTTCTTTGGAATGAAACCAGATCTTTTGTTGATATTTATGATTTTGTCTATAACCTTAACTAAAGATTTAAAAATCACTTTTATTACAGGAATAGTAGCAGGAATTCTATGTGCTTTAACTACGACTTTTCCAGGCGGTCAAGTTCCTAACATTATAGACAAAATAATAACTTCAATAATTGTATACGGCATTTATATAAAAATCAATTCTAATTCTCCACTTAAATTGGCAGGTATTTATTTTATTGGAACTTTAATAAGCGGAAGTATTTTTCTAGGTTCAGCTCTTATCCTATTTGGTTTACCAGCACCTTTTTTGATCTTATTTATAACTATAGTAATCCCTACTTCCGTACTTAACTCATTATTAGGATTTTTCCTCCATAGACTTATCATGAGTAACCCGGCAATCAAGAATAAATTTATAAACTTTTAAAAACAACACAATTAAGGAATATCAATATTAATTATCGTTCGTAAACACTATTTCAGTAATAAGTATTCTTTATAAAGAATTAAAGAACCAAGCTACAATTAAGAGCTTGATTCTTTAATAAAATATATTTTATTTTTGTTCAGGATAATATGCTTTAAAAGCGTCATCATAACCTTCTGGTTTTTTAAATTCCTGAACTTCACTTATAAAGGTTTTTTTATTTTCAGTTTGCTTTTCTTTAGTTACTTTTCTATTGCTATCATTTTCCATAAATAAACCTCCTCATTTTCTTTGCAACACAAAAACTTTATTGTATTGCTTATTTATAGTATTTGCAAGAATAGAAAATATATATATTTCTGAGTCAATTTATTTTTAGAAAATAATACAATTTTAACCTATAAAATTTTATTGGTTATTTTTAAAATATTTATACTGACGATTTCACAAAATGGCTAATATCTATAGTTTTCTACTTCATCCAATTTTTTCAGTAACTCATCAAATTCTTTCATATATTTGAGATATTCTTCAGTCGTAAATTGTGCTCTACAACCTATCTCATAAGGAACATTTAACGCTTCATTCTGAAGCTCTTTTCCTTTAATTGTAATTTGAATGAATACCTTTCTATCATCCTTTTCATCCTTTATCCTACATAGCTGTCTTTGACTTTCTAAGTTATTAATTATAGGAGTCAAAGTTCCAGTTTTCATCTTTAAATTATTACTCATATCTTTGAATGATATTTTTTCATGTTCCCACAAAATTAACATAACTAAGTATTGTGGATATGTTAATACTAACTTATCAAGTATAGGCTTATATAATCTAGTCATAGCCTTAGACGCAGAATATATTTTAAAACAAAGCTGATTACTTAATTTTAGTTCATCATACTCCATAAATCTAACTTCCTTTCCATAGAATTTAAATCTTTCATAAAAATAAATTTAAATTCTAATAGCAAATAATATTGCATTCAATTAATCTTATATGACTATTATATATAGTCCATATAATTTGTCAACTACACCTATTCTATTGCAGATATATCGCTCTTTTTGTTGCATAAACTCACATTACATTTTTAGTAAATTCGACTATATTCGACCATAGATTTATTTATGTTTTTCTGTTACAATAGACATATTGCATTGCCGAATCTCCTAGACGGAGAACGGGGGAATACCTTATGGGGTGAATCTCTTATTTTAGAGTAGGGTGCCTTTTACCCGAATCCGTCAACTAACCTCGTAGGCTTATAAAGGAGGACTCGTTATTATTAAATTAAATTTAAAAACTACTTTGTTAGCTTTAAGCCTTGCTTTAGTTAGTAGCAGCTCTGTATATGCTGCTTCATATAAAGTTAAATCAGGTGATACACTATATAAAGTTAGCAAATCCTACAACACAACTGCGAAAGTTCTTATGAAGAATAATGGACTTTCAAACAGTAACATATTTTCCGGACAAGTACTAGATGTTCCTACTAATACTTATAAAGTAGTTAGTGGTGACTCTATATATCTTATAGGAAAAAAATATAATATATCTATGGCTAAATTAAAAACTGCAAATAATAAGTCGGATAATACTATCCACCCTGGAGATGTCTTCAAAATCCCGACTTCTACAGATAATGGACAAGCTGTCCCAGCTGCACCAAAAAGTCCTACTGGAGTTATCAAGTATTCCAATAGTGACGTAGATTTACTAGCTAGATTAATAACTGCTGAAGCAGTTGGTGAAGGTCACGATGCTATGCTTTCAGTCGGAGCTGTAGTTGTAAACCGAGTTCAAAGTTCACAGTATCCAAATAGTATTAGCACTGTAATTAACCAAAAGAGTAAAGATTACTATCAATTTACTCCGGTTCAAAATGGTATGATTAATAAAGCTGCAAGCAAAGCTGCAATTGAAGCGGCAAATGAAGCTTTAAAGGGAACTGACCCAACTAAAGGTGCACTGTATTTTTATGATAATACTGTATCGAACAAATGGTTAACTTCAAAACCAGTTTCTACTTCCATTGGTAACCTAACCTTTGCTTTTTAAAAAAACATTGTGATTTGGTTTAAACAATAAAAAGAACTTCCATATTTATGGAAGTTTTTTTTATTTATGATAATAATCTGTTAATATAGATATCAAAAGTGTAATATATGCCCTTCTCAAATTTTTGTTTCTCTCCAATTGCAAACTTTTCCCACTGCTTATCATCATCTAAATTTACTAATACTTTATTGTGTTCATGCATTTTATATATTTTAGTTATGTATGCCTTATTGCAATATGAAATTAATTGAGAATAAATAGATTCTCCCCCAATTATAAATATGTCCTCATCATTATACTTTTTCAATTCTTGAAACAGTTCTTCCAGAGAATAACATAGAATTACACCTTCACATTTGTAGTTTTTGTTCTTGGTAAGCACTATATTAATTCTTTTCTCTAATGGCTTTTTATTTGGTAGAGATTCAAATGTGGTTCTTCCCATTACAACAACTTTTCCTTGAGTCTTATTTTTAAAATACTTCATATCTTCTGGTATTCTTTCTAGCAAGTTACAATTGTAACCAATACCCCATTCTAAATCAACCGCCGCTATTAAATTCATTTACTTCTCCTTCAATATTTTATTTATGACAAAATCAACAAATTACTATTTATTACTTATGCTTTGTACTTATTTGAATAATATACTTTAAGTAATCAAAAAAAATAAAATGACCAATTATAAACACATATTTGCGTTTATACAATTGCTCATTAAATCTTTTAGACTATTGGTCTCTCAAAATTAAACAGAGAATAGGTACGATTAATTACAATAGATGTTGAAGAATAATTAAATTCTTCTGTTATAAAGACCGAAGTCTCTATATCTACTCCCTAGAAAGGAGGTGATCCAGCCGCAGGTTCTCCTACGGCTACCTTGTTACGACTTCACCCCAATCACCGATCCCACCTTC
>NZ_JAIZZK010000015.1 GCF_020443705.1 Clostridium algoriphilum
CTTAATATACTATTTAGTGAAGTTTTAAATGAAGGAGCATAGTTTAGGGACTCCGCCCCCAACCCCTAAGAGTTATAATTATAGTCTTCCGAGTAACGAGTAAAACGGACTACCCGAAGGCTGTCCGTTCCTATACAGATCATCAATTGTAACACGAGTTACATCTTAATACTCGACAAAACAATTATTTAACTAGTATATTAGAAAGTAAAAATGTAAATAATATACTGTGATGCAATGATAAGGTAACATCATTTATCAAACTAAAATAATATCTTATTAAAATTACATAACTCAATTATTTTGCCTATAGAGAGAGAATACACAAAATAATTTACACCCTCCATAAAAGCCATAGCCAAAAAACTTAAGGATAGTATTTATGGCCAATTTAGAACGCTTTCCACTTTTTATATCCTTCGTATACTGTCCATTTAAAAGATAGGCATCCATTTTAGTAGCATCGTTATTTGTTAATGTATACGTTGTTCCATAAAAGACACCACTCCATCCTTTTTTAGAAGCTACAGCTGCATTTCTAATTTCGTGAATTACACAGTGTGATATGTATTTGCCTTTCGAGAGATGCCAATTATAGGCCAATTGGAGGAATGGAAGGGTAGCCCGTAGGGAAGGTCCCATGAGGGAATGCGGTAGTAGCAAGCGGAGGTGGGGTGGTTAAATTTAATTATGAGTACAAGCTATAACTCAAATGAAAATTATGGTTTCAGCCGCATATGCTATGCTTCCTATATTTGATAACAATACGCTTGCGATAATACCATATATTGCTAATTTTTTAATTTTATTAAACAATTAAATCTCTCCTTTTTTTTATCTGAATAAATTACTACCCGAATAAATCTCAAAACATTGTGTTTATTTGCATTCGCTTTAACGGGTGCTTGGACTATTAATATAATAGTCAGGAACAACCAATTTTGTGCATCTTTTATTGGGTTAAATCTCGTCCATTCTTATTGAGACAGTATCTTTCATCACAGAAATTTAATTTGTATAATTTTACACATTTCTTAATATAAAAGCGTAGTATATTAATGGGTATAATTAGGAAACACTGTTTACGAAAATAATATTGAAGATCCGAAAAGGATGAGTTTGAGAAATATTATGATAAAGATTAATAAAATTTTTCGAAAGGTACAAAGGGGTGGAAATATGGCTATAATGTTTTTTTTGGGTGGATTAGTGACTGGTTGTTTTTTAAGTGTAGGTATAAAAAAGATTTCCAGGATGGTTGCTTATAAAAAAAACTCTGAAAAATATATTAATATATTGGATTCGAAAACTAGAAATATTATAGTAATTTTAATTAGTGGTTTATTATTTCTAATTTCGTTTTTACAAATAGGCATAAATGTGATTTTTATAAAAGCCTTAGTGTTAAATTCTATTCTGATTGTTGTTTCTTTTATTGATTTGGAGCATCAAATCATTCCCAACAAAATAATTATTTTTACATTAGTATTTGGTATTTTTTTTTCATTTGTTGATGATGTTTCTTTTATGAGTGCAGTAGTTGGAATGATATTTGGAGGGGGAGTGCTTCTTCTCTTAGCACTTGTACCTGGCGTAATGGGTGGTGGAGACATTAAATTAATGTTTGTGCTTGGGATATTCTTAGGAGCAAAAGGAGTTTTATTTGCACTGTTTCTAGCGTTTGCGATAGCCTCTATCATTAGTATATTATTAATGTTATTCAAAATTAAAAAAAGAAGAGATTATATACCTTTTGGTCCGTTTTTAGCGCTAGGGAGCTTTATTGTTTTCAATTTTTTTTAATGTAATAAAGAAAGTGTTAAATATAACTGATTTTTATTTTTAATGAGACTTTAGTATCGAACATATTGTTCTATTTAGAATATAATATACTGAACTTAAAGAAAGAAAAAAAATTAAAATCAAATATAGCAATAAAGGGGGGATAAATTATTATGCTAATGTATTTTATGAATTTTATAGATATTATATTATTTAAAGTTAGAGAAGAAGAAGGACAAGGCATGGTTGAATATGCATTATTGGTTGGGCTTATCGCAGTAGTCGTGATTGGTGTTCTAGTATTACTTGGGCCAGCTATTGCAGCAAAATTCCAATCTATAATTGATGCACTATAGCTCATAGTATGAAACATGCTTTTTAATATAGAGTTGAGAGCTAAGGTTGATTTTTGCGTTTTTGTCTACTAGAAAAAATTCATTCACTTTAACGCTCAACTCTCAAATATAACAGAGGTGTTAAGTATGGAAAGTTTAAGAAATGAAAAAGGACAATCCCTCGTAGAGTTTGCTATTTTGCTGCCTTTATTAATATTACTATTGATGGGGATTTTAGAATTTGGCATAATGCTAAATTCATATCTGACTATTCATAATTCTGCTAGAGAAGGTGCTAGACTTGGTATAGTAGCAGGTTCTGATATAGAGATTAAGGAATTGATTATTAAGATTTCCCCTAATTTAGACACTGAAAATCTAATGGTAAACATAACGCCATTAGAAGGAAGTAGAAGATCTGGTGATACCATTACAGTAGAAGTTATATATAACTATCATGTAACAATTCCTATAATAAGTAATATCATTCATAATGTGGTGGTATTAAAAGCGCAAACATCAATGAGGATGGAATGAGGTGAGTTCAATGTGGAGATTAAATAATAAAGGAAATGTTGCTATTATCTTATGTTTAGTTTTTACAGCACTTTTGGGTTTTACAGCTTATGTAGTGGATATTGGTTTTGTTTATGTAGAAAAAGTGAAATTATCTAATGCTATTGATTCAGCAGTATTAGCAGCTAGCCTGGAATTACCTACAGATGCTACTAAAGCAAGAAATGTTGCTAGAGAATATCTCCAAAAAAACAATGTTGATTCAAGCAAGGTATCAATTATCATAAGTGCTGATAATAAAAGCATACAAATGGATGGCGTAAAAAATGTCAGTCACTTTTTTGCACCTATAATTGGAATAGATAACAGTAATATAAATGCAAGAACAAAAGCAATTATAGGGCCTGTAAAATCAGTAAAAGGTGGCACTAGACCCTTTGCAGTTGAAAAATATGACTTTTCTTATGGGGATGTGGTAACACTTAAAAGGGGTGCTGGAGATGGCTATCATGGAAATTATGGTGCAGTTGCATTGGGAGGAACTGGGGCAAGTGTATTCGAATCAAATTCACTATACGGGTATAGCGGAACCATAACAGTGGGTGATATGATAAATACGGAGACTGGTAACATGGAAGGTGCTGTTAATAAAATTAAAAACTACATTAATTCAGAAAGTAGTAGTTTTGATAATTTTAAAAGAAATTCTATTAGATTATGGACATTGCCTTTAGTAGATTCTTTAAATGTTGATGGAATATTAGTAGTAGGGTTTGGAGAATTTTATGTGGAAAAAATTATAATAAACTCAGGAAAAATTGAAATTCAAGGTCGCTTTATTAGATATGTATTAAATGGTGAAATTGATATGACGCTAAGTGATACTGGAGCCTATGGCGCAAAACTCGTAAAATAAGATTAAAGAATTAGGAGTATGGGTGGTGTTTTATGAAAAATACAGGAAAAAGATTGATTTTAGTATCATTTGTTTTGGCAGTGGTAAGTAGCGTGTTTATTTTTATATATCTAAAACCTATAAAAACACCAAACACAGCGAATAAGGAACGAACTATTTTAGTTGCTATTGAAACAATAGCACCAAGAACGGTAATAGAGAAAAAAATGGTTAAAGAAATTCAAGTACCTGACAATGCAATATTCGCAGATTACATTGTGGATTCTTCTAATATTGTAGGTAAATATACCAAGGAAACTATTTTAAAAGATGAGGGCTTCCATAAAGATAAGTTGCTAAATGAACTTAATAATGAATTGAGTTTAAAAATAGAAGGTAATAATAGAGGGATTTCCATAAATGTAAATGGAAGTACAGGAGTGTCAGATCTTATTAAACAGGGAGATTTTGTTGACATAATTGTGTATTTAACAGAGAAGAAAGATAGTCAAAAAATTATTAGACCGGATTTATCAAAAATCCTTCTTCAAAATATTCAAGTATTAGCAATAGATAAAGTAATTAATAGAGATGACGTACAAAGAGTAGCTGTACCTACTAATTATTTAGTAACATTATCTGTGCCAATTTTTGATATAGAGAAGTTAACATTAGCGGAAGATACTGGTACGTTAAAACTGGTGTTAAGACCTTTAAAACCAGATTATATACACAAAACAGAAGGTGCGACCTGGCAAGATCTAATTTTAGATAATTCTAAAGAAATGAGAAATTTATTTCCAGAATACAAGATTAAACCAGCAAAAGAGAGCAAAGTTATTATAGGCGATTATAAGTATAAAAAATATGTTTATTATAAGATAAAACAAGGTGACACTTTAAGAAAAATAAGTGAAACTTTTTATGGAGACTCAAAAAAATATGTCTTAATAAAACAAGTTAACGGAATTTGGGAGGAAAGTCTAATTAAAGCTGGAACAGGCATTAAAATCCCGGTACTAGAGAAATAGGAGTGATATTATGAGTAAAATTAAAATAATAATTGCAGATGATATAGAGGAAACCAGAAATGTAATTAAAAAAATATTAAACCTAAAGAATGAATTCTTTGAAATTGTTGGTGAAGCAAGCAATGGAGAAGAAGTTTTAAAACTTATTCCTATGGAAAAGCCAGATATCGTTTTAATGGACATTAATATGCCTGTACTTAATGGGCTAGAAACTACAGATAAAATCACAGATTTATTTCCTTTTGTTACAGTAATTATTATGTCTGTTCAAGCTGAAAGTGAATATTTAAAAAAAGCTATGTTCCATGGAGCAAAAGAATATATTATTAAGCCTTTTGACTATGATGTTTTAGTTAATACTATAATTGCTACCTATGAAAAATATAAGGATAGAGTTGTGAATGGGGTTAACTGTGAAAAAGATCAGATTACTACAAAGCAGGGTAATGCAAAAATAATAACCTTTTTCAGTTCAAAAGGCGGAGTAGGAAAATCAGTTTTAGCACTAAATAGTGCTGTGACTTTAAGCCGCGAGTATCATAAGAAAACGTTACTTATAGATTTAGATTTGCAATTTGGGGATATATCAATGTTAGTGAATCAATATGAACAAAAAAACATTCTTGATGTTATAGAGGATGGACAATTAGATTCTTATGAAAATATAAAACCCTACCTATATAAATTTAATGAAAATCTTCATATCATTTTTGCTCCTACGAAGCCTGAAGCTGCAGAGTATATTGGGAAAGATAGTATTGAAAAAATGATGAAAATTCTGAAGAAACAGTATGATCTGATTATCATTGATACAGGCATTAATTTTAATGATAGCACGCTTTATATTTTAGATCTTTCAGAACTAGTGCTATTTATTGCTACTATGGAAATCGTTGCTCTTAAAAATACTAAATTAGGTCTGGGAGTTATGAAATCCCTTGGGTATGATAAAGACAAAGTGAAATTGATTATTAATAATTTTACTACTAAATACGGAATAAGCAAGGCAGAAGTAGAAGAAGCATTTAGAGATGGTGTTTTTGCTATGATTCCAGAAGATCAAAATACAGTTAGTATTTCTGTGAATAAAGGACATCCGTTCTGTAATAGTCCTAAATATGATAAGCTTAAAATTGGAAAAGCTATTGCAATAATGTGTAAAGATTTAGTAATATAGAGGTGATGATATGTCCCTTATAAAGAGATTAGAAGAGGTAAATTTAAATAAAAAATATAAATTTAATGAAAAAGAAGTAGATCCATATTTTGAATTAAAGATAAAAATCCAAAATATGGTAATAGAAGAGTTGGATATAGATTTTAATGATATATCGGACCAAAATGAAAAATTAAGGGAAGAAATAAATTTTATTATTATGAAGCATATTGAACAAGAATCTCTGAACATGACAAGTGATCAAAAGAAAAAAATAAAGGAAGAACTATTGGATGAAATTATTGGATTTGGGCCTATTACGGCCTTGCTTGCTGATAAAAGTGTAACTGAAATTATGGTTAATGGTCCGAATCATGTTTATATTGAACAGGAAGGCAAACTAGTGCTTACAGATGCTAAATTTAAAAATAATAACCATGTGATGCATGTTATTAAAAAAATTGTAGCTCCTATTGGAAGAAGAATAGATGAGAGTTCTCCTATGGTTGATGCAAGATTACCCAATGGTTCTAGAGTAAATGCTATAATCCCACCTTTAGCTATTGACGGGCCTTCAATTACCATTAGAAAATTTGCTGAAGACCCTTTTAAAATAAAAGATTTAATAAATTTCGGAACCTTGAGCTTAAAGATGGCTGAACTCCTTAAATATTGCGTTGAAGGACGTTTGAATATTGTTGTTTCAGGTGGGACTGGTAGTGGAAAAACCACCACTTTAAATGTGCTTTCTTCTTTTATACCTGATACAGAACGTATTGTTACTATTGAAGATGCGGCGGAACTACAACTTTCTCAAATACATGTTGTAAGACTTGAGGCTAGACCTTCTAACATTGAGGGGAAAGGGGAAGTAAGTATAAGAGATTTAGTTAAAAATAGTTTAAGAATGAGACCCGACAGAATAATCATAGGAGAAGTACGTGCAGGAGAAACCTTAGATATGCTTCAAGCTATGAATACTGGTCATGATGGCTCGTTAACAACCGGTCATGCAAACTCTCCAAGAGATATGTTATCTAGACTTGAAACTATGGTGCTTATGTCAGGAATGAATCTACCTATTAAAGCAATTAGAGATCAAATAGCATCAGCTGTTGATTTGATTATCCAACAGTCAAGACTTAAGGATGGTAGTAGACGAATAACCCATATAACAGAAGTCCAAGGTATGGAGGGAGACGTTATAATCCTTCAAGATATTTTTAAGTTTGAACAAAAGGGACTAGATAATAAAGGGAAAGTAAAAGGAGAATATGTATTTGCAGGAGTCATGCCTAAATTTCTTGAAAAATTCAAAGAAAGAGGTATTAATATACCACCGGGCATCTTTTACTAATAATGTCTAACGTCTAATTCTTCACTAAAAATAAAAAGTGGATGTGATGAAAATGATATATATTATAATGTTGCTTATTTTTTTCTTTGTTTGGTCACTGATAAGTGCAATACTACTAACTATATTCTATAAGGAAAAGATCATTGATAAACTAAAATATTATGATAAAGATTATGTAGTAAAAGAAAAAATTGAAAATAACAAAACAAGCCTTTTGAAAATACTATCAAATTTAATACCCAATATTAAATTTAGTAAAAAACATGATAAAAAATTAGAAAGCGAACTAATGAAAAGCGATATTCCTATTACAGTAGAGGAACTATTAGTGATAAAAATGCTTACATCAACTTCATTTGCTTTCTTAACATTTGCACTTTCAAGGAATCTTATTATTGTATTTTTAATGATTGTAATAATTTGGAACATGCCTAAAGTCATTATATCTCATAGAAAAAAAGAAAGAGTTAAAAGCTTTAATGAACAGCTAAATGAAGGTACAATGATCATCTCAAACTCACTTAAAGCAGGTTATTCTTTTTTACAAGCTATAGCAGCAGTAGCTGAAGAAACGAAAGACCCTTTTGCTAAAGAATTTAAGAAACTACTAAAAGAAATGAGTTTAGGCATTTCTGAAGAAATTGCTTTGCATAATATGCTAAATAGAATGGATTCAGAAGATCTTAGACTAATATTAAATGCTATTTTGATCCAAAAGGACATAGGGGGAAACTTATCAGAGATATTGGATAATATCTCTAATACTATAAGGGAGAGACAAAAGATTCAGAATGAACTTAAAACTTTGACGGCACAAGGTAGATTATCTGGAATAATCGTAATGCTTATTCCATTTTTCTTAGGCATTACCATTTATTTGTTTAATAAAGAGTATATGATGCTTTTGTTTACTACACCACTTGGTCTAGGAATGATAATAACAGCATTTTTAAATCAAATATTAGGTTTGATTATGATAAGAAAAATTATTAAAATTGACATGTAGTGAAAATTAAATAATGGTTGAGGTGATAACATTGCTATATATTTTAGTATTTAGCTGTTTTATAGTTATCTTTATGTTTTCTTATGGAACTATGCTTATTCTAAGTAAAGGTAAGCTAACTATTAGATACAGAATAAATCAAATAAAAAATATCGGTACTGATACTAGCTTAGATATTGATAAAATGTCTTTCTCACAAAGAGCGCTTACACCTATTTATGAAAGAATAAGCAAATTTATATTAAAAGCAACGCCAAGACGCAAAATTATTTTGCTTAAGAAAAAATTAGAAAAGGCAGGATTATTAAAAAGCAACATCCAAGTAAATTGGCTATATACTAGAATTATGATTATGCTGATTTTTTCAATTTTATTCGCGTTATTAATCTATATAATCGAAGCTGATTTTCTTGAATCACTTATCTTTGCATTGCTAATAATGCTACTTATTAGCACCTGCTTTAATTTCTACCTTTCAAAAAGAATAAATACAAGAAAAAAAATGATTGTAAAGGAATTACCCTATACACTAGATTTAATAACGGTAAGTGTTGAAGCTGGATTGTCTTTTGACGGTGCCATGGCAAGGGTGATTGCAAATATAAGTGGAGAATTATGTGATGAATTTGCAAAAACTCTCAAAGAAATACGTATGGGGATACAAAGAAAAGTAGCACTTAAAAATATGAATGAGCGATGTGACGTAAAGGAACTATCTATGCTACTTACATCTTTAATTCAAGCTGATGCTTTAGGGGTTGGCCTTGCACATGTGTTAAGAATTGAGTCCGTGGGTCTCAGAGAACATAGAAAGCAAGTGGCAAGAGAGAAGGCTATGAAAGCACCTATAAAGATGTTATTTCCACTTATATTTTTTATTTTTCCATCAATATTCATTATAATTTTAGGCCCAGCTCTTATCAAAATTTTCAAGATACTCTAGAGGTGATGGTATGATTAAAGTTTTAAAATACAATAGTGAAGCTATAATTAATGTATTTATAGCTGATTCTTTTTCTAAAAGGCTGTTTGGGTATATGTTTAGAAAGGAACCTCATCATGATGCTATTCTGTTAAAACCCTGTGATAGCATCCATACATTTTTTATGAAATTTAACATTGATGTTTTGTTTCTGAATGAGCACATGCAGATTATTAAAAAAATAGAAAGTTTAAGACCAGGACAAGTTGTTACTAAGGTAAGGGGAGCTAAGATAGTCATAGAATCTAAAGAAGGTGTATTTAATAATATTAAAGAAGGACATAGACTTGATATATAAAGGTAAATTGTAAGCTATAAGTATATTTTAAAAGTATTTAATATGATAGACACAATTCTATTGTTCAAAAAATTTGCTTGAAAGCAAAAACCAACATGAGCAGAAATAAAGAATTAAGTAAAATCAGAAATTAAGAACCTATGTGAAAGAGCTCTAATCCTCCACGGAAGATTGTTTTATGAATTATTTTGCTAGATTAGCTAAAACACCTATATAAATTAAATAAAACTCTATCTACAAATTAACCTTATTCCCATACATTACATTCTAAACTTGCTTGAAAATGTTGATGTATGGGATTTTTATTTATCTTTAAAAAAGTTAAATATATTACTACTTATATATAAGATATTTTGCAAGGATATCTTTATTAATTACTTCCATTTTCTTTTTAATTTAAAAAGTTCCTGAAGATATCCCCATACGGAAACTGGCGACATAATCATCTGATAACATAATACGAATATTATAAGTCCTAATAAATTTTTTCTAACTCTCAAATTTAAATTCTTAAACACATGCTCTTGATATTTATAAAGTATGCCATAACTTATAAAGGTTAATGGAGGAACCAGTAATGTCATAGGACCTACTATCCAATATACACCAAACAAAGCCAAGAGTAGGCCTTGAAGCCAACAAAATGTATAGACAAAATCAAGGTATATCAAATTTACACTTGTCAAATACTTAATATAGATTTTAGGTTGTTTCCATGGTTGTATTTTTTTTAACGCCTCAATCATGCCTCTTGCCCATTTTGAACGTTGGCTTGAAAAAGAATATAATTTGGTGGGAACATCAGTAAAGGCTTCTTAGAATTTATTATTTAATGTTTGTTGTTGCTCTTGGCTTAATGTATTTATATCTATAGCAGTATAAATAAGTTGCAGAATAATACCTGGAATTATATAAATAAGCATAGGGCACCATTACAGTGGCACATAAGAGTTGATGTATGTTATAAGATTTTTTGAATGATCTTTTGCTAACTTCACAGTAGCTCCCTCACCTCTTTAATATATAGTTTTATTTGATAAGTTGGTATATTATTTTCTTTTGCAAAACAAACTATCTTTTCTTTATTTTTTTTTTCAATGGTAGAGTTAGTTCAATTTTAAAAAAGGATGTTTCTAGTTAAGTAATAAAAACCTTTACAGAAGAATAATATTGTTGAGAGGTGAAAAAATGATAATTGACAATGAAAGAGAATTTGATACTGCTAGAGATGAATTAATTTGGACTAAAATTATTAGTATTTTCCCGTTAGCTACAAATAACACTAAAAGTACACATTTAGTAAAATATTATAAAACGGAATGTGATAATGAATATTATATATTTGAGTACATTGTAGCTGACAATAATGATTGTTTTGTAAATGATTATAATGGGTATCAATGGAGTGAAATGATAAAACAAATCAATTTTTCAGACCATTGTTTCATCTATTCTCAGAGCATTGTTGATAAGAATTATTTTGGATTAGTTATAATGGGAAGCTCACTTAAGATGTATACACAAGATTACAAAAATGAACAAGAAACAAGAATATATGAGTTAGAGCATCGCAAATGATGTTTTCTCTTTGTAAAAATAGTAAATTATAAAATGGTTTTTAATTTAAATTAAATACTTTTTAAAGGCTACCAATCAATTTGGTAGCCTTATTTATTAAATTGAATGTAGCATTTTGGGCTGTAGCCCCTTTTATTTAAGTAGTTACTGGTAAAATAATAATAATCCACAAATCGTAAAAGATGGACCAAGAATTTATACTATTATAATGCTTTTGTATATAACATTCTCAATATTACTTGTCCACCACATATTAACAATTCAGGGATGGCTTATCAACCATGAATCAATGAACCTTGGACTGCAAATAAAAGGTAAATCTAATAAGGATCCTAAATGAAAAGTAGATATCCGATTGTAATACAGGTGAATTGGCAATTCAATTCCGGGGTTCAAATTCATTTTTCTCCCCAATACCAAAGACTTCATGCAGATTCTAAGGAATCTTATATTGTTTTATAATGTGAACTTGTGAAATATAAGGATATTTTACTCTTATATGTAAAATAAAAAGGAGAACAATAGATCGGAGTAGAAATATGGTAGTGTGGTATTTTAGAAGTATTTATATATTATATCTACAATTAGAAGTTGGAAAAATGAATATTTAATTGATAAGTGTAAGGAATGTAAGAGATATTATAAAATCATATTTTATAAAAATTCCTCTCTGCTAAAGAATAAAGGAGAGATGTGGAACTTTTTTAAAAACCCCATCAAACCTTTATTTATCAGCATTATTTATCTTTAACACTGTTGACGTATAAGCAGGAGTAGATTAAAATTATTGTTGATTAAGGGAACTAGAATCATACGCACTATTTTATAGAATGTTAAGTATAAATATAGAAATATCAACGGGCTGAGATATGGTATGTAGGTTAAATACTAAAGTTGAGTTTTATGGTGGCAATGCCACCCGTTTGCCACCGTTACACAAAATATTATTAGATACAATTAGTTAATATAAAAGCATTGATTAAAAGATACATAAAATTCAATGATGTGGTGTAAATTCCGACCATTTTCCACCGGTCCATAAAATATGATTAGATATAATTAAATAATTTTAGTGCTTAAAAATTATTTTATACCTCATATATGGTATTATATCAATGCTCACAGAGTGTTATAAAATATATATAGATAAGATAAAATACAAAGTATAGACACACCCCTCATATTGAGACGATTGTAGATATAGTCAAGGTAAATCAATAGGCTCAAGGGTTTAGATGTTTGAAACTTAATCAGATTACGAATTCTTCCGACTGTTACTCAAGTTCGTCGGAAACAAGTATATAAACTTTGAATTGTCCATTTGCCACCGTAAATTACCTTATGGTGGCAATTTTATTATGTCGAAGACGATTTTGAATATCTTTTCAAATAGTTTTATAATGAAATTGGTGCGATCTAACCTTCTACATTTAAAAACTATCCCAACAATTTATTTAAAGGAAAACTTTACCTCTTATCACAAACGTAAGAGGCGGCGTAATATTGTAAGGAAGGTATTAATATGAGACTTATAGAAACACATATTAAATTTTGTATTCAAGCCATATTATTCCCCTCGGAGAGCGCATCTTTAAGCAGTAAAGTATAATATGTTATACTTTAAGTAAAGTATGGAGGGATTAAATATGAAATATTCAACAATACCCAAAATAATTAGCATCCCATTATTAAAGTTAGATGGAGAAAATAATTTATCAAATAATGAATATAAAATACATAAAGAACTTATAAAAAAAGTAATTAATGGAGAATTAACTACTAAACAAATAAGAGAAGTATTAAATAAAAAACAAAAATATAAGAAAAATTGAACTATTTAGTGCAAAAATTTAAGCTCAGTGAGGTTAAAGGAATGCAGACATAGGAGCCACCAAGCGCTCAAACTTGATATATCAGGCTCTACAGTGATGTAAAACCTGTTATTTTTTTTATTTTAACACTCTTTTAACACATAAGTTTCAGATAGGTTTAGAATGTTATAACACGTTATGCCCTTGCAAGGTTAATATTAATAAGGTACAGCATAAAGGTATAATTTGTTGTTGGTAAATCATTGAAAATTTAAAATATAAACTAGAAGATTAGAGCTATTATATACTGCAAAGCAAAGGTTAATAAAATCCGATAAAGTGCTTACAAAAACTAAAACAGATCTTTATTGTATAACCAATCCTTAAAAAATACCCCTAGATATTCTTTATTATTAGATATACCATTATCAAGTTCGGTTAGAACCGATTTTATTTTAGCATCAAGTTCTTTAACATTTGCAGCATATATATCTTGCAAGTCATTTTTGAGAATTTACTCTGATTCAAGGTCTATTAAGGTGTACTATCAGTATAAATGTAACTATTTTTATCTGTAATAATTTTAATTATAATATTTCCTCTGTGATTATATTGGTAATTATTAGCACTCTTACTCATTACACTAATAGTAAATTTGGTTCTCTTCAGATATATAAACAATCCATTTTACTAAAGAAATTTTACTATAATTACAGTGGTTTATATCTTATAGATGATTTTAAATCAATGCTTTCAGGATATTATAAAATATATTTAGATAAGCTAAAATACGAGGTATAAACAAACCACTCATATTGAGACGATAGTTAATTTAACCAAGTGATATCAACAGATTTATCGAATTTATAAACTTTAAATTGTCCATTTGCCACCGTAAATTATTTTATGGTGGCAATTTTATTATGTCCAAGACGATTTTCATTAAAAAAATTGCATTAATTGATGGCATAAGAATTGTTCTATTGGTACTTGTAATGTATAAAATATAATAAATTTTTAATTAATATGATTTGTAGATAAGGCGTTTGTTTAGAGTATACCGTAGACGAACGCGAACTAATAGCCTTCAAAGTGGCATTATATGGTGGTGTTTTTATAAAACTCTAATTAATTTATAACTATATTTATAGAATGGCGAGCTCCTTTTCTTTGAGAATAGGATTTCGTTTAAAGATTGTCATATTTTATTTCAAAGGAGATTAGCATGAGCATTAGAGAAAAAAATAAAAAATATTATCGGGATAAAATTCTAGCGACTTCAAAAGAGGTTTTCACATCCCAAGGTTTTGAAAACACCACAATTGAACAAATTGCCGAAAAAGCCGGAATTGGCATTGGTACTGCCTATAATTACTTTAAGTCTAAAGAAGAATTATTTATTCTTTCAATGGCTGAAGACGTAGCAACCAATATAGAAGATAGTTTGGAAGATTTTGAATATACAGAAAGCGATGTATCTGAAATTGTTGCCGAAGCCATATTGAAACATATCAGAAAAATGAATTGGATCAATAAAAAAATCTGGAAAGTAGCTTTCTCAATTATTCTTGGTAGTATGAAATCAGACAAAATGCCTATCAAAGAAGTATTGAGAGCAGACTTCAAAACAATGGATAAAATTAGGGATTTAATCAATCAACTTAAAGTAAAAAATTTACTTACCACTGAATTTGATACAACTACTGCCATAGATTTAATTTTTGGTGCTTTATTTTTACAAATGTCAATGTATGTATATACCGATGATTCAACCTTTGAACAAACTTGCGAAAGGATCAAGACTGACATCCGATTTGTTTTCGATGGAAAAGAACTATAGCTTGGAGTGATTTTCAAAAGAAGGAGTGGGGATATAAAATGTTTATTGAAATAAAAAATGTAAACAAGTCTTATAATACCGGGAAGATATCTTTAGATGCATTAAAAAATGTAAACTTAACAATGAATGAAGGACAAATTGGTGTAATACTTGGTCCTTCAGGTTCGGGTAAATCTACTCTACTAAATATAATCGGTGGAATAGACCATATAGACAGCGGAAATGTTATTGTTGATGGAGTGGATATTGTTAAGTTAAATGATAACAAACTTACTCAATACAGGAGAAATTCAGTTGGGTTTATATTTCAATTTTATAATCTGGTGCCAAATCTTACAGTTTATGAAAATGTAGAAGTGGCTGCCAACATAAGTAAAGATCCTATTAATATAGATGAAGTTTTAAATTCAGTTGGCATGAGTGAATATAAGCATAGGTTTCCAAGAGAATTAAGCGGTGGTCAACAGCAAAGAGTGTCTATTGCAAGAGCAATAGTTAAAAAACCTAAGCTCTTATTATGTGATGAACCTACTGGTGCATTGGATTATAATGCAGCTAAGGAAATTTTAAAACTAATTACACAAGTAAATAAGGAATTCGCTACTACAGTAATTATTATAACCCATAATACCGCAATTAGTGGAATAGCTAATAGAATAATAAAGCTTAGAAGTGGTGAAATAAGTGAAAATGAAGTTAATGAAAATGTATTATCAGCTGAAGGGATTGAATGGTAATGGTTATAAATAAAATGATTAAAAGAACTATATTCCAATACAAGTCTCAATATATAGGTTCAATAATTTTAATAATAATTAGTTGCATGATTTATAGCTCTTTTAACATAGCTATGACAGATGTACAGGATAATCTTAATACATTCAGGATTAATAATAAATTGGAAGATGCAAGTTTTATAATACAAAATCCAATAACAAATATAAATGAACTGGAGAAAAAGTATGATTTGACATTAGAAGAAAGGAAATCAATAGATTATATTAATGAAGATAAATCAGTACTAAGAATATTGGCAAGCACGGATAAAATAGATAAATATGCAGTTATAAGTGGTAAGCCTATTATAGGAGAAAATGAAATATTAATAGATAAAGCATATGCTAGTGCTCATTCATTAGCTATTAATACTGAGTTAAACATTAATAACACTGCTTTTAAAATAGTTGGTTATATGAGTACACCGGATTATGTTTATCCTTTAAAGTCTGAAAGTGATATGCTGAAAAATCCCAAAAACTTTGGAGTAGCAGTGCTATCTAAAAAAGATATTAATAAAATTTGTAAGGGTCTTACATTCTATAGTGTTAAATTCAACAAAAATAATATAAGTGAATTTAAAAGTGATTTAAGTCTTGATAATATACTAATTCAATGGATAAATAAAAAAGATAATAACCGAATTTCTTTTATAGATGGGGATATGAAGGGAGGAGTTATGATTGGCAAAGTAATGCCCATTGCTATTTTTATCCTAACTTGCATACTTATATCTGTTGTGCTATCAAGGTTACTTAAAAGAGAATATTTGGTGATAGGAACTTTATATGCTATAGGAAATACAAAAAAAGAGTTAGTAAAGCATTATCTTAAATACCCGATAGTAATTTCATTAATAGGAAGTGTCACAGGGACAGCAATAGGCAGTTTACTTGTAAAACCATTGCTCTCTACAGTTGCGAAATATTACAATCTCCTTTTAGTAATTGTTAATTCCGATATTAAATATACAATTTTAAGCCTCATACTTCCATTTATATTTTTAATTCCAGTAACTTACCTTGTAATAAACAAAGCTCTTAAATTATCACCTTTACAGCTAATGAGAGGCGGAAATAATAAAACAAAAGTAAACTTTATTGAAAGAAAGCTTAATGTAGATAGGTTTAATTTCAATACAAAGTTTAAAATAAGAGAGTTATGCAGAAGTTTACCTAGAGCAGTTCTCATGATTTTAGGTGTAACCTTTGCCTCTATGCTACTTTTAATTGGTTTTGCAACAAAGGACTCAATGGATTATATGGTAACTAATAGTTATTCAGATATTTATAAGTATAATTATGAATACACCTTTAATGCACTTCAAGTCGGAGAAGTGGACACGGGTGAGAGGAGATCCTTATCAAGTTTTACTAGCAAAATAAATAATAAGGATGAAGATTTCATTATTTATGGAGTGGAAAAAGATTCAAAACTAATTAATTTAGTAGATAAAAATAATGATGTCATAGGATTCGACAAGGTCATCATAACTAAATCCATGAGTGATAGATATGATATAAAAGTAGGTCAAAGTATAAAGGTAAAAAACAAATTGAATTCAAAGGAATTTATCGTAAAAGTAGGTGAGATTGCAAAGGTCTACACTGGAAATATAATATATATGCCACTAAGTGAATTCAATAAGTCAAATGGATATCCGGAAAATAGTTATTTACAAATAGACTCTGCTGATAAATTAAATATTCAGGCGGATAAGCTTATATCTGAGGTAAGTAAGCAAGATATAATTGATGGGTATAATACAATGCTTATGCCTATGAAATACATGATTGGTGGAATTGCAGTTATGGCATTTATTATCGGTCTTATAGTGATTTACGTAGTGACCTCACTTGTAATCGAGGAGAATAAAGCCAATATCTCTATGTTTAAAATTTTGGGGTATAAAAAGAAAGAGATTTATTCTTTAATACTCAGTAGCAATATCATACTTGTCATATTTGGATATATAATATCAATACCTTTAATAATAATGTCAGTAGCAAGTCTTTTTAACGTAATGACAAAGGACATGAATATAACTATTCCCTCTAAATTGAATATTAGTAGTATCCTTATTAGTTTTGTGATTATTATTATAACCTATGAAATATCTAAGTCTTTAAATAAGAGTAAGGTAATGAAGATATCTATGGCAGATAGCTTAAAGGAAAAGAGAGAGTAACTTATAAAAGAAAAAAGAGGTAAATGTAATGAAAATATTAATCTTATATTTTAGTGGAACTGGTAACACGGAGTTTGTAGCTCAATATATAAAAAAACATTTAAGTTGTGATATGTTTGATATAGAGCTTTTCCCATTGGAATTATTTAAGAGTGAAAATATATCAAAATATGATGCTTTGATTTTTGGATTTCCAGTCTATGCATGTGATATACCAGTGTTTATACAGGAATATTTAAAGTATATACCAACTACAAAAACAAAATCAGTTTTCATATTTTGCACAAAAGCTCTTTCTAGTGGAACCTCATTAAAACATGCTATTGAGATATTTAAAAAAGCTGGATATAATCCACTTGGATATGCCGATGTAAAAATGCCAGGATCAGATGGATTAGCCTTTCTAAAGAAAGATTCTTCTATGGCACATAAAATTATAAATATAGATTTTTCAACACTTGAAGGGGTAGATATTCTGGTAAATAGAATAAAAGAAGTAACAAAGTACTTAGAAAATGATGAAGTGGAACGATTTTGTTTAAATGTGAATTCGAACATAGCTAATTCTTTTTTTAGTAGTATTCTGAAAAAGGCATTTATAGTTATGGAGGGATGGTTAAAAAGAAAGTTTTGGGCTGATAGGAATTGTATTAAATGCAAAAAATGCGAAAGGATATGTCCTGCTAATAATATTAAAGTAAATGATAAGGTAAGCTTTGGCAGCAATTGCTATCTTTGTATGAGATGTGTACATCAATGCCCCATGGAAGCTATTCAAATAGGTAAAAAAACAGTTGGTAAATTTAGATGGAGAGGGCCTTTAGGTACATATAATCCAAAACAATAGAGGGTATCAGAGTGGAGACTATAATACTAAATATATTAATAATTTCATGACTCATAATAAAAAATAGACTACCTTCTAGTAGTCTATTTTGGTTTTATTAACTGTTCAATTTCTTGTTTCTCATGCTTGATTTTGTAGAAGCAAGAGAAATTATTGCAATAATACCTATGATTACAAGTAGCCCTATGCGATGGGTTGGATTAAATGTCACTCCAATTAAAGTAAGTATTATAAGTAAAATGCCTAAATATGAACTGTATGGTGCAAACAACATTTTAAATTGTTTTCCTTCGGTGGTACTCTTGATAGAATAATATTTTCGGTTTTTTATTTGTGAAGCTAAAATAATAATCCAATTACTAATCAATAATACACCTGCTGAAGTGGTTAAATATTCGTAAATGGTGTCTGGTAATACAAAAGATAATAGGATGGTTAAAAGTAGACCACTGGTTCCTATTAAAAGTGCGATGACGTTTACACCTCTTTTATTTCTTTTCAATGCGATTTTTGGTGCCTCATGATCCTTTGCAAGGGATAATAATACATTGGTTATTGCAAAAAGTGCACCCACAAAAGTAGAAAATGCGGCGCTTACAATAATAATATTAAAGATCGAACCTATATAAGGCACATGAAATGCTGAAAGTGCTGTAATGAAAGGACTCTTACTTGCCTGAATTTGCTGCCAATGCGCCATTTTAAAAATCATCACAATGGAGGTAATATATAAAAACATTAAAGCCAGCATAAGCGCATTAATAGCTTTAGTAAAGGATTTGCTTTGCTTTAATTCTTTAGAAGCAGCGCCTACCACTGCTACACCAGCGTATGGAAACAGTGCGAAAATCATTGAAGACCATAGTCCTTTTATGCCTTTTGGAAACCAATTAAGAGTTGACAAGGAAATCACTGATGCTCCGGCAACTGACCCCTTAGGAGATGCATACCCAAGGATAAACAATATGCCAAAAATGATAAACAAAGCAAGAGCATTAATTTTTACAATGGCAAAGAATGATTCAATTTCTCCAAAATCCTTCACTCCGAGCAAGTTAATACCGAGTCCTAAGCAGGAGTATATAACAGAAAATGTCCATAACGGAATCTGTGGAAACCAATAGCGTGAAAACACAGATAAGGCAGTTACTTCACTAGACATAATCAATACCCCTGCAATCCAAAACATCCAACCACTAATAAACCCGATACTGTCTCCAAAAGCTCTTCTAGCATAATCCCTAAAAGACCCTGGTTCTAAATCATTAATTTTCATTTCTGCCAGTGAGGTAAAGGCTATATAGGATATTAGTCCAGCAATTAAAAACGCAATAATTACAGAAGGACCAGTTAAACTAATTGCCACACTTGTTCCTAAAAAGAAACCTGCTCCAACGATTGAGCCAATTCCGATGAGACTTAGTTGCCACCAAGTTATTCCTATCTCGCCACTCCGCTTCTTTTCCTTATGATGTTCTGCTACCTGTAATACAACCTTTTCATCATTCATTCTATATCTCCATCCTTTCAATGTCATTGGGGCGCTGGTTATTGCAGTAGGTTAAAAGGAACCCTTGCAGAACTTAATAGCCCTACAAAGGTTTATTTTGCTTCCTCAAGCCGGTGTTGCAATAGGGCTCGCCACTATCGCAATGATAGTAGTACCGGATTATATGAGTTAATTGGACCAGTTGTTACGAAGTTAGTGCTGAAAAAGGCTGAAGAAATAGGGGCAGCGCCAACATTTACAAAACCAACGTTAAGGAATTAAAGGATATGAAATACCAAAAACAACTGTTTCTGGCGCCTTTGTAAAAAAATAAAACAAGAGCATTTATTTACACTACTCTTGTTGATGAACAATATAAGAAAACTGTGAATCATCACTTCTTAGCCTATTTGTATCACATCAACAGGAGCTAAAGAATGACCTAAAGCTAACTAATATCAATACTTATACTAATCAAACATATGTAATGAAAAGGTGTTAATCATCAATCTTAAGAAAAAGAAAAAAGGCATTGCTGCCTTTTGTGTTGGTGTACAATTTAAGAATATTGTAATATAATTCTATTTTTATTAGATGTTATTAATTTTTTATAGCAACATATAATTTTTTAAAACTATCTATGGTAGCAAGGTAAATGTTTGCTATATCATCTACATTATACATGGCAAGATTATTCATAAGCCATTCTTTATCTACTCCTGATTTAATTAAATTTTCTTCAAATAATTTTCCATCATTAATAATAACCAAAGGTAATTCTACTGGTTTAGCTAATAAATTTAAGTCTGTTGGAGTAACTGATCTATGAGCTTCTTTTTTTATAGTACTAAAATGGCCATTAGGTTCTAGAATTACATATTTAACTTCTGACATATTGAAAATGTTCTTAAGCCTTAATTCACTCATGAGCAAATCTACATTTATGAAGTGTTTTTTCAAATTCTTTCTTATTATCTTCCCATCATCTATTAAAATTACGGGTTTGCCATTAAAGAATAAAGATAAAGTTCTATTTTTAAAAGAAATAAAACTGAACATATAATGCCAAAAGAACAAGGTTAACAATGGAACAACTATATATGTAAAGGAGACCTCTCCATCTAATAATGGTGCAACGGTAAGAGCTCCAAGTGTCCATACCAATGCGAAATCATATGCAGTAAGCTGAGCTATGGTTCTTTTTGACACGTACCTTCCTACAAAAAAAGCTATTATACCTACTATAAAGGTTCTTATGATATATCCCATTAGTGAAATATCTTTAATAACACCGAAAACCATAAGTATAAACTCCTTCCTATTGACTTATATATAATTTTTTTTCTGTAGTTAAAAGTCCTAAATAAATATCATTTATATTATCAACATTATTAGCTTTAAGTTCCTTATAAATCCAATCATAATTTAATCTATTCCTTTTAAGAATCTTTTCATCTATTATTCCTTTATAAATAAGAATTTGGGATAAAATATCTTGTGAAGGTTCTATTACCATGTCTATTTTAGTTATAGGAAGATTATTATTATTTACAGCAACACTAAAATCACCTGTGGATTCAGCAATTAAATACTCTACTTTTTCAATATTAGTTGCATCCTTTTGTCTTAATATTGAAATCAAATTATCAAGGGTTAACTTTGCTTTTGAAAGATTATTCTTTATCAGCTTTCCATTCTTAACTAGTATGATAGGTTTTTGGGAAACTATAGATGGAACTTTAAAATACAAATATGAAATAAATAAATTAATTAAAGTGTATACTACAATTATAGGTATTGCATCTATTAATCTTGATTTAGGATTGACCATACGAGAAGCAGCAATGTGACTAATACCTGCAGCCATTAAAAAGTTGTATGAAGTTAATATACCGGGCTGACGAAACCCCATAACCTTAGTCGAACCAAATAACATAAAGTATAAAATGGATGCTCTAATAAATAATTCAAGTATATTTAATGTTTCTCCTTTAAAGAAAATATTATATATATTCATAAAATCACCTCTTTAGTAAATTAATAAGAAGATAAGCTTAATGTTTTTTATTTACCTTATCTTCTTATATAAAATTTTATTTTACATCATACATTCCATGGCTATTCATATAATTAAAGAGTTCTTGACCATGCCTTTGTTCATCTTGTTGAAGATGTTGCATTGCTTGCCTAACTATTGGCTCAGCAGATTCAAAAATATCAATATCATAAGTACCTGAAACATATTTTTCTGTGGATAATAAGTCGGTACAAAGTATTTTATCATGTTGATTATTCATAGCTCTTTGGGGAGTACTTTGAGTGACCGGTTGTTGAGTTTGATTGTGACTTAAATTTGGTTGTTGTCCTTGAAGCATTTCATTAATAATATTCTGGTGGTGTTGTTCTTCACCAGAAAGTTTAGTAAAAAGTTGCTTCAATTGTGCATCTGCTGCTTGCTGGGAATAATCTTTGTATTTTTCAACACAAACTTCCTCTTGAATCTTTCCATCTTCTAAAAACATTCTTTCTTTTTGACTAAGTTGTATTTGCATATTAATATCACCTCTAATGTTTAATTTGACCAAGAAATACTTAAATTATGTATAATTAAAACTATATTTTTAAATAATAAATTTTTAAATAATAAATTTTAAATAATCTACACATACTAATGTTATATTTTGAAGGAGGTACTCAATATGGCTACAGTAAATAAAATTGAAGAAGCTTTAACAAGTGCTCAAGCATTAACTACTCAATTAAAGACATTCTCAATGGATACAAACGATCAACAAGCAAAACAAAGTTTTAAACAACTAGCGCAAACAACTGAAAATATAGCACAGACACTTGAGAGTAGACTTAATTTTGTTAAATCAGAGGAACCACAATATAGAGAATAATATGAACCAACATCGGAGGGAGCTACAAAGGTTAAGCAATTTAAGTTGAATAGTTGAATTTTATGGTGGCAATGCCACCCATTTGCCACCGTTACATAAAATATGATACAATTGGTTAAAATAAAAGCATAAAAATTATTTTGTATCTGATAGATGATTTTAAATCAATGCTTATAGGATATTATAAAATATATTTAGATAAGCTATAATAAGAGATTTAAACAAACCCCTCACATTGAGACTATTGTAGACATAATCAAGGTAAATCGGTAGGTTCAAGGGTTTAGATGTTTAAAACTTAATCAGATTATGAATTTTTCCGACAGTTACTCAAGCTCGTCGGAAAGTATCAGTACATGAATTCTTAAACGAATAAGCAATGAGTAATTGGAAAGATATTACGAAATTAAAATCAGTTAAAGAATACTTAAGAACCATCTGAGCTCCAGATGGTTCTTTCTTTTGGTTCAATATAATTAAAAATACATTGAATGTACATTTCCGACTTATCTATACTACATCACATAGAAATGGCTTAGACAATTGATTTTAATGTTGTTTATATATAAACAATGTAGGGTCTCTATTTATGAGAAAACTGTTCCAAAGTGTGGTAAATTATGATAATATTACATAAAGGGTTACGACGCAGTTGTCTAACATTCGTAAGCTACGTCACAACTGTAAAATTATTTGAAGTAAAGAAAATTTATATTTGACGAGGAGAAATGAAATGCTAAATACAAGGAAAAGTTACAATATATTATTTGTTATATGTACTTATAGTTTGTTTTGGATTTCTATTATGTTGATGGGTGGTACGATATTTATTTTTGGAGAAAAGGCACCAATGGATGCGTTAATGACGTTCAGTTCGTGGACTCCTACAATTGTTTTAATGGTGCTGTTTAAAAAACTTGTTCCTAATACAGCCAGAAAAGACTTTTTTAAAAAACTATTTAGCCCTCACATTAATGGGTGGATGCTACTGACAGTCACTGTAATTCAATTATTAGTATTCATATTGGGTACTTGTATCGTATCATTTCAAAAAGAAATTTCAGTGCTAAGTCTGCTAAATTTATCACTTCCAATGGTTTTATATAGCTTATTTATCAGCTTGATACAAGGAGCTACAGGAGAAGAATCCTGCTGGCGAGGATATCTTTTTCCAGTCATGGCAAAGAAGTCAGGGGTCATCAAAGGTTCTATATTATTGGGACTGATATGGGTCTTTTGGCATACACCTTTATGGTTTTTGTCGTCAGGATACACTGGATTAGATTTGGTTACATATATTACAGCTTTTCTTGTCACTGTTGTTTCTACGTCGGTGATAATTGGTATTTGCTATAATTATAATAGAAATCTTATCGTTCCAATGTGGATACATTTGATGATGAATTTTTCTCTTTCATTGTATGGAGGAAATCTACTCAATTTGTTAATTTACCTTTCACCACTGTATGCGCTCACAGCTTTTGGATTTTGCTTGTGGCATAAGAAAATCTCACAAAAATTCAATAACGATGTGATTTCGGAAAGAATGAGTGAGTAGGGTTATGAACATTATCCTTTGTAAATTAACTATAAAGTTAAGACGCACTCTTCAAAAAGTTTGTCATAAACAAATCTAATAAACTGGACAGGTTATGTCTATAATGGGAAGTTGGAAAAATAAATATTTAATTGATGAGTGTAGGGGAAAAGAATAACAGAGATATGTCGAATATGAAAAATATTTGTTTGCAATAAAGGTAATGAAGATGTTTATAAATAAATAGATAGTAAAGAACTTTGAGAATAATATCTCAGAGTTCTTTACTATTTAATACAAATTTTGAAGGGCAATTGTCAGCCTTTCTTTTAAATAAATGTCACTATCCTCATTTTTTCATCTTTTTTATAATTGTTATTTAAGAATAATTCAATGTCTTTTGCCATGACAGGTCCATAAACAACCTTGAAGCCCGATTCTTGTTTCACCATAAGGGCACTGACTCCCGGAGCTCCAAGCTGTGGAAGGATCAATGTGTTGCGATTGACAATATCTTTTAGATTTACAGCTTTTACTTTTTCAACAATCTCGGCAGTACTGAATTTCCCCATAGCCGCTGCACACCAGACATTGATTCCTTTCGTATCCAGAATCATTATCCAGCATTGCATGTTCCCAAGCTCTTTACGGACAGTATCAAATGTAAGCTTATAATTTGCTATTACCAAAACCGGTGAATTCTCATCAGGATTTCCAACACAGTACAGACCCGGTTCTACTCGACAATTACCACCAAAATTTATCAGACGGGTTTTTATATTGGCGATAATCTCCTTTTTATGAAGCTTGGTTGCTATAACAGGGATTTTGCCCGCTCCAGTTTCCTTAAATCCAGTTATCCAGTATTCGCTTCTGATTATTGTTGTTTGTTTTGTATTAGTCATTGGTTTGTCTTTATACATCATTTCCTTAAATGCTTGAAAAATATCAAAGGTTAAAAGACTCATTGTTTCCATAGTGGGGCTGTAATGTCAACAGTAGGCATTGGACCAAAGCTGGTCACTGAAATTGAGATGTACAAACCTGGACAAGATTCTGTTTCAAAGGATGAAGGTGGGTGAGTTGAATGTAGCCAAAAGGTTGATGTCAAGCGTCGTGAAAAGTAATAAAAACTTTGCTGATGTTGTAGTTTATGATGCTCTTGCCAGTAATATTAGTCTATGTTAAAGTTATTAAAAGCTATATAAATAGAATTGATGTTAGATATCCTATAAGCGAAGAAGTCCAACGTGGTTTATTTGCCACAATTAATATACAGAATAGGAAAAATACTCAATCACTTGCTAAACATCTGAATACTATGAAAGTGATGAAAAGTAACTTTATAAAAAAGAGCAAGTTTAAAAGGCAGTATAAATTTAAAAGGATGGTGTATTAAATGTTAAATAAACGTAGTATAGTAAAAAAACCACAGCAAGAAGAGGAAGTTCACGAAAATATAACATCAGAAGAAACAAGGGTAACAATAACACCAAAAATGATAAAAAAACTATTAGATCAGTCTATAATAGGCCAAGAAGGGGCTAAAATAGAGTTATCTATAGAATTACATAATCATATGATCAGGATTGCAACTGGTATAGATTTAGAAAAGCATAATATATTACTAACTGGACCAACAGGTACTGGAAAAACTTTACTAGCCAAAAAATTATCAGATATTGCCCAAGTACCATTTGTTATTGGTGATGCTACAAGTTTGACCGAGGCTGGATATGTTGGTGATGATATTGAGAGTATGATATATTCACTTTTAGTAAGGGCAGACGGTGATATTGAACTTGCCCAGAAAGGAATTATATTTATTGATGAACTTGATAAGATAGCCAAAAAGGGTGAGACCATGACTATTACAAGAGATGTATCAGGTGAAGGAGTTCAGCAAGGTTTATTGAAGATGGTTGAAGGTGGTATTGTTAGAGTACCAGAAGGTGGAGGTCGTAAAAATCCCACAAGTAAAATGATTGAGATAAATACAACTAATATTTTATTTATTGCAGGTGGATCTTTTGATGGTATTGAAACTATTGTCGAAAATCGTCTTAAATTCAGTCCAAATAATAGATTAAAACAGTTTAGTAAGCCAGGAATTGTTAGATCAGTAGGTTTTGATGTATCTAACACTGCAGAATCAACTGTAAAGAATTATGAAAAAGACTACAAATATACAAAGTATCTTAGATCAAACATAATTAAAAAAGATTTGCAGGAGTTTGGATTAATTCCAGAGTTACTTGGTAGATTTCAAGTATTATCAAATTTAGATCCATTATCAAGAGATAATCTTATTGAGGTACTTAAGCTTGATACTAGTGTATTTGAACAGTATAGAAAGATATTTGCTTATTTGGGTAAAAATCTTGAGTTTAACAATAATTGCTTTGAAGCAATTGCTGATATAGCTATTGAAGAAAAGATGGGTGCTAGAGGATTAGTTAGTATTGTTTCAAGAGTTTTAAGAGATTTAAGATTTGATGCTCCTTCCGAAGACACTAAAGATTACTATGTAGACAAAGACTATATACTTAATGTTTATGCTAAGACAAATAAAGATTTGCCTATAATAACTGACATAGAATGCAAAGTAGAATCATAAGTAGCAGGTGAACCATTATAAGACTCACGGAAAAGGGCAAAATAATATTTCGTGAAGAGAAACAGGAGCAGATATCTAAAAATTATAATATCTAGAACCGATACCGTATGTCATCTATAAAATAGCCCTAAAGAAATGGTGGATAGATTAGTATAAAATTTATCCGCCATCTCTTTATTCTTTTTATCTATAATTATAAAGTACGTTATTTATCTTAAAAACGAACTTTGGCTATATATCTAGCTTTCATGGTATCGCTAAATAATATACGAACTCTACGTTGATGTAATATGAACTTTTACCGTTTTTTCATTCATATTATGATGGTTCTGACTCTTGGATAATTTATTGCCATTAAATGACTATGTGCAAATGACTATGTGCAAATGAATATTTTTAATAAAAATACTATGTAAAGTCAATGGGCTGTTCGATCACTTATTTATTCAGCTGTTAGACTATTTTTATATTTTTTAACTCATGTTAAGGTTAATTAGTAAGACGGGATGTGGCCTCTAAGTAAAATTCATTTTATTAAAAAAATATAAAAGGAAGTGTTTTCTATGTTAGAAGAAACATTATTTACGAGTGAAAGAGCTAAAGAGATTGGTGAAAGTATTGGAATTAATTGGACAAAATTTAATGTAGAACAGTTCAGAATGGGATTGGTGGTTGAGCTTGAACATGGAAAGATATCTCCAGATACAAATGTTTCAGATAATGACCCATTAATTACAGCAAAAATTGCGCTTGCACATTTGGAAGAATTTCCTGACTATTATACTAGACTAGAAAAGATGGAAAATAAAGCTGAAAAATATTGGGATAATCATAATTCCTTAAATGACAAACAAGAAAGTGACGTAAATAGTAAAAATATTTATACTGGGGACAATGATGAGGAGGTTTTAAATTGTGAAGGGAAACCTTGCAATTTTGTATACGATGATGTAAAAGGACAAGAAAAAGAGGATTAGTTAGTTAATGCGTATATTAAAATATAAAATTTTGGAGGTATAATTATGATTAAACTTAAAGAAGTCTATAAATGCGAAATTTGTGGTAATATCGTAGAAGTTTTACATTCAGGTGATGGAGTTTTAGTTTGTTGCGGACAGCCAATGACATTACAAGTTGAAAATACAGTGGATGCAGCAAAAGAAAAGCATGTGCCAGTTATTGAAAAGGTTAAAGGTGGAGTTCTTGTTAAAGTTGGTGCTGTTGAACATCCAATGTTAGAAACGCATTATATTGAATGGATAGAAGTTCAAACCGCAAATAAACTATATAGAAAATATTTAAACCCTGGCGAAATACCTCAAGCTCTATTTATTATAAATGAAGAAGTTTTAAGTGTACGAGAATATTGTAATATTCACAGATTATGGAAACATAGTTTGTAAATTAATTTGATTTATAACGCTTCATGTAGAATGCGGTCATATCGATAAACTGATGTGACTGCTATTTTTTATATTTCTTATATATAATTAATGGTAAAGATAGTATAATTAACTAAATATTTATGTCGTACTCGTACAAAACAACGAACTAAAAATTATTTATATTAGTCGGAGGAAATGATAATGAGCTTTGTTTCAATTAATGAATATATCAACAGTTTAGATGAAAATGCAAAAAAGTATGGTTTTGACTTTGAAAATTTTATGAACACTGAATTCCCTCAGATTGTTCCTAAAATTTGTTTTGCAATGCCAATGTGGTGGGCTGGCCCCAAAATGTATAACGGTTATGTTGCAGTTTCAGCAGCGAAAAAGCATTATTCTATACATTTTCATGACGAAAATTATCTTTACAAGCTGAAAGAGGCGTTGCCAAATTGTACCTTCGGGAAAAGATGCATTAATGTTAAGTATGGTGACGAACATGCTATTTCTATTGTGAAGCAGGCCGTAAGTCAATATTTGAATAACATATTATGAGCATAATCTATTATCGTACTTCTGGCTTGAAGGTGGAGGACGGTACGGTGCACCTTTAAATATATCTTATAAAACAGTGAAGCTCGGAAATAAAGGATTGCTACCTAAACTATCTTTTATAAAGTATACATTTAACATGATTAAAACAATTTTTGGGGTATTAGATATAAACCCATATAGGTCATATTTAAATATGAATATATACGCTATTAAAATTAGTTAATATTCAATATAATTATGTTGGGACGGGAACAGCAGAATAAGATTAAGAATGGGGTGATTCTAATTGAAAATACTAATTATTAATGGAAGTCCACATAAAGGGAATACATGGGTGCTTGTGGAAGTAATAAAAAAACGCATGCAAGAACTTTCAGATAGCGAGATAGCTTTTGACGAGGTACATTTGATGGAAGTAGGACTCCCATTATGCATCGGATGTAGTTCATGTTTAATTAGAGGAAATAAAAATTGCCCTCATCATTTTGAAGTCCAAAAACTTATTGATAAAATTGATCAAAATGATGCGACAATTATAGCGAGTCCTTGCTACGCCAATCATGTTTCGGCATTAATGAAGAACTTTATAGACCATTTGGCATATAACATTCATAGGCCAAAATTTTTCAGTAAGAAAATGTTAGCAGTATCCACAGCCGGTGGGAAGGGCTCTAAAATCTGTACCAAGTACTTACGGGAAACATTTATGTGTTGGGGATTTAATCGTGGATATGAGCTTCCGGTCATATCGAATAGCTACGGAGGATATGAACCTCCTCAGAAAGTGGTTGTAAAATGTGAAAGGATGGCAGAAAAATTCTACATAGATGTTGCTGGTGGGAAGTTGTACTCGCCAACATTGGTAAATTTATTAGTTTATAATCTTTTTCGTGGGATGAGCCATGCTGGAGCTGCAGGTGAGTTTTATGACAATGAGTATTGGAAAAATACCGGGCTGGTTTATGTTGCATATGCCACAGAAACACCCCTTCCTTTGTACAAACGTTTTTTGGGGAATACCATATATTTCTTTGCGAAGCAAATGGGAGGGAATACAAAAATCACATATAGAAAGTGAGCATAATTTTTAATAAAATTACTACACATTCTTTATATATTATACATCAGCACAAAAGGCAGCAATGTCTTTTTCCTTTTTCTTAGATTGATGATAAACTCCTTTTCAATAGATATATTGGATTACCTATGTATTGATATTAATTAGCTTTAGGCTATTTTTTAATTCCTGTTGGTGTGATTCAGAGAAATGTTGGCGAGACCCCTTATAGTTGTATTGTTCAGAACTCCACAGTTAATAGAATATGCAAAGAAACAAAAACAATTAAATTTCAAGTCCGATATTTTTCAGTTAGGATTAGTTTTTGCAGTAATTCTTACTAATAATAATCCACTTATACCAACGGATAATGTACTATCGACCATCGCACTTAATCCAGTAAAGGTTATCCCCATAAAGTACGGAGATGAGATAGTTTAAATAATAAATAACATGATAAGCTTAGAAGAAGAAAATCAAATGCTAATTGATGAAATTGCTAAAAAGTTTAATGATATATATATAAAAGTAATTCAAGAAAATAGCACAATAAATATAAAACTTTATCCCTAAAAAAATATTACGGTTTATTCAGTGTCAGAAAATACACTTGAATATAGTATGAATTATTAGTCCAAGCTTACAAGTCCCATTTAGAATCTTTCTAAATGGGACTTAATTTTTATTTTACTTTATTGGATTTTATATATTTCTTCAAATCATTTTTTATAATTATATAGTAACTAGGAACTGCGTACAATAATATACCTATTTTTAAAACTTCAGGAACATAGCTTCCAAATAACACATCTAATCCATCACCGAAGTAGTATGCACCAAGTCCAATTAAAAATAGATTTAGCGTATAGAATACTACGTTTATATTTAGAGTAGAAAGTCCTCTAGATGCTACATAAACAATTAAAGCTGCGCACACTAACCCGAGTGCGGTTGAACCTGCTAGTAGTAATGGTGAAACTGCTGAGCTAGTTAAAATAAATAATGTTACTTCTAACAATTCTCTAAAAACTGTTATAGCGGCAAGAATAAATACTCCCTTTTGACTTAATGAAATAAATTGTTGATTTGGAACAGTGTCAAAAGATTTATTTTTCCTTAAAAGCACTACACTGTATAATATTAATCCAGCTAATAATATCCCAAGGAGTCCATCAAATAGTTCTCCTGCAGGACCGTTTAATAAAGCAACTTGTGAGAATATTATAGAGCCGGTTATAACTGCAATAACCATTCCCAGAGCACTACCTAGCAATGCACTCTTAGTCATCCCATATAGCTTATTTCTGTTAAAAAAAACTACTAGAGGAATTATAACCAAGAAAATTTCGATACCTTCCCTTAAACTTATTATAAAAGGTGTAAACATTGTTAATCACCCCCTAGTCTCAAATTGTAAGCTTCTGTAGATTATATAATATGATGAATTAAACATTTGGTGTATTTATGCATATACTTTTCATTTAGAATTCAGTTAAAAATAGAATCATATGTTATAAATGGGCTTATTATGAAATGTAATGTAATTGTGAGTTTTAAGAAAAGAGTGGAAATTATGAATATGCAAATAGAATTTATTAGAAATAAATTAGAAAATTTAATAGCGGTTACTGATAGCATTATTCAATATTATTCATGTAAAGTTGAAATACAAATAATAGACACTTCAAAATATAAATATATAGAGCTACAAATGGGTTGAAATTGATAAAAATTAAAAATTAAAATAAAAAATACTGCACTAAGTGAAAATCTCGTGCAGTATTTTTCTAATTAGCTCGTTATTTTTAATAATAAAGGATGGAGATATCTTAATAATAGGCTATTTTGCAAATATTATTCACTTAATTTAGTAAATAAAGGATCTCATTGAAGCAGAGAGCGAATGTTTTAAATAGGACAATACAATTGCACCTTTAAAATTAAAGTGCCGTAAACTAAGTATGAGAGGGAAACATGAAATAATTACTCTATTACTGCTAAAATAGGAACATATTTAAATAAATTCATGATTACTAAATTGTGAAGTATAACTATTAGTCAGAATTATTACGGTGGCAATGCCACCCATTTGCCACCGTTGCATAAAATATTATGAGATACAATTAGTTAAGTTTAGACCCATAAAATTATTATCTACCTGATAGATGCTTTCAAATCAATGCTTTCAGGATAGTATATAATATATATAGATAAGCTAAAATACTAGATATATACAAACCCCTCATATTGAGACTATTGTTGATATAGTTAAGGTAAATCAATAGGTTAAACAAGTTATAGATTTTTGAGTATGTCTAATTGCCACCGTAAATTATTTTACGGTGGCAATTATATTTTCAAATATATCAACACTATCATTTCTTGTCTAATTGTTTTATTTACCAAGTCTACACAATCCCAAGTTAATCCGCATACCTCAGATGATCTCATACCGGTATTAAAAGCAATTTGCAAAGGGATATAAAAGGAAGTGGTGTTGTTGAACCTAGTATCTCAATCTACCTTTCTAGTGGCAAAATATAGGATCCTGTTCCACCTGAAATATTAACAACTTTATAACCTTCATCTGATAATTCCTTACAAGCTCTTTCACTTCTTGAACCCGATTGACAAATTATATGATATTCATTTGATTTATTAATATATTTTCGGGGATTAGCTAAAATCGTACCCAGTGATATATTTTTAGCTGTTGGTACATGACCACCTTCATACTCATAACCCTCTCTAACATCTATTAAATTAATCTTTCCTAGTTTACCATCCAAATCATGAACACTTATTGTATTATATTTTTTGAAAATCGAAAACATTTTAACCCTCCTAAAATCTATCTTCTAGTGGATTAGTAATTTCTTATACAGTAGTATAATTTATAAATATATATTGTATTTATTAAATCCTAATGTTATTATATACCCACCGGGGGTATAATGGCAATGAACTAAATACAACTAAAGCCATGATAAATAATGAAAAGCTATATGCTGAGCTAATTGTGGAAAGATATACGGTAACAAATAAATATTAAAATATGAATAATATAGGTATGAGAGAAATTAATTTATATAAGGAGGTAACAAATGGGAAAACCATCAAGAGAATCTGAACTAACGCTTGGCCAGGTGATGCTTCCTACTCATTCTAATGTAGCAGGTAATGTATTCGGTGGAGAAATCTTAAAAATTATGGATTCGGTTGCTTATGCAGTTGCAATGAAGCATTCAGAAAGTAATGTGGTTACTGCAAGAATTGATGAAATTATGTTTCATAAACCAATTTTTATAGGTTCGGTAGTAAAGTGTAATGGAAAAGTTGTATTTACGGGTAAAAGCTCTATTGAAGTCTATATTACTGTAGACGTGGATGATATACAAAACAGAAAATCATGTGGTAGGGCTCTTTCTGCTTACTTTACTATGGTAGCAGTTGATGAGAATAATAAACCGAAAATTATACCACAGTTAGAATTAATAGATGAAGAAGAAAAAATAGAATTTGAAAAAGGCAAAGAGCGATATGAAAAAAGAAAGTTAAACAAAAAACAAACCGCAGAGGAACGTTTAATATTAAACATTCGCTTACAGCCATCGAATGAATGTTCTGACTATTAGAAAAAAATAAAATAGACCTAATTGCCACCCTTAATTACATTTGGGTGGCAATTTTACTATGTCCAAGTCGATACAATTCCAAGTTAATTCGCATACCTCAGAGGCCCTCATTGCAGTATTGAAAGCAATTTGTACATAAGTCATTGGATTCTCTTTTAATATAAGCTATTCCTTTATATCTAATTTGTTTTTTTTGTTTTATATGATCTTTATAAATAGCTAAAAACACTCTATGATATTTAATTTAAATTAAATGCATTAGATTTTGACATATTAGTTAAACTACGATAGAAAACAATTAATAAATGTAGAGGAGGTTTATATGACTGTTAGCTCTAAAGTAAAACAAACAATAGCAAGCCTTAAGAGGTACAGGGGGCAGTTCATCTAGGGTTACCCCTTTTGATTTTATTTCTTATGTTGTTATTTCTATTATAGCTACTTTAATTTCATTAAATATCATTACCAATATTTACTTTGGACTAACTGCACTTGCTGTCTGGTCATTGATGCCAATTGTTTTAGATTATGCCTCAATGAGAAGTAAATGGATTTACAACATAATAAATGGTAAGGAAAGAGTATTAATTAAAAATGGTAAGGTTATGGAAGATAATTTAGCTAAAGAAAAAATGACTGGTCAAGAGTTTCTACAAGAGCTACGTTCTCAAAAATCATTTAATTTGGCGGATGTTGAATTTGCTGTTATGGAGACAACAGGAGATATAAATGTTAGTTTAAAAGCTGATAAAAAACCCGTTACCTCTTATGATTTAGGAATAAAAGTTGCGTCTAAAAGCGAGCCACAGACAGTTATTTTAGATGGAAACATATTACGTGAAGGACTTACTAATAGTGGATTAAATCAACGCTGGCTTAAAACTGAGTTAGAAAACAAAGGAGTAGCGCTTGAAAATGTTTTTATTGGTCAAGTAGATTCTTCAGGTGATTTATATGTGGACCTATTTGATGATTTAGTGCAGGTCCCGAAATCTCAGGTTAAAGAAATGCTATATGCCAGTATTGAGAAAAGCCAGGCTGACCTTATGTCATTTGCTTTAGAAACAGAAAATAAAGAAGCAAAATCTATGTACTTAAAAGATGCTGATAATTTAGAAAATATCATGAAAAAATTAGAACCATACTTATTACGTTAGAAGGTGAAATAATGTCTAATATGAAAAAGAAAAAACTAACCCCAGCTCAACTTAAATATGGTAAATTAGTTAAAGGTATAGAACCTAAAAGGCCTATCCTAAAAAACTGTATTAAAGCATTCTTTGTTGGCGGTATAATATGCACTATTGGGCAATGCTTACAGTGGGTATTTATTAACTACTTTAACTTTAATGAAAAAACAGCAGTTGGTCCAACTTCAGTAGTTTTAATATTTTTTGCAGCTTTGTTTACTGGACTTGGAATTTACGATCATCTTGGTCAATGGGCTGGAGCTGGTAGCGCTGTTCCAATTACAGGTTTTGCTAATTCAATAGCTTCTGCTGCAATTGAGCATAAAAGCGAAGGATATGTGCTTGGGGTAGCTGGAAATATGTTTAGACTCGCTGGGGCAATCATTGTTTATGGAGTTTTTTCTGCTTTTGTAGTTGCTACGATAAAAATTACACTAAAATGGTTGGGGGCGATGTAGATGCTTAAAGGACATCAAACATGGATTTTCGATTCTAAACCTACAATATTAGGTTCTGCAGCCGTCGGTGGTCCTTTTGAAGGTAACGGTGCTTTAGCTGATGACTTTGATATAATTCATGAGGATTTATGGGTTGGACAGGATAGCTTTGAAAAGGCAGAAAAGGTTCTACTTGAACATGCTTGCGCTAGAGCTATAAAAAAATCAGGTATAAAAAATGAAGATATTAATTTTTTTATAAGTGGAGACTTAATGAATCAGATTACCTCTAGTAGCTTTACTGCACGAACTTTAGGAATACCTTTTTTAGGAATTTTCGGTGCATGTTCGAGTTCAATGGAAGGTTTAGCTATGGCTGCTCAATTGGTAGACAGTAAGTCAGCTGATTATGTTATAGCATCTGCTAGTAGCCATAATGCCGCTGCAGAAAAACAATATAGATATCCTACAGAGTATGGTGGTCAAAAGCCTCCTACTGCTCAATGGACAGTAACTGGTGCTGGAGCTGCGGTGGTTGGCAAAGAAGGGCCGGGACCTAAAATTACGTCGGCTACAATAGGAAGGGTAATTGATATGGGTATTTCAGACCCATTTAACATGGGTGCGGCTATGGCGCCAGCGGCTGTAGATACCATTGAAGCACATTTTAGGGATTTAAATATTGATGCCTCCTATTATGACCTTATCGCTACTGGTGATTTAGGGAAGGTAGGACATGAAATTGCTATTAGTTTATTAAAAAATCACGGTATAGAAATACCATCAGATAAATTTACAGACTGTGGACTTCTAATATATAAAAAAGATCAACCAGTTTTTTCTGGTGGTAGTGGGTGTGGATGTTCAGCTACTGTAACTTATGGGCATTTTCTTAACCGTATGCGACGTGGGGAATTAAAGAGAATACTAATTGTTGCAACTGGCGCTTTAATGTCTCCAATATCCTATCAACAAAAGGAAAGCATACCTTGCATTGCTCATGCAGTTTCAATAGAAATGTAAAAAAGAGGTGTGAGTTTATTTATGGAAAAATTTATTTTAGCATTTGTAATAGGTGGTCTGATTTGTGTGCTTGGGCAGCTTATAATGGATATTTTAAAAATTACTCCTGCACATACTACCTGTACATTAGTTGTAATTGGAGCAATTTTAGGAGGAATGGGTTTATATGATCCTCTAGTAAAAATTGCAGGTGCAGGCGCGTTTGTACCTATAAGCAGCTTTGGGAATACTCTTGTAGCAGGGGCTCTAATTGATGCTGAGCAAACAGGATTTATAGGCATATTTACTGGTATTTTTAAGACAGCAAGTGCAGGTATTTCTGCTGCTATGATCTTTGGATTTATTGGTGCTATAATATTTAAACCTAAAGGTTAAATATATTTGAAGGGAGGTGAAAACTATGACTGTAGGAACTCAAATGCAACAAGCACTTGCTGGAATGCAAAGCGCGTCTGCTACAATGAAGACTTTTTCTCTAGAAACAGAGGATGAACAAGCAAAAAGTGATTTCGAACAAATCGCAGAACAACTTGATTCTACAATAGACGTTTTAAAGGGAAGACAGAAATATATTCAGAAACAAGAACCTCAATATAAATAGTATTAATTAATTTTTAATTGTTATTAAGGATAACAATATTAATGCTAATTAAATAATAAATATGGTTAAAGAATCACATTAAAAAGGGTGTATATCATAAACAACCTTTTTAATGTAATTCTTTAACGTTAATATGTAATGCGATAACCATAAACTAAGAGTCATTACAATAAAAATGGTGATATAAAGAAAAAAATATAATTACATATATAAAGGGGAGGATTTAGTGAAAAACGAGGAAAGTATAAAGGTTATTCCTTTAGGAGGCCTTGGGGAAATAGGTAAGAATATAACAGCTATTGAGTACGATGATGAAATCATTGTTATAGACTGTGGTTTATCATTTCCTGATGAGGAAATGTATGGTGTAGATTTGGTAATTCCAGATATAACTTATTTAAAAAATAATGCAGAAAAAGTAAAAGGCGTTTTTTTAACTCATGGGCATGAAGATCATATAGGAGCATTGCCATACATTCTAAAACAATTGAATGTACCTATTTATGGTACTAAGCTAACCTTAGGAATAATTGAAAATAAACTAAAAGAGAACAATATGCTTTTAGACTGTGAGCTTCACAGTGTAAATGCTGGAGACATAATAGAACTACAAAATCTTAAAATTGAATTCATAAGAGTTACTCACAGCATAGCGGACTCCTGTGCTATTGCAATACACTCACCATTGGGGGTTATAGTACATACTGGTGACTTCAAAATTGATTTTACCCCTATAGATGGATTAGTCATGGATTTAGAACGTATCTCAAATTTAGGTAAAGAGGGCGTAATGCTTCTTATGGCGGATAGCACAAATGTGGAACGGGAAGGGCATACTATTTCAGAAAAAGCTATTGGAAAGACTCTAACTAGAATACTTTCTAGTGCGCAAGGAAGAGTTATTGTAGCCACGTTTGCTTCAAACATCCATAGAGTGCAGCAGATTGCAGATGCCTCTGTAATGTATGGTAGGAAAATTGTTTTTAGTGGAAGGAGTATGGAGAACATATCACAAGTAGCTATGGACCTGGGATATCTTCATATACCAGAAGATCACATTATAAGTATGGATGATATGCGAAATTACTCAAATAAAGACATTACAATAATAACTACTGGAAGTCAGGGTGAACCTATGGCAGGCCTTGCTAGAATAGCTTTTGCCACTCATAGAAAAATTTTCATAGAACCAGAGGACTTGTATGTTATTTCTGCATCTCCAATTCCAGGCAATGAGAAGCTTATATCTAGGGTAATAAATGAGTTATTCAAAAAAGGAGCAGAGGTAATTTATAAGGATTTGGAAGAAGTGCATGTATCCGGTCATGCATATCAAGAAGAATTAAAATTAATTCATGCATTAGTTCATCCTAAATATTTTATGCCAGTTCATGGCGAATACAGACATTTGAGGCAGCATGCTAAATTGGCAGAAAAATTAGGTATGCAAGGCAAAGATATATTTACTATGGAAACAGGTCAGGTTTTAGAACTTACCAAGGAGGAAGCTAAAGTCACAGGACGGGTACAGACTGGATCTGTATTTGTAGATGGACTTGGTGTTGGGGATGTTGGAAGCGTAGTTCTTAGGGATAGAAAACACTTAGCAGAAGATGGCATGCTCACTGTAGTGGTTACATTAGAGCGGGAATCTTATAGTATTATTGTAGGACCAGATATAATAACTCGCGGATTTATATATGCAAAGGAATCAGATGCATTGATTAATGAAGTAAAGGAGATTGCAAGGATTGAACTTAATAAGTGCTTAGATAAAAAAATTATTGAATGGTATGTATTAAAATCTAAAATGAAAAAATCCATGGAAAGATATTTATATGAAAAAACAAAGCGTAGACCAATTATCCTTCCAATTATCATGGAAATATAACAACACTTAAGAAGGTTTTAAATCTAAACTAATAGTAATTATTCATAGAAAACAAAGAACTAACAAAATATAACGATATTTTGTTAGTTCTTTGTTTTTGTTGTTTTATAAAAGGGTAAATATAGTAGCACGAATAATATATTAATACAAATAATAAATAGAGGTACATATACAAAGGGATTAGTAGGTATTTGATTTAATAAAGGGAAATTAGGTTTACACCTTAGATAACTGTAGTTTGATTTAAGTAAATAATTTGTAGGTATAGTGATAATAAAATATATAATTGTCCATTTGAATGTCCGCTTTAATGAAGTTAAGTTTGGGGTGTAATTATGAACAAACATCATGAAAAATATGGATATAACAATACCGCCATGGCATATGAAAAATTGAATAAATACATAGTGTGGAAAAGTATATATAGAAGTGTCATTAAAAAATAAGGCGATACCAGCACCACCTAAGCCCCAAAAATAAACTATATCAAATATATTGTGGCTTTTAGTTATAATCATTAATATGCATAAGATTATTGATAACCTACATAGATATAGTGGTAAACATTCTCTTAAAGTTAATAAGCTATTATCTATATACCAATAATATAAAGAAACTTGATTAACAATTAACGTTGTTCCTAAAATATAAGAATAAATTTTTTCTTTTTTATCATCTTTTAACTTATACTTCAAAATATATGTTAGATAAATTAAGAATGCAATAATAATTAAACTTATAATATGGGCTGTAGGAAAATGTTTTTGAGCAACGCTAGTATAATCAGCTCTCCAGTAACTATAAAAAAATTTCAAAATACTCACCTCATATATATTTTTTAAGTTTATGGGGAATATTATTCACAAATATTTAAAAAACAAAAGATAGAAATTTGATAGAACCAAGGCTTGAGTTTCCTTAGTTCTATTTTTAGTGTGCCCTGAATGGGTATTTACTCTTCGGTGAAAGTAATGTTGCTCATTAATCTTATGTTTTTTAAGTAGGAGACATCACTTGCTTTTCTAAATGCAGAGTTTGACGAAAGTTGCGAGTGAATTATTGTGCTAAAAACACTATAATTAAAAGTAGTTATGGATATTTGTAGAAATATAACTGTATTAAAGATCAGATAGAGTGATCTAATGGTTAGTATTATGATTAAAGCCATTATTTAAATAATTATAAAAAAGGAGATATGCATTATGAAAAATATAATGCCAAATATAAGTATGCATTATAAGAATGATAGTGTTGATAAAAATAAATATATAGGGCAACATGATTTAGAAAAAAAGTTAAATGAAAGAATTATTCAACTTGAAGAGGAGTTACAGTATACCAAGGAATGCCTCCAAACATCAAATGAGGAACATCTTGTTTACAATGAAGAACTACAGAGTATAAACGAAGAATATCAAGCAGTAAATGATGAATTACTAAAAATCAACACCCAGTATCAATATAAAAATCAAGAACTGGCTGATCTATACGATGATATGACAAACTATTTAGACAGTGCAGATATTGGAACCATTTTTCTTGATGAAAATCTTTGTATAAGAAAGTTTACACCGAGTATTACTAAAGAGATAAACCTTAAGGAGCAGGATATTGGGCGTCCTATGAATCACATATCCAATAACCTGATAAATGATGACTTAAATATGGGTGCAAGCGAGGTATTGAACAGTCATATGTCGTATGAGAAGGAAATTCAAAGTAAAAATGGAAGATGGTATTTATTGAAATGCGAGCCATACTGTACAGTTGAGAATTTAATTAAGGGAGTCGTATTATCTCTTGTGGATATAACCAGAAGTAAGCATGCTGAAATAGAGATGGTTAGGAGCAAGGAGAGGTACGAGCAGTTGGTTGAAAATTCTCCTTATTCCATCTATATCATACAGAATGGCAAGTTCTACTTTTCGAATTCAGCAGGAATAAAATTACTGAAAGCAAAAGATCTGAATGAATTAATGTTTATACAGTATGCGTATTATTTTAATATTGATGAAGAAGAACTAATCGATAATGGTGTTAATAGCATTCAAATGCATGAAAAAACTATCATACCAAAAGAGGATAGAATTATTCTGCCCGATGGGACTGTACTCTTAGTAGAAATATCAGCAATGCCACTTCTCTTTGATGGGAGTGCAGCAAAATTATTATTAGTAAGGGACACTTCTTTTCGGATAAAAGAAAGGCTTTTAGAAGAAGAAAATAAAAAAAACAAGAGGTTATTAGATGAAACTATTTTATCAGAAACTTTAAAGACGGAGTTTTTCAGTAACCTTTCCCATGAACTAAGAACGCCCTTAAATGTAATTTTATCTGCCTTGCAGCTTTTGGATACATATGCAAGCGGCAGTGATGTTAATGATAAAGAAATAAAATTTAAAAAGTATAGTAACATAATGAAACAGAATTGTTACAGACAATTAAGACTTGTTAATAATATGATTGATATTACAAAACTTGATGCGGGTTTTTTTGAGTTAACTCTACAGAACTGTAATATCATAAATATTGTTGAGAGTGTTACTATGTCAGTAGCCGAATATATCAAATCTAAATCCATTGAATTGATTTTTGATACTGATATAGAGGAGTGTATAATACCCTGCGATCCAGAAAAGATTGAAAGAGTGATACTAAATTTACTTGCTAATTCAATAAAGTTCACAAAACCAGGCGGAAATATAACAGTAAATATGTATGATAAAGGAGAAAATATTATAATATCAATAAAAGATACAGGTATAGGCATTCCAAACGATAAGTTAGATATTATTTTCGATAGATTTAGACAGGTAGATAGGTCACTTACACGAAACCAGGAGGGCAGTGGGATTGGATTGTCAATAGTAAAATCCCTTGTTGAGCTACATGGGGGTAAAATTTCTGTATTGAGTGAATACGGCAAAGGAACAGAGTTTATAATTGTGTTTCCAGTAATAGTACTGCCAGAAGAGAACGACATATGTGAAGTATTTGAAGCTGAGTCACAAGAAAGAATTGAGAGAATACATATTGAGTTTTCGGATATCTATTCCTTAAATTAGATAGACTCACATATATGTATATGTCATAGTTAAAATAAATTAATAAAAAATAATATAGGAAATTAAAAACTATTATACTCCGTTTATAAATATTTTGTTATAATAAGAAGATAAAATGATGTGTAATTCAATTTGTGAATGGAGGAATATAATGAAGGGGAATAAGAACCTTGACATAAACATAAGGACTAAAAATTCTGGGGGCAATGCTTCTAAAACGGATACCGCAAAAACGGACTTTTCAATCGTTGGCATAGGCGCCTCCGCAGGAGGGTTGGAGGCTCTGTCAGCTTTCCTTCGTAATGTGCCTGAAGATAGCGGCTTGGCTTTTGTTATCGTTCAGCATATGGAGAAGAATAGTAAGCATATTTTGGTGGAGTTACTTCAGAAGGATACTAGTATGAAAGTTGTACAGGCCTATGAGAACATATCTGTTGAGCCTGGTTGCGTATATGTAATTCCGCCAAACAAGAATATGTCTATTAAGCATAATATTATACACCTTTTTGATTTTATTGCGCCCCACGCTCTGCGTATGCCCATAGACTTCTTTTTTTGTTCCCTGGCGAAGGATAAACAGGAGAGGAGTATTGGCGTCATACTTTCAGGTATGGGAAGCGACGGTACAGCAGGACTCAGAGAAATTAAAGAAAAAGGAGGAGGTGTCTTTATCCAGGAACCGTCCTCTTCTAAATATGAAGACATGCCTATTAGTGCCATTGAGGCAGGTTTAGCAGACGTTATATCCACCGTAGAGACTATGCCTTCAAAGATTATTTCCTATCTTGAGCATAAGCCCCATATGGTTATGACTGACAAGGAACATCCAGATAAACTCATGAATTACTTCGACAATATTATAGTCCTGTTACGAAAACATACAGGTCATGATTTTTCTTCATATAAAAAAAACACTATACAACGTAGGATTGAGAGGTGTATGGGTATTCATAAAATTGATGATATAGCCACCTACGCCAGTTTTTTGAAGGGGAATCCTCAGGAACTGAATTTGTTATTTAAGGAGTTTTTAATTGGGGTTACCAGTTTCTTTCGCGAACCGATGGAGTGGAAATTGCTAAGGGACAAAGTTATACCGTCACTCTTAGATTTACGGTCGACAACTGATACGGTTCGAGTTTGGATATCTGCCTGTTCCACCGGCGAAGAGGCTTACTCCTTAGCGATTGTATTCAAAGATGTGATGGACCAATTAAAGCCTTCCAAAGACTTTTCTATTCAGATTTTTGCTACTGATTTGGACAATGAAGCTATTGATAAAGCCCGGGAGGGCATTTTCTCGGTTAATATAGCAAAAGATATGTCGGCCGAGCGCCTGAATAAGTATTTCGTTAAGGTGGATCGGGGTTATCAGGTTGTCAAGGATATTCGGGACATGGTCATCTTTGCTCAACAAAACATGATTAAGGATCCACCATTTACAAAAATTGATATAATGGTCTGTCGGAACCTGCTTATCTACCTGACACCAGAAATCCAGAAAAAGCTCATTCCTCTTTTTCATTACAGTCTTAATAGTGACGGATTTTTGTTTTTAGGAAGTGCAGAGTCAGTCGGAAACTTTACCGATCTTTTTAAACCACTTAATCTTAAATCGCGAATTTATCAGAGGCTCCGGCCTTTAATTCAGAAGGAGCCTATAGAATTCCCCAACTCCTTTGCACCGTATCAGCCTGAAGTGAACCAGCCGTCGGATGATGTTCAGAACATGCAGTCGCTGGCGGATAAACTGATTTTGCAATATTATTCGCCGGCCACAGTGCTCGTCAATGGTAAAGGTGATATCATCTACATTACCGGGCGAACGGGTAAGTACCTGGAACCGGCTGCCGGTAAGGTTAATTGGAATATTTTTGCCATGGCCCGTGAAGGGCTAAACTATAAACTGAATGACACTTTCTACAAGGCTGTTCGGCAAAAAGAGGTGGTTACTTCCAAGGATGCTATTGTGCTAAACGAAGGTGGATCGCTGATGGTTAATATCTCAGTCAATCCGCTCAAAGAGCCGGAGGCGCTGCGAGAGATGGTAATGATTATTTTTACCGACGTGATCACCCCTAAGGTAAGCAAAACAATAAACATAACTGGACAAATCCCTGCCAGTAATAAGCGGGAGGAGGAACTGGAGCGAGAACTACTACAAACTCGCCAAATGTGGCAAGTTGCCGGTGCAGAAATGCAGATATCCCAAGAAGAATTCAAATCCAGCAATGAGGAATTGCAGTCATGCAACGAAGAACTCCAGTCGACAAACGAGGAATTGACCACAACCAAGGAAGAAGTACAGTCCTCAAATGAAGAGCTAAAGACGATCAATTTCGAACTACAGGTCAAGTTAGACGACCTGTCACTAGTCACAAGCGATATGAAGAATCTAATGGACAGCACGAAGATTGCCACCTTATTTTTGGATAACACGTTGCTCGTTAAACGCTTCACAAACCAAATGACTGTAATCTCTAGGTTGATTTCGAGTGACGTGGGTCGACCAATCACTGATATTGCATCAGATCTAATTTATCCTGAATTGACAGAGGATATTAGGGATGTGCAACGTACGCTGATTACTGTTGAAAAACAGGTTATGTCTCGCAATGGGAGTTGGTTTAATGCTCGCATTCTGCCTTACCACACGTTAGAGGACAAAATAGATGGTGTGGTCATCACTTTTATAGATATCACTAAATCCAAAGAGCTAGAGGCAGAGATCAACAAGTCAGAATTAGATTTAAAACAACGCATTGTAGATAAAGATAAAGAGCTATTATTGGTAAATAAAAGGTTGCTTGATGAAGTAGAGCAAGGTCATAGGGAAGTCGCTGCGTCGTTAGATCAGGAGTAGTAAGTTATAAGTATTTCATCCCTCAAGGTATATGTAAAAGGTATTCTACACATACTAATGAAAATATTTACAATGAGGGGTGAAAGTATTGGGTCTAGGTTCATTAATAAAGAAAGTTAAGAAGAGAGAAGACGTTATAGATATCCAGGAGGCATTTAATATATATAGTCTTCTAAGAGCAAGATATGTTAGTACTCAAACAGTTCAATTATTTAAGAACTTTGTTCATGACGTAGGTTGGGAAATAATCCTAAATAAATTTCAAAATAATTTTGAAAATCAAATAGATAATTTAGAGAAATTAGGCGAAAAATTTCGTATCATAATGCCAAACAGACCTCCGGTGGACGTCAAGTTTGCAACCCGTCTTAATGGTGTAACAGATGATTATATATATAAAAAGATATACCATGACCTTGTAGCGCAGCTGATGTCTCTTAACCATGCAGTTCGTTCAACCAGTACGAATGATAATTTAAGACATATTATCATACAAGATTTAATAGGTCATTTTGAGGACTTTGATACTCTTTATAAGTTTGGTAAATTGAAAGGTTGGGAAGAGACGTATCCTACTTACAAGACTGCTATTAGTCAGGAAGAAGAACAGCTTTCCACGTCAGAAGCGTTTCATATTTGGGATCATATTGTTATGAGATATGAACAAATTGAACTTATAGGTATATTCTCAAGTTTTGCTCATGATACTGAGTTTAAAGTAATACTTCAACATGGGTTATATATTTATAACAAGCAGGTTAAAAAGCTTGAACAGTTAGCACTAAAGCTTAATATACCGCTGCCGAACAGATCGGCACTACCAGTAACGGCTCCCATCGATCCTGAAATGATTACGGATAAGTTTATGTACCGAATTATTTTAAGCTGGGAATTAGCCTCCTTAGACGCTCATGTCAGAGCAACCATTGAGACAATTAGGAACGAGCCATTGCGTAAGTTATGGAGCGGGCTCCTTAATTCAGAGTTAGAGTATTACGATAAATATCTGAAGTATGGAAAGATGAAAGGTTGGACAAGAGTAGTCCCAATTTATGGGGAGCCAGTGACATAAATTGAGAAAAAACTATATGCACAATTAATGACTACATAAAGAATGTCTATGCCATACATAACAAGCCTAAGAGAGAAATATGATAGAACTAAGGAGTGAATTTCCTTAGTTCTATTTTTACGCTTTTTCACTGCGGGTTATGGGACGGTAAATAATAAAAGGAAAATATATTTTAAATATAATAAATATTACTAATGTATATTAAATTTTGTTATAATGTAATAAATTTAAAATTAGTAAACATATATATAATATAATTTTGGACAAAAATGCGAGTGTGATTTCAATGAATAATATTATAAAATTTTATGATGAATATTATGAAGACAGTAGACTTACGAAGAATAGTGCAAAAAAAGTTAAATTCAGTGTAATGTTAAACCGTTTAATTAGGGTGAGGAGAATGATATGGAAATATTAATTACTAATAGATTGAACATAAGACTGTGGAGAGAAACTGATAGCAACGATTTATATGAATATGCCAAAAGTGAATTAGTGGGGCCTAATGCTGGTTGGCCACCACATAAAAATGAGCAAGAAAGCAAAGATATAATAAAAATGTTCACAAAAAATAATGATACATATGCTATTGTTTTAAAAGCAGAAAATAAAGTTATAGGTAGTATAGGACTTCATGATAGAAAACCTGATATAACTCTTTCTAACTTAAAACAAAAAGAAATAGGCTACGTTTTAAACCCTAAATATTGGGGTAATGGATTTATGCCTGAGGCGGTAGAGTGTTTAATTAATTATGGATTTAATGAATTAAACCTAGATTTAATTTGGTGTGGACATTATGATTTTAATAATAATTCTAAAAGAGTAATTGAAAAATGTAAATTTAAATATAGGTTGCAAAAAAAGGAGAATGTAAAGTTATTAGATAACAAAGAAGTTACCACCTTATATTATAATATTTTTAAATCATAATATTAATTTGATTATTCAGCAAGATTATAAATTCTAGATATTGTAAAGCAAAAGTAGAATATAATAAAAATTATTAAAGTTAGGCAGAAGATAATATACAGTATAAGTGCGGTATGATGGAATCATACAGTAATATAAAAGAAAAACTATTATATAGTTTGAAGGAGAACTAAGATGAAATTTACAAAAGCAACTGAAAAAGATGTTAACAGTATAATGAATATTATTGAGCAGGCACAAGCTTACTTTAAGGAACATGCAATCAATCAATGGCAGGATAATTACCCTAACCTTGAAACAGTAAAGAATGATATTACTAATGAAAATGGATACGTTTTGTTAAAAGATAATGATGTAGTCGGTACTGTAGTAGTTACATTTGACGGAGATAAAAACTATGAATTTATTTATAATGGTAAATGGACCAGCAATGATAAATATGCAGTAATTCATAGAATGGCTATTGAATCCAAATGTAAAGGAATAGGATTATCATCTGTGATTATTAAAAACATAGAAAGAATTTGTTTGGATATGAGCATACATAGTATAAGAATTGACACACATAAAGAAAATATATCTATGCAGAAGTTATTGCAGAAAAATGGTTTTAAGTATTGTGGAATAATTTATTTAGAAGACAAAAGTAAAAGAATTGCTTTTGAGAGAATGCTATAAAAATATCGAAATATCAAGGCACTTGAATTTCAAAAATTATATGATAGCACATTCTGAAGAAGCAAGGAGATACAGTGAGTTAAAAAGACAACTGGCTATTGAGTTTACGCATGATAATGAAGGTTACTGCAATGGTAAAGATGCTTTTATAAAAGATATTGATATAAAAGCTGAAAGGTGGGCAAAGAAATAATGTTTTAGTATTTACAGATAGTGAGGTACAATAGTAAGCTACTATAAATAATGATCTGGATTTAATGATATAGAACCAAATACCTTTTTTATGATGAGAAAATTAATTATTCTTTATTTCTAATGAGTGCAAGGAAGTATACAAATACTTAGTTGAGCATTAGTACGAAGTAACTTATAGGGGAGATCAAATATGATGAAAAATGTACAAGCAGTATTTATGGATCGAGATGGTACTATGGGGGGAAACAATTGTGTAACATACCCTGATAAGTTTGTTTTATATCATTTCACGGATAAAGCTATAAAAATGTTAAAAAGTAATGGAATTAGAGTACTTGCATTCACAAATCAACCAGGTATATCAGTTGGAGAAGCTACAGAAGAAGATTTTATAGAGGAGTTAACAGGGTTTGGAATTGAGAAAGTTTACTTATGTCCTCATACACCCAATGATAGTTGTAAATGTAGGAAGCCTGAGCCGGGATTGTTATTGAAGGCACAAAAAGATTATGGGCTAGACCTTACAAGTTGTATTGTAATTGGTGATAGATGGAGTGATATGATTGCGGCAGAAAGAGTTAGTATGGGGAAAATACTTGTATTAACTGGAGCAGGGAATGAAACATTTGCGAAATATAGAGATAAGTGGCCAGAAAAGAAGCCAGATTATGTAGCAAATAATGTTTTGGAGGCTGTTGAATGGATTTTATCTACACTACAGTAATTATTTATAGAGGAGACAATTAAATGAGCATAGTATGTATAGGAGATAGCTTAACATTTGGATATGGGGTTAATGATTCAGATAACTGGGTTAGTATAGTTTCTGAAAGGGTTAAAAATAAAATTATTAATAAAGGTGTACCAGGAGATACAACAAGAGGAATGAAAGAAAGATTTATAAATGATGTTGTTAATTATAAGCCATCAAAGGTTTTAATTATGGGAGGAACGAATGATATATTTACAAATACAAGTATGATTACTATTTTAAATAATATAAAAAACATGGTAGAAGTATGTGAAACAAATAATATTGTTCCAATAATATTAACACCATTGCCTGTTAAAGAGAACCTTTATATAAAGCTAATGTTTGTAGATATGAATTATAAAAAGGTTAATGAGCGTCTAGTAGAGTTACGCAAATTATTGCTTCAGTATGGAAAGGATAAAAATATTAATTCTATCGATTTAGGCAACCTTTTACCTAAGAATATAAACTTAGAAGAATACTTTTTAGAAGATGGAATACATGTATCAAAAGAAATTCATAAAGAAATGGCTGAAATAATATATAAAGGCATGTTATCATTATAGTTAATGAACAGATGCAAATAGTATTACAGAAAAATTACTTTTACATTCTAATATAACTTAATAAGATATGGATCATAAGAAAGATGGTATATCTATTTAAAAAGCCTATAATTAATATAGGGTGTCCAGAATTGATATTATCTGAATATTAAGATATAATACTTAATATGAAATAATATAAAGTATTATATTCAAAATGTAGAATTCGTATAGGGTTAACTAAAAGCAATTTTTTTTAAAAGTGTGTTTCTATCGTATTTTTATCGAATATTTTTAATTATAAATGAAACCGTTTTAGAAATGTTGTAGCTTTAGAATATTACTATTCACATGAAGTAATAAATCAGATAATAATTCAGAAAAAATACATCATACATATAGATATTAAAGATTCATAAAATATTAGGAAATTTATAACTATCATTATTATAAAACAAAGCAATAAACAAGTTAGGGGGATATTATGAATATATGTATAGTAGAGAAAAGTAAAAATGAACTTAAGCTTATGAAGCCATTTTGGATATTGCTTAATTCTATCCGTTTTAATAAATCAATCTACTTTAAGAAGGATTATGAGGAACTTAAATTTGAAAAAAGAATGGAAATTATTTATGAAAAGGCACAGAAAGGTAAAATAAAATTTAATATGCTATTAGATAATAATAACGGAAAATACATAGGATATTCTTTAAGTTCAATAGAAAATAATTTAGGTGAAATAGAGTCTATTTATATAGATGTTAAGTATCGTAGGATTGGTTTAGGTGGTAAAATCATGAGGGATGCTTTAAATTGGTTTGAAGTAAATTCAATAACAGATATTCAAATGAATGTAGTTTATGCAAATGTTGAAGCATTGCTTTTTTATGAACGTTATGGATTTTATATAGGAAATTATATTTTGAAAAGGAAATCATATTTAAATCATAAATCATAAATTCTAATTATAATGATAAGTAATTATTCAAGATAGGTTAAAATAATACTTTAGATAATTTAGAATTAATATGTTAATATTTACCGGGAAATAAGTGCAAAATTATAATGAAAATTGTAATTCACAAAATAGGTTTATTGTTATATAATTAAAAAGATGACATAGTACATGGAGCGAAGAGTTGTAGAAGCTATAATATAGTTTCTATTTTTTTGCATATTACATAGAGTGAAAATAAGATAGCCTATACTATTTTTCAATATTGTAGCAAGTAAATCGTTAAATAAAAAAGCTACAGTGGAGAAACAAAGTGAAATAGAGACAAGCATTAGACTAACAATAATTATTTTAAGAATTTAATAATTTAGTTAAAAAATGTACCCTTTTTTATTTGAGTAGCATATAAAGTAGTATAAAATCAAAAAAGGAGGGTACGTGATGGTAGAGATAATTATACAATATGTATTAATTGTGCTTTTAGTAACAGGCCTTGGTTATTTAGCTTATTTGTTAAAAGAGAAAGACATAAATATTAAGGATGACTATTTTGGGTTTGCTTATGTAATACTTGGTTCATTATCTTCTAGTGAATCTACGCCTGAAAATGCAAAGATAATTCTTAGAATCGTTTCAAAAGCAGTGCAATATGTAGAAACTAACTATAAAAATAGCGAGAATACCCTTAAAGAAGAAGAAGCTATTAAAATATCAAAAGATGCTGTTAGTACATTAAGTTTTAAAAGTAATATAGATAATGAGAGCCTAAAATATCTAATAAGAGTAGCTGCGGCATTATTGCCACCAACTAATAAAAAAAAGATTGAGTGATTTGACACTAAAAACAGAGCCGATTACAGTGTTGGCCGGCAGGAAAGGTCTATTTTGCCGGTTAATATTTATATAGCATATTGGGTAAAATTAATATGAATAAGTTGAAATTTGCTAAAAAACAGAAACGAATGTTCTGATTTTTTATTTATTTCGCTTTACCTTTTGCAAAGAAACATATAAAATAGCAAATGTATGATAAAATTTTACTGGAGGATTTTTATGAGTTTTGATAATGAAGAAATTCAAACATATGATGTAACGGACTTAACTTCTCTAGAAAAGCTAGAGCCTGTACGAATAAGGCCTGGTATGTACATAGGGTCCACAGGAAGCAAAGGCCTGCATCATTGTATATGGGAGATTTTAGATAATTCCATAGATGAAATAGCTAATGGCTATGGCGATAAAGCTGAAATAATATTAAATAAAGATAAAAGTGTTACTATTATTGATAATGGTAGAGGAATTCCTACAGGAATACACCCAATTAAAAATAAATCTGGTGTGGAAATGGTATTCACTGAACTTCATACTGGTGGAAAGTTTAATAATAAGAATTATAAGACTTCAGGAGGGCTTCATGGTGTTGGAGCAGCTGTTGTAAATGCATTATCAGAATGGTTACTAGTCGAGATAAAACAAAAGGGGAAAATTTTCACTCAAAGATTTGAATATGCCTATGATAAAGAGCTTAAAAGACTTATGCCAGGTACACCAGTTGGCAAGCTTGAGATAGTTGGAGAAACAAAACAAACGGGTAGTAAGGTTACTTTTATGCCTGATAAAAATGTGTTCACTACTTTGGAATTTAGTTCTGATTTTATTGATGAAAGATTACAAGAATTGGCGTTCCAAAATAAAGGAATTACTTTGGTTTTTGATGATAGAAGAAAAGAAGGAAATGTCCCAAAGGAGTATCACTCTGAACGTGGCCTTCTAGATTTTATAGATTATCTAAATGAGAGCAAAACACTTCTTCACAAAGAGCCTATATTCTATCAAGGTGAAAAAGAAATAAATGGATTACAATTATTTGGAGAAGTATGTATGCAATTTACTGACTCTACAACAGAATACATTGCAAGCTATGTTAACAATATACCTACTACAGAATCAGGGACTCACGAAACAGGATTTAAAACAGGGATGACAAGGGCTTTTAAAGAAGGGGCTAGAAAGCTTAATCTTTTAAAAGAGAAAGATAAGGAATTTGAAGGTGACGATTTAAGAGAAGGAATGACTGCAATAGTTAGAATTAAAATAAGTAATCCAATCTTTGAAGGGCAAACTAAAAGTAAGCTAGGTAATAATGAGGCTTATAGCATAATGAATGAATTGAGTTATGTGAAAATACTAGAATGGATAGAAGACAATAAAGAAATGGCTACAAACATTATAAATAATGCCGTTTCTGCTGCTTCAAGGCGAGATAAAATAAAAAAAATCAATGAAGCCGAAAGAAAAAAGATAGGTAAAGGAGCTTCTCCTCTTGCTGGGAAAATTGCAGTATGTACTCTTAAAAATTCAGAGTTTACAGAGTTCATAGTGGTTGAGGGAGATTCGGCTGGTGGAAGTGCAAAACAAGCTAGGGATAGAAGGTTTCAAGCTATAATGCCATCAAAGGGCAAAATTATGAATACAGAAAAACAAAAGCTTGAGAATGTATTAGCTAGTGAAGAACTTAAAATATTTAACACTGCAATTGGAACAGGAGTTTTAGATAACTACAATGAGAAAAGTTTAAAATATGGTAAGATAATTATTTTAAGTGATGCAGATGTTGATGGATATCATATTAGGACATTATGGATGACTTATATTTATAGATATATGAGGCAGTTGATTGCAAACGGTCATCTTTACATGGGAATGCCTCCACTTTATAAGGTTTATAAGCAAACTAAAAATGGAGAAGTGGCAAAGTATGCATATAGTGATGAGCAATTAGAGAAGACTAAAAAAGAAATTGGAAAAGGTGCTTTTATTCAAAGGTATAAAGGTCTTGGAGAAATGAATCCAGATCAACTTTGGGAAACTACACTAAACCCTAATACCAGAACCTTGCAGCAAGTGACTATAGAGGATGCAGCAAAGGCAGAGAAGATGGTTTCACTTCTAATGGGGGATGTGGTTGCACCTAGAAAAAGTTACATGTATAAATATGCAGAGTTTTAAGGAGGTTTTATTAAATGGCAAAAGTAATTGACATACCTAAAGATAATAATATAATAATGACACCAATTGAAGAAGCAATGCCAGATAACTACCTTCCTTATGCTGTGGAGGTTGCAAGAGAAAGGGCACTGCCAGACGTAAGAGATGGTCTAAAACCAGTACATAGAAGAATTCTTTATGGTGCATATATGCTAAAAGCATTTCCGGACAAGCCATATTTTAAGTCAGCAAGAATTGTAGGAGATATTCTTGGTAAGTACCATCCACATGGAGATAGCTCTGTTTATGGTGCAATGGTTATCTTAGCACAGTCTTTTGCAACAAGAAAACCATTGATAGATGGCCATGGAAATTGGGGAAGTCAAGATGGAGATAACGCAGCTGCTATGCGTTATACTGAAGCAAGACTTTCTCCTATTGCTCTTGAAATGATAAGAGATATTGATAAAGGCGTCGTGGAAATGGTAGATAATTATTCGGACACAGAGAAGGAACCATCGGTTTTGCCATCAAGATATCCAAATCTACTGGTAAACGGAACCTTTGGTATAGCGGTCGGAATAGCAACAAATATACCACCACATAATCTAGGAGAAGTAATTGATGGATTTCTAGCTTATGCTGACAATAAAGAAATTACAACAAAACAACTTATGAAATATATTAAAGGACCAGATTTACCAACCGGTGGTGTATTAATAGGTAAAAATGCAATAGAAACTGCCTATGAAACTGGAGAAGGTAGGGTAACTCTGCGCTCTAAAATGAAGATAGAAATGCTAGAAACTGGACGCCTTGGCATAGTAATTACAGAGTTTCCATATAGAAAAAATAAGGCAAAATTACTTCAATCTATTTCTGATATGACGGCCGAGAAAAAACATTTAAGAGCCTTAGAGTCTATTATAGATATAAGAGACGAATCAGATAGAAGTGGACTTAGATCGGTTATTGAATTTAAAAAATCCACGGATAAGGATACTGCAACAAAGGTATTAAAATATTTAATGATGAAAACAGAGCTTCAATGTAATGTAGCTTTTAACATGGTAGCTTTAGCAAATGGTAAACCTCAAACTATGGGGCTTAAAACTATATTAATGCATTACTTAAATCATCAAAAGGATGTTGTAACCAAAAGAACTCAAAGGGAACTAGATGTTGCAGAAAATAGATTTCATATTGTAGAAGGATTTATTAAAGCGATTGATGTAATGGATGAAATTATTATAACTATTAGAAAATCAAAGTCTAAAAAAGATGCTGGGCAAAATCTTATAGCCCAATTTAATTTTACAGAAATTCAAACAGAGGCAATACTTGAACTTATGTTATATAGGCTAACAGGACTCGAAATAAAGATATTCACAAAAGAATATAAAAAATTAGAAATACTAATTAGGGGGTATAAAAAAATTCTTGGAAGTGAGCATGAACTTCTTAAAGTAATAAAATCTGAAATACTCGAGATAAAAGAAAAATATGATGATCCAAGAAGAACGGAAATTATAGAAGATGATAGTCAAGCAAAAATAGATGTGGAAGATATAATAGTTTCGGAAGACATTATGATAACTTTATCTAACGAGGGTTATATAAAGCGTGTCCCTATGAAATCTTATAATAGATCTAACATTAACATAGATGATATAGAGTATAGAGAAGGCGACTTTAATACATATTTGCTTCATACAAATACTAAGGATTCATTAATGATATTTACTGATATTGGAAATGTATATCAATTAAGAGGAGACTTAGTGCCAGAATATAAGTGGAGAGAAAAGGGCGAAAGACTAGATGCTCTTATGAGAGGTATAGATCTAACAAAAGAAAAAATAGTGGCTACTTTGTTACTAGGAGATTTATCTAATAATAAGGAATTTATATTCTTTACGAGTAAAGGAAATATAAAGAAAACACACCTCGATAAATTTATTACAAACTATAATAGATTAACTGCTTTAAAATTAAGAGAAAACGAAAAGTTACTTGACGTTAGGTTAAATGATAAGGAAAGGCAAGAAGCATTTTTAAAGATTTTTACTAAGGAAGGCCTTGAATTTTCTGTAGAAGAACCAGTACTTGAGGCTGTAGATAGAAATATTGTCGGAACTCAGCTATTTAATCTCACCCTTAATGATGAGGTTACTGGATTAGAATTTGCCGAAGGATATGATTACAAAGAGTTTAATATTAGTGTAAATACTAAAGGTATCATAAAAATATCTGGGAAAAAAGTAAATTCTCGCGTTAGTACATATACTAAATCCACATCTATGCTGCTTATTTTTACGCAACATGGATTAGTTCATAAATTACCTGGTTATATGGTTCAGAATGTCAATAAGAAAGGTACATGTATTAATACATTGCTAGATGATTTTAATCTTAATGATAAAATAGTTGAAATTATATCTGTTGACGATTTCAATGAAGAGAGTAGTATTTATTTCTTTACATCAAAAGGATTTACAAAGCGATTAAAACTTTCTCAATTAGACGGAGACTTCTGCTGGACTTTAGCTTATAAACTTAAAAGTGAAGATGATAAGTTAAACTTTGTAAAAATCAACAGGGATAATGTGGATAAAGATGCATTAATTATTACAAAAAAGGCTATGTGTATAAGGTTTAATGCAAGTACTATTAAGTTTATGGGAAAAGGTGCATCAGGGGTAACCGGAATAAGCTTAAAAGAAAATGATGAAGTTATATTCGTAAGTATGGTAGAGGTAAAAATAAAAACTAAAGAAGATTCTAATAAAGCCAATTCTGCGATTAATGAGAATATAAGTTTAACAGTCAGTTCATCAAAAGGTGAAATAAAGACTATTGAATTAGATGACATAAATGTTCAAAATAGAGCAGGTAAGGGTAAAAGCTTAGCAACTTCACTACAAGATGATTATGTGGAGAATGTTATAATAAAGTAAAAATAAAAAAGACATAGACTAAAAATTAAATAAAACTTAATTTTAGTGTGTCTTCTTTTTATTAAAAATAAAAAATTTATTGACTAAAAATCCAAGTATGCCTAAAACAATGGAATTTATTATCATGGATATGTTGAGCCATAGGTGATTTAAATTCATTATATGTCTTTGGTTATGAATAAGATGATTATGCATAAGATGGATTAAAGGATTTCTACTTGTTAACAGAACCAATAATAAGCTATTCAAAATCATAGTGAAAAATAATACAGAGGCATATTGCAAATAAGCTCCTTTAGGAGAAGTTTCTCTAAAGGTGAATTTCTTATTTAAGTTATAACCACAGACAGAATAAATTGAAAATGCTATCATATTAAAGAAAAATAAAGTTATTCCATGAGTTATGCCAGTGGTATATGACAAAATGTTTAATATTGAAATTTCTATTAGAGTATTGGAAGCACCAACTACACTATACTTAACAAATTGAGCTAAGGACTGTTTTTTTTTATTTTTATTATTCATAAAATTTCATTCTTAAATAAAATATGTTTAAGAAATTAGTCACCAACCTTTCCCTAAAAGTATATTAAAATTTGTCAACATGTAATAGTGTACAACAAAATAAAATAAAATAATACAAAAATATTTCCATCTATTATAGTATATTTGTATATATTGTTATAAAAAAATATAAGAATTATGCGATGAAGATTGTAGTAGCTAGAAAGTAATTTGATATAATATGAATTCGAAGGTGATTATATGGAAAAAATAATATTGGAAAATGGGATAAAGTTATTATATAAAAAATCAGAAAATAATCTGACTTCTTTTACCATAGGGTTTAATGCAGGTGCAAATCAAGAGGATAACGAACATCTAGGAATTGCTCATGCAGTGGAACATATGATTTTTAAGGGTACAACTTCCCGTAGTGAGTACGAGATAAATAAGTTATGTGATGAAACCTTTGGTTTTTGTAATGCGATGACAAACTATCCCTACGTAGTATACTATGGCACCACTTTAGATGAAGAGTTCGAAAAGGGGTTTGAAATTTATGCGGATATTCTTCTAAACCCAATTTTTCCTGAACAAGGATTCAAGGAGGAAATAGATGTGATCGACGCTGAACTTAAAGAATGGAAAGATGATTTATATCAGTTTTGCGAAGATTCCATGTTTTATAATGCGTTTGATAAGAGAAGATTAAAGAACTTAATTATAGGTACGCAAGAAAGCATCCATGATATTACAATAAAACAGATAAAAAACTTTTATGAGCAAAATTATACTTCAAATAATTGCGTAATAAGTGTAGTGTCGTCTATGAGCCTACAGAAGATTTTAGATATAGTGGAAAAACATATGGGTAACTTTAATACTAAATTAATCAATAACAGTAAGAATATTCAAGAAATAAAAGAATATACATATGAATATAATAAACCTGGCACATATTATGAATATAGAGATGACTTGCAAGGTGCTAAAATTCAATATTGTTTTACAATACATGATTTAAGCAGGAGAGAGATAAGCGCTTTAAAACTATTTAACTTAGTTTTCGGAGATGGAACAAGTAGTATATTGTTTGATGAAATTAGAACTAAGAGGGGACTTGTCTATGATATAGGAAGTTTTATTAAAAATGAAACAGGAATTAAACTTTTTACTATATCCCTTGGAACTTCATATGAGAATGTTTACAAAACTATAGAAATCATTGATAATGAAATAGAAAAAGTTAAAGAACTCAAGAGTTTTTTTGATCAAAAGAGTATTTTAAAATTATGTAAAAGTTACAAATTGAGAAGAATGATAGCACTCGAGAAATCAATACAGACTAGCATGAGTTTATGTGTATATGAAATCATGTATTACGATGGTGAAAGTATTTTTTCGGAATTTGATGGAATGAAAAACATTACAGAGGAAGAAATAATGAAAGTAGTAAACAAAGTTTTAGTGAATGCTACAATACAAGTATTGATGCCAAATGCAGGAAGTAGGAGATAGATATGGAGAAAAAGTGGTTACTAAGAAATACCTCTAAAGATATTTGTTCTTTAGCAAAAAACTCAGGTGTAAGTGAGGTTATAGCTAAGATTTTAATTAATAGAGGATTTGATAATGCATTAGATATTAAAAAATTTATGAGAGCTAGTATAGATGATTTATATGATCCATTTTTGATGAAAGATATGGAAAAAGCTACAAGTTTAATCCAATTAGCTATTGAAAATAAAGAAAAAATCGTAGTATATGGAGATTACGATGCAGATGGAGTAACTAGCACTGTTATAATGTATAAGGCATTAAAGATATGCGGTGCGAATGTAGAATACTATGTCCCAGATAGAGAACATGAAGGTTATGGCATAAATAGTGATAGGATAAGGAAATTAAATGAAGCTGGGTTTCAAGTTGTTTTAACTTGCGATAATGGAATTGCTGCTATGCAGCAGGTTACATTAGCAAAAGAATTAGGGATGACTGTTATAATAACTGACCACCATGAACTCCAATTTGTAGAAGATAGTGAAGGGGTTAGAACTTTTAAAATACCTTCAGCAGATGCAGTAATTAATCCGAAACAAAAAGCATGTAATTATCCCTTTAAGCAATTATGTGGTGCAGGTATTGCTTTTAAGTTTGTACAAGCACTATACATGAAATGTGGAATCAAAAATGAAAACGTCAAGGAATTTTTAGAAATAGCAGGAATAGGTACTATTTGCGACGTAGTGGATTTAGTTGACGAGAACAGAATAATTGCTAAAAATGCATTAGAGATGTTAACCAACACAAAAAATCTTGGCTTAAAATGTCTAAAGGAAATATTAAGCATTAATGATAAAGAGATAAAGTGCTATCATGTTGGCTTTCAGATTGGGCCATGCATAAATGCTACCGGAAGGTTAGAATCTGCAGCTATATCGGTTGAATTGCTTCTATGTGAGGATGAGAATAGAGCAAAGGAACTAGCCAAAATATTATTTGAACTTAATAAGAAAAGACAAGAGATGACTACTGAAAATGTGGAAGAGGTAATAGAGGTAATACAAAATTCTACTTTTAAAAATGATAAAGTATTGGTAATCTATAAAGATACTATTCATGAGAGTATAGCAGGAATCGTAGCAGGACGCGTTAGAGAAACTTTTAATGTGCCAACAATAATATTAACTAAAGGAAAAGAGAACCCAAAAGGTTCAGCAAGATCTATTAACGAATATAATTTATTTGAAGAATTAATAAAATGTAGAGAGTTACTCGAAAAATTTGGAGGTCATCCAATGGCTGCTGGTCTTTCTATAAAAGAAGAAAATATAGAAAAGTTAAGGCTAAAATTAAACAGCATCTGCAGCTTAACCGATGATGATATTAAGCCGAAAGTAAGAATAGATCAGCGAATGCAACTAAATAAGATAAATTATGAAATGATTTATGAGCTCGAATTGTTAGAGCCCTTTGGTAAAGGTAATTCAACTCCATTACTTGCAGAAAAGAATATCTCAATTTTAAAAATAGATATTTTGGGGAAAAATGCTAATACATTAAAGATAAAATGCATGATGCCTGGAGTAAGTAAAACGATTGATGGAATTTGTTTTAACAGAGTTGATGAATTTATTGAAATGCTTAACGATAAATATGGTGAAGATCATATGAATTATATTGAGAATCCACGAGGATTAAAATTAGATTTAATTTTTTCGCCTCAGATTAATGAATATAATGGACGTAAATCCATCCAATTAAAAATCTTAGAATTCAAGCTTAGCTAAGTTAAAGGCACATAGACTTATATCTATGTGCCTCTATTTATATCATTTTCGTATTATAAATTTCTTTCATATTGTTCTACCATTTTTTTTACCATTTGCCCACCAACAGAACCACATTGTCTTGAAGTCAAGTTACCATTGTAATCTGTGAAAGGTACTCCTAATTCTTTTGCAGTCTCCATCTTAAATGAATATAATCCTGCTTTTGCTCCAGGTACTAATTGTCTGTTTGCCATTTGTCAATCACTCCTTCTATAATTTATTTTGGTATGATAGTATTTTGTGCAGATATTTTAATTATATAACAGCAAATTAGAGGGAAATAAGACAAGTAAAACATTTTAAATTACTAACTTCCATCATATGAAAGGTTTCAATGAAATTCATACTAATTACATAAATTAAAAAGAGTTTTATTATTTTTTTATAAAACCATGATTAAAAAATACTTATATGGAATAAAAAAATCATAAAGTAAAGAGGTATATGTCTCGCATATACCTCTTTACAAAATTTAAATTTAAAATTATAAGTTTTTCTCGTATTGTTCTACCATTTTCTTTGTCATCTGTCCGCCAACTGATCCGTTTTGTCTAGATGTAAGATCGCCGTTATAACCATCTTTTAAATCTACTCCAACTTCTTGAGCTGCTTCCATTTTAAATTTGTTTAGTCCTGCTCTTGCTTCTGGTACTAATGTTCTATTTCTGCTTGTCATAATAAATCACTCCTTCTTTAATTTATTTATACTACGATAGTATTTTGTGCAGATATTAAAAATATATAACTGAATATTGGAGGATAATAAGGAAAGAATATCATTTTAATTATAAATTTTTCTCGTACTGTTCTACCATTTTTTTTGTCATCTGTCCGCCAACTGATCCATTTTGTCTTGAAGTAAGATCGCCATTGTAACCATCTTTTAAATCTACTCCAACTTCTTTAGCAGCTTCCATTTTGAATTTGTTTAATCCTGCTCTTGCCTCTGGTACTAATGTTCTGTTTCTATTTGTCATTATAATTACCTCCTTTTTTGTAGATTATTTGTTACTAGTAGTTTAACCGTATAATTCTTTATTATTTTAGTGAATTGAAGGGTAGTTTTGAAAATTATATAGTCTTTAGAAGATTATGGAGAATTTAATTTTTTGTTAAATGACGAACTTTTCACGTTCATTAGTATATAATGATGTAGAATATATTGAGTAAAGCTGTTTTTAAAAGGAGTGTTAATGTGGGAAAACACAAAATAATAATGACTGGTGGAGGTTCAGCGGGGCATGTAACACCAAATCTTGCGCTTGTACCAAAACTTAAAAGTTTGGATTATGAAATAGAATACATTGGAACAAAAGAAGGAATTGAGAGAAAGATAATAGAGGGCGAGAATATAAAATATTTTCCTATATCCAGTGGAAAATTACGAAGATATTTTGATGTAAAAAATTTTACAGACCCTTTAAAAGTAATTAAAGGTATTTTTGACGCAAAAAAAATTATAAAAAGACAAAAACCTGATATAGTTTTTTCTAAAGGGGGGTTTGTTTCCGTACCTGTAGTGCTTGCTGCATTTTTTAGTAGAGTGCCAGTGATTGCTCATGAATGTGATATTACTCCAGGACTTGCTAATAAATTAGCAGCTCCTTATTGTACAAAGGTATGCGTAACTTTTCCAGAAGCATTAAAAGAAATAAAAAATGGAAAAGGAGTTGTAACAGGTAATCCTATAAGACGCGAACTATTTGAAGGAAGTAAAACAAAAGCATATGAAATATGTGGTTTTAAAAATAAAAAACCAGTATTAATGATAATAGGTGGAAGTTTAGGATCTAAAGTTATAAATGAAGTTATAAGAGCAAAACTTGAAAAATTAGTTTTAGAGTATAATATTATTCATATTTGTGGTAGTAATAATATTGATAAATCACTTCTGGATAAAAATGGTTATAAACAATTTGAATATACAAAAGATGAATTACCTCATTTATTGGCAAGTGCGGATATTGTGGTGTCTAGGGCAGGAGCAAATGTAATTTTTGAACTTTTAGCACTAAAAAAACCAAATTTGTTAATTCCATTATCAGCTAAAGCCAGTCGTGGTGATCAAATACTTAATGCAAAATCATTTGAAAAAAGTGGATATAGTATGGTTATTCAAGATGAGGAGCTAACTCCTGATAATTTAGAAACAAAAATTAAAGAATTGTACACCGATAGATATAAATATATTGAAAATATGAACAAAAATAACACAGAAAAAAGCATTGATTTAATAGTAGATTTAATAGAAAAATATAGGAAAAGATAAAGAAATTTAAATTTTTTATCTTTATATTTTTTTATTATAATAATACAAAATATTACATTTTAAGTTAAGATTATATAAATTTTTATTAAAAAGATATATTTTTCCTTATTAAAGGTGTAAACTAGGACTATAAAAATATATTTTTAATCATAATAATAGTAGCATAAAATTAAAAACTTAATTAATAATATACATTATTTATAATAAAAAACTTGAATATATATAGTTTTGATGTATAATTAAAATGTAACTATAACTATCTATTAATAGAGAAAGTATGAGGTGATGGCAATGAAAAAATTGACAATAATTTATTTGAGTAATGGTGGAAATGTTGAAGTTTTAGCTAATCACATAGCTAAAGGTGCAAAAGATGCAGGTGCTGAAGTACTAATTAAATTAGTTAGTGAAGCAACTATGGAAGATGTAACTGGTGCAGATGCAGTTGCGTTTGGAAGTCCATCGATGGATAATAATAGAATTGATCAAAAAGAAATGCAGCCTTTTATCGACAAATTTAAGTTAGCTCCTGTTAATAATAAAACCACAGGTTTATTTGGTTCTTATGGATGGGATAATGGAGAATTTATGAACAAATGGATTAGTCTAATGAAAGAATACGAGTTCAATGTTACACAAAATCTAACTGTTAATGAGGCTCCTTCTAATGAACAATTAGCTGAAGCTGAAAAAATGGGAAAAAGTTTAGTTAAATAACTTTCAATTACAATTACATAGATTATAAAGTCTATGATGACTAGCTAACGCTGAAAGGTGTTAGCTAGTTTTGTATAATAATTATAAGATAGTTACTGGTATTATTAGGAGTTATTGTTTTTAATTGTAGAGTTATTTTTATTGAAATACTCTTGTTTACAATTTAAATAAAAACTTGGGACATATTTTTATAATAAGAATAAAGAAAGAAGGCCTATTAAATGAGAAAAATGAAAACTATGGATGGAAACACAGCAGCAGCACACGTCGCGTATGCATACACAGACGTTGCAGCAATTTACCCAATAACACCATCTTCAACAATGGCAGAGTATTGCGATGAATTGGCAGCTAAAGGAACAAAGAATGTATTTGGTCAAAAAGTTAAACTTATGGAAATGCAATCAGAAGCAGGAGCTGCAGGAGCTGTACATGGTTCACTTCAAACAGGAGCTTTAACTACGACATTTACATCTTCACAAGGTTTACTTTTAATGATTCCAAACATGTATAAAATAGCAGGAGAATTATTACCAGGAGTATTACATGTAGCAGCTAGATCACTTGCTACTCACGCTCTAAATATTTTTGGAGATCATCAAGATGTAATGGCTACAAGACAAACAGGATTTGCTTTACTTGCATCTGGTAGTGTACAGGAAGTAATGGATCTTTCACCAGTTGCTCATTTAGCAGCAATTGAGGGAAAAATTCCTTTTGTAAACTTCTTTGACGGATTTAGAACTTCTCATGAAATACAAAAAATTCAAGCATGGGATTATGAAACTCTAGGATCTCTTGTAAATCAAGAATCAGTAGAAGCATTTAGAAGTCATGCAATGAACCCAGAACACCCAGTAACTCGTGGAACAGCACAAAACCCAGATATATATTTCCAAGGAAGAGAAGCTCAAAACAAATTTTATGATGCTCTTCCAGAAAAAGTTGAAACATATATGGGAAAAATAAACTCATTAATTGGAACAGACTACCACTTATTTAATTACTATGGTGCAGCAGATGCAGATAGAGTAATAATAGCAATGGGATCAGTTTGTGATACAGTTGAAGAAACTATAGATTATTTAAATGCAAAGGGAGAAAAAGTTGGAGTACTTAAAGTTCATCTTTACAGACCATTCTCATTAGACCATTTCTTTAAATACATACCTGCTACAGTTAAGAAAATAGCAGTACTTGATAGAACAAAAGAATCAGGATCTAATGGAGAACCATTATACCAAGATGTCAGAAATGCTTATTTTGATATAGAAAACAGACCAGCTATAATTGGCGGAAGATATGGTTTAGGTTCAAAAGATACTACACCAGCTCAAATTGTTGCTGTATATGATAATTTAAAAGCAAAAACTCCTAAAAATGGATTTACTATAGGAATAGTAGATGATGTTACTAATTTATCACTTCCAATGGGAGAAGAAATAACAACAACTCCTGAAGGAACTAAAGAATGTAAATTCTGGGGACTTGGATCAGATGGTACTGTTGGAGCTAACAAGAGTGCTATTAAAATCATAGGTAACCATACAGAAATGTATGCTCAAGCATACTTTGCATATGATTCTAAAAAATCAGGTGGAATAACAGTTTCTCACTTAAGATTTGGTAAGAAAGCTATAAAATCACCTTATTTAATTAGTTCTGCAGATTATGTTGCTTGTGGTAACCAATCTTATGTAACTAAATATGATGTTGTAAAAGGGATTAAAGATAATGGAACATTCTTATTAAATTGTATATGGAATATGGATGAACTAGAAGAACATTTACCAGCTTCCATGAAGAGATATATTGCTAATCACAATGTTAACTTCAATACAATTAACGCAGTTGCAATTGCTTCTAAAATAGGTCTTGGCGGAAGAGTTAACATGATTATGCAATCTGCTTTCTTTAAACTCGCAAACATTATACCAGTAGAAGATGCAGTTAAATATCTTAAAGCAGCTGTTATTACTTCTTATGGTAAAAAAGGCGAAAAAGTTATCAATATGAATAATGCTGCAATTGATGAAGGTGTTGAATCAGTTGTTAAAATCAATGTTCCAGAAAGCTGGAAAACAATTGAAGATGCAAAAGTTACAGAAGATTCTAGACCAGATTTCATTAAAAATATAGCTGATGTAATGAACAGACAAGAAGGAGACTCTTTACCTGTTAGTGCATTTGCTGGAATAGAAGATGGATCTTTAGTGTCAGGAACAGCTGCATTCGAAAAAAGAGGAATTGCTGTTAATGTACCAGAATGGCAAGTAGATAAATGTATACAATGTAATCAATGTGCATTTGTATGTCCACACGCTGTAATAAGACCTTTCTTAACAAATGAAGAAGATCTTAAAAATGCTCCAAAAACTTATGAAAGTAAAAAAGCTATAGGTAAGGGACTGGAAGGTCAAACTTTTTCAATAGGTATAAGTAACGAAGATTGTACTGGTTGTGGTAACTGTGCAGAAGTATGCCCAGCTAAAGAAAAAGCTTTAATCATGAAACCTTATGCATCTCAAGAAGCTAAAATACCAAACTGGAAGTTTAATATAAACTTACCTAAAAAAGAAAATCCATTAGGAACATCAACTGTTAAGGGAAGCCAATTTGAGCAACCATTAATGGAATTCAGTGGAGCTTGTGCTGGATGTGGAGAAACACCATATTCTAGACTTATTACTCAATTATTTGGAGATAGAATGTTAATTGCTAACGCTACAGGATGTACTTCAATCTGGGGCGGAAGTTCACCAGCTTCACCTTATACAGTTAATAAATGTGGTAAGGGACCAGCTTGGGCTAACTCATTATTCGAAGATAATGCTGAATTTGGATTTGGTATGTTCCTTGGAACTACTCAATTAAGAGATAAAGTTGAAATACTTGCTAAACAGGCATTAACAATGAATACAAGCGAAGTATTAAAAACAGCTATGAATGAATGGATTGAAAACAAAAATGATGGAGAAGGATCAAAAACTGCTACATCTAAATTGTTACCATTATTAACTGCTGAAAAAGATAATAACGAAGCTTTAAAAGAAATATTTAGTAAAAGAGATCATTTAGTTAAAAAATCTCAATGGGTATTTGGTGGAGATGGCTGGGCTTATGATATCGGATATGGCGGAGTTGATCATATATTAGCATCTGGTGAAGATGTAAATGTATTTGTATTTGATACAGAAGTATATTCAAATACTGGTGGTCAGGCTTCAAAATCTACTCCAACTTCTGCTGTAGCAAAATTTGCAGCAACAGGAAAGAGAACTAAGAAAAAAGATCTTGGAATGATGGCAATGACTTACGGATATGTTTATGTTGCTCAAATAGCAATGGGTGCTGATAAAGCTCAAACTCTAAAAGCTATAAAAGAAGCAGAGGCATATAAAGGACCATCACTTATAATGGCTTATGCACCATGTATTAATCATGGTCTTAGAGTTGGAATGGGTTGTACACAACTTGAAACTAAGAAGGCTGTTGAGTGCGGATACTGGGCTAATTACAGATTTAATCCAGACTTAAAAGAAGCAGGAAAGAATCCATTTATATTAGATTCTAAAGAACCAACTGCTTCATTTAGAGATTACTTAATGGGTGAAGTAAGATATTCTTCACTTGCTAAAGTATTACCAGAACTTGCAGAAGAACTATATGTTAAAACAGAAAATGATGCTAAAGAAAGATTAGCTGGTTACAAAAAACTTGCTAGTGAAAAATAGTATTTAGAATTAAAAAGTAAAAGGAAGATGGATTAATTTTCATCTTCCTTTTACTTTACAATAACTTAATAAAAAAAATGCAAAAAAGACTTTTAATATTATATGATTTAGGGTAGAATTAAACTATACTGAAAGTAGGAGGTACTACATTATGAATGAAGAGAAAAAAGCATCTTGCGGATGTGGAGGTCATGAACATGACCAAGTAAATGAAGGTTGCGGATGCGGTGGCCATGAACATGATGAAAAGAAAGAAAGCTGCGGTTGTGGATGTGAAGGTAATGAAAATGAACACGAACATGAAGGCTGTGGATGTGGTTGTGAAGAAGGCGAAGCTTTAACAGTAGATTTAGAAGATGAAAATGGGAACGTTGTTCCTTGCGAGATAGTAGATGGATTTACTTATAAAGAAAACGAATATGCACTAGTTCAAAATCCTGAGGATGATTCAATTTACCTTTTTAAAGTAATTGGAGACGACGAAACAGGCGAATTAGTTATTCCCGAAGATAAAGAATTTGCAGAAGTAACTGCATATTACGAAGAATTAATCAAAAGCGAGAAATAATGCTAAAAAAGAGTCGTTGCTAATGCATCGGCTCTTTTTAATTTTATATAGCATTAATAGTCACCCTGTGGTAATAATATTAATAGGAAATAATGGAGGTTAAGTGATGACAGAAAAATTAGCTATTTTTGATATAGATTACACTTTAACAAAGCGAGAGACTTTAGTAGAGTTTTATTTTTTTATGATGAAAAAGAATCCACATTACATAAAATATTTACCTAAAAGTATATTTTCATCTATCTTTTACGTTTTTAAGATATATGATGCATCACAAGCAAAGAAAACTTTTATAAGATTTATTGATGGTATAGAGGAAAACGATATGAAACAAATAGTCAAAGAATTTTATGAAAAACGATTAAGTAAAATATTATATAAAGATGCTATTGATATGATAAAGAAAATGAAAAAGGAAGGTTATAAAATTTATCTAATTTCAGCTTCCGCTGAATTCTATTTAAGTGAGTTTTATAATATAAAAGAAGTAGATAAAATAATAGGAACTCGTTTTATTAAGGAAAATGGGTTGCATAGAAATAAAATGCTAGGTGAAAATTGTAAAGGTGAAGAAAAAGTAAAAAGACTAAAAGAAGTCTTAAAGAAAGGAAACATAGAAGTGGATTTTGAGAATTCATATATGTTTTCAGATTCTCTATCAGACTTACCTCTTTTTAACTTAGTAGGGCATCCTTACTTAGTAAATTTTAAAAAAACACATGATAAGATTGAAATTTTAAAATGGAAGTAGTAGAAAAATAAAGAGGGGGATATTATGGATAAGTGTGTAAATGCATTTTTTTTACATCAAGATGAAATTAAAGTAAGCGAAGAATTTGAAACTTACAACACAAGTGAAGGGAAATCATTATATGAAGTTATAAGGATAAGTGATGGAATTCCTATTTTTCTTATGGATCACTTAGAACGTCTTCAAAATTCTGCGAGTATTATGAAATATAATATAAGTATTACAAAAAATGAAATTATAAATAGAATTCTTAAACTAATAGAGAAAAATAATGTGCAGGTTGGAAACTTAAAATTAGTTTTTAATTATAGTAGGAGTGATGAGAGTAAAGCAACTACTAATGCTATAAACGAACGGTTTTTAGCTTACTTTATACCACATAAATATCCTTCAGATCAGCAATATGCAGAAGGAGTAAAAACTATTATTTATCACGGAGAGCGTTGTAATCCAAATGCTAAAGTTATTAATAATAGCTTTAGAGAAAAAGTAAATGAGCAAATCAATAATAATAACGTATATGAAGCAATTTTAGTGGATAATGATGGATTTATTACTGAAGGAAGTAAATCTAATATTTTTATGGTTAAGGGATCTACAGTTGTAACCTCAAGCGTTATTAATGTATTGCCAGGTATTACAAGACAGTTCATTATAAAAACTTGTGAAAAGCTAAATATAAAGTTTGAAGAAAAAAATATTCAGGAAAAAGATCTTAAATTCTACGATGGTTTGTTTATTTCAGGAACTTCACCCAATGTATTACCAATAAAAAGTGTTAATGAAGTTTCTTTTAATTCATCAAAAAATTCAATAATAAATTCAATAATGGAAGGATTCAATGTTGAATTAAAAGATAACAAACAGAAATTTGTAAAGTATCTTGAAAATAATACGATAAATAGATTAAACGAATGATTTGTAAAAGATAGAATAGATAAGTTATGTGATCATTTCCCTTTAGAAAGAGGTGGTAAGAGTGGAAGGTAAGGTGTGCACCCTAAAATTCGAAGGAACTAATGTTCAAGAATGTTTGAAGAGTGCAAGTGTAAGTTTATGTATATCTGAAGAAAAAATTAAGTTCTTAGTATTAGAAGAAAAAAAAGGATTGTTTAAGAAACATGCTATAATTTCTACCGATGTTGTAGAAGTTTTAAATAATGAGTATGTTCTTAAAGATGAATATATTTTAAAAGATGACATTAGTACTGAGACTCTAGAAGTAGAAATACAAAATGAATTAGATGGAAGTATAGAAATTAAGCAGGGCAAAATTGTAATTAAAAATCCATGCGTGGGTGGAAAACCAGCAATACTTTTTACAAATAAAAATGCTACATTAACTGTAAACGATGAAAAAGTTAGTTTAAGTGCAACTGTATATGAGGAAAGTATTATTGATGTTTCTTTTAGGGAGGATGAAGCTAAAAGGTATATTACTTTAAGAACAAGTTCAGATAAAATGGAAGCATATATTAATATTAAATATGAACCTACTACTACTTATAAACTAAAAGATTGTAAGCCTAAAAATTCAGCTCTAATAGAGCTTGAAGTTAAAGAAGAAAAAATGCCTCCAAAGTTTACGGAACTTGAAATTAATAAAGAGTTATTAAATAATAATATTAAATATGGCATATTAAAGATGAATGTTATGAAATGTGCAAAAACTTATGAAATGAGAGAATTACTTATTGCAAGTGGAAAGAAAAATATAGAGGCAATAAATGATAGATTAGAAATAAAATACAATATCGATGATCATCAAAAGAACAAGGAGTATGATGATGAACAGGTTATAGATTATAAAGCTATAGGTTCGGTCCAAGGAGTAGAAGAAGGACGAGTTCTAGCTATTAATTATATGGGCAAAAATGGGATTGATGGAATAGATATAACAGGTAAGAATATAGTAACAAAAATAGCAAGAAGAGTAATATTAGGTATAGGAGAAGGTTGCAAAATTGAAAATGGAAACACAGTTGTTGCAACTACTAAGGGTAGGCCTTCATCAAGAGGAAGCACTTTTTTCGTTTATAAAACTCACAAAATAACTGGGGATGTAGACTTAAAAACAGGTAATATTCAATTTGTGGGAGATATAATTATAAGCGGAAATGTGAACGAGGGCATGAAAGTAGAAGCAGGTAATTCTATTTTAGTTAAAAACAACGTGGCAGAAGCAGAAATTACTGCCAGTGGTGACATTGTGATTAAGGGGAATGTAATTCATTCAGGCGTCTCAGCTGGAAAAGAGGATGTAGTAATTTTAGAGTATTTAAGTAATTTAAAGAGCATGAAAATTGATCTCTCTAAATTAATAGAATCGATTACACAACTTAAAGAAATGAACCTTATAAAAAGAGGTACAAGCGATGGTGAGCTTGTTAAAATCTTACTTGAAACTAAATTTAAAAAACTCCGCAAAACATCGATTGATATAGCTAAGAAAATACTGCAAAAGCAAGATGCAGAAGATGAATTATTATTTATTATTAAAAATAAAATACTTAATGTTGGTTCATCAAACATAAAGGACTACATTGAGCTTAATGATGCAATTATACTTATTGATAATAAAATATTAGTATTAGATATGGATCTAACTCTTCCTGTAAATGTAATGTTAGATTATTGTCAAGATTCAGTAATTAAGAGTTCAGGGAATGTTATTCTTACTGGTAAAGGTGAATATGTATCACAAATAGTCGCAACTGATAGTATAATATTTCTAAAAGATAAAAGTTTAGCTCGTGGCGGAGTATTGAAAGCAGGTAAAGAAATTAAATGCAAAATAGTTGGAGGACTCGGAGGAGTATCAACTAAACTTATAGTAGAAAAACATGGCCAAATATGGGCAGACATTGCTTATCAAAATACTAGTTTTATTATAGGGGATAGAGAATACGTTATTGATGTTCTAAGCAAAAATGTTCATGCGTATATAGATGAAGCTAGAGAATTTATTGTTGATAAATTACAATTGTAGGAGGAACACATTATGAAGGAACAAGATATTAAAATATTGGTTTTTAAAATAAGTGATGAGTATTATGCCACTAATATCATTGAAGTTGAAAGAATATTGGGATATGAAAAGACAACTAAAATTCCTGATTCACCAGAATTTGTTGAAGGCGTTATAAATTATGAAAATAACATTCTACCAATTATATCACTCTCAAAAATATTTAAGTTACCTTCATCTGTTGTTGGAGAAGAGTCTAAGATAATAGTAGCAAAGCAAAATAATGGTAAAATAGGCATAATAGTTGATTTTGTGTCAGAGGTGAAGGATATACAGACAAATAACATAGAAGAATCACCAAAGATAATTAGAGGAATATCAAAAAGATATATAAAAGGTCTTATCAAAATTGATGGTAAAATAATTATATACTTGAATATTTCAGCTATATTGACAGATAAAGAACAAAACCAAATATAATAAAATAAGGTGTGATTATGGAATATATTGAAATAAAAGTAGGAATTGCAGATTTAAATGTAGCGTTTTCTCCAGATAAATTGATTACTGTGGGACTTGGATCTTGTGTGGGCATTGCAATTTATGACAGATGTATAGGATTTGGAGGATTGGCACATATAATGCTTCCAGATAGCAATCAATTTAATAAAGTAACTAACGTAGTTAAGTTCGCAGATTTAGCTATACCATTATTAGTTGAAGATATGATAAAAAAGGGCGCAAAATTAAGAAACATGAAGGCTAAAATAGCAGGAGGAGCATCAATGTTTAACTTCTCAGATAAAAGCATAGTGATGGACATTGGAAACCGAAATAGTATAGCGGTAAAAAATGCTCTAAAAATCCTGTCTATTCCGATAGTTGCAGAGGACATTGGCGGTAATAAAGGTAGAACATTGATATTTGATACAACTAGTGGGGTACTGTCTATTAGAACTGTAGGTATGGGGATTACGGATATTTAGAAATACCACAACGCTTAAGGGGTGATATGTAGTGCTAGAAAAAATTAAAGTGATTGTAGTAGATGATTCAGCATTAATGAGGAAGATTATTTCTGATATTATTAATTCACAATCAGCAATGGAAGTTATAGATACAGCAAAAAATGGAGAAGAACTATTAGTTAAAATATCGCGAAATAAACCTGATATAATTACCTTAGATATTGAAATGCCTAAAATGAATGGCATGGAAACTTTAAAGCAGTTAAAAAGAATGAATATATGTATACCAGTTATAATGCTAAGCAGCATTTCAAAATCAGGAACAGAATCAACTATGGAATGTCTTGAATTAGGAGCTTTCGATTTTATAGCAAAACCATCTGGAGCAATATCACTAGGCCTTAATAAAGTCAAAGATGAATTAATTCAGAAAATCAAACTGGCTTTTATGCAAAACAGAAGCATGACTAGATTAACACCTGAAAAAAACTCAAGAGTAGTGAGAGAAATAACTAATAAGATAACACCAAGAGCAGGAAATGTACAAGGTAGAAGCATAGAGGCTGTGGTTATTGGCGCATCAACTGGGGGTCCCAAAGCGTTATACCAGGTGATAACAGCTCTGCCCAGTGATATAGGGGTACCTGTTTTAGTAGTGCAACACATGCCCGTAGGTTTTACAAAGGCCTTTGCAGAAAGACTTAATACAAACAGTAAAATAAAGGTTGTAGAAGCTAGTGATGGTGATTCAATCCAAAAGAATGTAGTTTATATTGCCCCTGGTGGATATCATATGGAAATAACAAGTAACAAGAAAATACATCTAAATACTGAACCTACTATTTGGGGAGTGAGGCCTGCAGTAGACAAACTATTTGTATCTGCAATTAAAGTTTATGGAGCTAATCTGTTAAGTGTTATACTTACTGGAATGGGCCGCGATGGTGCTAAAGGTACAGCAGCTATTAAGGATAATGGAGGGATTACTATGGCTGAACATGAATCTACCTGTGTAATATATGGCATGCCAAAGGCTGCTTTTGAAACAGGTAAAGTAGATGAAATTGTTCCCCTACAAAATGTTGCACAAGAAATCAAGAAATTTGTGATGGGGAGATGAGTAAACGCTAATGGATTTAATATATTTTCAGCAGTGGGTTTTAAAAGAATATAATATAGATTTGTCAGCTTATAAATCTAATCAATTGCATAGAAGAATTTTAAGTTTAATGTCAAGAGTTGAGGTTAATTCTGTAGAGGAGTATATTAAGTTACTAAAAAAAGATCCTGCCCAAAAGCAGAAATTTTTAGACTTTATTACTATAAATGTAACAGAATTTTTTAGAAATCCTGAAATATTCGATGAATTATCGAAAAAAATTAAATCTGAACTTCCATATAATCAAGGACTTAAAATTTGGAGCGCAGCATGTTCTATTGGAGCTGAACCTTATTCCTTAGCCATGATTATGGATAACCTAAATTCAAGAGCAAATCATAAGATTATAGCTACAGACTTAGATAGTACAATACTTCAAAAGGCAAAAAATGGTGAATATGTTTTATCCGAAGTTAAAAATGTACCAAGACAATTTTTACAAAAATATTTTGAGGTAATTGGCGATAAATACTTAATTGATTCTAAAATTAAAAAAATAGTAGAGTTTAAGAAACATGATCTTATTTTAGATAATTATGAAAGTAATTTTGATTTAGTAGTTTGTCGGAATGTAGTTATTTATTTTAATCAAGATGTTAAGGATAAAATATATAAAAAAATGGCAGCATCATTAAAAAAAGGTGGATTATTGTTTGTAGGCGCCACCGAAAGTATATATAACTATAAAGAGTATGGATTTGAAAAGGCATCTACATTTATTTATAAAAAAATATAAGGTGGATAACAATTAAGGCGGAGGGGAATAAAATGGATACATCACAATATATGTCAATGTTCTTAGAAGAGTCTATGGAAAATTTACAGACACTGAATGAATCACTTCTTGAGCTTGAACAAAGACCTGAAGATATAGATAAGTTAAATGAAATATTTAGGGTAGCTCATACCATAAAGGGAATGGCTGCAACTATGGGATTCAGTCAAATGGCTGAATTAACACATAAAATGGAAGACATTTTGTCTGAATTTCGTGAGGGTAAACTTAAAGTAACAGAAAAGGTTGTAACTGTTTTATTCAGATGTCTAGATACTCTAGAAAGAATGGTAAATAACATATCAGAAGAGAATTCTGAAGAATTTCCAATTGATGATATATTACATGATTTGCATTCCATGGCTGAGGTCGGTCATAATCCTGAAGCCTACGAAAAAGATAGTAACACAAGTGAAGAAATCAATTATAATATTAATGAAAAAATTATGCTTAATGAATATGACATTAATGTTGTTAAACAAGCCATTGATAAAATGTTTAATGCATATGAGATAAAAATTGAACTAAGTGAAAACACACTTCTTAAGGCAGCAAGAGCATTTCTTATTTTTAAGAGTCTAGAAGAATGTGGTGAAATAATTAAATCCATACCAGGACCCGAAGACTTAGAAAGTGAGAATTTTGAATTCAAAATAAATTTGGTTTATATCACGAATAAAGAAAAAGCTGAAGTTATTGATATGCTTATAAATATATCTGAAGTAAAAGAAGTAACTGTAGAACCAGTTGATGTTAAAAATAATCTAGACAACTTAACAGAAAAATTAGGAGACTTTAAGGAAATAGAAAAATCTCCTGAAGTTAAAGCAAAAGTTGCTAAAAAGAATGATTCAGCAGATATTAATAAAGAAGCAGTAGTTCATAAAAAAGCTCATCAATCTGTGAGAGTTGATTTAGAGAGATTAGATAAATTTATGAATATGGTTTCAGAACTTGTAATTCATAGAACAAGACTTGAACAAATTAGTAGTGTTCATAAATTAACTGATTTAAATGAAACATTAGAACAAGTAGCTAGAGCAACCTCAGAACTGCAAGAATTAGTAATGAAGATTAGAATGCTTCCACTCGAAGTAGTATTTAATAGATTCCCAAGGATGATAAGAGATCTATCAAAGGAACTTGATAAAGAAATGGAGCTTATAATTCAAGGACAAGAGACAGAAATTGATAGGACTGTAATAGATGAAATAGGTGAACCACTACTTCATTTGCTTCGTAATGCAGCAGATCATGGTATTGAACCTAGTGAAGTGAGAATTGCTAAAGGGAAAAGCCCTATTGGTAAAATCAAACTTATAGCTTATGCTGAAGGTACTAAAGCTATTATAAAAGTGATAGACGACGGAGTAGGTTTAGATGTTGAAAGAATTAAGGTAAAAGCTAATGAAGTTGGCATTAATACTGAAGGAATGACAGATTCAGATGTAAAGAATTTAATATTCGCACAAGGATTTAGCACTAATGAGAAAGTAACAGATATTTCTGGACGTGGAGTTGGCATGGATGTTGTTAAAACTAAAATTGCTGCACTTGGTGGAACAGTAGATGCTATAAGTGAAATTGACAAAGGTACATCTTTTATTATAACATTACCATTGACACTTCAAATTATCCAAGCATTATTAGTTAAAATAGGTGATGAAACTATGGCTATTTCTTTAGGCTATATTGATAGAGTAATAGACTACAAAGCCGAATTAATAAAGAAAACAAATAATAAAGAGGTTATTGTTTACAATGACAGTATAATTCCACTAGTAAGAGTTAATAAAAGAATGCAAATAGAAACAAGCGAGATTGCGAAGAAATACATTGTAATTGTAAAAGTCGGAGAGAAAATAGTAGGACTTTTAGTAGATTCGCTGCTAGGACAACAAGAAATTGTTATAAAGCCCCTAGGAAAAACACTACAAGGATTAAAAGAATATATAGGAGCAACTATATTAGGAGATGGCTTAGTTACATTGATACTGGACGTTGCTGCTTTAGTGTAAGGAGAGTATAATATGGATTATTCTGAGCTTAGTTCTATTCAATTAGATGTATTACAAGAAGTAGGCAATATTGGTGCAGGAAATGCAGCTACTGCATTATCAGAGTTATTAAATGAAAAAGTAGATATGTCCGTGCCAGCAGTAAACATTATTCCCTTTGATGATATCTTTTCTGAAATAGGAGTTGAGAAAGTAGTAGTTGGTGTTATTGTACGAGTAATTGGAGATATACCAGGCAATATACTTTTCACCTTAGATAAAGACGTTGCAATAAATATTATTTCAAGTCTTTTAGGTGAGGAGCAGCAGCAGATAACAGAACTTGGAAACTCAGCATTATGTGAAATAGGAAATATTATTTCAAGTTCCTTCATCAATGCAATAGCAAAACTCACGAATCTTACAGTTAGGCCTTCTGTGCCAGCTGTTGCACTAGACATGATGGGTGCAATATTATCAACAACTTTTATTGAATCAGGTCAATTTGATGAAAATGTACTTGATTTAGAAACAAGTTTTTTACAGGAAAATGCAAAAATAAGTGGGCATTTCTATTATATACCAATGCCTGGATCACTTGAGAAGATATTAAATTCATTAGGGGTAAATTAATTGGAGGTTATATTAAATGGCTAGAGTACTAATTGTTGATGACGCGGCATTTATGAGAATGATGATAAAAGATATATTAGAAAAAAATGGATATGAAGTTGTGGGTGAAGCAAGTAATGGAGCAAAAGGTGTAGAGTTATATAAAGTAGAAAGACCAGATATTGTTACAATGGATATTACTATGCCTGAGATGGATGGAATTGAAGCTGTTAAAGCAATCAGAAGTTTTGACCCTGCTGCTAAAATAATTATGTGTAGCGCTATGGGTCAGCAGACAATGGTTATGGATGCAATAAGGGCTGGTGCAAAAGATTTTGTTGTTAAGCCATTCCAATCAGATAGAGTACTTGAATCAATAAAAAAAGTTTTAGGTTAGGAGGAGTATGTTATGCAAGTAGTTGTATTTAAAGTTAATGAAGAACAGTTTGCAGTTGAAGCATCAAAAGTTCAAAGCATTAATGATATGATGGAAATAACAAAAGTACCTAAGTCTGAGGAATATATAAAGGGCTTAATTAATCTAAGAGGAAATATAATTTCTCTCTTAGATATAAATCTTCTTTTAGATATTGATAAAGGTACTGAATCCCAAGAAAATATAATTATATTAAATCTACAAGAAGAGTCTGTTGGAGTAACTGTAGACCAAGTTGATGAAGTTTTAGAAATTGAAGAAGATTTGATTGAAAAACTTGAAACTGATAGAAATAAAGCCTATATTAAAGGGGTTATAAACTTTAAAGATAGAATAGTTACATTAATTGATATTGCTAAACTTATTGAAAATTAATTGGATACGCTGTGAAATGCAATTTTAGTAATCATACCATGCACAGAGAGATGAGGTTAGAATATGGCAGAGGTATTATCGCAAAGTGATATAGATTCACTTTTATCTGCCTTATCATCTGGGAAAATAGAACCTGATGAAATCCCAGTTGAAGAGGAAAAGCATAAAATTAAATTATACGATTTTAAGAGTCCGCAAAAGTTTTCAAAGGATCATTTGAGAGCCCTTGAACTCATTCATGATAATTATGCAAGATTGATGTCGAGTTATTTATCTGCACAGCTAGGAAGTAATATAAAAGTACAGGTGGAAACTACTGAGCAAATAACTTATGATGAATTTATTCATTCAATTCCTAATTCCACCATTTTAACTATATTTAAAATGCCACCTTTAAGCGGTTCTATATTATTTGAGACTAATCCACAGTTCTCTTTTCAAATATTAGATATACTTTTAGGAGGAATGGGAAGTAGAACGGTTAAAATTAAAGAATTTTCTGAGATAGATAAAAATATCTTAAGAAGTGTTAATGAGGGGCTTTTAGCTAATCTAAAAACTGCTTGGCAGGATGTCCTAGAAGTTGAACCAGAGATTTTGGCACTCGAGACTAACCCTGCACTTAATCAAACATTAGCTCCAAATGAACCAGTTGCCTTAATTACTTTTTCGGTAGAAATGAATAATAGCAGTACGTTTGTGAATATTTGTATACCTTATCTAAGTATTGAAAAAGTAATGGATAAGCTAGTGGTTCAATATTGGTTTAGAGATAATGACGAAGAGATTGTAAGTGATTCTAGAAATAAATTAAAGGATAGATTAAATATAGTAAGCGTTCCTTTAACAGGAGTGCTCGGAAGTACAAATATTACTGTAAATGAATTTCTACAACTAACTGAAGGGGATGTAATAACACTCGATAATTTAAGTGATAGCCCAGTTAAAGTATTTGTGGAAGGGCAGTTGTGTTATACTGGAAAACCTGGTAGCATAGGTAAAAAAAGGGGAATTCAGATACTAGATATAATAGATAAGGATGTGGAAAATTATGAGTAACGGCTTTCTTTCACAAGAAGAAATCGACGCTCTCTTAAATGGAGATGGAATTAGCGCAGATAATGACGTAAGTGCAGGCCAAGACATTAGATCTAAGCTTATACAAGAATTTGAGTTAAGTGATAGTGATAAAGATTTGCTAGGGGAAGTTGGAAATATTTCTATGGGTTCAGCATCAACAGCTCTTTCCACAATAGTTGGTCAACCAGTGAATATTGCAACGCCAGTAGTTACGATAAGTACACTAAGAAAATTAAGCAGTACATTTGCAGTTCCAAACATTGCTTTAGACGTGAAATTCACAAGTGGTATTTCAGGTGGCAACCTATTAGTAATGAAGAATACTGATGCAGCGGTTATAGCTAGTTTAATGATGGGTGGAGATGGCAATATAGAAGGAAAGCAAGAGCTTTCAGAAATTGAAATTAGTGCTGTATCAGAGGCTATGAATCAGATGATTGGATCTGCTGCAACATCTATGGCAACAATGTTTGCAAGGGAAGTAAACATATCACCACCTCAGTCAAAAATATGGGATGATAGTACTTCACCTTTAAGTGATAGTATAGATGAGAACGAGCAAGTTGTTCAAGTAGCGTTTAGAATGACTATTGGTGATTTAATTGATAGTGTTATAATGCAAATACTCCCTATACAAACTGCTAAAAAGATAGTATCTATAATGATGGGAACAGAAGAAATTATAGAAACTCCCAAAGTAGCTACTGTGAAAGTACCAGAAGCAAAACCGGCAAATACTGATAAAGGACCACAATATGCACCGATTAATGAAAAGGTAGAAGCGGAACCTGAGTATTACTCAAAACCAATTGATAGGCCAGAGCCACAAGTCGATGTTCGTAAGGCATCTTTTCAGCCGCTAACAAAGTCTCCAGTTTATAATAGTCCTAGAAATATTGATTTAATATTAGATGTCCCACTTGAAATTTCTGTAGTACTTGGAAAAACTAAAAAGAACATTAGGGATATATTAAATTTGGGAACTGGATCTTTAATTGAACTCGATAAACTAGCAGAAGAGCCAGTAGATATATTAGTAAACGGAAAAAAAGTAGCATACGGCGAAGTAGTAGTTGTAGATGAGAATTTTGGTGTTAGAATAACTAGTATAATTAGTGGAGAAGATAGGGTCAAAACTTTATCAGAATAATATGATTTACGTAAGAAGCGAAAAGGGATAAATTGCATTTATCACTCTTGTTGAGGAATAACTTTTCTTTATCCCTCTTGATTGAGGAATAAAGAAAACTTATTCCTTTTTTGTTTACTCTCTAAACTTTAGAGAATTATATACGATAATACTAATAGATGAATAAAATCGAGGCTTAAAGATAAAAAGGCTAGGGGTGGATATAAATGAAAATAGATGGAGTAAAACATAATGTGATTATGTATAAAAAAAACACAGTTAAAATAGAACCAAAGGTTAATGCTGTAAAAAAAGATACTGTAGAGTTATCGCGTGAAGGAAAAAAATTAAGTGAATTATCATTAAATGACAATTCAGTTAATTCTAAAGAAAAGATTGAAGCTATTAAAAATAAAGTACTACAGGGTACTTACAAGGTCGATTCAAAATTAACAGCTAAGAGAATTATTGATATTATGAAAGGAAGAGATGTTTAGTTATGATCGAAGAGCTAAATATGGTTATGGTGCAGGAAACAGACACCTTGAAGAATCTTTTACTTGAACTTGAAGAGCAACACAGATGCATAATTGTTAATGATATTTTTGGATTGGAATCTTGTGTAAATAAAGTCAAAATAGCTAATAAAAATATAGCATATATGGAAGTCGAAAGGCGAAAACTTACTGAAAATAGACCTATGATGGAGATAATTGACGAAGCAAAAGATGCAGAACTTTTAAATAATTATCATAAAATAAAGCAGTTATTACACGAGGTTGTACTGCAAAAGGATACAAATGAGTTGCTTTTAAGACAAGGACTTAGTTTTACAAATAGGATACTAAATGTATTAAACCCAGCAAAAGAAACAGCAACTTACAATTCATATGGTAAAGTAAAAAATAGTATGAGGTGAATGAAATGTCGGGATTATTTTCAACTTTTAATATAGCTACAAGAGGTATGAGTGCTCAACAAAAGGCTCTTGATGTAACTAGTCACAATATAGCTAATGCTAATACAGATGGATATTCAAGGCAAAAGGCTAATTTAGAGACTACAAGACCATTTGATATGCCATCTATGAACAATGCTATGGGATCAGGACAATTAGGTACTGGTGTTCAGGTTTCTTCTATAACAAGAATCAGAGATAGTTATTTAGATTACCAGGTAAGAACGCAAAATGGAACTAAGGGGTCATCCGAGGGGCGTGAAAAATTTCTAACAGAAATTGAGGGTGTTTTTAATGAACTGAGCGGTACGGGAATATCAACATTAGTTGATAATGTCTTTAACTCTTGGCAAGCACTTTCAGGAAGTCCTGAAGTTGCAAGTACAAGAAACGTAGTAGCACAGCAATCCAAAGCATTAACTGATCAGTTAAATAGTACCTATAATCAGTTAGTAAAATTAAAAGGGAACAGTCAAGATGTAATTAAGCAGGATGTAGTGGATGTAAATAATATGCTTAATCAAATAAATGAATTAAATAAACAGGTTATAGGCGTAAAAGTCGGTGGAAATGAACCTAATGATTTAATGGATAAAAGGGATTTACTAATAGATCAGCTAAGTGTAAAATTTGGTATTACAATTGATAAAAAATCCTTATCAGGAGAGGACCTTAAACCGACTGATATTGGAGACATGACGAATGCATATCTTGTAAAATCTGATCCTAATGATAAAGTAAGCAGATTTTCTTATGTTAATAGTATAGTTCCCAAAGCTGTACCACCAGCATCAACTGTTCAAAAACCAGGTGATGCTGGAAGTTATGATGTAACTTACTATAAAAATGGAGATACGTCAACGGATGCAAATAAAGTAACTATTACTATGGATTTAACAAGTGCTCAATACACAAGTTTAGATCAAAGCAGAGTTCTTTGGGCAGATAGCGACGGTAATGCTATTAAAACAGACGGTAGTTTAATTGTAGCTGGTGATGCATTTAATGATTTGGCACTATTTATTCCAAAAACGGGAGAACTAAATGGATATATGTCTGTACAAGCGGATATAGATGTGTATATAGATCAGCTAAATAGTTTAGCAAAGGGTATTGCATTTTCAGTCAATGCGGTAGAAAGTGGTGAAAGTGACGCAAGTAATGATACACTTGAATTTTTTGTTAACGGTGAGGATAAGACTAAAGAGCAAGATATAACGGCAGGAAACATTACAGTTAATCAAGATATAATTAATGATGTTATGAAAATAAAGGTTGGAGTAAATGATACTACAGGATCAACTGATGGAAATAGAGCATTGGCTATTGCTGATCTTAGGGATGTGAAATTAGATATTCAAAGTATAAAACCCACAACTACGAGGGCCGAATTTTTATCCGGGAAATTCAATGTTGATGCAACTTTAGGAGTTAGTACAATTAGTTCATCTTCAAATGGAATGACTATTGGAGGTTATTTTACAAATACAGTAAATGATTTAGCTGTTAAGACACAAACGGCAACAAGAAATGTAACGAACAATGAATCACTACTGGCAAGTTTAGAAGAGTCAAGAAGCTCCATTTCAGGTGTATCATTAGACGAGGAAATGGCTAATATGATTCAATATCAACATGCTTATCAAGCTAATGCTAAGATTATTTCAACTGTTGATGAACTCTTAGATTTAATTATTAATGGATTAAAAAAATAAATACAATTTTTATGTGTTAATAAAGGGGTGAGAATATGAGAATAACAAATAAAATGCTTTCAAATAATTTTTTAAATGATATGAGAACAAACCTAAGTAATTTAAACACTATCCAAGGTCAAATCACTTCTGGTAAACAAGTAAGAAAACCTTCGGATGACCCTGCGAAAGCTTCTAAAATAATGCAAATAAATTCTGATATAGGTGCAAATAAACAATATAACACTAATATCAAGAACACAACTAATTGGCTTGATGTAACAGATACATCATTAGGGCAGGTAGGAGATGCGGTTTCTAAAATTCAAGATCTTCTACAAAGTGCTGGAAATGGTGGGTATACTAGTGATGAATTGACATCTATTAAAGATGTAATAAATCAAAAGGTTGGTGAACTTTCTCAAATACTTAACACAAGTTTTGATGGTAAATATATATTTGGAGGAACAAGTGGAACAAGTAAACCTGCGGATACAAAGATTGTAGGTAAAAATACTGAATTGACTATGGCGTCGAGTCAAGGATCTAACAAGTTATTAGTAGAAGTATCCCAAGGTGTAACTATGGATTATAACATTACAGCATCGCAAGTTATAAATTATGGAACGGGTGATAATAATCTTATGAAACTACTTTCCAATATTACTAGTCATCTTGATTCTGGTGATACAACTGCTTTGACAACTACGGATTTAACAGGTATTAAAGATGCTATGACTAATGTATTAAGTTTACGTTCAGAGGTTGGAGCTAAGCAAAATAGAATGGAAAGCGCTCAAGCAAGAAATGAAGATCAAAATTATAATATGACAGAAATACTGTCCACAACACAGGACATAGATATTACAGAAAAAGCAATGGAGTATGCTACTATGCAAACTGTATATACTGCATCGCTACAAACTAGTGCTAAAGTACTTCAGCCTACGTTACTTGATTATTTATAATAGAAATTAGAGTTAAAAGTCAAATGATTATAAAGAAAATGATTATTACTAAAGGAGTTGATTTGTAATATGGAGCTAGTCACTAAGTACCATGGAGTTAGAGAATATAGTGATGATGATGTTATAGTGTTTAAAAAAGGCCTACCGGGATTTACGGAATTAAAAAAATTTATAATCTTCCCACTAGAAAGTAATGAAGTTTTTAGTATATTATACTCAATCGAAAATATTGAAGTTGGTTTAGTTATGGTATCTCCATATACCGTAAATCGAGATTATGAATTTAAAATACCGGACGCTTTTGTGTTAGAACTTGAGATAGATAAGCCGGAAGAAGTGTTAGTATTAACCACAGTAACTTTAAGTTCAAGTATTGAGAATATGACTACTAATTTAAAAGCTCCAATCATTATTAATATAAAAGAAAAATTGGGTCAACAATTAATATTAGATAATGATAAATACAAAATAAAAGAACCTCTATTTAACGACATTTCAGAAGGAAAGTCCTCCACCAATATAAGTAGTGGGCACATATTATAATAAGGAGAAAACTTTAGTGGGTGTGTAAACCTCCTTCTGAAGTCGTTAATATTGCAGCTTCGAAGAAGATGATTAAGGATAGTAACAATTAATAAGTGTTATTTATTCCAGAAAGAAGCAAGGGGGAGGTCTAAATGTTAGTAATAGGTAGAAAAAAAGGTGAATCCCTATTAATAGGTGATGATGTAGAAATAACTATAATTAAGGTTGAAAATGGATCTGTAAAAATTGCTATAAATGCACCAAGGGAAATCAGTATTTTAAGGAAAGAACTCTACAAGGAAGTCACAGATGAAAACCAAAGAGCTATGGTTTTTGATGCATCGGCTTTAGAAAAATTAAAGAAATAAATTGGAGGGAAATCATGGAGATTGGTGGTAATTATAATAATAAAACCACAGATTTAGTTAAATCTTATAAAGTTTCTGAAAATGACAAGGTTTCAAAGCCTACTGAAAGCAATAATCCAGTAGACGAAAAAGAAAATAGTGAGATAGAAATTAAAAATGCAGTAAGTAAAATAAATAAAATCTTAGAGGGGGAAGGTACCCACCTTCTATATGAAAAACATGATGTTCTTAACCAAATGATTATAAGGGTCGTTGATAACAATACAAATGAGGTAATAGAAGAAATTCCCTCAAAAAAAATATTAGATATGGTAGCTAAAATGTGCAAAATGGCTGGTATTTTAGTGAATAAAAAGGCTTAACCTTTTGAAAAAAGGATTAACCTTTATTATTAAAAGCCGTAACCCACTAGGATAAAGAGGGGAGGATAATTATGGAATTTAAATTAAACAAAATTGATGTTGAAATACGACAGAGAGTTAAGGATACAACAAAATCGGGTGTAGTTCATAGAAAAGATTCAATAACAGTAAACAAAGACAGAGATGCTAAAGATAATTCGAAGACTTACGAAGAATTTAAGGGAAGGATTAAAAAATATAAGAAAAAGCATAAAATAACTGTGGGAGCATTTAAAAATGTTCAATATGAGGTAGAGGTTTTTAAAGAGACTTTAGAAAAAGAGCAAAAAAAAATTGGCGATTTTATAGATATTAAAAAGTAGAGGTGGGGAAATATGGCAATGAACGCTTATGGAAATGCATTTAACACTTATAAAAGTAATAGCGTAAATTTCGCATCGAAGGATCAATTACTTTTGATGTTAGTAGAAGGAGCTGCAAAATTTTCAAAAATAGGTAGACAGGCCATAATAGACAAAGATGTTAAAAAGGCTCATGAAAACATTGTAAAGGCTCAAAATATATTTTATGAGTTAATGGCAACTTTGGATGTGGCAAAGGGCGGCGAATGGGCACAAAGTTTAATGAAGGTTTATGAGTTTATAACACGCAGGCTTACAGATGCTAACATTAAGAAGAGCGAAGAAATTATGAAAGAGGTAATCCCGCTGATTGAAGAGGTTAGAGACACTTGGAACGAAGCTTATAAGAAATCCAAAGGTGGAAAATAAACTAGGTGGTGATTATAAATGACAAGTATTTATCCGAGTAGTACTAGCACAAGTAGCGCTGCTTCAAGTGCTAAGTTATTAAGAATATCGGGTATGGCATCTGGTATTGATACAGATGCAGTAGTTAAGTCTATGGTTTCAAACTATCAAGCGAAGATAGATAAAGCAAATGGAGCCAAGCAGACATTACAATGGCAGCAGGAAGGGTATAGAGAGATTATTAAAGGCATAAAAGGACTACAGGATTATTTTGATCCACTTTCAACTAAATATATGTTATCTGGTAAATCTTTTAACATTAATACGGCTGCAAGTGATAATTCTTCTATAGTTTCAGCAACATCAGGATCAACAGCTAAGTCTGGAACTTATAAGGTGAATGTAAGTAAGCTGGCAGAGCAGGCGAAGATTGAAGGAGATTCTAACAATTCACTTGTAACGGTAACGGATTTATCAAAGTGGAAGATTGGTGAAAAATTAGATTTTGGAGTAATAAATGGAAGTATAATTTTAAGTGAAACTTCTAGTTCAATGTCTGATTTAGTAGTTGACATAAATAAACAAATTGCTAATTCTAGCAGCTTAAATGGTAAAATTTCAGCCTCTTATATAAATGATGGAACTACTACTAATTATATTAAGTTTACAAAAGCCACGTCTACAGCAGATGACATTGTATTGAGTTCTACAGGTGCAACTACTATTTCTGATATCACGAGCTTTGCTAGTGATTTAACCATTAATAGTGGAATATCTTCAAGTTCCTTATTAAATAGTTTAGGATTTGCGAATGGACCTATTGATTTTAAACTGATTAATGGTACTACTTCTTCGGATGTTAAATTGACAGTTGATGCTTCATCCACAGTTCAGGATTTAATGGATCAAGTTAATAGTGTAACTGGTGGTGAAATAGCAATGAATGTAGATGATACTACAGGTAAAATCTCATTTCAATCAAAAAAATACGGATCTATTTCAAGTATTAAGATAACCGATGTAAGTGCAAGTAATAACGTAATAAGTAAATTTAATATATTAACGACTACTAATACAGGTAAAGATGCAATAGTAGCTATTACTGCTCCAGGACAATCTCTAGCTACAACCACAACTCAAAGCTCAAATAAATTTACAACTAATGGAGTTGATTATAATCTTGTTAGCACAGGTATTGCTAATTTAACTGTTAGTAGTAATTCGGATACGGTTGTTACTAATATGAAAAAATTCGTCGAGGATTATAATACCATAATATCAACAATTAATACAAAATTAACAGAAAAAAAAGATAAGGATTATGCTCCATTAACTGATGAACAAAGAACCAGTATGAGTGAGACTCAAATTACTACATGGGAAACTAAAGCAAAGGTCGGAATTCTTAGAAAAGATGATTATTTAAGTAGTTTATTGACGCAACTAAGAGGAACACTTTATTCACCTGTATATAGTAGTTATGATAGTACAAGTACTGGCACTGGAAAAGTATCCTTAAGTTTTGGTAGTTTCGGTACTGGATCTATAGGTATAGAAACATCAGAAGATGTTACAGATGGTGGTAAGCTTGTGATTAAAGATGAAGTGAAATTAAAGAATGCAATTGAAAATAACATGGATGACTTTAAAAAGTTATTTATTGGAACTTCTAGTAGTGATTTAGACACAAATAAAGCTTATATAGGCTCAAAACAATATAACGAAGATGGAATATTTAAAAGAATGGACAACATAATGAGAGATTATGTTGCATCACCTGGACTAGGTAAAGATGGTACTTATACCTTAAGTGGATATATGAATATATTCATAAATAAACAATATGATTTCAGTAGTTCTGGTTCAGCAGGTAAAAATACACTACCTGACCAAGTATATAGTAAAACTCTAAGTGTTACTAAATTTCAGACTCAACTTGCAAATGCGCAAACTAGGTATTATGCTAAATTCACTGCACTAGAAAAGGCTATGAGTACTTTGAATTCACAACAGAGTGCACTCACATCTATGTTAGGAACAAGCTCATAGAAGTAATTAATAATTTATAATAATTATTGTCAATTTTTAAATTAAAATAGAGTGGGTGATAAATTGAATTTAGAAGAAGATTTCATTAAATACAAAGATATCACTTTGATTATTATTGAAATAGTTAAAGCAGAGGAATACGAAAAGCTAGATGATATTTTTCAACAAAGGCAATTAATTTTAGATGATATGAATAAAATTAATTCTTCTAAAGAAGAATTTAAAAAAATTTATTTACAATATGAAATAGAAAATTTTGAAAAAAAATTAGCTGCTCAAATGAGAGGTAAAAAAGAAAATCTATTAAAAAAAATGAAAGAAAACGAAAAAAGACAAGTAGGAATGGCGGGTTATAATAATATATCTGCTAAAGCGATATTTTTAAGCAAAGAAATTTAATAAAGAAACCATTCATCTAAAATATATTTCAAAAAAGGTATAAAGTTATTATTTATTGTAGCGATATATATATTAGAAACAAAAATAAAAACGAATAAACTTTGAAATTAAATAATTGAGGTTAGAAGGTTGCCCAACTGTCGCAAGTCAACTTGGTGTTGAAAAGGCAATGAAAGCCTTGATATCACAGGATGATGAAATTCTGCAAAGAAGCAACAATGACAAGCTGAAAAGTAACAGTTCAACAATTTAGTTAGTATGGCTCGCAACGAGCTTAACTATAAATATCAAATAGAGGACAAGGATGTCCTACTAAAAATTCAAGGAGGAATATATAATGATAATTAATCACAATTTAGGTGCAATGAACGCTAACAGAAACATGGGTATTAATGCAGCCAATGCTAACAAATCAATGGAAAAACTTTCTTCAGGTTTAAGAATTAACAAGGCAGGAGACGATGCGGCAGGTCTTGCTATATCAGAAAAAATGAGAGGGCAAATCAGAGGTTTAGACCAAGCTGGGGCTAATGCTCAAGATGGTATTTCAATGGTTCAAACAGCAGAGGGTGCTTTAAGCGAAACTCATAGCATACTTCAAAGAATGAGAGAGCTTGCAGTTCAGTCAGGTAGTGATACTAACGTTGGTGTTGACCGTACCGAAATCCAAAAGGAAATGAACCAGTTATCATCAGAAATAAACAGAATTGGTAATACTACAGAGTTCAATACTCAAAAAGTATTGGCAGGGGATGGTAAAGTTAATTTAGCTGAGACTGCAAAGACTACAAATGCTAGCTTAACTGGTGGAGCTGTAAATACTACGCAAGCAACTCAGACAGCAACACTTACTGCTGCTGCAATAAATGGAAGTACACAAGAATTCACGTTAAATGGTCAAAAGATAACTCTTACTTTTGCAACTAACCCAGGTGTACTTGCTGACGAAAATACATTAGATGGTAAATCTTCTAATGTTACAGGCACTAGTGCTACAATATATCTAAATAATGCTTCAGCAACTGCTCCTGTTGGGGATTCAGCTACTACAGCAGCAGCAGCAATAACAGCCGCTTTAAAAGAAGTAATAGCTAAAAATGATTCATTAAAAGGAAACTTCACCTCTAGTTCACTTGCAGGTGCAATAACAGTAGCTGCCACTGCTACTGGATTGGCTAAAGGAGCTGATGGTAACATTGCTGTATCAGCTGGTACTATTGCTGGTGGAGCAACTGGAGCCGCTTCAGTAGGAGTAACTACAGCAGTAAAAGCAGCGGTAGCTGACGTAGTTGATTTCAGCGGAGTTACAACTTCAGCAACAGCATTGGCTTTTGCTGGTAAAGGATTTACAGTTGGAGACAAACAGATAGAATTCTACAATGCTGATAAAGGAGCATACACAGGAACTGCAATAGGTGTTAATATCAGTGGAGTTACAAGTGGCCAAGGCATGATAGATGCTGTAGTTGCTCAAGCAGGCCCTGAGGTAAGTGATGTAGTATTCTCAGAAGGAACAGCAGATAAGCTTACAGCAACAGCAACTGTTGGTGGCACAGCAGGAAACAGTATTCGTGTAACTGATGGTGGAGTTCAAAAGAGTTTTGAAGCAACATTACAAGTAGGAGCAAATCAAGGACAACAATTCAAGATTGATGTTAATGATATGAGAGCAGCAGCAATAACTGTTACTTCTACAGCTGGTGGAACAGATGCAGCTACTGGAGCAAAATATACTGCTTCAAATTCTGTAACAAATGGTACAGATTCAACAACAAGAGAAGCTGCTCTTGATGTATCAACTGCTACAAATGCAACAAATGCAGTAAAAACTTTAAATAATGCAATTGAAAAAGTTTCATCAGAAAGAAGTAAACTAGGTGCATTCCAAAACAGATTAGAGCACACAATAGCTAATTTAGGAACTTCGAGCGAAAACTTAACTTCAGCTGAGGCAAGAATTAGAGACGTAGACATGGCTAGAGAAATGTCTACATTCTCAAAAAACAACATTCTTAATCAAGCTGCTCAAGCTATGCTTGCTCAAGCTAACCAACAACCACAACAAGTTCTTGCATTATTACGATAATTGAAGAACTTATAAATTAAAATTAAGGAGTCAGGGTGAAAACTCTGGCTCTTTTCTCTAATCTGATATATTATCGGGAGGGATATTTTCATGGAAGAAAGCGATACGAAAAATCTAGTGGAATTAATGAAGTATAAAGATTTAATTGATACTGTGATAGAGGGGTTTAATTATGTAAATAGTAAACTTAAAGTTGGGGAATTTAACAAAAGCATTGAAATCTTCGCTGAAATGATTACAGGGATTAATGCTGTAGTAAGTGGGCTTGGGAATAAAATGAATGCAAACTCACAGGGAATGAAAGAGCATAAAGATAAAATAAATGAGTATTTAGAATTGCTTGTTTCAGCTTACGAACAAAGAGATACTAACAAAATAATGTTTGTTATAGATACAATGGTAATACCATGTATGAAAGAAATACAAAATTATTGTTATTAAATTGGAGGTGATTATATGGATATAGCAGCACTATCAATGGTAATGAGTCAATCAAGAGTACAACAAGATGCTGGTATAGCAGTAATGAAGATGGCTATGGATATAGGGAAACAAAATGCTACTCAGATGACAGATATGATGAAGAATATCTCAGTAGACCCTAATGTAGGTCAGAACTTGGATACTTGGGCATAGAAATGAATGAAAAGGAGAACTAAAGAAAGAGTTGCAGTGGGTACCGTATATACAGAAGATGCTGGGCATTATTTAGAAGGAAACCTACTGCAAATAAAACAGATATCATAACAAGCTAAACAGGCTCATCCAACTAGAGTAACTTCGACCTGTGAAAAATAGTAGATAGGAGGTAATCATATGGAAATAGCACCACTATCAATGGTAATGAATCAATCAAAGGTTCAGAAACGCGATGATATTGTAGCAGGGGAGACGGCTATGGATACAGTGAAAGAAAATGTTAACACAATGATAGAAAAAATACATAATATTTCAATAGATCCGAATATCGGACGGAACTTAGATGTAATTGCAGATAAGCAGATGGATAAGAAGGAAGAACTACATAAACAGTTGCAACAGGAAATGAAGTGGGCGCAGGACAGACAGAAGATGCTTAACGTCAAAGAGGTAAAGCTACTACAAATGAGAGAGATAGCGGAACAGGGTAAGCAAGCAGCAGTTACTCCACAAGAACTAAAAAAGTTGGATGATAGGCTAGACAAATTGGCAGCACAGGTAAGTGCAATAGATAGTGAAAGTAGAAGAACAAAAGATGGGAAAAAATTGGAATGAGCATCAGTGGCTATATAATTAGCTGCTGGTGCTTATTTGCTATAGTGGGTATATTGTTGGGCAAAAAACTTTTATAAAAATTTATATAAAGTTATTAACTCTTTAAACGAAGTATTAAGAGAGATAATAAATTAAACATATCAAAGTAGATAGTAATAAAAAAACTTTAACGGAGTTGATTTTATGATAGTAAATAAGAATATAGCATCTTTAAATATATATAGGGAGTATAGTAAAAATATTACTAAGCAGAGTTCGGCCTTACAGCGAATATCTTCGGGAATTAAAATAAATAGTGCAAAAGATAATCCTAATGCAATTGCTCAAAGTGAGAGATTTCAAATGCAGATAAGAGGGCTTCAAATGGCGGGTCAGAATACTCAAGATGGGGTTAGCATGCTTCAGACTGCAGATGGTGGTGCTGGAGAGATTACAAGTAGCTTGCAGAGGGTTAGGGAGTTATTAGTACAAGCCGGAGGAACTACAACTGATTCTGATAAAGAAGTCATTCAAAAGGAAATAAACCAAATGTTAGATGGAGCAGATGATATGGCAAATAATACTGAGTTTAATGGAGTTAAGCTTTTAGCGGGTGGAGCAAACGATGGCAGTGTTAATATAGAAATGCTTACAGGTGCTAATGTGGGAGAAAAAATTGATATACCAAAATTCAATTTAACTACAAAAGGGTTAAACCTAAAGAGCGAAGACGGTGTAGTCAATGTAGATATCAATAATATAGATAATTCTCTAAAACTTGTAGACAGTGCTCTTCATGACATTACGGGTGCGAGAAGCAAAATTGGAGCCTTAGAGAATCGGTTTGAAAGTACCTACAATTCTACAATGGAAATATCAGAAAAAGTAGAATTCGCTGATAGTGGAATAAGAGATTCCGATTTGGCTGAGGAAATGATGGAATATTCTAAGGATGATATTCTTATACAAGCTGGAAATGCAATGATGGCCCAATCAAACAAATTGCCACAGGATGCATTAAGAATACTAGAAAATGTTAGAAGTAGATAAGGAACTCAGTTTTTGAGTTCTTTATCTACTTTTTGTTAGACACATTTTTAAGACTAAATCATAAAATATACTAGAGACATTAATTGCTTTGTATTACCATGGAATAATTTAATAAATTGATAGACAAAATACAACAATAATGTATAATATGTAAACAAGTCATGAACATCATACTATTTACTAGTAAACAAACATAACATTAAGAATAGTCATTATAACAGTGGATTATGGTACTTTAATTTAAAAATTCATTATGCTAACAAAAATTAACATGAAAAAAATATTCACTAAGATATATAAATAGTATATAATAATATCTATACAATGGAATATATTAGTTAGAGCGATAAAATTTTGATTTTATGTCTAATTGATACATTGAGGGAGATGATGAATGTGAATGTAACTGGGACTTCCGGCGACGATACTTACAGCTTATTGAAAAAGAGTATGGAAGCTTCTGCACTAAGAAGTAAAGTTAGTGCAAATAACATTGCAAATATTAATACGAAAAACTATAAAGGTCTCTATGTTACATTTGAGGATACCTTAAATGACAGCATGGCTGCAGATACAATGAAAACTGATGATAGTAAACATATACAAGCGACTAATAGCAATGGAGAAATAACAGTGAACAGAGATGAGAGTACTAGCGCGAGACAGGATGGTAATAACGTAGATATAGATCTTGAAATGACTAATCAAGCAGCGAACACTTTAATGTATGATGCTCTGGTTACTCAAGTTAATAGTAAAATTTCACTTACAAGTTATACCATAGGGGGAGGGAGATAGTATATAATGAATGATGCATTTATGGGAATGAGAATAAGTTCTAGTGGATTAACAGCAGAAAGACTAAGAATGGATACAATATCTTCAAATGTAGCAAATGCAACTACTACTAGGGGAGAAAATGGACAACCGTACATAAGAAAAATAGCTGTATTTCAAGAAAATTTACAACAAGAAATAGATAAAACTACTGGTACATACAAAACAAGTTTCAAAGGTGTTAAGGCTGTTGGCATTGTGAATGATACTTCACCTTTAAGGCGTGTTTATGATCCAACACATCCAGATGCAGATAAAGACGGATATGTTACTATGCCTAATGTAAATATTATGAATGAAATGGCGGATATGATTGCTTCTACAAGAGCATATGAGGCAAATGTAAGTGCTATGACTGCTGAGAAAAGTATGTTTTCTAAAGCTTTAGAAATAGGTAAATAGGAGAGTGTTTTATGATTATTAATACAAATGTCAACAGTGCAACAATACCTAATGAAGTTAAAACAAATGCTGTAACAGGGGGCGATAAGAGCACTAGTTTTTTAGATACTTTAAAAGAAAAATTAGATGAGGTTAATACTAAACAAATAGAAGCAGATGATATTACTCAAAAGTTTATAAAGGGTGATGAAACAGACGTACAGAAGGTTATGTTATCTACAGCAGAAGCTAAACTGTCTTTAGAAACGGCAGTACAAATTAGAAATAAACTTGTAGATGCTTATAATTCATTCAATAGTATGCAGATATAAGGAAGGGAGCTAGCTAGATATGAATAAGCTTCTTGAGATGAAAAATAAGCTATTGCAAGGCTGGGGTAGTTTAAGTAAAAATAAAAAAATTGCCTATAGTATACTTGCGGGAGTAATTATAATAGCTCTTACATCTTTTTTAGTATCAGCATCTACAACTAAATATGATGTGTTGTTTTCAAATTTATCAACAGAGGATTCTGGTGCAATGCTTGCAAAATTAAAAACAGATAAAGTTAGTTATAAGGTAAGTGGTAACAATATATTAGTACCTAAAGCACAAATTGATTCACTTAGAATGCAACTTATGTCAGAAGTTAATCTTACTGAGGGAAGTAAGGGTTTTGAACTTTTTGATACCAGTAAAATGGCGCCCACTGATACAGAAACTAAAATTATGTACCAAAGAGCATTATCTGGTGAGATTGAAAGAGCTATTAAGTCTTTCCCAGAAGTAGAAGGAGCTAAGGTTAATTTGGTTTTACCAGAAAGTACCGCTTTTGTTAAAGAAATGGACCCAGCTACAGCATCCGTTGTATTAAAACTTAAATCAGGTACTAAAATGAATGATGAACAGGTAAAGGCAATAGTTGCATTGTTAACTGGAGCAGTTCAGAATCTTCCGAAAGAAAATGTGAGTATAGTCTCTGATGACTTCAAACTTTTAACTGAGGGATTATATGATAAGGAAAAAGATACTATAACTGATTCTACTGATGAGCAACAAGCATTAAAAGCACAAGTAGAAAAGGCTTTTGAAGATAAAATAATGAAGGTACTCGAGCCTGTATATAAAGATGGCGTAAAAGTCTCTGTTAATTCAGAACTTGATTTTGATGCACTTACAAGGAACTCTACTACTTATGGTACAAAGGGAATAGTTGTAAGTTCACACGATATTGAGACATGGAACGGAGGTGCTAGCACTGGGTTATCCACTAGTCCTGTAGATGCAGCTACGCAAAATACTTCACCTACAAATACTAAAGATGGAACTATTGTGAACAAAGAAAGTACAAAAAATTATGATATTTCAAAAACAGATGATGTTATAACGAAGGCACCTGGAGCAATTAAAAAACTAACTACTTCAGTTGTACTAGATGGTAATTTGGATCAAGCAACTAAAACTTCCGTAAATAATTTAGTTGCGCAGGCTACGGGATACTCTGGAGCTAGAGGAGACACAATAAGTGTAGAAGGTTTGTATTTTAATACTGATGCTAAAAAAGCAGCTCAGCAAGCACTTCTTGACATAGCAAATGCCGACAAAGCAGCTGCAGCGAAAGTACTGTATACTCGCATTGCATATGGAGTATTAGCTATAATAGCATTTATTCTACTGTTCGTTGTAATTCGTAGGACTAGTAAGAAGACAGAAACAATATCAGAAGGATTTGATAAGATGATTGAAGATAACATTGTTCCAAAAAAGCCAGAACAATTTCCACCTATTGAATTTGAAACTAAAACTAAAAAAGTCCATATAGAAAATGAAGTTAAGAAGTATGCCGCAGAAAAACCAGAACAAGTTGCGGATATAATTAAGTCCTGGCTAACAGATGATGAGAGGTGATAAATAGTGGCTAAAAGTGAAAAGCTTACAGGGATTCAGAAATCAGCTATATTATTTATTACCTTAGGCCCGGATGCTTCAGCGGCTATATTGAAGAAATTACCAGAAAGAGATATTCAAAAGATAATATATGAAATTGCTAATATAACTTCAGTTAAGGCTGACCAAAAACAAGCAATTTTAGACGAATTTATGGAAATGAACAAAGCAAAGGATTTTCTTTTAGAAGGTGGAATGGAATACGCAAAGAATTTGCTCTCAAAAGCACTTGGTGCACAGAGGGCTAAGGGAATACTTGACAAGGTTATGGAAGAAACACAACGATATAGACCTTTCTCCATTTTAAGGAAAGCAGATGCAAATCAACTTTTAAATGTTATTGTTAATGAACATCCACAAACAATTGCGCTTATTATGTGTTATATGCAGGCTGATAAAGCTGCTCAGATAATGGCTGCTTTGCCATTGGATTTGCAAAGTGAAGTATCTTTTAGAATCGCAACTATGAGCAATATTTCTCCAATGGTTATTAGAGAAATAGAAAAAGTTTTAAATGGAAAATTATCCTCTGTTATTAGAACTGATACCACTGTAGTTGGTGGAATTGACTCTCTTGTGGGTATTCTAAACCAAGTAGATAGAACAACAGAAAAGAATATAACAGAGGGCCTTGAAAGAGAAGATGTAGAACTTGCAGAAAAAATTAAAAATTCTATGTTTGTATTTGAAGATATTATCACATTGGATGATGTTTCTATACAAAGATTTTTGAGAGAAATAGATGTTAAGGATTTATCACTTGCATTAAAGGGGTGTTCAGAAGAAGTTCAAAATATTATATTTAAAAATCAATCTAAGAGAGCAGCAGCATCACTTAAAGAAGACATGGAGTTCCTTGGGCCAGTTAGGCTTGTGGATGTTGAGAAATCACAACAAAAAATTGTTGGTATTTTAAGGCGTTTAGATGAGGCTGGTGAGATTGTAATTTCAAGGGGTGGTGAGAATGCAATTGTCCTTTAATGTTATAAAAAATTCAAGAGTTATAGAGCAGGGAGATAAGAAGATTGACACCCAGCTAATTGAAGTTCCTGTGGTTGTATCCATGGATGAGCATTATGGCATTAGTAATTCTAATATGGAAAGCTATGAAACCATTGCATGTAATATATTAGATGGAGCAAAGCGAAAAAGCGAAGCAATTATATCAAAAGCTTACATTGATGCAGAAGAGGCAAAAGCACAAGCAGTTAAAGAAGGATACGAGAAGGGCAGCAAAGAAGGTTATGAAACTGCTTATAATGAAGCTCTTAGTGGGGCAAGGGATGATGCAAAGCAAATGAGAGAACAGGCTGACTCCATACTTGTGGCTGCAAAAGTTGAGTACAATGATTATTTAGTAGAAAAAGAAAAGCATATAAAAGCATTAATTGTAAGTATAGCTGAAAGCATATTAAAAAAAGAAGTAAAACAAACAGATGCACTAAATGAAATGATATTTAATACTATAAAAGCGGAAAGAGATATAAAATTTTTTATTATAAAAAGCAATAATACCCATTTTAATATGATAAAGAGTCAAATTGAAATATGGAAAAGTAAATTTGCGTTCCAAGGCGACATATTTGTAATAGAAGACAACTTTTTAGATGATGGAATAGCTGTTATTGAAAAGGAAACAGGTAAAAGTATTGTAAGTATAGATTATGGGATAGAAAAGATAGTGGAAATATTTAAGGAAGAGCAAATATAAATAAAGAAAGGGCCGAAAATATTATGATAGGTCTAAATTTTGAGTATTTAATGAGTAAAATTACAGATATTAATTACACTTATTCAGAAGGTGCGGTAAAAAATGTTATAGGACTTACTATTGAAGTTCAAGGAATAACAGCTTTTGTTGGTGAAGTGTGTAATATTTATAATAAATTAAACGAAGAAATTCCTTGTGAAGTTGTTGGATTTCGTGATAAAGATGTAATCTTAATGCCACTTGGAGAACTAGTAGGCATATCACCGGGGTGTAGAGTAGTACCAACAGGAAGCCCATTAAATGTTAAATGCTCTGATGATTTGTTTGGAAAAGTTCTAGACGGTTTGGGTAATCCACTAAATGGTGGAGAAATAACAAGCTATACAACTTATTCACTAAATGCATCTCCACCAGATCCTTTAAAGAGACGTAGGATAACAGAAATTTTGCCTACAGGAATAAGAGCAATAGATGGTTTTTTAACTTGCGGTGAAGGTCAAAGAGTTGGTATCTTTGCAGGCAGTGGAGTAGGGAAGAGTACAACTCTTGGAATGCTTGCAAGAGGAGCAAAAGCAGATGTAAATGTTATTGCGCTTATCGGAGAAAGAGGACGTGAGGTACGCGACTTTCTTGAAAAGGATCTAGGAGAAGATGGAATGAAAAAGTCTATTATTGTATGTGCAACTTCTGACAAACCAGCACTAGTAAGATTAAAGGGTGCATTTACAGCTACGGCTATTGCGGAATACTTTAGAGATCAAGGGAAAAAAGTAATCTTAATGATGGATTCAGTAACTAGATTCGCTATGGCACAGAGGGAAATAGGGCTTGCTATTGGTGAACCACCAGCTAGTAAAGGATATACTCCATCAGTGTTTGCAATGTTACCTAAATTAATGGAGAGAAGTGGGATGTCAGATAAGGGATCTATTACAGCTTTTTATACGGTTCTTGTAGATGGTGATGACTTTAATGAACCAATAGCCGATGCAGTTCGTGGAATACTAGATGGGCACATAGTTTTGTCTAGATCTCTTGCTGCAAAAAATCATTATCCTGCTATTGATGTCCTTAGTAGCGTTAGTAGATTAATGCCAGAAATTACTACGGTAGAGCATAAACAAGCTGCATCTTTAGCAAGGGATTTAATGGCAACTTATAAAGATTCTGAAGACTTAATAAATATAGGTGCCTACGTAAAAGGTAGCAATTATAAAATTGATAATGCAATTAAGTACAATGATAGTATAGAAGCTTACTTAAAGCAGGGTATGAAGGATAATACTGACTTTAATGATAGTTTAGATATGCTAAAAAACATGTTCAATTAAAGGTTCTTGGGAGGGGTTATTGATTGGCCGATGTATACAAGTTTAGATTACAAAAGCTTCTTGATATTAGAAAAGATTATGAAGAAAAAAGTAAAATACTATTCAAAGAAGCGCAAAGAGAAAAAGATCTGGTAGAAAACGAGCTAAATAAATTAAAAGAAAAATATAAGGATCATAAAAATATAGATGCATATGAATCAATAGTTCAACAGAAAATAAAACAAAATTATTTAAATGCTCTAAATTATGCAATTGATAAGAATACAATAGTACTTGAAGATAAAGCCAAGATATTAGAGCAAAGAAGACAAGAATTGAAAAAGTGCCAAGTTGAAAAAAAGACTGTTGAAATTTTAAGGGAAAAGCAGAAGATTGCATTTCTAAAAGAACAAAATTTAATAGAACAAAAAGCTAATGATGAGTTTGCACTTTTTGCTTTTATTAGAAATAACTATAAGTAAAGGAGGTGAAAAAAAATGAATGTAAATGTTAATACAATTAATTCTCCAACTATTAAGAAAAATCATACTACAAAACAATCAAATGAAAAAGTAGAATTTAAAAAGTTTTTAGACAACAATCAATTGAATTCAAAGAATTTTATAAGTGCAAATATCTATAGAAGTTATACTGAAAACCAGAATTCAAATGGAACGAATACTAAAAATCCTGACAAATCAATAAACGAAAATCAGAGCGATAATGCTGAGAAAATAACTGATAAGTCGTTAAATGAATTCGTAGACACAGATAAATCTACCAAGGAAATGTTTCAAATTGAGCAATTATTACAATCCTTGAAATCTATAATTGAAAGTGTAGACGACACAACGGTTACTAATAATGTTGATCCACCAAAAATACTTGATGTACTACAGAAACTAACTACTCAAGTTAATGAGGTAAAGGGATATTTTAGCTTATTAAAAGTAGTTAATAAAAAAAATACATCAGAACAATTGGTAGGGAATGATAAATCTACTGAAAAAGTGGCACAAATTCAGCAAGTATTACAATCTTTGAGCTTTATGCTTGAAAGTGTAGAAAGAGCAACCACCACTAATAATGGCAAAAATGAAATTAATTCAATTAGCTTAGAACAATTGGTAGGAGTAGAAAAATTAGCACCTGAGACGAAAACCTTGCTAAAAAATAACCTTAATGAAATAGTAGATTTAATTGAAAAATCAAAAGGTAATAATGTTGTTCCACCAAAAATACTTGATGTATTAAAGAAGCTGACTACTCAAGTTAATGAGGTAAAGGGAGATTTTAGCTTATTAAAAGTAGTTAATGAAAAACCCATAGTGGAAGATAAACCCTCTGTAGATTTGAATAAATCTTTAGATAACAATAAATTAAGATCCAAGGTAATAAATTTTGTTGAGTTAGATGTTGACTCACTAAAACAAAATACAGATAAACCGTCAGAACAATTGGTAGGGAATGATAAATCTACTGAAAAAGTGGCACAAATTCAGCAAGTATTACAATCTTTGAGCTTTATGCTTGAAAGTGTAGAAAGAGCAACCACCACTAATAATGGCAAAAATGGAATTAATTCAATTAGCTTAGAACAATTGGTAGGAGTAGAAAAATTAGCACCTGAGACGCAAACCTTGCTAAAAAACAACCTTAATGAAATAGTAGATTTAATTGAAAAATCAAAAGGTAATAATGTTGTTCCACCAAAAATACTTGATGTATTAAAGAAGCTGACTACTCAAGTTAATGAGGTAAAGGGAGATTTTAGCTTATTAAAAGTAGTTAATGAAAAACCCATAGTGGAAGATAAACCCTCTGTAGATTTGAATAAATCTTTAGATAACAATAAATTAAGATCCAAGGTAATAAATTTTGTCGAGGTAGCTGTTGACTCACTAAAACAAAATACAGAGAAACCGTCAGAACAATTGGTAGGGAATGATAAATCTACTGAAAAAGTGGCACAGATTCAGCAAGTATTACAATCTTTGAGCTTTATGCTAGAAAGTGTAGAAAGAGCAACCACCACTAATAATGGCAAAAATGAACTTGATTCTATTAACTTGGAACAATTGGTAGGAGTAGAAAAATTACAACCTGAGACGAAAACCTTGCTAAAAAATAACCTTAATGAAATAGTAGATTTAATTGAAAAATCAAAAGGTAATAATGTTGATCCACCAAAAATACTTGATGTATTAAAGAAGCTGACTACTCAAGTTAATGAGGTAAAGGGAGATTTTAGCTTATTAAAAGTAGTTAATGAAAAACCCATAGTGGAAGATAAACCCTCTGTAGATTTGAATAAATCTTTAGATAACAATAAATTAAGATCCAAGGTAATAAATTTTGTTGAGTTAGCTGTTGACTCACTAAAACAAAATACAGATAAACCGTCAGAACAATTGGTAGGGAATGATAAATCTACTGAAAAAGTGGCACAGATTCAGCAAGTATTACAATCTTTGAGCTTTATGCTAGAAAGTGTAGAAAGAGCAACCACCACTAATAATGGCAAAAATGAACTTGATTCTATTAACTTGGAACAATTGGTAGGAGTAGAAAAATTACAACCTGAGACGAAAACCTTG
>NZ_JAIZZK010000016.1 GCF_020443705.1 Clostridium algoriphilum
TTCCAATGTGGCCGATCACCCTCTCAGGTCGGCTACGCATCGTTGCCTTGGTGAGCCGTTACCTCTCCAACTAGCTAATGCGCCGCGGGTCCATCTCAAAGTGGAATAATCCGAAGAAAATTCCTTTGATGTTTCGATCATGCGATCAAAACATATTATGCAGTATTAATCTCCCTTTCGGGAGGCTATTCTCCTCTTTGAGGCAGGTTACCCACGTGTTACTCACCCGTCCGCCGCTAATCCACCCCGAAGGGTTTCATCGCTCGACTTGCATGTGTTAGGCACGCCGCCAGCGTTCGTCCTGAGCCAGGATCAAACTCTCAATTTAAAAGTTTACACTTTTTATTTGAAATGAATAATCTGCGACAACTGTTAAGTTAATTCGCAAGCTCATTACATACTTTTTAGTCTTACGACTAAAATATTACTTTTACTAAAGTAATTAACTGGTTAAAACAAAATGTTATTTCGTTTCTTTACCTATTTCTCTGTTTAATTTTCAAAGACCAACTTGTTTTGTCATCATGTGACGACTTCTACTATATTACTAGGTTTTTCTTGTTTTGTCAACAACTTCTTAGAAATAAATTTTCATTTGAAAACCTATTAAATTGTAATTGACATTTAGTTTAGTGTGCCACTCGTTCGTGACGACAAGGAGTATTCTATCACATTAATAACAGTATAGATTGACCAGATATATGTTCTAGTTAGAATACCTTCATATTTCTACATGTATGTCTATATAATTCAATATTTCGTATTGTGATACGCATGGCTAAATATTAGAAGTCCATCTTATCTACCATTGAGAACTTACTCCCACTTTAGAAATGGGGACTTCTTGATACTACTTTCTACTGGGCATAAATTCACCGAGCTAATAAGGTATAACAACCTCTTTTTATTTATAATGTGAAAATTAAACTAGCTAAAAGTTATGCCAATTATTATAACCGGTTCCGTTTTAGGATTCTAATCATATAGTAGTGTTTATGAAAATCTCCTCTGACTATACTTGAATTTAAAAGGTATAGCAAAATTTTGCTATACCTTTGATTTTAAGCCAATTTAGTTTTTTTATAATGTCTGTAATACCAATAGGTCCAATTATGGTAATGGGTTCAGTTATACCACTATTACCAATTGTTATAAGAATCCCAATTAAATTCAATCTTAAATGTATGATTATCTATAGTTAAGACATCTATAAAATATAGATGTCTTAACTTTTCTTTACACCATCAATAAACTCAGCGCCTTTCATTTCTGATAAAGCATCTTCTACCGATATACTGTCTAATATCCTTCCAGTAAGAATTAGACCCTTTTTTAAATCTTCATCCCATTGAAAATCAGTCATCACACTATCAATGCCTAGCTCCTCAGCCATATCTTCTGCACTAATATTATACTTATGATAATTATCTAGACCTTCTTCATCAATCATTATTTCGTAGATTGTGTTTTTCTCTGTCATTCTTATTCCTCCATAAATCATAATGTAATATTTAAAATACTACATATAATATTCTACAAAGGGCCGAATAATATTCCTATATTTTTGATTTAGGATATAAACTAAGAACACTAATTTATAAGCAAGTTATCTACTAATTAAATTTTATTGTCTAAACCTTTTTTCTTAAATTTAAAACTACAGTAAATATAAAACGCTTCTTTGGCTCTAATAACAGTGTTGGTAATATGACAATTTTTATTATGCTCATGATTCTATTTGGCTAATGATTTATTTTCAAGCATTAGCCATATACAAAATATAATTTCAAACGCTACCATAACTATTGAAACTACAACCGCATTAAAAATAATGCCAATAGTAATCGCAGTAATAGATATAAGTATAGACATTACTGAATATGCATTTGATTTATATAACCATCCAAAAGGTAGTAAGTGTGCTCCGAAGATAATTGCCAAAACCATTACCATTTTATCTGGCACTGTCGGATATATCCACATTGGAATTAATAGATATAGAAATTGATTACAGGAAAATAAAACTCCTAATTTATTTAAAGGGTTATCACTTGTTGAAAATTCTGCTTTTATTATCTTTGAAATCATATATGCAAGTGGTGGAAGCGGTGCTGTAAAACAGAATGTCAGTAAATTTTTTGTTTGAATATCTTTTATTGGCAGTAACGATACAACAAGCACAGCACACCAAATAATTACAGATGCAATAATAAAATGTAGCCCTTTTTTACCCCTTTTTGCAATATCAATTCTTAATTCATCTAAATTCACTTCTTTTTCCCCCTATTATAATGTATAAAAAACTTTGAGTTATATAACTATTGTGTCCTTATTCAATTATACAACGTGTTGATGGAATTATTTACTATATTATCTAGTGGATTATTAGCAAAATCAACTTCTACTAGCTTATTAACTCCTACAGCCAATGAACATTCAAAATTGATATGGTTACCTAGAGAGAATTTACTTTCTCTAAAATGGGCACCAGCAGATATAAAGGCTGTAAATCAGCTTGCATTAGAAAAGGTATAGCAAAATTAAGCTATACCTTCTTTGAATTTAAGTTTCTTGTGCAACCGTGTTGTAAAACATCAAACCGTGTGTGGCCAGATTTTACTTGCTACCTGTCCAATCAACACATATGATTGCAGTTGTCTATATCTTGCGATGTAAGTTTTAGCGGTTTCCGAAGGCTAAATTAAATTATATTTTAAGTCTTGATAAAAATTAGCCTTAGCCGTCTCGTAGTATGGAATAATCCAAAGAAATCCTATGCCTAAAGTTACTATTCCTAATATGAACCACCCTAAATAGCTACACCATAAACTAAACAGTTTAAATTTAAAGCCAGCCATCATGAGTTTACTTTGGTTTAATGATTCAAATGCACTTAGCTCAGGGTTATCCATCATAATATAGTATGACATAGAATATCGCAAAGTAGCAATAATTCCTGGAATGATTAGAAGCAAAGTCCATAAAATTGTAAAGATCGTAACAAGGAAATTTAGAACAAATGATTTTATGAAAAATTTAAACCCACCAAACATATTCTCAATGAGCGGTCCTTCATTCCTTATCAACTTAAGAAAGTAGCATGATACCCCCAGTGTTATTGGTCCCGACAAAACAAAACTTAATAAACCACCCAAGTCATTAGCTGAGTTTGTAGTATTAACCCTAACTAATTCTCCATTCTGCCAAACATTTTGAACGGAGTGTACTGCATCCCCACCTGTAAATGTCATTGTAACTACCCAAGCAATGAAACACACAATTCCAGCTTGAAGCCATTTCCCATGTAACTGTTCCCTTGCCTTACGTTTTAAATCATAGCTGTTTTGAAGCATGTTTTTCCCCTCTCCTTTATAATTTATCTAAAAACACTTAAATTGCTGGGCTATTCATATTATTAGCCCTTATTAATAGTATTCATTTATTGAGTTAAATAAGCCTAAAAAAGTCGGTACAGTTGTAATAATCTTTGCCTTTCCTTAAACTGTGCTAACAAGTAACTTGCATATATATATGTTTTTTAAGTTCTAACTAAAACCAACAAGATTCTTTGCTGGTTTTAAATGTTCTATTCTTCTTTACTCTTCTCTTTCTTTTTAGAAAATTTTATCTTTTCTATAATGTCTGGTACCATATTTAAGAGATAATCTAAATTGCTTTTGTCCTTTACAGGAAGCATAGTAACTTCGTTATTCTTAATTACAACAATAGCATTTGGAATTATTTTTGCAGCTGAACCTAGTCCTGAACCTGACCCGTCATTTCCTTTCGGATCCTTTCCTGAACCACCTCCAGTACCACATCCAAACATAACTGAAACTATCGGTACTAAAGTGGTTTCTCCTATAACTATTGGCTGGCCTATTACAGTCTCAGACTTTAAAAACTTTTCAAGCTTATCAAATAGAGTCTCAAGGTTTTCCTTTACTACATTCACATTATCCATATTTCCCCTCCAACATATATTAAAATTATTTTGAGTACTTATACCTATTAATACACTTAAACTTTATTTAATGTTTCAATTTTTCTAGATTTATGAAATAATACTTTTCTAACTTCTTTCTTGAACACATATTTGGGCATTATAAGAATCAATATGATCAAGCTTACGCTTCCATAAGTCCTGATTTCAACCCGCATTACCTCTTCTTCAAATACTGGGTTTAAATCAATTTGTGCCCAAGGTATGACTTCAGCAATAAATATTAATACAATATTAAGTATTCCAGTTATAGATGGATCTTCAAAGCCATAAGTCCCCGTTGCTATAAATTCCTTAGGTTTAATAACTTTAAAAACCTTCTTGCTTAATGAGAACATTTCAATAAAAAATTCTTTATTAGGCATTTCAGTCTTTTTCTTTTCACGCTTGTTTTTTAGTTGAGATTTTTTTCGAATAGGTGAATTAATCCTTATGTGTTTTCCAAATATATAAATTTTTATATTAGGATTCTTTTCTTCAATTAAAAACTCAACCTTCAATATTGCCCAGTTTAAATATAAATTAATATTAGTTTTTTCTTCTATTAATACTAAAACAGAATATTTGAATGGAGCAAATAAAATTAAAAGTATAAGCCCTAAGATTATAAGTAATATTATTTGAAGTATTATCATCTACCATCAACCTACCTTCAATAATTTTAACAGGTTAAACTTTAGTTTCTTCCTATTTATATAATGCTTTATGATAAGTTTAATGGTATTTAACTCTTTGTTGCATTTCACACAATACTTAATCAAAGCCTGATAAATTATTAAAGACTTTTATAAATGTTTCTTGCATCATATCTAACTCTTCCTGTTCATTTTGTGTATAACTACCCCTCCTCTCCATATCATATACAATACTATATACATTTACATTATAAAATGTTACTCTTCCACATTTAGGATCAACCGTTGAGAAAACTCGTTCTAATATGGCTATTTTAGCTGCAAAGAGTCTTGTTAAGGCACTATTAGGACAAATGCCTTTATGAAAAATTTAAACCCACCAAACAAATTCTCAATTAACGGCCCCTCATTCCTTATCAACTTAAGAAAATAGCATGATACTCCGAGTGTTATTGGTCCCGACAAAACAAAACTTACTAATCCCCTCAAGCTATTGGATGAATTTGTAGTTAAGTTTTTATTTTTATCTAAAATACCCATTACATACAAAGTAAGACTAATAATAATTTTCGCTGAATATTCTTTGAATATTCAAAGATTTTACCATTTTCGAGGAAAGCTATCTTTTCGATTTCCATAATAAAGTCATAATCAGTTAAATTTAAATACTTCTTATCATTAGAGTTAGCTTTATCGCCTCTTATAGATATATGTGAACTTTGAATTTTAAACCCAAGCTCATTATTTATATAATCATAAACCGATTCTTCTAAGTGTTTTTCTTTTAGTCCAGGTATAACATAAATAGGCATATAAGTTTCTTCTAGTATTTGAGGGATATTAATTTTTTTGAATAACCAGAAAACTGCTCGAGCTCTATAGTTGTTCTAGAAGGAAAATTTTCTTTTACATATGTGCCGGAACCTTGCCTTCTTATTAGCTCTTCCAGACTATACTATACCTTTTTGGTGTTGTATTACTTAAAAAAAATGGTTTTACCCTATTTTTTTTACCATACACCATTTTTTAAATCTTCGAAATTTATACTTTCTAACTCATTAGACAATTTTTCTTGAACATTACATAATGCTCTATGAATACAGCAGTTACCATTCATTTTTGTATTACAAACCTCTGCGTCATATAAGCATCTGTTTATTGCTATGTTCCCCTCTATTTCTTCAATTATCATTTTTAAGTTTACTGCTTTAGGTTCTTTATTAAGTTTATACCCACCATTAACGCCTCGATAGGATTTTACAATACCAGCCTTCACAAGTTTTCCTAGAAGCTTCAGCAAAAATCTAATGGGTATATTCCCAATTCGACTTATAGAATTAGCATCTAAAACTTCATTATTATTTGTTAATATGAGAACTGCTCGTATTGCATAATCGCTTTCTTGAGTAATATTCATAGTTTCACATCCATTTTTAAACTATACCATTTAAGTATAGTTCTTATAATATTACATTACATTTTATTTGGTCCTCACTTTTTCAAATTAACTCTACGGCCATATGTAAAATCACTATTTAATGTTTGAATTCTAATTACAGCACCTGTGTGAGGTGCATTTATCATTTTACCGTTCCCAACATATATCCCTACATGATGAGCCGGCCTTCCGAAAAACACCAAATCACCTGGTTGAAGATTAACTCTAGATACAAGTGTTCCTACATTTTGTTGGTCTTCTGAAACCCGTGGTAAATTTACTCCAAAATGTGAAAATACATATTGTGTAAAGCCTGAGCAGTCAAATCCTAAAGGGCTTGTACCACCCCACACATAAGGAATACCAAGAAAATTCGAAGCATATGCTAAAACTGAATTAGAAGAAAATGCAGCCGCATTACTTATTTTATCTAGTTCAACTTGCTTTGCTGCAGTAGTAGCAGCGCCTTTATTTTGTAGCTTTTGCTGTATACTAGGACTACTTTTTATTGAAATATTAAGAATTTGCCCTACGAAAATAGAATGATTCCGTTTATTATTAGCTTTCATTAAATTATTTAATGATTCTCCATGCTCTTGCGCTATTACAGATAAGCAATCCCCACTTTTCACAGTATAGGTATTAGTTGTTAATGTAGCTGCAAATAAATTCACTGATGTAATTACTGAGATACCAATTGTTAATACTGATATTAAGAAAATAGATCTAAAACTTTTAAATTCAATCATTATTTCCCTCCTTGTGCCCATCAGTAAGTATTGATGAAGTAATAAAACAACTCAATGCAGTATTTATCATCAATTTAATAATAGGTTGGTTATTTAAATTATAGACTATTTTTCAAATTCTATTCACCACATCCTAACGAACTCATATTGGGGCTACGCAATTATAAAGTTCATGTTTGTATACTCATGGCTTATACCTGCTTCACTAGCTTTTGTAATTATTGAAAATCAGTCATCACACTATCACCGTCAATTTTACAGCTAGTGATATTTTCCAATATAAAAGCTGTAGAATAGTTTTTATTAGAAACTGAATATTTTTAATGAATATAATCAATTCTATAGAATATATAATAATTTTAAATTTGTAAGGAGGTATCCTATGATAACAAAAACTGATTTAACCTGCTTAACCTGGCATGAAGTTTTAATAAAGAAAGGAATTAACCCAGAAATGTCAAAATCATTGATTGGGTTTACATCATGGAACCAAAACGAATTTCCTGATAAACTCGGAAAACATATTACAGCTATTTTACAAGAATATCGTGGTAAAGTAATTGTAAAAGATGTTATTGGCACTAGATATAACGATATAGGATTATTATTTTTAAATAATGACATGCCAGAGGATGTGGCAACTAAGGTTTTTGATATAATTATAAAATATGAGCAAGAAGAAGTTTATGATATTTTATAAATAAATCATTATTTTAAAAAACTCCCTTTGGCTTTAACAGTAGTGTTTGCCAAAGGGAATTAATTTTCGCTTATTAGTCATCTAATCTATTAATCACACCTATTCATAACTAGAGGCAATGTCGCAATCGGTACATATATTAATTTCCCATTCTCCTGTTTACTTTCCATTATCGTAATATTATTAACGGGAATTATTATCTTATCTACAGTTAGTAAGTTTATAGGTTCACCTATTTCTTTTTTAAATATAATGTGCCTGCCTAAAGTTATATGAGGTCTAAGTGGTTTTTCATCAAAAGCTATTCCCTCCTGTTTAAGTACAAGGAATAATTTTTCATAAATTTTCACTAGATCTTCACTATAATTTATACCTATCCATACTATATTGGAATTTCCTTTTTTAAAAATTCCGGGTTTATCTAATGTAAGTCTAAAGGAATCATGTTGTGAAACACATGCTTGTATCGCATCGAGTAAATCTGGAATGTTGCATTCTTCTAGTTCACCAATAAACTGTAGAGTCAAATGGAAGTTTGCTATATCTGTAAATCTCCCCTTACTGCAATATTGCTCTAACTTGTTTTTTACATGTTGAAAGTAAAGTTTTGTACTTTTATCAAAATTAATAGCAATAAATATTCTTATTTTCATCACCCTCCTTATATAATCTAGTTATAAGTATTATTATAGCGAAAATTTCTACCAATCAATACATAACAACCTTAAAACATACATCTCTTTTCTAATTAATTTTATTTAGTATTTCCTTTATTTAGACTTTTATGAGAACATGTTTTAATTATTTATAGCCGTTATCATTAATTTATGAATCCCAACAGTAGGAGTCACCTCATTAATCCAAATATTAAATACATCCTGACCAAACATTATTCCTTGATAGTTTACAAATAGATACTTTGTAAATGAATTACTAATTGCTATCTTATAATTTGGATAGAAAATTTGATCATAATTCTTAATAAAATAATCTTTATTTTGTATTTTGACAACTTTACCATTAATTTTAGCATTTATAGGATATTTTATTTGCTCAGCTAATTGCTGCTTATCCCCATTTACTACATAGCTTTGAATTTTGCTAACAAATTCCTCAACCTCTTTGTCACTTTTAGTATTCAAAGCTACAGCATATCTTTTCCCATATACGTCTGCCACAATGTTACTTTTAAGTGTTAATGTAAATGGATAACTAGTTTTATTATCAGCACTTACCCATTTTCCCTCAATTTTATCAACTGTTTTCATTGTTCCCATAAATATACCCGTATTTTTACCTGCCGCATCATATTCATATAGAATAATATCTTTTTCATCCGACTTTCCTTTTAGTTTAATTTCCTTCCCCTGCTTTTCATAGAAATATGTCCCAACGATCTCTTTGTCTTGCTTATAAATACTCATTTGAATTTTAATATTATTATTTATAGTTCCCTTATAATCATAATATCCTTTTTCAAATAAACTTTTATTAATATCTATACTTTCAAGCAAACTAGAAAACGCTTTACTAATAGTATCTTTATCACTTTGGACTGTGTTTACTGATTTTGTCTGTTCTTGTTTACTATTGCTTTGAGTATTATTAACGGTCTGTTTTACACTTGAACACCCTGTCATTATAGTGGTTAACATAATAATCAGTATTATTTTTCTCACATTAATCCCTCCTATATATAGCATTTACATAAAAGCTGTAAAAAATTTATGGCTCTGTTATTAACCCTTGCAATATAGTACCTATACTAATTCAAACAGTTTCACCTGACAATAAAACACTTAAATTTGTATTTTTTTCCTTATTATAACATAGGCTATGTTCTTTTTATTAGTAACATGAGCTAACATCAGAAAAGGTATAGCAAAATAAATTGCTATACCTTTTCTATCCCCTGAAACTTCCACACTGTGGTCCAAATATTCCTGAGTTATAAAAATCACGTTAATAATTAAATTTAAGTTAGATTTTTTACTAACCATTCACTATAACTAACATCATTTTAAATCTCTCATTAGCCTCTAATCCATGAGGTGTATTTGCTGGCATTAATATCATTTCACCTTCGTTAACTTTAACAGGTTCATTATCTCCTATTGTTATTGTAACTTGTCCCTCTGTTACATATACTAAGGCGTCTCCAGGTGCTGAATGTGTACTTATTTCTTCGCCCTTATCAAAAGCAAATAGTGTTATGCTAACGTTACTAGTCTGTGTTAGTGTTTTACTCACAACTTGATTTTCTACATATAATACCTCTTCTTTTAGTCCTAATGCTTTTGCAGCCTCTATATTCTTGAAAAATTTAGTGTTCATATTTTTTCCTCCTAATATTTTATTCTCACATATTCTTGCTTTCCTATGACTCTATTCTATATCTATTTAAGTTATAAGAATGTGATTTGAATCAAATTATTAGGATTAAGCCTTATTATGTTGAATATTTTCATCCATTTTATCCACAATATCATGATAAAAAAAGTGTCATCAATTTTTACATTGATGACATTTTTCTTTATAAATGTGACTATTTTAAAAAGTTTAAGTAATCTTCATTTTATTTATTCATTTGGCTCCACTGCGCAATTCCCAAGATTTACAATTTCTTCTTTTGATCCGCCATCCTTTACATAAAGGATTATACCTACAAGGCCAATTGCAATTAGAATTGAGGCCATTCTAAAAGACACATTCATTCCATGTATACTCGCAAGTATAGATGACGTTTGTCCACTATGCTTAACAGCATTTGTCATGACAGTAATAAGAATAGCTGAACCAATAGCACCCGATACCTGACGTAATGTGTTATTAATTACAGCACCATGTGCAATATGTTGGTTATCAAGTGAATTAATTCCCCAAGTTGTAAGTGGGGATAAGATCATGACCAGACCTATCATTCTAAAACAGTACATAATAGATACGTAGATTACTGAAGTATTTTCACCTAAATATGAAAAAGCATATGTTCCTATACCTAACATTGACATACCAACTATACATAAAATGCGTGGACCATGTTTATCTAGAATTCTCCCAGTTGCAGGGCTTAATATAGCTAGAAATAAAGCACCTGGCAACATTATAAGCCCAGAACTAACAGCAGAATACCCACGAATACTTTGGATATAAATAGAAATCAGAATTGTAGCTGACATCATAGCAGCATAAATAATACAGGTTAAAATAGTACTAACTGTAAAAACACTAGTTTTAAACACTCTTAAGTCTAAAAATGGAGTCTTAGAACTAATTTGTATTCGCGTAAAAACAATAAGCGATATCACGCCAACTACTAATGGAACATATGTAATTGGATTCGCCCATCCAAAACTTCCTTGATTACTAACACCAATAAGTAGTCCTCCAAATCCTAATGTAGATAAAATGAGAGACCTTATGTCCAATTTATCTTTCATTGTTTTGCCAACGTTTTTTAATAAGAAAAATGCCGTTACAATATCCAAAATAGATATACCTGCAAGTATATAAAATAAACTTCTCCACCCAAAGGCGTCGATTGCAAATCCCGAAAGTGTAGGCCCAATTGATGGAGCAAACCCAACTGTAATCCCGATTATACCCATAGCAGCACCCCTGCTCTCAATAGGGTATAGCTTTAGTATAACAATTTGTACCAATTGTACAAGAATACCAGCTCCCATGGCCTGAATAATACGTGATATTATCATAAGATTAAATGTTGTAGCAAATATAGAAAATATACATCCTATTAAAAAAAGTCCCATAGCGCTAAGATATAATTTTCTTGTGCTAAACCTATTTACTAAATATCCTGTGGTTGGAATAGTTATACCTAAAACTAGTAAATAAATTGTAGTCAACCACTGACCTATATTAGCATCCACTTTAAAATCTTTCATTATACTTGGTAGTGCTGCCGTAAGCACTGTCTGACTAAGCAAACTTAAAAACGACCCTACTATTACTATAGTTACAATTATATTTCTTTCTTTTTTACTTATTACCTTCACGAGTATCATCCCCTAATTTACTTTTCAACTTATTAAATATAGCTATCTCTATTTTTAACGATTTTTCTTTTTCCAAAAATGAGAGCATTGCATCCATAATTAAAGAATCATACAATCCTAATTCAGCTTCTTTTTCTACCATGTTTACTGCCTCTGTTAATTTTTTTTGATCAATAACAGTATCATGTTTTACAATAAGATCTTTTATCTCTTTTATTGTTTTATAAATAAGCAATTGCTCAGAAGAGAATAAATTATCCTCTATATCACCATTCTCAGAGTAAAAAAAAGATTTATCTATAACAGCTGGAACTTTTTTCAGCTCTTCAATTGTCATATCTATTATTCGTATAACATAATCTCCAACAAAGTTAGGTTCAAATTCTTCCTTCTTAAGGCGCATAATCAAAATAAATTCATGCACTAAACTGTCTATTAAAAAAACCGTTTCCCACACAATAGATTCTATTTCCTCTCCATATAGCGTAGTTAAACTCTTGTGATACTCTGATAATAAATTATCTCTTATTGTTTCTTTAAATTTATACATTGGTTGTCCTTTGATCTGAGAAAAATTTTCTATTATAAATAGATTAAAAGGAGTATTAGAAACCAAATACTCCCACACTAGAATTATCTTCTTTTTTAATTTATCTTTATTATTTATTTCAAGATTTTCATCAATAGCTCTCGCTCTACTTAGAAAACTTTTATTAGAATAAGCTAATATTTCATAAACTAAATCCTCTTTTGTTGAAAAATGTTTATAAAAAGTTGCTTTGGATATTTTACACGTTTTTACAATATCATATATTGAAGTAAATTGAAGTCCCTGCTTATTAAAACACTCTTTTGCTACATCCATAATCAATTTTTGTTTTTCGTCTATCTTAATCATCTCCCATTAGAACTTACAAGTACTATCTAGTACACTATAGTACTGTATTAATATACCCCTTTTTTAGAAATAAATCAAGGTTCTTAAATAAATAAAATGAAGGAATGCATAGGATTTCTCCTGCATGTCCTTCATTTTTTTGATAATAAATGCTATAAAGAATCCAAATATTTATTTTAAAATACATTATGTTTATCTCTTAATCTTTTATTTGTAGATATTTATTATTAATTGAAAATAAGTCTTTACAAATATTGATTACCGTGTTATTATTAGTTCATAAACAAAGAAACAGAATTAACTTAGTACAAGAAGTGGAAGTAATTCCACAAAGATATTAACTTTCATTAGATAAATTAAAAGAACCGCTAATAGAAAGGGGATAGTCCAATGTATCCAAGTAAATCTTCAGTGTTTTTAGAGGGTAGTAAGAATTTATAAATAACAGGTCTTTATGATATGTGATAAGACAAAGAAAAATTTCTTAAATTAAAATAAATCACTATACTCTACTTAGTTTAAAATTGAATATACGAATATATTAAAAGGGAATTCAATAAATGAATTCCCTTTTGTTGATAAAAATTTTAAAAACAACTTATGCTCGATTTACACTGAACCACTAACCATTTTATCCACAATATGATGATAAAAAATATTATTTAGACCAGCTGCAACAATATTCCCAGTCATTTGGTATACTTATACTTTTTATTTCTACCCACGTGCCTTTTAAGCCAAGTTCATTTGCAGATAACTCAAAATGGCATTTAGCTATACCAATGTCGTTTTTTTGCATATCATAACCAGCTACTCCATAGCCTTTTGTTCTGCAAAGGAAAAAGTGATATGCATTCTCATCCTTTATAATTCTCCAAGGTTGTTTGTTTGAAGCAGAAGGTCCAAGTCTTACCATCTCTAATGGAACAGCATATTGACCCGCACTATCTTCACTTAGTGGTACTAAACTATCTGTTTCAAAAAACAATTCACTCCATGGTTTTCGTTTATTAGCACCAATAACTTTTCTCATAACTGATTCAAAAACTCTAGGCTTTTCTTTTTTTATTCCCACAGGAGAAACTATAGGTATGAATTCATTATCAACTAAACTCATATTTTGTTCAAAATTACCCTTATTAAAAGTTCCACCGAGCCAACATGTTTGAAGCCCCAAATCCGTTGCGAAGAGAATAATTTTTTCGAATAAATACCCAAATTCAAGCGCATCTTTTTCTTCTTTTTCAAATATTCCAATAATAAATGAATTAGCACCTGATATAACCCCATATGTCCCTAATTTTTTTGCTTTCCTAGAATCATTATCATTACTTTGTATAAATATAACCCTAGCCCTTAATTTTGTTTCTTCATTACTCATTTTAATATAATCCTTTAGCTTTTTAAGGGTTATACTTTCAATATATTTTTGATCAAAAGATCTGCTTGACGTCCTCATCTTTATAAGTTCAATAACTGACTTTTGAAATTCCATACTTGCTCCTTTTAAGTTATCATTGAGTTTGGGCTTAGATATATCCCTAAACTTCCAAATTTCAATTCTAAACTTCTTTTATTTTTAAAAATTCATATACATTTATTTAAAGCTAATAATTTTCTTATTGAGTTATTTTAATACTTTGTATAAATTCAGAATTTATAAGTTCTATACCTTTTTTAGTCTCAACCTCAATCCAGTTTTCTTTCACATCTATTATTTTTCCAGTTGCACTTGTACCAAATTCACCTGTGGATATACTAACTGTTTTTCCTTTATATTTTTTAATTAACTCGTTCGTCATAATTATTAACCCCTTCCTCTTCTTTCTTTTTAGAATTATTAATTTTTTCATTTCATGTTTTTGCGGTAAAACAATAAAAAATATTACAAACAATGGTATACATATCGCAATCCACGATGAACTCACCTAAATACACCCTCCTCATAATTGCCTTATAATTATCTCTTCGCAATAAATACTCAGTTATAATCTATTAATAACAATCCAAACAACTATCTACTGAATTATAATGTCTTTATTTACTAATGGTAACATTTGTTTTCTGTAATTAGTTACTATTTTTATATTTATTAAAATTTGTGTACTATATCAATCATATCTATAAAAACTATGTAATTTGTTTCTTCTTAGTAACAAAAAAATTCAGCAGCACTATAAATTACTCTGCCATTACAACTTATTCTAATTTATTACCCCCTCCTGTAATCTTCGCGATCCCCTAAGATACCTAGATTAGAATATAAATATACATATATATTACAAAAAAACAAAAATACCTTATTTATATAAGTATAAAAATTCACTATATAAGTGAGAATTAAAATTTAAAAACTCTAATACACTGCATACCCCCATTATAAATTTGTAATGCAATAAGTAAATTACTTATAAACCCTTATATATCAATGCTCCAAGCTAATTACATGTCTCATATTTAGTTACAATATTACTATAATTAGAAAATTCTCGTAATAATTTAAGTTTTTCAATGCAAAACTACAGCAAAAGGTCATATATGTTTAATGAAAATGTAATGCATTCGTTATTCTTATTGTTTTAAAGGATTCTATCCTAGTAATAATGCTTAGAAATAAGCCGTACAAAAGTAATTAGGGGGTCAAAATTTTATGAGAAGTAAAATTAGAGAAAGTAGTATACGCAAAATACAGGATCATTTAAAAGATTACATAATGGAACATAGTAGTAAGAATAAAAATAGAAAATTCACTTGTTTTAATAAAAGTGCACATAGCCATATGGATAAGGATCCAAGTGCAGCCATAGTCCCAGGGAGCAGCGGAAGGCATTGGAACTGCTTTAGTTGTGGAGCTAAAGGTGATATTTTAACTGCCGCCCAGTATAACGAGGGTATAGAGGGATTCCATAATAGTGAATGGAGCTTTGGAATAAAGGCTGCGAGACATGTTATTTATAAGCTACGGTCGGTTTTAGAGGGTATTAAAAATGATAAGACTATTTTCTTTGTAGAAGGAGAAAAATGCGTGGATGAGATTTTCAAATTAGGACAAGTTGGAACTACCACTGCTTTTGGAGCTAGAGGGTTTTCAGCTTATAGTCCGAATTATGTTTCTTCTTTAAGGGGAGCTACTATAGTAATTCTACCTGATAATGATGAAAGTGGTAAAGCTTATGCAAAGGATGTTCTAAGTGCAATGAAAAATGAGGTCAAATCTATAAAAATAATAAACCTTCCAGGCTTAAAACCTAAGGAAGATATTGTAGATTGGGTGAGAAATGGAGGCACTCTTGAAGAATTAATGGCTTTGGTTAATGCAACAGATGAAACATTTGTAGAAAAGGTTGCATTGCAGGATAAACCTATAGGGAATATTTATGAAGATAAGTTCTGTTACTACAAATATTATAAGAAACAGATAATTAATATCTCTAATTTTATTATTAATCCAAAATATTATATTGAAAATGATGGTGATACTCAAATTATAGGTCATATTGTTACAGAGGAAGGTATTATAGGCGAGCGTACATTTAAGACCTCCGATTTTGATGATGTATTATCTTTTAGAAGAGCACTAAACAGCTTTAAGACTTTTTATATAGGAAGGGTTGAGGACCTTCAATATATAAGATTTATTATTTCAAGTAAAACTAATGATACACGGAAGGGCGTTACCTACAGTGGTTTTCATAGAGTTAATAATCAGTGGTGCTTCGTGACTGAGCATGGTGCTTTAAATTCCGAGGGAAAGGCCACTCTAGATATAGCTATGCAAAATCAATATGCAGAGCTTAATACTAACATTCTAAAGAATGATGTTATAACAAAAGAAGAGCTTTTAGAAGTTGCACCATATTTATTTAAATTTAGTATACTTAAAAATACTGCCGCCATATTAGGTTATGTATGTGGTTTATTTCTGAAAGAAAAGCTTAAACACAATAAAATTCAATATAACCATCTTTTAATAGAAGGTGAAAGTAGTAGTGGTAAAAGTAGTGCTGTAAAGTATATTATTACGCCTATATTGTGCATGGAAGATGGAATTTTAAATGCGGCACAATGTACAGACTTTGCCTTAAACAAAACCGCCAGCAGTAGTAATTTTATACCTCTTATTTTGGAAGAGTACAAGCCTCACATAATAGGTAAAAATAAAGTGGATTTAATATCAGGGGTTATGAGAAATTCCTATGATAACTACAAAGGAATAAAAGGGGTAGCCACCTTAGATAAAAATAGAAGTTTTACTCCAAGAGCTTCAGTTATTTTATCCGGAGAAGTAGGCATAGAAGAAACGGCTAATGTAGGAAGGAGCCTTAGAGTTATATTTGCGACTTCCTATTTTGATGAAGAAACCAAAGAAAGTCTAGAAAAATTAAAGGTAAATTCTATTTTACTTAATAAACTTGGAGCCAGTCTTTTGAAGGAGGCCTTAAAAATGAGTGAGGAAAAAATCAAAGAAATCCATAGTGCAATTTTTGAAAAAGCCATTAGTAATAATATTAAAAATGACAGAGTTAAAAACTCCATAGCTAACTGTATGATTGGTATAGCTTTACTTAAGAGGGTATTTAATGATTTAGATTTGAATATGCAAGAATGCACAGGTTTTACTATGAAAGAAATTATTTCCTCAATTGAAACAGGGGCTTATGAGGACTTGTTAGATGGAGGAACATCGAATAAAACAGTTATAGAACAAAATTTTGAAACCATGAATCGTATGGCAGCTAATAATGAACTTTATAGAAATATCGACTATGATGCAGTACTGGATTTAGATGGTGATTTTGTGCTTCGCCTCAATTATACATGCTTTTACGATAGATTTGTAAAGTACTGTAGAGAGCATAATGTGACTCATGAGGTATTGCCACTGAGTAGTTTCAAAAAACAATTAAGTAATATGCAATATTGTAAATCCTACAATAAGCCTGTGAATTTTTCAGTGAGACAAGAAAATCCAAAGGATAAAAAAACTTTTAGGTGTGCAGTTGTTTATATTAAAAAGCTTCGCGAGAAGAATGTTGATGTTGATTTTATAGCAGATGATAACATGGTAGATTAGCCTCTCATTTATTAAAAATTTGATCTTCCTAGCTATCACTGGGTCTGTAATCATTTTGGGACTTATGAAAATTTAATAATGCATTTAGATAACCTCATAGATACTACTCACTAATATTTAAAACCATCTTATCCACAAAATTAACATAAAATAGTTACTTGTCCACAAATTGAATGTGTACTATTTTATCTTAATTACTCTATTTCTCTTTTTACCAAGTCACAAACAATATCAATACCATTTGATATTGTTTGTTTTTGCTGAGCATTTATTTCTATATTATTAAGAAGTATTTTTCCGTCTTCTGCTAAATTCTTTATTAAAATTGCTATTTTTTCTAGTTCAATAAATTCAGAATCATTATTCATATTGTATTTTTGACCATAACATGGATATCATTACACAACAAATAATCCAATGAAACATTAAAGTATTCTACAAAATTTCTAATAGCATTCATCTCTGGTTGTCTTTTGTTATTTTCGTATTGGCTAATAGTTGTTTTTGTAAATGCATATCCGTATCGCCTATTAAATTCATTAGCCAATTGTTCCTGTGTCATTTTTTTAGACAACCTTACGCTCTTAAATCTTTCTCCAAAAGTATTCAAAATAAATTCCTCCATAATCATAACTTTATTTATAATTATGGCCAAACATTCATTTGTCTACTCAACGATTATTGTTAAATGTTAATACCCGTAATTAATAATTAACCTGTTGCTTTTACAATTACCGTTTTTATGCTAAACTTATTTAGAGGTGTTTTCTATGAATAAAGTAATAAAAGTTGTAGGTGCTATTATCGAAAATGAAAGCAAAGAAATTTTATGTGCTCTTCGTTCACCAAGAATGTCACTTCCAAACAGGTGGGAGTTTCCTGGTGGTAAAATAGAAAGTGGTGAAACTTTAAAAGAAGCTATTGAACGAGAAATAAAAGAAGAGCTTTCTTGCGAGGTTAAATTTATTAATAGCTTTAATGATAATACTCACGAATACGATAAGTTCGCGGTGAATTTAATTACTGTAAGATGCCATCTAGTAGCTGGTACCCCTACCGCATGCGAGCATTCAAAATTGATATGGTTACCTAGAGAGAATTTGCTTTCTCTAAACTGGGCTCCTGCAGATATACAAACTGTAGAACAACTAATAAAAGAAAAAGTATAGTTTTCTCCATTTAGAGATTACTATACTTTTTTATTAAATTCATTAGGTATCCTAACCTAGCTGATATTCAATTAGATGTTATACTCTCTGTATTAATTCATATTATTTTATTAAGAATCCGCTCTCGTTAAATACTCATAAATAGAATCTTCAACAGGTTGACTCATCAGGAATCTCATTTTAACAACCGAAACATTATTGCCTTTTCCATCTGGCATTGTTGTTTGCTCTATGCTTTCATCTATTGGTGTCATATCACCCATATAATAGAAATCGGTTCCTTCATCATTACTTTTTTTGATATATAGTGGAAGCCTAAGCCCTTTTTTATAATTACAAATAGCCACAACATCTGGACTATTTAAAGTTCGTCTAGATTTTGACATCCATTCAAATTCATAATTGTTTATAAACCCATCTTCGTATTTAGTAGTATCAGAAATATTATCATCTTTGTGATAATTCACAAAGATTGGACAATTAGTTTTATCACTACTAACAATGTATCCTCCAACATTTTGAGCTATAGGGTTTTTATCCCAGTTTAGAATTCTAAAAACATCTTTTCTGGAATACTTCCTATACAATATAAAACCATTAACATACTTGTTCTTATCAAAATTTCTATCATATATTATTCTCGAATAGTTTAACATATCATTTAAATAACTAATAAAAATTTTATTAGTAACTAAGAGTTTCAAATCTTTTCCAGCTGAAATTTTCTCATTGTTATAAGATATAATATTTAAATTATATTTTTCTCTTACACTTATTAATTTTTTATTTTGATTCTCGGTTACAAACTCAAAATTGATGTTTCTTATGCTTGATTTCAACGTTTCGTTTGAAACATGAATACCATATTTATTAAAAACAATAGTTTTAAATTTTTCTTTTTCAATGGATTCATTCTTTATGAGTTCATCAAGAAGAATGACTTCCTCAATTCTTTTAGTATTTGCGATTTCATTAGAAAATAGTTCAAGTAATTTTACTTCTCCTGTAGATAAACAATTTTGTAAAGAATCTTCCTGATTCGCCACAAAGTTAAAATAAGATCTAGAATAATCAGAATAAAGTTGTGGATCCCTTGAACCATGACTGAGAAAATCTATCATCATTGGAATCCTTCCAATCTTAAATTTTAATAATTCATAGTCCTTAACAAGGTCCTTTTTAAGTTGCATATTTGAATTATCAATAGAAGCAAATATTTGTTTACGAGCAATTTTATCAAAATTAACGGTAGATGCACCAGGTATTAAATTACTCCCGCTAACCATTAACTTACGCAAGGTATCTTTATTGTAAGACGTATTTCCATACAACGCTATTGGAACTAAGTAACTATTTTTATAATTACCAATAAAATCGATTATAGTTACATACTCTTTGTTATAAGTTTTCCGCAAACCTCTTCCCAATTGTTGAACAAATACTATAGCAGACTGAGTTGGTCTTAGCATAATTATCTGGTTAACTCTAGGAATATCAATACCCTCATTAAATATGTCCACAGTGAAAATATAATCTAATTTATCTACTTCAATGTCACTCTCTAGCCTAAATATTGCTTCAGCCCTCTCGTTTTCACTACTTTTGCCGTTTAATGCAACAGAATTATATCCTCTTTCATTGAATGCCATAGAAAGTTCGCCGCTTTCTTCAACAGAGCTACAAAAAACTAACCCCCTTACACAACCATTATCACATCCATAAAACTCCATCTTTTTAACAATACAATCTATACGTTCCTTTGCTATTAATAGATTGAATGATGCATTCTCCTCAAGTACCGTCCCTTCAATTGTAATGTCAGTTACACCGAAATAATGAAACATGCAAAGCATTTTTTCTTCTAAAGCTCTATGTAGACGTATTTCATATGCAATATTATAATCAAATTCATTGAAAATATCAAAACCGTCCATTCTTTCAGGTGTAGCAGTCATTCCCAATAAAAACTTAGGTTCAAAATAATTTAATATTTTCTGATAAGTAGCCGCACCCGCGCGATGTGTCTCATCAATTACAATATAATCAAAATAATTCTTATGGAATTGTTTTAAGTTATTATCTATTGAAATTGTTTGTATCGTAGAAAATATAAAATCGGCATCAATTTCTTTTTTCCCTCCTGAATACATTCCCATAGACTTATTTTTGCCAAAAACTTTCATATAACTTTTCATAGCAGCTCTAGCAATATTACCTCTATGTACAATAAATAAAAATTTTTTAGGATTTACTGCCTTCACATCAAATGCTGACAAGTAAGTTTTTCCTGTCCCCGTTGCTGAAATTAACAAAGCTTTATTTCTATTCTCAGATCGCAATTTTTTTAGATTTTTTAATGCTTCTATCTGCATTGAGTTTGGTTCAACAGTTTTATTTTGAAGAATTTCGAAGGTGTTTTCATCCTTCCTAGAGAAAGCCATTTGAGCCTTATATATTTTTTCATATTCATTAATAAAATCAGTATTTACAATTACTGAGCATTTAAATTCATTATTAAATTCTCTAATAACGTCAGAAACCAATTTTCCTTTATTGGTAGATGTTACCTTTAAGTTCCACTCCTTATTAGCACACAACGCACTAGCTGTAAGATTACTACTTCCAATAATTAAATCATAACTGCTACCCTTTTTAAAAATATAACCCTTAGCATGAAAGTCACCTTTAACTACTATCCTTAAATCAATATTTTTAAACTTCAATAAGGTTCTTAATGCCTCTGGTTGCGTGAAATTTTGGTATTGAGAAACAAGTATTTTACCATTAATATTTTTCAGTTCTAGTTCCTTTAACAAATTTATTAATACTGTAACACCACTCTTTGTTAAAAATGCAACTGAGAACCAAAATTCATCACACTCCCTTAAATCTTTATCTATAGTTGTCAAAACTTTTTTACCATTTACTTTATCATTTAATACCAACCTAGGTAAATACTCTTGTTTAGAAGGGTGAAGTTTGTCAATAAAACCTGTTATTAAGCTTTGTGGTAATTCAGTGTGAAATGTATCTCTTTTATACTGCTGCATTAACTCCTCAATTATAGGTATATCAGCTTCTGCCCACTGAAGCGTTTCTAATTCATTTTTGGTTAACCATTTATAATTACTGTTATCTTTTAACACAAGGTCGTTTGTAGATGATTTGCATATAAAACTATGGGTTGTAAGATTAAAAGTTGGATATTGATGTGATACAGTAATGAACTCATCCTCTATTTCAATTTTTGCTTCAAATTCTTCCATAAACTCTCTTGCTAATGCTTCCTCGTTTGTTTCATTTTGTTTTATTTCAATCCCTGGAAACTGAAACTGTTGTGAAATATCTTGATATTCATTTACATTTCCTTGCATACATAAAACTTTATCATCATTTATAATAATTGCAGTAGCAACTTCATAGTGTTTTATGTATACCACCCCCTTATATGAACTATTACTTGAAAATTTTTTAATACAAAGACAATAAGGAAACGTATATTAATATTATAACAATTAAATTCTAATATACGTACAAATTCTTGCTATATGAACTTCTTATAATAAGAATAATCTGCAGTTGTAATTGTTTGTATTCTATCTCCAATCTACTAATTTAACATATACTTTTTGATATCATCAATCTCCCATGGATCATCATGTTGGTTATAAAATTGGTTTTTTATTTCAGCAAGATTATGGTTACAGAAACTTTTAAACTCTTCGTTATCACTGTTTTCATTTTTAGCCTTTTCAAGTTTTTCCATTACTATAGTAGCATCATTCTGACATATATTTTTCAATGCTTTAGAAACACTATTATATAATCCAAAATAACGATTATCTTTAAACCCTTTACTAAAAGAAAGTTCACACAATTTAATAATACAATCCAAATTTTTTTCTTCTTTTATTTCTCTTATGGCTTCAGTAATTGGAGGTGTATTGTTGTCATCTGTCAAATCTGGAATTGAATTCTTCATCTTTGCGATATCATAATATTTTTCTAATCCGTATTCACTTTCCATTAATATTAATGATTTAAGATACAATACTCCATCTTCTGATAACTGATTTTCTTTTATTAACCGTTCGATAAGTCTTACATCTTTTTTGGGAATCAACTTATCAATAATCAAATTCAATAATACCGTATCTGCTTTAGGCAGAATATTTTCAAATATATATTCATCTCCAGCTATTACACATAAATAATCCAAGGCCTTCCTTCTCGTCCATTCTGAATATTCCTGATCAGTAATAACGTTAAGAGCCAGAGACAAAGCATATTCTATATTATTTTCTTTGCAATATTGCAAATATGTTTCCGCCAATGTTCCTTCAATAGTCTTTTCTTTAATATTTATGCATACTTGTTCTTGTATCTCTTCTGGTTTTAAACGCTCTATTACATATTTAGAGAATTGTTCTCTCCCATTTTTGTCCTTACCAAAAACAAATGCTGGCACCATAAGCATATTAAGTACAATTTGGTGATCATACTCAATTGAAAAATATTCTGCAAAAAACATACACAAAACTGCTCTCAATGAGAATGAAGTAGTTCCATCTTTACCAAAAGTAAATTCTTTATTGAAGTCTATTTCATTAACAGTTTTTAAACTGTACTCTCTAATGTAATCTACTTGTATTTCACTAATAATAAACTCATGTTTATTTTCTATTGCCCTGTAAATGTTACTCATTGAAAAGTTCTCCCAATCAACATACTTTAGGAAATCAACAATTCTGTGATTTTCAAACTGATTTTTTGCTATGTCCCAATGTACCTTATCTAAATCATACCTTTTTTCGGTTCTTTGAAATGAAATATGATCTAGGTCATCATAAACCGTGTTGAGCCCGTTGAATATATTAGCCAATTCATTTATTAGTTTTTGATATTTCTCCTTACTAAATAAGGCATTAAAATACTTTTGTGCTCCTTCTTTTCTTAACAAGTCATAATCTATTACCTCTTTTTCCTCTATAACAATGTTATCCTTTTTTAGCAACAAGTCCCTGAGTTCATCATATCTATAACTTCCCTTTCTAAGTCTTTGTACATACTGATTGAACAGGAATTTATCACTAATTTTATCTTCCTGATATCTCTTCATAAAATCGTCAATACAAGATTCATCCATAATAGCTTCAATCAAAAATACAATATTATCACCTTTTAAATTTTCCAGTATATACTCATATGTACTATAGATATTGTTACTATTCTTTAAAAACTTTTTTGTTTCATTCATTGATATATGTTCAAATTGAGAAGATGCCTTGATAAAAACTTCACGAATATCATTTAAGATTTTTTTATTTCCAGCAAAATATATCTTCTCGGCCTCAATACATAATGTATTTATTACATCGTTAAAATACTCCATGGTTTCATAGTAATCTTTGCTTGTAATCAAAAATTCAATGGTTTTATGGATAGATTCATATTCATTTAATATCATTAAAATATCTTTTAGCCTATATCTCTCACTAAAATTTTCAGTTCCTCTTACATTTAATATGTCTATCCCCTGCAAAACATAATCTATAGATTCATTTTGCAAATTATGCTCTAAAATATAGCAATATAATGAATACCTAATTTCTGTATTATATTCCTCAGAAAATTTATCTAATAAAATATTAATATCGCCCTTTTGATATAGTTTTGAATTCGCCAAAGCTAATACTGCAGCTTTTACTTCATAACATCTTGTATCCTTACAAAAACAGCAGTCAAACAAATACCTTCTTACATCTTCCTGTCTTCCAAGAAAATCAGTCATAGCACCAATAATATGTAAAGCATTTGATTGCGATCTAAAATTAGCAGGTTTACTAATTTCATTCATCAAATAGACAATACTACTCTCAGCTTGCCCAAATAAAGCTAACTCATCTTCATCATTTTGATTCCGAGAAATCCACATGTTTTTATTTTTGTAATCTTCCAATATAGAACATAGTATATTAGCCCTAATAGTTACATCGATTCTTGAAATTTCGAATCTAACTACAATTGATGGTGCTGTATCAATTAACCATTGAGTTAATTCATCATCACCATATATAAGCATTAAAAATGATAATGTATTTACCCACGAAGTTTTAATTTCGTTTTTATTATTTTTATATGTAACTAGATCTATAATTTCACATAATGTCTTTTTACAAAGATATTTTGCTGCTAAATATTCTCTAAAATTATTATGTTCGAACTGCCACTTGTTTCCATTTGTTTTGCACCATATTCCACTGTATCTTATCCAATTTCGTTCCTCACTGTTCAATAACCTTTGATATTCTTCTTTAATTAAGAATGTCTTTTTTAAGCATTGCATAGCAAATGCCAACTGTTTCAACGAATTTATAATATTAATTTTCTGATTTTCAACATCTATTGTTACTGCATACTTAATCTCATCTTCTTTAAACCGACTATAAATCAATTTCTCCATTGTTTTATCTTGATTTGGCAAATAACCTTCTTTTAAAAAAAGATCCGCCAATTGTATTAGAAAAAATGGATTTAATATCTGTTCTTTTAAGTTCTTACTTTTTACTTCTTCAAAGAAAAGTACCGAATCAATTTTTTTCTTTTCTAAAAACTCCTTTATGTCTTTTTCTTCTATTGGACACAATGCATACTCCGCGAAATCATTAAAAGTCCCTACACTTGCTTTATCTAAGGCATTTTTATAAAAATTATTTCTAGTCGAAACAACTATTATCTGTTCTGGGTGTTTATTTGCAAACACATTTAGACGTCTAGCAAATGTGTTTAAATTTTTAGCTTCAATTTCATCATATCCATCAAGAATTAGTACAACTTTTTCTACCTGGATATCTTTAAACTGTTCAGTAATTAAATCGTCTATGGTTTCATCAACATATAAATTTAACTGAATGTATACTGGTATTGTCTTACATTGATTTTGCAAAACAAATGCCAAATTTTTCAACTCAATAGATTTTCCTACGCCAGCATCTCCAACCAAAACAATTTTTCTTTTTTCTACACAAATTTCATCTAATTTTTTAATCTGTTCCCGATTGTACAATATATTAATTCCTCCATGATGTACAATATCATATGGTGCTACAAACCTTTGAATATAATTTTCTAACTGATCATATTTCTTAAATTCATTAGGTAGATCTACATATATAATATTTTTTTCCTCATCACCTAATTTAATAGGATCACAAAGAAATTTATCCCTATCAATTCTATATATATAATTACATATTTCCGCTATTTCTCCATTTACAATTGACATTAAATTAAATTGACTCCCCATCTCTTGAGCAGCCAAAAATAATGCCCCTACACCTATGGATAGGCAGTTATTTCCCATTTTATATGGATAAGTTCCATGAGTATGTCCATGTAAATGATAAATAATATTATTTTGATTAATTGCATCTAACAATCTTGGCATATTTCGTATAGCTGATGAATCATTATCATCTTCACTTATAGTACTATGATGAGTAACTAATACATTATCCAAGTAAGAACTTGCATTTAAAATTATTCCTTCTACATCAACATTCCCATAATCCAACTCTTTATGATAAGCTGAATTTGTTAATATAAAATTTATATTTTCCACGTTTTTAGAATAGCAATTATCATCATCAAATCTACAACCGTCCATTTGGAATTGTTCACAAAAACTATCAAACGCAGCAAACCCATTATTACAAATATCATGATTTCCTGGAATCATAACAAACTCAATGCATCTTTTTCCTGCTTTATTACGAATATACTCAAAAATCTTTTTTGCGGTTTCATATAATATCGCATTTCCATTATTACTAACATCTCCGCACATTAATATAACAATTTCTTCCAATAAAGTTGTTTCTCTATTTATAACTTCATACATTTTATCAATTCTATGATAAAGTATTTTAATATACCCTTCTGTACTATCATATATATGTAAATCTGAGACCATTACAATCTTCATCATCATTTTTCCTTTCACATTTAATGTCTGAATCTTCTCTTCAGATTATCTTAAATATTTGATTAACTTTCCTACTATAACTCTTATATCTCTGATAAATTTGCTCACATTATATTCATTTGCTATATTCTCCATTAAAAACATTGAACTATTAACTTCTACATTTCAGGGCCTTACTCATATATTCTACTTAATTTAAAACACACTTCTATTTACGTATATATCTATTATAAAAATGCAAAATTCTTTAATTTCTAAATGATAAGTCAATTTTCAATTTTGGATTAAAGACATTATGTAAAGTTAGCAAATTCGCCCCGCTCATAAAAAAATGGGGGACATGAACAAGTTGCAGATAAAATTTGTTTTGCTAAGCTGACTTTACCATCTGCAAACCTCTTTCAGCCCTATGTAATATTCACACTTATAGACCTATTTTCTCCCTGCGACGTCTGCTGTAGCAACATAGCTTGTCCGCTTAACCTCCAAACTAAGTAAGGGGCCAGACCCTTGGGTAAATATGTATATCAGTATATTTTATATAAACAGCTCTCCCTGTTTTCAGGTGACTGTCCATACCAATAGTTTGTTACTCAAGCTAACTTCTATTTTGAAATAAACCTACATCTAGGAAAATTTCCACATCCTTTAAATGGACCATACCTTCCATTTCTTAATACTAATTTCCCTCCACATTTAGGACAAAACCCACTGTTAACTTTGGTTTCTTTTTCAGCTAAAGTCTTGTGAATTGCATTTACATGAGTTTTTCTAGTTTCTTTACTATCAATATTTAAAGAGATTAATTTTTTATATACATCTTCTTTAACTAAATCACTTATATTCTCAATATTATATTTTTTAATTGTCTTAGGCAAATTTATAGTGTACACAACATCTATTTTTGATTTTACTTTTAACGACATTCAGAAGGAAAGTCTCCCCCTTCTATAAATGGGAGTTACATACCCTAACAAATAGAAAACTTCAGTGGGTGTATAACTATCCTTCTGAAGTCGTTAATGCATCTTCTGCGAAGATGTCGCAGCTCCGAAGGAGATGATTTAACTCTGGCCTTGTTGTAAAAGCTATTATTGAAATATACTTTATATCTTTAAAGTCATTCAGAACCTCTTTCAATGCTTGTATATGTCCATAATTTTGTTTTATTGGATTCTGTAGTTTTTCTTTGTGTTTATAAATTACTTGTTTCCAATTATCATCAAATTCATTACCTAAAATCCACCCTTTGTAATTTTTAGTTTCTATTACAAAAATGCCATAGTTAGATACTATTACATGATCTATCTGTGTTGTTTTGTTACCTACTAATAGCATTATATTGTTAATTAACTTATACTTTCTTTTATCAAGACCTGATAAGAAAAAAGCAACGGACTTCTCACCAATTGCACCCTTGATTTTAGGCATGAAAATTTCTAATACCCCTGCCGCAATTACTAAAAGCCATAGATACCAAAACTTCATTGACAATTCAAATAGCATTTCCATCTATTTTCACTTCCTTCATATTCTATATACCCTATCGCGATACGCTTACAATTTCTAAATGTTTTCTTTTTAGAATCTGATATTTTACTATCAAAATAACAGTGTAAGTTCCAATGAATATCCGTTGTCTTTTCATATTTATCTATTTCTAATCATTTAAGTCTTCAAAACTATAATTCTACATTGTTTTCCAATTACCTTTATATAATGTAACATTTTTGTCAATATGTACTGTTTTTGTATGATTTATAAAAATATCACCACAGCCAATTATGAACTGCTACTTACTCTATATATTCATCATCTATTTTTTATAATATCTAGTCTCTAGTCATAATTTCACCTTGGATATTAAGACCTAGTAGACACATCATTCTTAATTGTCATTCATATGATAATAATCAGACAAATTAATTTTTAAACACCTATTTTATAATAAGGTATCGTGATTATTTAAGCACTAAGTACATCTAAATATGGACTTGTCTCGTTGCGAAAAATAATAAATTCAAACATAATAAAATAATATTGGTATAAAAATCAATGCTATTTTAAATAATTTCATAATTTATTTGATACAACATAAAACACCATAAATTCAGTTATGAATATTACAGTGTTCTTATAGATTACTCGATTTTAGTAGTTGTGACGCTTTAAAAGAATATTGTTCATTAGCACAATATAAAAACTAATAATTCTTATTACTTATATTTGTATTTTTTTCACAATGACCTCCATGATAGAATAAAAATCCCTACAAGTAACATTTTATTCCTTGTAGGGATTATTAACACTAAGGCATACTCAATTTTTTAGACTGCTCATCTGATAATCTACTCTGCAACCAGTTCTGAACACTTCATTGCCTCTCTTTTTTGAATTTACACAGCTTTGGTCTATTATTTTAGTGCCAATCCATCACGGTACGCATTGCCGACCTTTTCTCCGACTTTCAGGTAATCCTTACTCATCCAATCGTAAATAATCGGGTCAAACTTCGTCAGTGATACCTTCCCGTTTTCTCCCAGAATACGCTCATCTATGCTGACGTTAACGATTTCTCCCACCATTCTCCAGGTCTCTTCGTCGTAACTTTTCATTCTGCACTCCAGAGCCATTGGCAGTTCCTCAATCAAAGGTGCATCTACAAACTCAGACTTCACCGCATGAAAGCCAGCTTTTTCGAATTTGTCAGACACCTTATTACCAGATTCAATTCCTACATAGTCACAGGCTACAACGTTAGCCGCATCTGCCATACTAACGGTGAACGCCCCACGGGCAAGGATATTCTTCACAGTCTTACGTTGTGCACTGAGGCATATTGATATCTCAGTTTCATTGCTGATACCTCCCCATACGGCAAGCATCGCATCTGGTGTACCTTCTTCGCCATAGGTGGAAATGATAAAAACCGGCTGCGGTAATGTGTACGGTTTTGCTCCAAAATTCTTTCTCATCGTTTCATTCTCCTCTACTACATTTTACTTAAATCTTTCATTAGTGCCATAACATCAATGTTTTGTGAACACAGGAGGATATGATAACCTCCATTATACGATATATAGAAGTTTTAATTTAGAATTTACATATATAACACTCAAACTTGGCTATTTGAGCTTTTTCACTAAATAGTTAGCAATTTTTTAAAATTGTTTATTTTGATCCATCATATTGCTTTCCTATTGATATATATTCCAAAACAAATTGCATTATAATATTTATTCCCTCTCAGCTACTACCCTACAAGGTAATCCTGTCATATCTGCAAAGTTAATTGGATATGCATTAGCTGTAAATTTAATTGATTTTTTTTGATTTAAAACTTTATATAAATTACATAAATTTTCAATAACAAATACATCTCTATCTGCACAATATTGATCTTTAGGTGTATGGTCTTTACCACGTCTTACTCCCGCAAAGTCTATACCAATAATTGAAATTTTACGATTAACCAACTGAGTAATTAATTCATCCGATAACTGTGGATGTGATGTGAAATAAGTTTTTGTACCATATCCTTCTTTTTCTATATATCCTGTGTAAAAAGCAACAAACATATTTTCATTCACTAAATTGATATCTATATCTGATACATCAATGTCTTTATCTAATATCTGACTTACATCAAATACTATAGCGTCCCTCTTTGTATATTCTAGCGGAAACTCTTTGTCCATTACATCAAAATGAGTTCCCAAATGACCGAATGAAGCCATTTTTGCCTCATCATTATTTAAAACATTTTTATTGGATTCTTTGGTAATCTTTACGCTTAAATCTATTAACAAAATTTATCACTCCTTATTTTAATTTCTCTATTTGAATTTCTAAGTATTTGATATATTTACTTAGGGACTTGCTTACAATGTGCGAATCATTATCATCAAGTTCTTCAAAAAACTTTTTATCTCTTTCTCTCCCAGAAAAATGTATTTTTAAATGTTCATCAAATAATTCTTGACCTTTTGGGGTCAATTTGTAATAAATCTCTTTTTTATTACATTCTGATTGGTAACTTTCAATATCTCTATTATTTAATAATTTTTTTACTATTCTACTAATAGCACTTTTATCCATTTTTAACTTTAATGATATTTTTGTAACATTTGGCTGTTCTAATTTACCTATTAGGTGAATGCAGTGGATTTCCGAATGTCCATAGTTATGTAAAATTTCTCTTGAGTTTAATTTATCTAATGCATCGTGTTTTTCAAAAAGTTCTGTAAATTGATCAAGTAATAATTCTGAATACAACATATGTTTTTTGTTCACTTCCTTTCAACAAATACAAGTAAAATGTTTTTGTTGCGTAAGCAACAATATAAGTATAATGCATTATTGTTGCATAGTCAACAATAATTGATTTTTTTACTTAATCCAAATACACTGATATTAATATTTCTATAACAGAAATGAGGAGTATTTTTTCTTATACTCCTCATTTTTCTCATCCCAATATAGAATTTTGATAAAGTTTTTATTTATTTATGATATAGTTCTCAGTATCACTAGTAAGTTATAATACCTTTAGTATATTAGTTTTTTAGCAATGATGATAACTCTTCTAACCAGCTCTAGGAATTGAAGTTTATATTTGAGATTTTTATATTTGTTGCAACTTTTTTCACTTTCGTATTTTTGTTCTGAAAGACTTGAATGGTGCAACAGTATTGATGTAAATCCATTTCTATATTGCCCAATTAGATGTAGTTGAGTTTGCTGAGTTGTTTTACATCATTCATAAGTCGTATAATTCTACTATTTCGACATATCGACATTATTCTTTTTCCCTACACTAATCAATTAAGTGTTGAATTTTTCAACTTCCGATTATAGACATAATGCCCATACATACTTCTAAAACATTCTACTAACAATCTTTCTCCATTCTTTTATCATATTCCTCCTAAATTTGTATAATAAATCAAAATTAGCAAGTAAAATCTGTCCGCATACGCTTCCATATTTTACAATGGGGTCGCACCAACAACCTAATAAATGTAAAGAGAATAAACTTCACAATAAACATTTCTACTCAACTTATTCTCATTTAAATCTTAATCAAACAGTTCATTCTAGCCATCTCTCTGCTTTATTACCTTTTTTTAGGTGGCTGTCCAGACCCCATAGAAGAAACTGGGAACAGTTTGTTCTTGCTAATAGTAATCCTACAAAATCAAAAAACACCGAAGAAAAAAATAAAAAAATTTTATAAAGTCTTTACGGAAACAATATGATTTATTATATCTCAAACAGGGGTGTCAAGACCTATAACGAATTTGCAGGACTAAAAACTCTTAATAGTCTCTCTCTGGCAAGAGTTAATGAACTTCATGCTGATATAAAAAATTATATCTATGGGCATATGGTAAATGTAAGCACCAAATATTTGCAAGATTACATTGGTTTCTTCACATACATTAGGAATTGGAGAGTAACCAATGGTAATTATCCATCATCTATGAAAGATACAGAACAGATACTCATTGATATACTCAAACTAAAAGTAAAATATACTGTCGCTGACATCAATAAAAAAGAACTTGTATTGCCAATGCCTTCAACAAGGTACATAGGCATTTTAAAAGCTCAAACAGAAAAAATAAGGATAGCAACAAGTAATAAATATTTCAAGTTTGACGAAGAAGATGGTGTCAAAAGTTTTAACAGAAGAGAATATCTTCTTGACCAACCTAAATCAAAATTATATGCAATCTGTAAAAATTACTAGCAAGTAAAATCTGTCCGCATACGCTTCCATATTTTACAATGGGGTCGCACCAGAAACCTAATAAATGTAAATAAAGCGAACTTCACAAGAAACATTTCTACTCAACTTATTCTCATTTAAATCTTAATCAAACAGGTCATTCTAGCCATGTCTCTACTTTATTACCTTTTTTTAGGTGGCTGTCCAGACCCCATAGAAGAAACTGGGAACAGTTTGTTCTTGCTATAGTTTAAATCGTTATGTAAGAGTAATGTGAATATTATGTGCAATGTATTTATTTAAAAGTTGCATAGAAATTAGTTTTCGCTCAAGCTTCTGGGGTACGTGAACAAATTGTATCCACAATTTGTTTTGCTATCTAAAGTATTAATTTGATGAAACATGCATCTTCTTCAGTAAATAATGTTAAATAAATTATTTACTCAACACTTATTTCATTACTCAGCACAAAATCGAAATACATTGCTGAAGCATCTATATTTTATCTATCACCACATAAAATGTTAATATAATTGGCTTCGCTAAAACTTTCCTCTTGATTTTTTACCAATTCTCCTTTTATCGCTATATCATTTATTATTTTACTCACTAATTATAATAATTTAATGCATTCATGAATATGATGTATATATATGTTTTTGGAACTAGATTCTTTACCATATGTTGTAATTAACCTAGTGGACTGTATAAGCATATCTATTGATAAGTTGAATACTAAAAGTAATTTATAAAGGGGAGCAGTATTAATGAATAAAGAATTAAAAAAAGCAGCTTCATTTAATCCAACAAATAAAACACATCAAATGCCTATTTTTGAAATATGTAAAGAGGTTGAGAATAAAGAGATAATGTTACCATTATATCAAAGAGATGTATGTTGGACTTTAGAAAAAAATGTTAGCTTATTAAATTATGAATTATTAGGAAATGCACCGGTATCACCAATATCAATGAATGAAATAAAAAATCTTGCTGTAGCAGTAGATCAAGTTAGTTTTATTGATAGAGAGAAAATAGAAGGTGATTTAAGAAACAAGCTTTCTGTAAGTGATGGTCAGCAAAGAATTACTTGTAATTATAAGGCTTACATTAACCATAAAGATTTTAAAAATATTGTATTAGATATAAATAAAGGTAAGTTTAAAATACTTGAAGAGAATATACAAGAATGCCAAGTACCTGTAGGGATACTTTTAAATAAAAATGATGAGTGTATATTTGAATATTGTAAAAATAAGAGTTTCTTATCAAAGGAAGATGTTAAAAATTTACTTTTGCAAATAAGAATTAAGTTTAAATCATATAATTATACAATAAATAAGGCTGAGGACCTAACTGAAAAGGATCAAATAGAATGGTTTGAGGTGTTGAACAATGCGGGAAGTAGAGTTACTAGAATACAGATGGATATAGCTAAACAGAGATCAAAGAATATAGATATATATAAAGATTATGTACAAGTCTTCACAGACAAAATAAATTATTTTACAGAGAATGCTTTTAAAATGAAAACTACAGAGGTATCCTATCCTATGGCTATGTTAAATCCATCCTATGAAGTTATTCTAAATAAAAAACATTCAAACAATTATGCACCTATTGCATCAGATTATAAGTTCGGGCTAATGGATGAGTTTAAAAGTAAAACGGAAATTTTAGAATTAATTGATATAACATTAAAAAATGTTGATAAAGCTATAGAATTTATAAAAATAGAAAAATTAGAAATACCTAATAGAATTGATTATATAACATATTTAACTGGATATTTTATATTCTTAGGTAATAATCAACTAACTGGAGATAAGATAAATGCACTAGTTGATTGGTATAAACAAGTTGATTTTACTAATCAAAGCAATCCCGCAAGAAGACAAACTTTTTCAGATTTATTAAAAATATAGTTACTCGCTCTATTTATAACTTAAAAGAGCTACTACAATAATTTGTAGTAGCTCTTTTAGCAAACAGAAGTTTTCACTGCGTTAACAATTTCTATAACGGACTCGTGCCACTCTCCTAAAAATATCTATAAAAAAACACCTGATTGTACAGATGCTTAAATATTTCTAGCATATAACAAAATCATTTAATAAGTGATAAACCTTAAAAAGTAATTGAGCCATATTTTTATCTTTAAGGAATTTCATTTCTATTTTTATGCCACCTGAAATTAATAGTTTTATTTCCGAATCAAAATCAAAAAATCCTGCAGTTTCAACTGCGTATGTAACTATGCTCTTATAAGGTATACTATAATATTCAATTTTTTTACCAGTAATTCCTTGTTTATCAGCAACTAGAATACGTTTATCTGTAAATACCGCTATATCCCTAACTGTCTTCACACAAAAATGTACATTTTCTTTCTCTGAAATAAATGGTTTTAATTCTTCAGATAACGGAACTTCCTTGTAAAAATTGAAAATCCTATTTAAATTTATATCAGCCATACTCTTCCCCCTTATAACTTTAATCACCGATATTATACATCTATTTATTTATATTTAGCAAATTTGATTTGCTTATAAAAAATAGCAAACTCGTTTCACTCATAAACACCCTCAAGGGTCGTAAATAAATTATGAACACAATTTATTTCTCTAACAGTGTAATATTCTCAATATTATATTTCTTAATTGTCTTAGGCAATTTATAGTATACACTACATCTGTTTTTGATGTTACCTTTAACTCCGCGACCATAATTCTGTTTTATTGGATTGTGTAACTTTTCTTTACGCTTATAAATAAGCAAACAGACCTTGCCCACTCCGTTTCCAATTTCTGTAACGGGGTCGTGTCAGTAAACCAATAAATGTAAAACATCTATAAAAGATTATAATAGAACCAGCCCTCCCTATTTTTAAGTGACTACTCCCCCCCATAGTTTATTACGGAAGTTAACTTCTATTTTGAAATAAACCTACATCTAGGGAAATTCCCACATCCTTTAAATTGACCAAACCTTCCATTTCTTAATACTAATTTTCCTCCACATTCAGGACAAAACCCACTATTAACTTTAATTTCTTTTTCAGCTAAGGTCTTGTGAATTGCTTTTACATGAGTTTTTCTAGTTTCTTTACTATCAACATTTAAAGAAATTAATTTTTTATATACATCTTCTTTAACTAAATCAGTTATATTCTCAATATTATATTTCTTAATTATTTTAGGCAAATTTATAGTGTACACAACATCTGTTTTTGATCTTACTTTTAACGACATTTCAGAAGGAAAGTCTCCTCATTTTATAAGTGGGAGTTACATACCCTAACAAATAGAAAACTTCAGTGGGTGTATAACTCTCCTTCTGAAGTCGTTAATATTGCAGCTCCGAAGGAGATGATTTAACTCCGCCCTTGTTGTAAAAGCTATTATTGAAATATACTTTATATCTTCAAAACCATTTAAAACTTCTTTCAATGCTTGTATATGTCCATAATTTTGTTTTATTGGATTATGTAGTTTTTCTCTGTGCTTATAAATTACTTGTTTCCAATTATCATCAAATTCATTACCAATAATCCATCCTTTATAATTTTTAGTTTCTATTACAAAAATACCATAGTTAGATACTATTACATGGTCTATCTGTGTTGTTTTGTTACCTACTTGTAACATGATGTTGTTAATTAACCTATATTTTGTTTTATCAAGACCTGATAAGAGAAAAGCAACAGACTTCTCACCAATGGCTCCTTTGATTTTAGGCATAAAAACTTCCAATACCCCCGCTGCAATAATTAAGAGCCATAGATACCAAAACTGCGTTAATAATTTAAAAGCTATCTCCATCAATTTTCACTTCCTATTCGTTCTTTCATTAGAATAAATAAACTTACAGTTTATTTAACGACCTCCGAGGTCGTAATAAAAACTGGAAGCTTTTCTTTGTATTTATATTCCTTATCATCTAATTACTTACAACTATATAGAATTTATAAGAACTATCCCAATCATATTTTTCGGGAACAATGGTTATATCTCCACCACCAACAGATGTCATTAGTATATCTTTAGAGTCGCTATTATAAGCATCTTTTGCTATTGAGTCCATCATACTCATCATAACTCTTTCTGTTGCACCATTAATTAAATTCCCCTTTATACGAAGCGTCTGTCCTATTTTGAATTGTAGCGTTGCTCCATTTGGATAATTGCATGCTGATATATACTTACCATCAATTGTATAATTTAGGATAGTTACACTACTTGAATTTGTTGTTGCACTAACTGATTGTGTCTTTTCATTAGCGATTCTTGTACTCTCTATTTTTGCAAGTCTCAATTTTTCATCTACTATCTTATCGCTTGCTATCTTCGCAATTCTTGCGTTTTCATCCGCTATTTTCTTGTCTGCAACCCTTTGAGCTTCTACTTTTTCTGCAATAATCTTATCGCTAATAACTTTATCGGCTATTCGTTTATCCTCAATTATTTTATCTACTTTAGCTTTATCTTGTAATCTTTTTGTCTCTGCTACTTTAATTGCTTGTTCTTTTTTAATTTGCTGAGTTTTCTTTATACCCGTTGTAATAGGTATTGCTATCCCTATTGTTAGCAATAATACACTGACAATTATAATAATCAATTTAGATTTTTTCTTCAATGCAATACACCCCTCTCGTATTATTTATAATCTTCCTCTTTAACAATGATATTTTATTATCGTTATATATTAGCAATTATTAAGTGAATTGTTATAAAAATATTCTACTTTTTCCCTCTAGCTCTCGGAAGTATATCCTCTAGCAAATTCGCTTCGCTCATAAAAACCCCCGGAGCACGTGAACAAATTGTAAACACAACTTGTTTTGCTACTTGACAGGGGGCAGTTCAGTGATGAGCTGCTGGTATTTTACTTAGGCAATCTTAGCTGAATGAGTTTCTTCTTTTACATAGAACTTGTTGTGGTTGTTGATTAGCTTGTGAAGGAATGCTTTGGTATTATTGGCATAACAGGTGGCTATAAAATAATATGATGTAGATAATTCATATATTTATCCATCTTACTAACATCATTAATTAAGATCTTACCTAAACATTCCCCAACATAACAATAATAGCTAATATAATTTGTTCTCTTATTTTCGGGTATGAATTCTCTTAACTTATCTATGTCATTTATCCTGTTTGAAATATTGTGTAATATAGGTAAAATGTATATATCTTTTTCAATATCTACTTCGGAATTTTTACTAAAATGTTCACCTATTGTTTTAATGTTATATTTGTTTTTAGTACCATATCTATGTTGTTCATTACCTTCATAACTTTTTAATACAGCTCTTACTGCAAAATAAGCAAAATCACCAAGGCAAATTATAATCTTATACTTAAACACCTTATTTTTATCATAAATTTCTTCATTTAAATTTAGTAATTTTTCTTCTTCCTTTTCCGGATTTAACCCTTTTTTATTGTCACTATCCTCAATTGCATTGACATATCTAAATATATCTTCTTTATCATTAAAACACTCAGCCAATTTATAATTATATTTACTCAAATATTTTTCAGTATAATATTTAATTGGAATAATTATACTATTGTATATCCCATGATTTCTATCAAGTACTGCCCTTACATTTTTAACATTTTTAGAAGGGGAATCTCCTACAATTAGTATAGGCTGATCTTTAGGGCCTCTAGTTTTTTCATAAATACAGGTACTCATTTTTATAATTCATCCCCAAAATAAATATTCTTATTATGATAGTCGACATATTTTTTCCCGATAACATGTACATCTCTTTGTTTAATATCCTCTATTTTCAACTCCATAGCACCATAGTCACATAAGACATGGTGATTTGGGCAAAGAATTATTATATTTTCCACTATATCTGGGCCATTATGAGGTTTTCCCAAAGATTTAATGTGGTGGGCTTCTGAATAATATATTCCCTTCCCAAGTTCCAATGCCTCTCCACATATTTGGCACTTATGTTCGTGCTGTTTTTTTAATGTTTTAGTAAGATTAGAATCTCTTACAACTCTACATATTAAATTTTCTTTTCTATCTGGGATGCCGTCTAACCCATTGCTTGGTTCCTTTTGCACGTCTTGATTTAATTTATTGGAATAAGTATCTTTAACTGTAATAACAGAACTAAGATCCAACTCGACAGGTATCGTATTATTCTTTCTTACTTCCACCAGGATTGCATAATATTCTTCAGGTTTAATTTTTGATATTGTAATCGGTCCAATTTTAGCATTTAAAAATTCTAAATTCTTAAGGGCATCAATTTTTCTTATTTCTAGTAACCACAGTTTCCGTTCTAAATGAACTATCTTCTTAAATGTAATGATATCATTTTTTAGTTTTTCTGTTATAATTCCTAACCCGGAAATATACTTTATACTTTCATTATCTGTCTTGTAAATAACTACCTTATCTCCAACCTGTACATCAGAGAAATAACTAAATAGCTGTCTTTTTTTGTGTCCACTTCGTATCCCATACTGCTGTAATTCTCCTGTCTTCATTTTGTCAGGATCGAAGCCGTGTACTTTTTCATTACCAACAATCCACCAGCAATTAACCATATAAAAAGCCTCCTCAAAAATACTTTATATCAATTCTTATAACCACAATTACTCGAATCATCAAGTACAATGTTTAAACTGCAACCAACTTTCATCGCTTCAATGTAAATTACTTTCCTTATGTTATATATATTTAAACATAATAATGATATTCCTAAGTTAAATAAAAAATAACTATTTCCACTGGCTTAATTTTTCTCTTATCAAGAATTAATAGCAAACAGAACTTGTCCTCTACGTTACCAATTTCTGTAACGGGGTCGTGTCAGCAAGCCAATAAACGTAAAACATCTATAAAAGATTATAGTCATGTTGAATATTATTTTATAGAACCAGCCCTCCCTATTTTCAGGTGACTAGCAAGTAAAATCTGTCCGCATACGCTTCCATATTTTACAATGGGGTCGCACCAACAACCTAATAAATGTAAAGAAAATAAACTTCACAATAAACATTTCTACTCAGCTTATTCTCATTTAAATCTTAATCAAACAGGTCATTCTACTCATGTCTCTGCTTTATTACCTTTTTTTAGGTGGCTGTCCAGACCCCATAGAAGAAACTGGGAACAGTTTATTCTTGCTAACAATTCTGAGTAAAGTTAACCTTGTTCAACTCATTCACTTCCTTTTTCTGAAATAATAAAATAAGCCAAGTAAATACCTTCATCATTAAGGCAATTTACTTAGCTTACTTATTCCCAGATTTTCTATTTTCGAAATTTAATATCTTGGTTGCGACATTATATATTCTTGAACCTCTTCATCATTCGCTATTGGTGGGGCATTCTCACTGAATAATATTCCTTTGAATTTTTTATAATCACTTGCGTTAATTATTTTAAAAGTAAATTTATCATTAGTATTTGATTTAATTATCATTTCATCCCCAGAAAACTTCACCATCTTTCTAACCTCTACAGAAACACTGTGATTGGTTAAACCGTATGATATCTTTCGATTATTTCCCCAGACACCAAACGCTAAATCTAAAACTTCATCACCGTTTTTATAGTTTATCAATACAGAATATGCTTTATTTTTACTAAGTTCCATTTTCATCACACTCCCTTATTTGAGCACTTTCTGCTATAACCTCTGTGTCATATCCTACTAAATCGCCTTTAAGAAACGTAACTACAATTACTATAATAGAAATTATAATACATTTTTTCTTATTTTATATCTATGCCATGTCGTCGCCTGCCATTACAATCAGAACAGCTTTTTCGTCGAGGAAAAACGACATTGTTTTTGCAATACGCTCTGGTTCACAACCAATCATTTCATCACTGATTGAAATCTCTTGCATATTTAAACTAATAGTGAGGTTAGTTTTAATATGACAGCTCCACTATTTTGAAAACTTACTATTGAGAATTAAGCCTTTAATTGTAAAAAATAGCTTGGTTAAAACTACAGAATCATAACTAGTGTATAGTTTTAGTATATTTTATGCTGTAATTATATATCTATATTTCACATTTAATAATTAGTAGGAGTGTGAATAGACTTTTGACATGCAATACTTTCGTAAATGATTTGAGAAATGCAGATTCTGAAAAATTAATAGAGGCAATTTATCACACAGAGTTAAAAAAGCAAATAAACAACGCAGGTGGACAAGTGGTAGGAATACAGACAGGAAATAAAACAGATGGTATACTAACTGCAGAATTTTTGTTTGATGAGAACCCAAAGGTATTAAATTTAATAATTGAAACAAAATATGCTGCAACTTTCAGTTCAAATTTAGTTCGAGCAAAAGTATTGGCTCAAGTTTCGTTAAGCAAAACTCAATAATAAAAGCTGTTATGTTATAATTATTTGCCAAGTACAAAAGAGGTTTTAGAATGCTTACAGCTAGATGGACTGATGGCAATACACTGAACAACAAAATACCCCGTAAACAGTTATATTAACCTATCTACGGGGTTTAGTATTAAATACTAAAGTGAATTATTATTTTATAGAATTTGAAACTTCTGTAAATATTATAGCGAGTCCTGTTGCACCTGCATCTGGATATCCTAAACTTCTCTCTCCAACTGCTCCTGCACGACCCATACGCGCCACAATTTTTTCAGTGCTTTTAGCTCCCTCAACTGCTGCTTTAGCTCCTTTTACAAATGCTTCTTTGAAAGCTATGTTTTCTTTTGCACTTTTCATCAAAGAATTGGCACATGGAACTAATGCATCTATTAAAGTCTTATCTCCAACTACAGCTCCTCTTCCAAAAGAACGTTCTCCTACAACTTGAATTCCTTTAGCGGCTGCCTTCATCATTTCTGCAAAATCTAAAACTGTTAATTCAGTTTTTGTTCCAAGCTGTTTACCCGCTGCTCTAAATGCTGACCCCCATATTGGACCTGATGCTCCACCACAATGTTCCATTATTACCAAAGAACATGCATTTAAAAATTCTCCAATACTCAAATGTTTTTCTGAAAGAATTTCTTTCCATTCTCTTTTTAATTGTTTAAATCCTTTTGCTACACTCATACCGAAATCACCATCTCCAGCATGAGAATCTAACTCGCAAAATGGAACTTCATTGTCAATAATAACTTCACTCATTTTATCAATAATATAAATCATATTGTTAAAATTTACTTTTTCATTATTAAGCTTTGCAAATCTTTCATCTGTCTCTACCTTAAATGATACTGCATCTGCATTGTCACTACAAGTGTCTAAACTTACATATTCCACTTGATCTACTGGACCCGAAACCTTAAATGCTGGAGTATCACTTTCTTTTGATAATAACTCTTTAAGCTGAGCATCTAATTTCATAATTGATACAGAAGCACCTTGCATATCTATACTTGTCATATAATTCCCTACAAAAATTCTGTTTATTTTAACATTTTTCTTTACTAATTTTGAAACAACTGAATTGTTAAATAAATATAATTCTTGTAGTGGCGTGCCTCCAAAACCATTTATTAATAATGCAACCTCTTCATTATTTGTACCATCTATTTTCATATCTTTTAAAATAGAATCTACAACTTTTTCTGCAAGTTCATCTGCTGTAGCCATTTTTTCTCTCTTAATTCCTGGTTCACCATGAATTCCAACTCCAAATTCCATTTCATCTTCTGCTAATTCAAAAGTTGGAGTTCCTTTAGCTGGTACAGTGCATGATGTAAATGCAAATCCTAAACTTCTAACATTTGCAATAGCATTTTGCGCAACTAATTTAACTTCTTCTAGTGATAATCCAAGTTCTGCTGCTGCACCTGTTACTTTATGTACTAGCACAGTTCCAGCAACTCCACGACGTCCTACAGTATACAGACTATCTTTAACTGCAATGTCATCATCTACTTTAACATAATCAACTTTAATACCCTCTTCAATTGCTAAATCAGCTGCATTCTTAAAGTTCATCATATCTCCACTATAATTTTTGATAATTAATAATGTTCCTTTATCACTAGCAGTAGCTCTAATTGCTTGATATACTTGGATTTGAGATGGAGAGGCAAATACATCTCCACACACCGCTGCATCTAACATGCCTTTGCCTATAAATCCGGCGTGAGCTGGTTCATGTCCACTTCCGCCTCCGCTTATTAGACTTACTTTGTTTTTATTAATATTTTTTTTCTTTATTATTTTATATTTTCTAATAAACTCTAATTCTGGGTGTGCCAAAACTATACCATTGCACATTTCCATTACTACAGTTTCCGGACTATTAATTAATTTTTTCATTAGTTAGACCTCTTTTCTTTATAATCTCTACCTATTTTATCTGCAGTTATAATTGATGCAGCTACAGCTTCAACAGTTATTGGGAATGGCATAGCATGAATTGATTCTTCTGGAATACATGCCTTTTCAGCTACTGCCATAAGTTCTTCTTTGGTAATACTATCTACTCCTATATCTGACAAACAAACTGGCAATCCAATTTCTAAACAGAAATCTAATACTTCATTTATTTCTTCTGTAGGTGAATTTTCGAGTACTAGCTGAACGATTGTACCAAATGCTACTTTTTCACCATGAAAGTATTTATGAGTTCCCTCCAAAATAGTTAATCCATCATGAATTGCATGAGCTCCACCAAGTCCTGCGCTTTCAAATCCAAGCCCTGATAAAAGAATATTTGCTTCTATAATATTTTCTAATGCTTGTGTTACTAAATTACAATCTGAAGCTGCTTTTGCTTTTACTCCATCCTTCATAAGAGTTTCATAACACAGCTTAGCAAGTGCTAATGCTGTATTTGTTCCCTTTGCTTCACCACATAAACCTTCTCTAACGCCACAAGGCAATCCTGCATTAACATTAGAATATGATTTTGAAGTTGCTCTTGCTTCGAAGTATGTTGATAATGCATCTCCCATTCCTGAAACCAAGAAACGAGTTGGTGCTTTTGCAATGACTGATACATCAATAAGAACTACACTTGGACTTTGCTTAAAGTAAGCATAATCATCAAATGCTCCGTCTGGTGTATAAAGTACCGCCGAGTGACTTGTTGGTGCATCTGTAGCCGCTATAGTTGGAACTATAATTAATGCTTCTCCCTCTGCAACACATTTAGCAGTGTCAATTGCTTTACCGCCACCAAGACCGATTATACAACCACATTTATTATTTTTAGCAACCTCTTGTAATCTTGCAACCTCTCGTCTTGAGCATTCACCTATAAATTCACTTTCTATAAAAGAAACCCCAAATTTTTTAGCTGTTAAATCTAATTTATCTTTAACACGTGCAACATCTTCACTATTAGCAATTAATAGAGCTGATCCTGCAAAACTTTTTACAAAGTATCCTAAATTTAATAGTTCATCCTCACCTTGTACGTATTTGGTTGGGCAAATAAATGCTTTTCGCATATTAATCTCTCCTCTTTATGTATAAATTACTTTTTCATTTTTAACTTGTTTTTATTGTAACATCGTTTACATAATAACGCATTGGAATAGCATGTCATAAAATTACGATTTTAAATCGTAATTTTATGACATTAAGTTATTAAATCGTAATTTTATGCTATTAATAAATTAAACTAGTTGTATGGAGATGATTTAAATCATCTCCATACAACTAGTTTCCCTTACAATATTTTTTATAAATAGCTGGTGTTACACCTTCATATTTTTTAAATACTTTTATAAAATATCCTGTTTCATTAAACCCAAGTTCATCACTAATTTCATTAATAGACATATTTTTTTCCTCTAATATATTCTTGGCCCATTCCACCTTTAATCTTGATGAAAAGTTAGAAAAATTTTCTCCAGTTTCTTTTACAAATAACCTACTAAAGTAGCTTGGGCTAATATGGCAAACCTTAGCCATTTTTTCTACTGTAACATTTTCACTTTTATTTTTATAAATATACTCTATTGCTGGTTTTAAAGTGTCACTTACTTTAATCCCAACATCGTTACTATAAGGCTTTTCTTTAATATAAGCATTTAATAGGGCATTAGAAATTTCTTTTTTACCATGTTCCATATTTTTTATTGAGTATCCCATTAATGTACTCGAATCTATTTCACACTCTTTCTTTATAGTCTTTTGGTACATTTCTAAAATCAAGTTTTTATCTAGTGCTTCTTCTACTAGATAGTTACATAGTGAAAATAAGATATTTGAAATTTGTTTTACTTCCTTATAAGATAAAACAGGCAATTCTTCATAATACTCTTTCAAATCCTCTAAAACATTTTTAGCTATAGAATTTTTGGGTGTGACTATTATTTTTTCTAATATATCTGAAGCATTAAAATCTGATAATTTTACTTGACCTGCCATAATTGCACCAATATATTTACCATCAATTATTATCGGAATAGCTATATCTACTATATTGAAATGACATAAATATATATATGCACTATTTAACCGAACTGCTTCCAAGCCACCTCTGGAATCACATTTTCTACAATATTTTCCAAGTTGAGGATCTGCTCTCACCGCTTTGCAGAACCTATGACAACCACTATGCCTCGTAACGGGATTACCTTTATAGTCAACAGTTATCATTGCGAGCTTAGTAAACATTGCAAGAAGTTCTTGTAAGCCAACCCACTTTTCTAAATTTATCACTTTATTTAAATTCAAATTATCATTCATCAATTTTCACTACCCCCTTACTTTGTAAAATTTAACGATAACAAATAAAAACCAGAAATGACCGTTCTTAATTAATATAATTATAACAAAGAATGATAAATTAGATATTGATTCAGTAATATTTAAAAAACAAACTTCACAATAAACATTTCTACTCAACTTATTCTCATTTAAAGCTTAATCAAACAGTTCATTCTAGCCATGTCTCTGCTTTATTACCTTTTTTTAGGTGGCTGTCCAGACCCCATAGAAGAAACTGGAAACAGTTTGTTCTTGCTAATAGATTATTAAGCGTTGATGGAACGATATTAGAAATAAATGATACTGAAAAATTAGCAAATTCGCTTCGTTCATTAGAACCCCCGTTGGTAGCAAAACAAATTGTAAATACAATTTGTTTTGCTACCAATTATAAGACCTGTGATTATAATACAAAATGATATAGGTAATAAGTATTCTTCAGCAGTTACAGTAGTGCCTGGTACTTCCCGAATTAACAAAACGAAATTCCCAACTCATGTAGAAATAGAAGCAAGTAAATGCGGGCTTAAGACAGACATTGTTATTTTAACTGAGAAGGTACAGACTATAGCTAAAAGTAGAGTCAAAGAGAAACTAGGAAGAATAACTCATAATGATTTGAGAAAAATCGACACAGCATTGTTGATACAATTGGGTATTGTTTAAAAATATACTCTTATTATACTAAAGTATATTTACTTACTGGGAGAATTCTTTACAATCACTATATAGGAATATGCTATATTCTATAGCTGAACAAATTAATGCCCCTAATAATTAGACACATCTTTAGTGTAGTTAAGTTCTAAGCAATCTTAATCTGCTTTAAGTGTTAGAACAAAGATTTCATGTTCTTTTCATTGTTAAATGCTCTAACTTTAAAAAACGGAACAGTATTTGGAAAATACTTGATAAATCAGTTTGTAAAAAAACATATCCTAAATAAAATTGATAAACTGATAGTAAAAAGCCTTTGATAAAAATCAAAGGCTTTTTTTTCATAGTATAATTTTTATCAAATTTGATAAGAAATAATACTAGAATACTTGAAATAAAAAAGTTATTAGTATATTTAATTAAAATATAGAAGGATTAAATGGTGAAGCATATGAAGATACTTTATAAAATATTTGATTATTGGTTATTTATAACTTTACTGCCAATACTAATTGTTTTATCATTAACTAAAAGAAAAAATCATATAAAAGAATATTGGCAAAAGTTTATGCAATGATATTAAAACATTAACTATTAAATTACCGATTAAAATAAGTAATATAAAACAAAAAAACATTTTTTAAAAAGCATTAAAGTCATCAGATAAACTGATGGCTTTAATATTTAAATTAGCAAAGGAATTATAATTTAATAGTAACATAGCTTGTTCGTTTCACTTCCAACCTATGTAAGGTTCCAGACCCTTGGGTAAATATGTATCTTTATCTAAATTTGCTTTTTTAGCAAGTTCTGAATCTCCATATTTACTAAAGGCATTATTGTACCCAGCGTTATCTTTAATACTTATACCATATTTAACACATGTACCATACTCTTCTGCAACTTCCTTATATTTATTATCAGCAATCATTGTAGCTGCTTTATCATTTTCAACATAAGATATGAATTCTTAAAAACATCATCATTTAGTATGTCCTTAGCTAAAAGCAATGCCTTTTCAGCTTTAACTTAATTTATTTTTTACTCACTTTGTATTAGTTCTATACATGCTGTAGCATTGGCATCACTTACTTTATACTTCATTGCATTCATTAACATTTCTGCCTTTTCTTCAATCTCTGTTAGAATGTTATCCACAGCGGTTTCCTATATAATAAAAATAACCCCATAGAAGAAACTGTTTCCAGTTTCTTCTATTAGCAAACAGAACTTGTCCTCTACGTTACCAATTTCTGTAACGGGGTCGTGTCAGCAAGCCAATAAATGTAAAACATCTATAAAAGATTATAGTCATGTTGAATATTATTTTATAGAACCAGCCCTCCTTATTTTCAGGTGACTGCCCATACCCCCATAGTTCGTTACGCAAGTTAACTGCTATTTTGAAATAAACCTACATCTAGGAAAATTCCCATATTCTTTGAATTTACCATACTTTCCATTTCTTAATACTAATTTTCCTCCCCATTTAGGACAAAAACCACTATTAGCAAATTCGCTTCGCTCATAAAATTCCCCGGGGGACGTGAACAAATTAGCAAGTTCGCCTTCGCCTCACAAAGAACCCCGGGGATCATGAACAATTTGTGATCACAAATTGTTTTGATATTTATTTAGGTTATTTAGTTATTACAAAAGCGTCTGGAAGTGTTCTTTCTCCTGCGGAAGAACAGGGACTGTTTATAAGTTGACCTTTATAATATATAGTTGAAGATGAACCTCCATCAAGATTGGCAGCATTAACGGCTCCGTACTGAATCATTACTCTTTGTACTTCCTGAATAGTTGCACCATGAGAGCTTAATTGCCTTCCATCTATTTCAAGAAGAATAATAGTACCATCTTTCTTTTGTCCGATGACACTTCGAGGGTTAATTCCCCACCCGCCATCTCCTATTATTCTTGTTGGTTTATTATTTACGATAAGTTTAGGACCAAAGGATATTGCGTCAACAATCTGTTTCTCTTTAATTTCTTTAATAGTGAGATTTCCAAGAGTCAAGATGCCATCTTTATCAAGTCCAATAATGTCATATTTCTTTTGAGAGGGAACACTCCAAACGACTTTCCCGTTTTTAACTATTATTCCAGTTGGAATTCCACCGTTCCCGACTCCACCTCTATCTGTGAAACCTCCTGCGTTTATGCCACCAATTGCATTTTCTGAATTTATTAGCTGTGTTAATCTAGCTCCAACTTTTCCTATATTTTTAGCTACAGCAAGTTTTAATCGTTTAGGGTTACTGACTATAAACATATGACCTTTATATCCATCTCCCTTAATATCAATCAATTTCATACTATTATCTGTATTTATCACAATGGGAAGTGTTTTTGTACTTATATGAATAACAGGGGTTAATGCACTAGCTTTCGGCGGTATAGTTTCTGGAATTACTATTTCACTTTTGTCAAAGACTTCAACGGTTTCTTCTACTCTGTTTTCATTCATTATCTTTTTAATTTGAGCTTCACTTGCAAAAATTCTAGCTATATATTGACTCTTTAGCGTCGTCATAGTTGAAGTTACTATTAAAGTTTGAATACGTGGGAAAACTTCAAGTCGAATAAGAGATATTCCTACAATAATAGTAATTAGTAAAACGATTATTATACTTAGCAATAATTTACCTATCTTTTTTAATATCTTTTTAAAAAGCACCATTAATCCGCTTGCCTCCCTTCGCTAAAAAAAATGTTTTTCTATAATATGATTGTATAAGCCAAACATTGCAAAGTCTATTTTTATTAATACAATTATAATTTTAAATAGCAAAATTAAAGAAATAGCAAGTTCGCCTTAGCCTCCCAAATACCCCCGGGGGTCATGAACAATTTGTGATCACAAATTGTTTTGCTATTAAACAGGTCATCTGGTGAGTTAAATAATATCCTATAAACATAATGCTCATTAGGATCAATGCAGACCCAACAAGTAGCCGTTTGATTATTTAAGACAGAGCCACTAATAACATGAAGATATCCATTATTTATAACCCAATAAGAGGATACTGCATTTGGACATACCTCACTATCTTTAACAACAAAGGTGAAAATCAACACTTTACGTTTTAAGTGAACTATGAAAATTTTCTAAATATTTTTGAAATATAGCATTTATGTTATAATTAATAAAACAACCATACAGGAGGGTTTATAAGGAAGTATGAGGTTATAATATTTGATACAGATAAACTTTATTGGACTTTAAAAAATCTGAAAAAGATGCTTTAAAAAATGCTATGCTTAAATTTAACATAAAATACGATGAGAATTATCATTTAAAAATATATCATGATATAAATACGGCTATCTGGAGATAATTTGAGCAGGGCCTTATTAAATAGAAAGGATCGAGTTAATTATGGAGAATAACAAACAGGATTTAATGAAGTTAATTCAAATTAAATTACCACATATGAGTAAAGGTCAAAAGATAATTGCTAAATACATACTAGAACACTATGATAAAGCAGCGTTTATGACTGCTAATAAATTAGGTACTACAATAGGTGTAAGTGAATCAACTGTTGTAAGATTTGCCGTCGTGTTAGGATTTAATGGTTATCCAAAACTACAAAAAAGTCTTCAGGAATTAATTAAAAGTAAATTAACTTTAGTACAAAAAATGGAATTATCTAATGATTACATCACTCAAGAGAATGTACTAAAGAGTGTATTAAAAGCTGACATTGAAAATATTAAAATTACTTTAGAAAAAATAAATCACCAAACTTTTGAAGATATAGTTAATTCATTATTTAAAGCTAGAAAAATATATGTAATTGGATTAAGACAATCAGCTGCATTATCTGGATTTTTAGCTTTTTATTTAAATCTTATTTTAGATAATGTTAAGTTAGTTGAATATGGTGTTAGTGATATATTTGAGCAGATGCTTAATATTGATAATAAAGACATATTGATCGCGATAGGCTTTCCTAGGTATACTACCAGAACAATTGAAGCCATCTCATTCGCAAAAGGTAAAAATGCCAATATTGTAGTAATTACAGATAGTTTATTATCTCCATTAGCAGAGAAGGCTGACTATACGCTAATAGCACAAAATAATATAACTTCTTTTGTTGATTCACTTGTAACCCCACTTAGTATAATAAATGCGTTAATAATAGCAGTGGGCTTAAGAGAGAAAGAAAAAATTTCTAGTACATTTTCTACTTTGGAGAACATATGGAAAGAATATAAGGTTTATGTTTAAAACAATTAATTATAAGGCATGTATTGTTGTTTAAGCAACAACCACAACCATCGTGAAACTATATATTTGCATTTCATAGAACTAGCAAACAGAACTTGTCCACTTCGTTACCAATTTCTGTAACGGGGTCTGACCCCGTGGAATAAACTGTAAATAGTTTTTTCTTGCTAATGTATGGAACTAAATATGGATTCGTCGGAAAAGATAAGATTGATGAATCTAAAAAATTATTGCCAACAAGTACAAAATGGATTCCTATCAATGGAGGTAATCATTCTCAAAATGGTTGGTATGGATTCCAAAAGGGTGACAATACAGCGACTATAACAAGAGATGAGCAGCAAAATATTATAGGAAAATCTATAGTTCAATTTATGAGTGGAAATTAGGGAGTTCAAGCTCAGGAATAAATCCCTCGTTATGTAACCTGCTATCTGCTGGTTTGTGTCGAGGGACAATTGTGTATTTATTTTACTTGTTTAGCTTTTATTTGAATTTGTGATTGATAGATAATAATGAAAGTAAGCGACTTTTTTAATAGTCAGTCGCCTTCATCTTTCTTTAATTGATATGATTCCACCTTGAACAGCGATCTTACCTTTTTTCTATATGACTATCCCATCACAATGGTCTACTTCATGTTGAATAATTTGAGCAATCCATCCTGAATATTTTCCCCTTCGCTTCTTAAATCCCGAATCAAAATACTCTACTTCTATCTCTTTGAATCTATTCGTTTTTCTAACACCTATAAGTGAAAGACATCCTTCTTCTGTTTCATATTGACCCGATTTATTCACTATCATAGGATTAATCATCGGAACGTTCATATCGCCCATACTGATCACAATAATTCTTTTTTTTACACCAATCATATTAGCTGCCATTCCTACACAGCCTTCTTTATTTGCTTTAAGCGTATCAAGCAAATCCTGTATCACCTGAGCATCTGCTTTTGTAGCAAGTTCTGATTTTTGATTAAGAAAGAATATGTCTTTCATAATTGATCTAACCATATGTTATACTCCTTTAATATTTGTCTTTTTTAATATGTTCTGTTCTATAACTGCTGACATATTAATACGAGGTCGTAGTATAAGCTGTAAGTTTTTACTTTCTATTATATAATAAAAAATGCCTCCGTATAAAATAGTTAATAAAGCTTCTTTAAATCAAATTATCTATACCATTAACCGTAGTTTGTTCATTGTCATTAATAGGAATAACTATGCATTTTTGGCCATTAATTATTTGAGATTTTATTTGAGATACTTTTTCGGGTTTTACTTGTAGTATAACATCATAATCAGTGCTAACATTATTATCTTCTGAATATGAATCTGGAACTTTCTCTAAATCAGTTTCTAAAGTTTCTTCTAAATCAGTTGCGCAGGCTTCTTCTAAAATCACATTGTCATCGTTAACTTCTGTAGACAGGTGAGTTTCATTATCTATAGTATTATCTTGTTTAACTTGATCAAGTCTAGCTTGAAGCATTTCTACTTGTTTATTAAGGCGTTCTTCCTTTTTTCTTTGCACATTAGCCTTAAGAACCTTTGCGTCAATTAAATTTTTTGCTAAAGTGATATCATCACCAAAGTTCTCTACATAGGAGTTTTCAATCTCAGTAGTAATTTCTTCAGGAACTTCACTTTCTATTAAAAGGTTTTGTATATCCTTCTTTGTTAAGCTTATAGGTTCACAATCTGCATCATCATTTAGATCATTGTATTCTTCTATCATAGTGCTTAGGTTTTCTTGTATATCCATAAAAATTTTATCAGCTTTATTTTCATCAGAGCTAAAAGAATCTTTAATAATTGATTGGAATGTTTCCTTTTGCACCGTAGCCGTTTGTTTTGAAGGACAACCTAGAACATTTTCCATTAATTCAGTATGTGTATCCTTTGCATTTTTTGTGTAATACATAATAGAGTTAACATCTGAACTACGATCAATAAAAGCAGGAAACACAAAGCCATTAGTTGGTGACTCGACTACCCAATCTCTAATACGTGCTTTTATTTTGTTTTGTTCTTCAAAGTATCTAAGACCAGGCTCTGAAAGTGAAACTGGACATATTGCACATAACACATATTCATATACTTCTTCAGATTCATCTATCTTTACATTATCTCTGGTTTTGCTAATAACATCATAAGCATCATGGAAAAAGAGTATTAAAAAATTACCGGTGTAATCATAATTAGCTATAATCAAATCATAAAGATTATCAAGAAAAGCATCATCTTTTAATTGACTGTTTTTAAGCTGCATAAGCGAAGTTTGTCTTTCATTTGTAAAATCTTCATTAGTTGAAAAGTTAAGTTCTAAGATATTATTCCCAATAGTTCCAGACAGTACTTTTTTAGCAATTTCTAAATATTTAAAGTATTCATCCTCATCTAAATTTAGAAAGCTTTCTTTAAATTTTAAAATAGTATGTTTTTCTCCATTAACATAGCAGCCACACACTTTAGTGAAGGTGCATTGTTCTTTTTTAAAACGTCTTTTTAACTCCAGTATATCTTTTCTTCTCATGTATAAACTCCTCAATTTATAGACAAACCTTACGTAAATTTATAATTGTAATGGTTTGTCTTTAGTATTTTTTATTTGTAGGTATAATTAATATATTATCGTTATTAATTATAGTATTTCTTTTACAAAAGATAAAGGATTTATATATTAATCAATTTTTTAAATGGTTCCTATTGAGAATAGGAGATGGCTAACCCTTATGTAAATATGTATAATTTCATTATATTCTAATATTATTTTCCTTTAAATTTAACAGATTCGCTTCGCTCATAAAATCCCCCAGGGGTCGTGAACCCATTGTAACCACAATTTGTTTTGCTACTAAATCATTTCTTCTTTATGTCAATAAATAGTCTAAAACAATTATCTCTAGGTAACACCCCAAATGACGACATATACACTGACATTCAAAATTATGCTGAAAACGAACGTTTTGTATACACTAAACTTGAAACTGTTACTTTATCTCCTGATGCTCAGGAGGTATTGAATAAAGCCCGAGAACTTATAATATCTTCCTTTTAGTATAGAAAAGTTTTCAATGAAGAACATCCAGAATATTATATTAATACATGGGATGCTGGTTGGTATCAAATTAAAGGTATGTTAAAAAAATATATGCCAGGAGAACTAAAAGATTTCAATATTTTATGTAAAAAAATTCGAAGATAGAATGAGACCATTGATTTATGAGTTAGGTTTTCTATATAAATAGATGTACGGAGACGACTATTATGTGACAATATAATATTTGCAAATTCCCTGGTACACGACGAAGTGCATACCCGGATGAACATCAACAAATTGTAATCGAGTTTTTTGCTGTCAAATAAATATGGTATTTTTTCATAAAAAAGTAGCTATTAAATATAATAATAATAGCTACTCATATATAGTAAGGGCTCTTATCTTTAAAGGTTTAATAACAATGAAATCAATGGTTTTGACATACCAAGTGTTAATTTAAATTTAGTAGAACTTAATAAATGGGCAGGCAATTTGATGTGTGGAACACTGGGGTATGCAAATTCTATAGATTTATTTAAAAAAGAAATAAGTGAAATAAAAGTGTGAATGATATATTTTCTAGTATAGAATATATATTATTTCAAATGCTATAGTTATAAGGAGATGATAAGTTTGGATAAAAGAAGATTAGGAGAAATACTGGAATCTTATGGTATCATAAATGTTACATACAAAAACAATCCTGTATGGCTAGAAAGTATTAGTACTGATAAAGATGGTGTTATACAAGTAAAGGATTTAAAAACAGATAAACTTATGTCCGTAGATATTAAAGACTTAAAAGAATAATTTAAAGCCTGAGGTCAGTAAATAGGAGGGTGATTTTATGCTAAAAGCAGTTATATTTGACATGGATGGAGTAATTATTGATAGTGAACCAACACATATGAAGCTGGAAAATGAGACTTATAAAAAATTAGGCATAGAGGTTACAGACGATGAGCATCACTCTTTTGTAGGATCAACTTCTCATTATATGTGGGAAGCTCTAAAAAATAAATATAAGCTTAATCAAACACTTGATGAGTTAATTGAATATGATCGAAGTAAATATTTTAAATACCTTAATTCAGATGAATGCGAGATAACTCTTATTGATGGGGTGAAAGAGCTAATAAAAAACTTTCATGATAATGGAATAAAGCTAGCCATTGCCTCATCATCTCCACTAAATGTAATTGTGGCTATTGCAAAGAAATTTCAAATAGAAGAATACTTTGATGTTTTTGTTACCGGTGACTATGTACAGAGAAGTAAGCCTGAACCAGATATATTTCTTTTTGCTTCAGAGAAGCTTGGGGTAAGCCCGGAAAATTGTATAGTTATTGAGGATTCTCATAATGGGGTTCGTGCTGCTAAAAAAGCAGGTATGAAGTGTGTAGGAATTAATAGCGGTGCTGCAGGAAGCCAAGACATTTCCATGGCGGATTTAGTGATAAATAGCTTTAAAGAAGTGGATTACATGAAATTAAGTTAATAATTGTAAGATCACTCTAAAAGAAGCAAAATGGAGGATGCTATTTTGAAATAGCAAATTTAGCAAACAGAACTTGTCCGCTACGTTACCAATTCTGTAATGGGGTCGTGTCAGTTGCCTAAAAAAAAGTATATATAGGCTGCGCATTTAGTGTTGAATAAGTCGTGCAGAAAAATTAAAAATAAAGTCTTCCATAAACTTCTTATTGTTTTTACATTTATTAGGTTTTTGGTGTGACCCTCCTGTAGAATATGTAAGCGTATGCGAGCATATTTTACTTGCTAATGTTTGTACACAAATTCGCTTCACTCATAAAATCCCCCGGAGTACGTGAACAAATTGTAAATACAATCTGTTTTGCTATTCCACTATTTAATATTAAAATATAATTTACAAAATAAAGAATAAGAGTCAGCAGATATATAAATATCCACTAACTCTATTTTTTCTCTAGACACAAAATGCTCCTAGTATAGACTACTGTTATTTTTATTAAGTAAATTTATAATATTAACATTTTACTGAATTTTCATATGCATATCGCCAGTTTTTATAATTCTTGATTTTTTTCATTGCAATATAAATAGGCATTATTATAGCTGTAGGCAAAATTATGCCAGTAAATAAACAAATTAAAATTCCTTTTATTCCTCTTGTTGCAAGGATATTAAGTGGTGCAATTAATGAATTAAGTCCAAGCCCTGCAAGTTCATAGGTAGCAGTAAATTTAAATAAAACTGTTGCAATAGGTGCACATATAATTGCGGCTATAAATGGTGGTATTAAAAGTTTTGGATTTTTTATAACATTCGGAAATTGTATTTTTGGTGTTACTAGTCCTTGTGCTATATTAGCCCCAGAATCATTTTCCCTAAAAGACATAGGCAAATTCGCTTCGCTCATAAACACCCCCGTTGGTCACGAACAAATTGTAAACACAATTTGTTTTGCTAATTTTAAATAGTCCTCAAAGTGGCTTAGACTCCCACTTTGTTTTTTAAAGAGATGACGTATCAGATTAATATACTGCATATTCTATTTTACTTTTATAAATTGTATAAGTTATAAATGTTTCAATATTATCACTATTTTGTTTTAACACATAGACGTTATTTGGATTTTCACTATCATTCAACCAAGAGATCAATTTTCTCCTTTCATTATCATTAAGACTTAATACAACATCGTTTCCACTAACAAAAATTATATTAACTGTTTTCAATATAATCACATCCTCTTCTATAGATACACATTCTGTATAAAATAATTTAGCAGTCATCAGGAACATTATCGAAGTTTGGAATAAGTAGTTTATTAAAGCTAGAAGTTAGGGCCAATGTGGTAGCTTTTTTTATTTTAAGTTCAATTTCATCAATCCCTCTGGCTCTAATATAGATAATAAGAACGTCATCTTCACTTGTAGTCCGTACATTAATAAATCCTCTGTCATCTAAATAAAAAAGAGCTGCAATTATCTCACACTTGTTTACACCTGAGACTTTGTATTCTTGCCTTGTAATATTTCTGTAAGTGCAAATACAAAATAAATTTTCATATAGCTCAAATAAAATTTGAGTTCTAATTAAATCTCTTTCTATCTGAAGCATAAATTAAACACCTACCTTTGATTAATCCATTGAGTGAAGGTTAGTTTCGACCATTCGCCTGCAGGCTCAGGGGCGTACCCAGGATTAAATGGAAACTCATGAATAATTGGTACAACTGACAGAAATGGGGGGCCAATATCAAGCGGCGCTTTTATGATTTCTAGACCGCCCACCACAGGTCCGCTAATACTCCAAGCTACAATCCTCCCATCTCTATCTAATAGATTAGTACCTCTTAATCCACCAATCCATATTCTGGTTTTTTTTGCCCAAACATAATTACCATATATATATGCTACCCATTTTAAATCATTATTAAATACATTACTATGTTCTAATAACCAACCAACAAAGTTAGCCTTTTTATCATATAAAGGATCCATTATTTCCAATATTAACTGAACCTCCACTCATTTATTCTCTATTTATAACGGGTATGAGCAAATCCTCAAATACATTTGAAAGTACAAATTTACCAGTTTCAGTAAAATAATTCTCCACTTCCTCAATGCCGCGGCCTAAAACAAAAGCAGAAACTGTTTTATCTCTTTCTATGTTAAAAAAAATCCATCTTTTATAGAAGATGAAATAAAGAGCTGCAATTATTTCAATTCTAGAATCATTAGGAATCTCATAATCAATATTACTGCACACTTCATAGCCGTAGGTAAAGAAGTCCCTATATAACTGAAATAACAAGCTATATCTAAGCAATCTATGTTTTTCAAATATTAATAAATCCATAAAACACCTCATGCAATTATTTAGGCATCCAACTAGTTTTTTTCGGAGGCACCTTATATATAATATGCATATTGTATATAAGGTGCATATTTAAATATAGGAGACGAATCTCCAACTTTTAAATAACAAAAACATATAATGCGCCATATACTGTATAGTAAATACTTTAAGGAGTTAGTTTAATGTATATTGATGATGATACTATTAGATTTTATAATTCAATGTATAACTATGAATTAGAAACTCAAGATCTTCCTTTAGAATGTCCATACAGGCAGATGGCTCCTCCTACACTCTTCGCACAAGGGCCTCAGGGTGGACCGCCTTCTTCACCTCCAAACTTTACACCACCTCAGTCTCAATCACAACAATTTGGAGCTACCCCTCTAGCTATAGACCAAGGTGCAATTAGACCTTGCCTCTATAGATTTGTATATATATGGCCAAGAAGAGGAAGAGGTTTCTGGACATGGCTTACATTTGTGGGACCTAGATCTATATCAGGTTTCCGTTGGACTGGACGTAGTTGGAGATTTTTCGGAATGGATCTGAGAGATATTAGTAGTTTCCAATGTTTTTAAAATAATAATGAAGGAATAGGGCCACAAACTATTTTAACAGTCAGTTGGTGCGTAGCGATAATAACAATGTCAACATAGATTGTTCGTTTGTTTTGCTACAGACTTCCCCAGATAGGTCTACCTACCCCCTGCCGCTTCTTTCAGCCTATCGACTCAGCAAACATACTGGGCATACAAAAAAGAAGGAAGCCAAAAGCTTCCTTCTAATTATTTATTTTCCCACCTTAAGCATTCCATCATCATCAAGATCTTTAAAATATTTTCTTGTTTCATTTATAATAACTCCACTTAATCCAATCAATCCGATTAAGTTTGGAATTGCCATCAATCCATTTACTATATCAGCAATTACCCAAATCATTTCTAATTTTAAGAATGCACCTAATGCTACTAAGAAAATAAATACCCCTCTATATGGTTTAATTCCTTTTACTCCTACTAAATATACAATACATCTTTCTCCATAATAATTCCAACCAAGTATTGTTGTGAATGCAAAGAAAATAAGTCCAATAGTCACAATCAACTGTCCTATCATCGCTATAGGAAACGCATTACTAAAAGCATAGTTTGTCATAGCTGCTCCTGCATATTCGGAATTCCAAGCTCCAGTCATTATTAAAACAAGACCAGTCATAGTACAAATAACTATTGTATCAAAGAAAGTACCTGTCATAGATACAAGTCCTTGTCTTACACAAGACTTAGTTTTAGCTGCCGCTGCTGCTATTGGTGCACTACCTAGACCAGACTCATTAGAGAATACTCCTCTGGCAACACCACTTCGCATAGCAAGCATTACTGTTGCCCCTGTAAAACCACCTGCTGCTGCCGTTGTAGTAAATGCACTCTTTACAACTAAAGCTATTGTTCCTGGTAATAAATTAATATTGATTATTACAATCATTAAACATCCTATAACATAAAACACTGCCATAAATGGAACAGTCTTTTCTGATACTGCTGCAATATTTTTTATTCCCCCAATAGTTATTAATGCAACTAAAAGTGTTATCACTATTGCTGTTGCAATAGTTGGTATATTAAATGTAATTGATACAGCCTCTGTTATTGCATTTACCTGTGGGAATGTACCTATTCCAAAAAAGGCAACTCCTACACCAAAGATTGCAAACATTTTTGCTAAAAACTTATTTTTAAGTCCATTTTCTAGGTAATACATAGGTCCGCCAGCCATTTGTCCATTCTCATCAACAGTCCTGTATTTTACTGCAAGTAAGCCTTCAGAATACTTAGTAGCCATTCCAAAGAAAGCAGCTACCCACATCCAGAATAAAGCTCCTGGTCCGCCAAGTTTAATTGCTGTTGCAACACCAACAATATTTCCTGTTCCTATTGTTGCCGCTAAAGCTGTACATAAAGCTGCAAATGATGATACATCACCCGCTCCATCATTATCCCTTTCTTTAGTAAATAAATACTTAAGTGCAAGTGGTAGCTTAGTAACCTGCAATAACCCCAATCTTATAGTTAAATACAATCCTGTACCTACTAGTAAAACAAGTAACGGTGGTCCCCAAAGCCATGAATCAATTTTGTTAAGCACTTCCATAAACGCTGTCATTTAAAAAATCCTCCCTTAATTTAATATAATGGAGGAGACAAAATTTTTTTCATAATTTCTATCCCCTGTCCTTTTACCTGAGAGATTCGATAGCTAAAGCTAAATCTTACTCAAACTTAATTTATACTTGTACAAAACTCGATAGTTTAATGAGTTATGGACATGTAGAAATTTACAGTTTAAGTAGCTTATCTTAATAATACTATCTTGCTCCTTCGGTGTCTGTTTAAGCAGCTCTCTCCAGAGGCTCGTCCAATTACGGTTTTCTCCTAATAAATAGTTTCCTTACAAAACTAATAGGTTTTTCAGTTCAACTATTAATTTAATACTAATCCAAAACTCGCAAGTTAATGGAAATTTTGTACCTGTATAAATATAGTTTCACATTAAAAATCCTTAGGTGCCTGAAAGTTTTTCCTCTTCGGCGGATGGCAAGCCATCTCTCTCCCACAATCTTCATCCGAACACAATATTCAACTTTTATTAACAAACTCTTTTATAATTATACATAGTTTTTTTTTATTATGCAAATTTTTATAAATGAAAAGAAAGGATTAAGGCACAAAATGCTTTAATCCTTTCTTTTCATTTACGGGTATCTGTGTGACTTATATGAATAGTTAATATCTCTTATTGGGCGCTTAAAGCTTTTTTAAGGGCTTTAATTTCATCTTGGTGTATTTGCTTACTTTTCCTATCACCTTTCTTATCGTCTATAGGTAATAGGCTCTGTAAGGCTTTAATTTGTCGCTTTATTTCGTCCTTATCTTTTGGAATTTCAAATTTTGACATTTATTTGACCTCCTTAAAATATTCTTTCATATATCTATTCTCCATTTGGGAGTTATTTCCTTCTAAATAGTTATTTTTTATTAAATAAATATAATAAATAATTAATTTATAACCGCCTACGTCGGTGCTACTGCCTTCACCCCTGTGATCAATTTTAATTAGCTTTTCTTTATTCTCAATTACTAAATCTACTCGGCCTAACTCTTTAATATTTCAAATTGCATGTTTAACGAATATTTATTGTTAATTAAAAATAATTCTTTACAAATATAACTTACTATGTTATTATTGCTTTATAAACAAAGCAACATAATTTAACTATTGAAAAAGTGGAAGTAATTCCACAAAGATATTAACCCTCCTTAGATAAAGTAAAAGAATTGCTAATAGAAAGGGGATAGTCCAATGTTTCAAATTAAGTTGTTAAAGTTTTTAGAGGTTAGTACAATTTATAAATAAGAGGTCTTTAGTATATGTGATAAGACAATAAAAATTTATTTGAATTAATATAAATTACTATACTCTACTTAATTAAAAATTAAATATTTGTATATATGTATAAGGAGTAGTTCACTAAAAGTGAACTACTCCTTATTTTTTTTACATAAGTGCTCTTAACTACTCACTAAATTTAAAGTAACTTAATCAGCTCTTCTAGCTCTTCAGATAAAACTTTTGCAAGCGTAATATCAGTATCTTTTAAAGCCAATGCTATTTTTGTTTCAACTAATTTTTTCTTTTGTTCAATTGCTAAATAGTCTCTGTCAAAATAACTAGCATAAATCATCTTTCTAAATTTTCGCATACTCATTTTTCTAATTGTCTTATCTTCAATGATTAAAACAAAATCCATACAGTTTACTATAGAATAGAAATCATGAGAAATCATTAGAATTGCACCTTTATAGTTTTCTATGGCTTTTTCCAGTGCTATTTGTGAATAGGTGTCTAAATGACTTGTCGGTTCATCAAGAAGCAACATGTTTGCTTTACTAGCAGAAACTTTAGCCAATTGAAGTATATTTTTTTCTCCACCAGATAAAGACTCTATCTTTTGATTAATGATTTCTTCTTCAAAACCGTAGCTTGAAATATATGATTTAATCTCTTCATAAGTTTTAAAACCAGCATCGAAGAACTCTTCAAGTATCGTATTAGACTCATTTAGTGTTTTGCCTTGAAGTTGAGATAAATAAGCCACTTCAACGTGTTCATTTATCTCAATAGAATCATGATTATTTTTAAAGATTTCTTGGAGTAAAGTCGTTTTCCCGGTACCATTTAAACCGACAAGAGCTACTTTATCATTAGATTTAATCTCAAAGTTAACATTTTCTAGAAGCATATCATCAAAGGCAACACTATAATCATTAACTTTTAAAGCAATGGTTTCTTCGATTTCATTATCTGTAACTAAACTGATATTCGGTTGTTTAATATCTACAAATGGCGCTTTAATTCTACGTTTTTCTAATCTTTCTTGAATTTTAACTCTAGCATTTAGAGATTTTCCTCTAGAAGATTCAGTATGCTCAGTTGCGAGATATCTTAGTTTTTTTATTAACATCTCGTTTCTCTCAAGTTCTTCATTATCAGAAGTAGCTAGTTCTTGTAACTCAATTTTAGTTTGGAGTAATGAGAAGTTATAATCAATATAGCTTCCATCAAACTCTTGGAGCTCCATGTTTTCAAGATGCAGAATTTTGTTAAAACAATTATTCAATAGATATCTGTTGTGCGTAATAATTAACATTGTTCCTTTGTGTGAATTAATTAGATCTTTAAGAGAATTAAGGTTTCCAAAGTCTAAAAACACATCGGGTTCATCCATAATCATTAAGTCTGGACTATTTAGCATTTCCTTAATTACTTGAATAAGCTTGAATTCCCCACCACTAAGTTCAGATATCATTAGATCTTTATACTTAATTAAGTTTGCAAGATTTAGGTTTTTATTAATGTTGTTTTCGAAATCATCCCCATTAATTGCATCAAATGCGTCTAAAGTTTGTTGATACTTTTCTAGTAAAGAATCAATATCCGAAGATGTTTCCATTTCAGTACAAATAGATGTTATTTCATTTTGTAGTTTAATAAATTCTTCCCCTATATATTCGAAAACTGTAATTTCTTTTGTTTCGCCAAGTTGTGAGAATTGACTTACATACCCAATTCTACAATTTGGGTCCATCTCTAACTTACCATCGAACATATATTTTTCTGGATCCATAATTATATCTATCAATGTACTTTTTCCGCTGCCATTTGTCCCTATAAAAGCACAATGTTGACCATCTTCTAATGTAAATGAAATGTTATTATATAGATCCTTCTGCGGAAATGAGTAGGACAAATTATCAACTTTTATCATATTATTACCTCTCTTTATCACTAAAAAAGAGCCTATAAAAATAAGCTCTTCAATATATTCTCTTCTCAATTGCAATTTTACACTTGATTTTTATGTAGTAAAGACATTCTACTGAGTTTACCATTGATAGCATAACATTTTCTACGACTAAGTTCAATCATTTCATATTAAAGCTTCTCGTGATATCCGTTAATTCTAAAAAACTTTGCGTGCCAGGTAGCCACAGTAACCACAAGTTGTTTTGCTAATTGTTTTTTTCTTTCATCTTATCTACTCGAATTTACTTTCTCTTACCATATTATAAAGCATTCCTTGCTTTAACAAACTACTATTGCCACCTAATGCATCTACTAATGTATAAGCAAATGGTAGGGTTGAAGCTGGTCCTCTACTAGTGATCAAGTGATCATCTACCACAACGATATCTTCTACATAATTTGCATCTTTAAGCAATGTAGTATATTCCTCTCCAGGATATGATGTTATTCTGCGTCCCTTGATAATTCCTGCTTTTTCTAGAATCATCGGTGCTGCACAGATAGCAGCAACAAATTTTTCCGGTGCTTTATCAAAATATTTTACTAATTCAATGACCCTTTCATCATCTCTTAAATTTGTTGCACCAGGTAATCCACCAGGTAAAACAATCATATCGTATTCTTTTATTTCATCACTTATAATTTTGTCCGCCTTTACCACAATACCATGAGAACCTTTTACCATTTCTTCATTGATACTTACAGAATTACATTGAAATCCTGCCCTTCTTAAAATATCAACTACAAATAATGCTTCACCCTCTTCAAATCCTTCTGCTAAAAAAACTGCAACTTTTCTCAATTTAACTCTCCCCTTCTTTTACCAATATAATCTTGATTTGGCTTACATTTTTATTAAACTTGTTTTGTTTTTTTCTCCCTAGTATTTACCTAATTTAGGGAATTTATTTACTGCACTGTAACCAGTAGTAATACCAATGTATTATCAAGATTTATTTAAATTTAAATATTGTAAGATTGGGTACTATTATCTCCTACTAAATAACCTCAATACAAACAAAAATATATTTATAAAGTCTAAATATAAAGATAATGCCGCAAGCACAATCCCATGCATATCATTACTTTGTGCTTGCATACGCTTTATTTTCTGCATGTCATATGCTGTTAATGCACCAAATACTATTATACCTAAGAAGCATACGCCTAAATTAAATGTGGAAGAAACGAAAAACATCTGCATAATAGTAAGTAAAATTAAACCTATTACAAACATCATGGCAAATTGACCTATTGCACTTAAGTCTTTCTTTGTTGTTATACCTACCATTCCACTACTTAAAAACATTAATGAAGTTAGAGCGAACACAGTAATTAATTGACCTTGATTTACAATTAAAAAAACTATACTCAATGTTACACCATTTACTGCTGAATAAACCAAGAACCAAAATATTGCAGATGCTGTAGACATTTTAGCAACTCTCTTAACTAATGTTATAACCATAACCAGTTCCAGAATCATAGCCCCATAAATTACTGTTGTAGATACATTCATTATATAGTTACTCATAAACAGACCAACTATAAATGTTATTAGTAGTCCAACTGCCATTAGACACAAAGTCTTTCCTATAAAAGTAGATCTGCTTTTTATCAAACTATTACTTTCCACACTAACATACTCCTTTGTTACTATATTTATTTTCTACCCGATGATTCTTCCAGTATATCTATTGTTTTTATTAAGGAATCGGTGAATTCTTCATTAGAAGAGTTTTTGAAGATAAGCAAATCATCTTTTATAGAAGGATCATCCAAAGCAATAGGAATATCAAAATTAGTCCCTGCAATATATTCATTCCAATGTGCAAGTTTCCATGTATCCCTATCAGAATTCCTCTCAATCATTCTTTGCTGTGTTACATCGATTGAAGTTTCTACCCAAATAACGACTAAAGAAGCGTTATTTTCTTTTAATATTGCTTTTAGATTTTTGATATAGTTTAAATCTCGTATTTCTTTTGTAAATGGTGCATTAATTAGCACAATATCATCATAATTCAGAGCTTCCATTGCGAGTTCTACTATTGTTTCGTATTCATAATCACGTATATTTTCATTAAAAAAATCTGAGCTTCTATTATATTCTTCACCTGCTACAACAAAAATCTGTTTTGATAATTTTATGAGTGTATCTTTATCAAGATAGACAACATGGCGTAATGCCTCGGCAAGCTTTTTTGCGATATAAGTTTTTCCACTTGCTGGTGGTGATGTTACTAAAATCAGTTTTTTCACAACAATCCTCTCCTAGTCAAAAAATTTTAAGTCTGAAACTTTTCAAACCTGTTCAACTTTTCATATTCACGTTTATTATACCCCTTTTTCCTGTTTAATAATTTAGCAAATTTGCTTCGCTCATAAAAAAACCGGGGGGGGCGTGAACAAATTGTAACCACAATTTGTTTTGCTAATGTATGACAACTAAAATTAGCAAACAGAACTTGTCCACTACGTTACCAATTTCTGTAACGGGGTCGCGTCAGCCACCTAAAAAAAGTAAATATAGGTTGCGCATTAATTCTAGAATATGAAAGAGTATGCGAGCATATTTTACTTGCTACCTGCCTTCGTGCAATCTTTAAGTATCTAGTTGTTGCATATAAAACTAGTATACGCTACTATTACAGTATATTATTCGACATATAGTTTAATGTATTTATGGAAATTATTAAAAAACAATTTATAAAGAATTGAACAAAATTATAAAAAGAAAGGCTGGTAATTTAAAATGAAACAATTAAAATTTAGAGTTTGGGATAGTTTAAAACACAAAATGCATAAATTGCAAGGCATGACTTTTGATTCGCAAAGTTTCGTTCCGTCAGCTGTGAAGGTTCCCGGTTTAACTTGGAGACCTGTTGAAGAATTTGAATTGCTTCAATGGGTATACTTATCTGATAACAATGGAGTTAATGTATATGAAGGCGATTATATTAAAATTTCATCTACTGTTTACAATGTATTATGGAATGAAACCATAGTAAATTTTCAGCTTGAAGAGTTAGATGGCTCATTGAGCCGTAGTATCCTTGACGTCTCACTAGGAGATATAGTAGGCAATAAGTTTGTAAATGCAGATTTATATAACAAATAGTCTATTTTTAAAAATAGCGTTTATACTATAACAATAAATTAAGGAAAGTAAAATTACTTTCCTTAATTTATTTTAATGAATATTATATTTAAAGTGAAGCGGACAAGCTCTGTTACTAATAAAGTTAAAATATCTCATCTAAATCAGTTATAATCTTATCTGCTAATATAATTATGTTTATAATAAATAATTAAAATCAATAATATCTACTAATTACAACTCACATGAACTATTTATTAAGTGTTTGAAATAGAAAATATCCCATTGGTGGTTAACTGCCATTAAATATACTTTCCAACTTTTGCGGAAATGAGGTTTAATATTCAATTTCGTTTTATCTTTTGTCATCTTTCTCGTAAGAAATGTAGCTATAAGCGGAAACAAGCTAAAGCATGTAAATAATATCGATCTTGCGTTATTCTTATATGGTTCTGGAAGCAGAAGTATCAGTATCCACCCGATTAATGTACAACTGTAAGTGATTACTAGATATATATAAATTCTTTTATTCAAAATATTTTTCTCAATAATTTTAACTTTCTCCTTATTCAATTATTATTGAAATTCCCGTTTACTATCTCTTTCAAAGAAAATAATGTTTACTTCACAATTTCATACAACTGCGTCGTAACTCTATATATAATATTGTTATTTAGCACAATTCAGAACAATTCCTCCATAAATAGAAATCATACACTGTTTATATATAAACAACATTCAAATCAAATGTTTAAGCCATTTCTATGTGAGTTAAGTAATAATGCTATATGGGCTCTTGCTTCTATAAGAAAAAGCACAAACTGCAAGCTAAATAACATTATTTTTCTTAGGTAAACTTCACTATATTACTGTATTCCTATAAATTTTTGTTTCTTATCCCTACAAAGTTTTTGTATTGCTACCTTGCCTACAATTAATGCTGCAGGAAGTCCGCCTGGTATCATAATCCATTGACTTGCTATATACATATTATTAATACCCTTAATTTTGCCATAATGGCTAGTTATCTTAGCTGACTTACTCATTTTAAATGCCATAAATGAGCCTCTATAAGCACTGCAGTATCTTTCATAGGTTAAAGGTGTGGCTACATCTACCATCTCAATTTTCCCAACAGTTTCTGGAAAATATTCATTTAGTTTAATTGTAAAATAATCTTCTATGTCTTTTTTTATTTTTATATATTGTTCCTTCGATAACCCACTCCAAAAATCATAATTATAAACTAAGAAACATGTTTTAACAACACTCTTTCCCTCAGGTGCAAAGGGTTTTTCTTTACAAAAATGCTCGAAGAAACATCCGTCTAGCTTCTCTCCACAAAAATCAACTACATCATACATCATGTATATAATTAACCTTAGCTGGATATTTTGATAAATCGCAATCTACTCCAAATGCCACATGCACAATGCTACAGGTTTCATAGTCTTTAGTTGCAGAATACATCATATCAAACTTTTTATCTCTATATTTATCCTCTAATAATTTTTTCATAGTAACATAAGTATCACAGGCAGATATTACATAATCAACATTTACTTTCTCCCCATTATTAAGTTCGATAGCGGATGTATTACCATTATCGACTAATATTCTTTTTACACCATTTCCACCGTGAAATATACCACCAAGTTTCTCATATTTATGAAGCATATTATCAGCCAAAGCCTGGGAACCGCCTTTAAGCCAACCACTCTTGTTAGCAGCAAACATTGCGGCAGTGGTAAAGAAAGTCATAGCTATATATCCACTAGGCACAAAATTTGCAATAGCCGCCCTTATTATGGGACTCTTAAAACGCTCTGTATATTCATCTAGTGATAGCTTTTTGATAGATCCTGCATTTTTAAAGGCGGGCATCATTTCTTTTATAAAAGCTATTTTCTCAAAGATATTCATTATATCCATTGTCTTTTTTGCAGGTATATTCATAGATTGCAAATCCTTTATGATTAGATACATTTCTTCTATAGCTAGCTTATCCTCGGGTGATAACTCTAAAAAATGTAATTTAAGCTTTTCAACGTCTCTATACCAAAATAGTGTCTTGTCTCCTATTTGAGTTGCAGCAAAAACTTCAGGATAGCTTACATGATCATCAGTAAAGGCCCCTACTTCTTTCCATACGTCATGAAGAGCTGTGCCTTGTTTTGTACCAGTAAGCCAGTTTAGGCAACCATCAATTCTGTATCCTTTCCTTTTCCAAGAAGTACATTCACCTCCTGCAATTATGTGCTGCTCATATATTTCGCTATCAAATCCATTCATCTGTGCATATATTCCAGCAGACAATCCTGATATTCCCGCACCAATAATTACTACTTTTTCTTTCACGCTGTTTACTCCTTTATTTTTTATTTTGATCACTTGCTCGGTTATATTTATGTCAGAAATCATATTGTTTTATGAAGCTTAAAACTGTAAAGGATTAATGTTTTCTATCTATTTTATGCTTTAGCTTTAATATATTATATTATATTAAAGCGTTTCAAATAAGTGAATTTAAATGAAGTTTAAGATGCTGAAATTGAATATTGGAAGGCGGAAGCAGAACTTTGTCAATTCACCACGATTACCAATGTGTTAAATTTATATTTTACTACCTTATTATTAAATGTGTATCGATACACTAGACTATTTTAAAATCCTATGATATTATCTCCAATATTGGAAGATGTTCAACTCTAAAGTATTATTTTTATGATAAGGCCTCTGGAAAAGAAGTTGAATTTTAACTTAGCTTCAAGTAAAAAAGCTTTAATTATGACGTTGAATATCTATAATATAATCTAAAAACAGTATTAATAATGATTTTAAAAAGAGGGGATACTATGAAAAAAGAACAAATGAAAACAAAAGACTTAACAAAAATGTCTATAATGGCCGCATTAGTTTTTTTAGCAACATATTTTATAAAAATTCCTTCAATAAATGGGTATACACATTTAGGGGATTGTATGATTTTTCTGTCAGTGTTAATTTTAGGCTGGCGCAAAGGGGCTTTAGCTGGTGGAATGGGCGCTGCTTTAGCTGACCTTTTAGGGGGATACATGCAGTGGGTTATTCCAACGTTTTTTATAAAATCTATAATGGCTATGATTATGGGATTAATGACTGAAAAATTGTTTCCTAATTTAAGATTTGGTTGGTTAATAGGGGCCTCAGTTGGAGGTATATTTCAAATCATAGGGTATACATTTGTAAGAATGCTTTTATATGGAAAAGCTTTAGGAATTACTGAACTTCCTATGTTAGCACTTCAAACTGTAAGTGGTGTTGCTTTAGCACTTGTTTTGGTGACAACATTATTAGAATCCAATGTAATAACAAAGTTGAAGGAAATATAAGTATTAAAAAATAGACGCAAATAAGACAAGTTATTAGAAAATCTAATGGCTTGTCTTATTTGCGATAACAGTATGTAACTTTATCTTATTCAAAAGGACGTACTCTTAAAGGTACTCCAATAGTATCACATACGGCTTGACAAGCATCTATTTCTTCTTGTCCAATACAATCTACTACTGTCATAACTACATTTGGAACATACTCTTTGCAGCTTACTGCGAATTTCAGCATGGCGTCATAAGATTCTATACCAAATTTGCTACGAGTTAATGTTAAATATTCTTCCGCATTTGATGCATTAAGGCTTATGGATACAGTATTAATCAAGTCTTTTAACAATGCAGCAGTTTCCTTTTTATTAACTAAATCCGCTAATCCATTAGTATTTATACGAATTGGATTATTGCTACTTCTATTTTTTAAGTATTTTGCCACTTTCAATAGATCATCAAGACGGGTTAAAGGTTCACCAAATCCACAGAATATAATTTCATTGAACTGAGTTAAATCATATTTTTCAAACTCTTCTATGACTTCTTGAACAGTAGGTTCTGTATCTAACCATAGACTATTTGATTTAGCCATTTCCTTAGTGTTTCTTAAACAAAAGGTACAAGAACAAGGGCAATTGTTAGTTAAATTAACATAAATGTTTTTGTGATTGGATTCTTTTTTAGTGATATCAACATCTTTTAAATTGATATAAACACCATTGTTATATGTATATAAAATAACCATATTCTATCTTCCTCTTTTCTTTATGTTTTAAATTTGTAATTAATATTAATAAGTAATAATAAATTACTAAATATACTTAAGTTATTGCAGCTCAGTCAAATATTCTTCAAAGCAAATACCATCATATACTGGAGTTCCGATTTTAACAGTATAATCAATGGCTTTACTAATAAAATCTGTGGCTTTTTTTACCGCAGTCACGATATCTACTCCCTTTACTATATTAGCAGCTACAATAGAAGAAAATACATCTCCAGTACCTGAACGATCTTCACCAATTTTTTTTGCTTCTATTATAGTATAGGGTTTTCCTGTTTCATATATAAAATTTCGTATATTCCCATTATGCTGCAGTCCAGTGATAACAATTTTATCCGGGCCTTTTGTGCAAAGCTCTTTTGCAATATTTTCAAGTTGCTCAGGATTCAAATCTATTTCTGGATAAGGAATATCAAGAAGCCTACAGGCTTCAGTAAGATTAGGAGTCATTACATCCGCATATTTAATTAACTTCTTCATTTCATCACACATTTCCTGTGTATAGGTAGAATAAAGTCGTCCATAGTCACCCATCACAGGATCAACCATGACAATAGTATTCTTTGTTTTAAAATTTTCAAGAAACTCTACAACAATGTCAATTTGTTCTTTTGAACCTAAAAATCCAGTACAGATTCCATCAAATCGTAAATTAAGCTCTTTCCAATTATTTATGTAATCCCTCATATGAGGAGTATAATCATCAAAAAAGAAACTTGAAAATCCCGTATGTGCAGATAATATTGCAGTAGGTAATGGACAGCATTGTATCTTCATTGCTGATATAATAGGCAATGCAACAGATATAGAACATCGTCCAAATCCAGTAATATCATTCACAATAGCAATTTTCTTTTGTTTGTTTAAGCTCATTATAGCACCACCTTCTCTAATAACCCTCATTATAATCTAATAAAGGTAAATAATAAAGTGTATGGATACGAAGCCTAAAGAAAACTAAAAATATAATAGATAAATTTGATTTTCCTAATTTTCTAAAATACCCTGTTCTCTGAATAGGATTAAACCGCTTCATCGTAATCGTATAATCTTTCTGATTTCCATTGATAGCTTATAAAATGATTGACAATTTATTTAATAAACAATATTTACTGGATTCGACTGTTGACACCGTTTACTAAAATATAGTAAAATGAAAATAAGCGAAATCAAACGAAACAAAAACGAACATAAATAAATGTTGGTGTTTAAAATATGATAAAAAGGAAGCTTTAAAGTTATGTTTCCTGAAGAAAGAATAAAGGTTGAACCTTAAGTAACTATAAAATATAAAGAAAGGGATGGAAAATATGGCCAAAAAAATAAATCTAATTAAAAGACTAATTATATTTTTTGTAGGAATGAGTATTATACAGATTGGAGTAGCCTTGTTTTTAAAAACTAATATCGGTTCCGATCCATTTACTTTATTCACTCAAGGATTAGCATTTTTATTAAATAAAACACCCGGAAATGCTAATATGATTATTTTATTTGTATTGTTTTGCATAATACTTCTAGTTGAAAGACGTCGTATAAAGATAGGAACAATTATATGCGTTGTTGGAGTAGGACCCATTATTGACCTTGGAGTAAAGGCTGTTTCATTTTTCCCAATTGCATCTTTAAATATTGGTATAAAAATATTTTTAGTTGTAATCGGTTGTGCTTTAATTGCAATTGGATTTTCTATACTTAAAGCAAGTGATCTAGGTGTTGCACCAAATGATATTATTCCATTTATTATAAAAGATAAAACTAATTTAGAATATCGTTGGATTCGTATGGCATTAGATGTTAGTTTTTTAATATTGGGCTTTACACTCGGCGGAATATTGGGAATAGGTACAATAATATCTGCATTGTTAATAGGTCCATTCATACAATTTTGTCTTCCGTATGGAGAAAAGTTCGTAAATGTTATTGTTAAAAATCAAACTGAAGATGAAGATGAAGATGAAGATGAAGATGTAAATGAAGAAAGTATATCTTTAAGAGCTTAAATTTAAAAGCTAACGATATGTAGAATTTACACTGGGGTATGTATAATTACACCTTGTGGAAGATGTCGAGAATTCATTTGTAAAATTAATGATGATAATGATAAAATTGGCTTGTCTATTTGCGACAAGCCAATTTTATTTTTTCTTTTTTCTTTGATGATTAGCAAATTCGCTATTGCTCCTTCAAGCCGAGCGCCACAGTTTCCACAAAATGTATCGCCCTCTTGTAACTTTGCACCGCACTTCTGACAAAATGACATAAATATCGTCTCCTACTTAATCTGCTTTAAATATCTTTATTACCAGGCCCTAAAATTCTACATACTCTTTTTTATTCAAAAATACTTTAAACATTACCACTTATCCTATCCCCCTCTATTTTTCTATTTATGTCTAAAATCTTTAAGTTATTCTTTTATTCATAATCTGGGTAGCAACTACTTTTCCCGCAAAAAGGGTAAAAAAACAAGCCCTAGCATTGGGCTTATTTTATAATTTACAGACGGTTATCTCTCTTATATAATTTATACTAAATCGTAAATTCTCCAACAATTAACTTAACCTTCTTTATCCTATGTCTTTAGCAATTTCCTTAAGTTTAATAACCTGTTCTTCTGTTCCTAGAACTACCATGGTATCACCCATTTTTAGTAACTGGTTAGAACTTGGATTAAAAACTAATTTTTTATTACTATTCTTCTTAATGGCTAAAACTATTAGTCCTGTTTTTTCAGGAATCCCAGCTTCCATAAGACTCCTATTTATTATAATGGAATCTTCACAAATAGTAACATCCTCTAAGTCTAAAATTAGATCTCCATCATGGGTTATTATATCTAGAAAAGCAATAACGGTAGGTCTAAGCATTAGAGCTGCCATTCTAGTTCCGCCTATTTCATTTGGAGAAATTGTATTGTTTGCACCTGCTTTTTTTAACCTTTCATTTGCATTTTTATTTATAGCTCGAGATACAATATATAAATTTCTATTCATTTCTCTTGCGGTTAGGACAGTATAAACATTATCCGCATCTGTAGACAATGAAGAAATAAGACCCTTAGCAAACTTTATTCTTACCTTATCTAATACTTCTTCTTGAGTGGCATCTCCTTGAATAGCATATATTTTATTTTCTATTAGTTCCTTTATTATTTCTTCATCTTTATCTATTACAATAAATGGAACATTACTTTTTTTAAATTGCTTTATAGCATTTCCCCCTGTTTCGCCCCCTCCACATATTATATAGTGATCTTTTAGCTTGGTTATCCCAACTTCCATACGTCTCCTCCTCCAGGCATCTTTTAAATCTCCTTCTAAAAAAGAAGATACCATGCTGCTAAATATATACCCCACAGTACCTAAACTTAAAAAAATAAGAAATATAGTAAAAAGCTTAGCTTTTGCATCCATAGTAGCCACTTCCGCATATCCTACTGTTGATATGGTTATAACAGTCATATATAATGCATCTACAATGTTAACATCTAATAAAAATTTATATCCTAATGTTCCTATGAGGAGCAACGCTATTAGTATGGTGATAACAAAATTAAATTTACGGTAACCTTCCATAACTCCTCCCCCTAATTCATTCAGAAAAATTATACCATAAAAAGGTATATTTTACATAAAAAACATTCGAATTAACTGTATTATTATCCCCCTTTAATTCATTACAGTGGTTGCAAAGTCTCATCTAATATATTTCCCTTTTTATATCCATCATTAGCAGATTCGCTTTGCTCATAAAATCCCCCGGGGTACGTGAACAAATTAATACCTTTATATAAAGTTATATTCTTGTCAATAATCGCTAAATTAGATTACAAAAGCAAATCACAATATATCTAAAACCTTATTAACTACCCAATGGCAATATTATTCCAGAATATGATTTGTTTCACCTGAAAATGAAGAGACATCTGACAAACTTGAAATAGTATAGTAAAATAAATATGAAACTTAAAATTTAAATAATTTATATGCAAAGGAAGTATACAATGAGAGAAAATGTAAAAATGCGATATCCAACATATCTTAAAGAATTTGAATGTATAGGTGGAAAATGCACCGATAGCTGTTGTATTGGATGGGATATAGATATTGATAAGACCACCTTCAGGCAGTATTATAAAGTTCAAGACAAAGAAATGAAGCGCATGTTTCAGAAAAATGTACATAATAATGATTATTACCTAAGCCCTGATGTAGATTATGGAAAAGTAAAATTAAAAAGTGGGAAAAGGTGTGCCTTTTTAGATGAAGAAAATTATTGTATAATTTATTCTAAAATTGGAGAGAAATATCTTTCAAATGTTTGCACCTCCTTTCCTAGAATAACAAATAAAGTAGATAGATACTATGAAATGTCCCTTGATGTAGCCTGTCCCGAAGCTGCAAGAATTCTTTTATTAAAAGAAGAAGGAATTGGGTTTAATGAAAGTGAAGAAACTTTAGGAAAACATATATTATCAAGTGATATTGAAACTACATCTAAAGAATATGATAATTCACCTGTTAAATATTTTAAAGAAATTAGAGATTTGAGTATTAAAATAATACAAAACAGAAAATTTAATTTAAGTCAAAGACTTTATATATTAGGTGATTTTATAAATGCATTAGAAAAAGAACTTAAACATAAGTATAATAATGTACCTAAGTTTATTAAAGAATATAATATGAATTCAGTTAACGATTCTTATGAAAAAAATCAATCAAGTTATATTATTCAGATGGATTTTTTCAAGAAAATGATGGGTTTCTTAAATGTATCTAAAGAAGTTGACAGTCTTTCTTTTAAGGAATACACTAAGCAAATTATATCTGGATTCAAGTTTGATGAAGGAGAAGACATTAGTAAATATTCAGAATTGTACATAAAAGCATTTGAAGATTATACTGAAAATTTCATTAATAATAATAGCTATATTTTCGAAAATTTTTTAGTGAATTTTATGTATAACTACATGTTTCCATTTACTGAATCGGAATCAATATTTGATGGATATATTTTGCTTTTAGTAAGATATTCATTTATTAGATTTTATTTAGTCGGGAAGTATTTATGTAATAAGCAAGATAACAAAGAAGATATCGTTGAATTTATCCAATCTTTCTCAAAGACCATAGAACATCACAGAACATATTTAGTAGATTCACTAAATTATATAAAAGAAAATAAATTGGATAATATGGAATTTGCTAAAAAACTTCTATAAAAAATACTAGTGAATATATTTTAAGGATTTATATTATAGTTTAAAAAGCCATCTAAAAACTTAGATGGCTTTTTCTTTATTACACATTTAAGTACATGATACCTAAAAATGAGTTTATGGTATTATTAATAAAGTTAATTCAATTAATGTTCTTAGTAATATGTTTTGCTAGTATAGTATCATATACATTATATGCTTATAAAAACTTTAAGCATAAAGCTGAAGAAAATGTTACGAGAAATGTTTTGATTCAGTGGCTTGGATTTGTAAAAAAACTACTTCCAGAAGATTATATAATTTATGAAAAATATGGTATGTGGATATATATAGAGCGTTTTAAAGTTGAAATGATGTTTTAGCCAAAATTATTCGAAGGAGGATAAATATAAACATCATTTTTAACTTTTTAAGCAATTTATTAAACTCAATTTTTAATTTTACTGGTGATTGGGGACTAGCAATAGTTTTACTTACCATAAGTGTAAGATTAGTACTTTCACCAATGTCTTTTAAACAAAAAAAATCTATGCAACAACAGCAAAAGTTTGCTATAAAAATGCAAGAACTTAAGGAAAAATATAAGAATAACGAAGACAAACTTGAATTAGAAATTAAAAAACAATCTGCTCAAAGTGCAAAAAGTATGATGGGGTGCTTAGTAACGTTGCTCCAACTGCCTATATTAACGACTATGTGGAGTGTGTTTAATAAGATCCCTGTGAGCGTAGGAACATATCTTATACCATGGGTGTCTAGTATTAAAGTCTCAGACAGTTATTTTATCGTTCCACTGGTATATGTGCTTGTATCCTTAGTCCCAAGTTTACTTTCATATGTAACTTTATTGAAAATTGATGGGCAGGCTACAATTAGTAAGGGGAATATTGTAATAATGGCAGTAGTTGGTTTATTTGTTGTTAAAGCAGCTCCAATCGCAGTGGGAATTTACTTGATAACCACAAGTTTGTTCAACTTTTTAGAAGAGCTTATTTTTAGAATATATATGAGAAAATTAAAAACTTAAAATTTGTTAAAAATCCTGCTAATCAAATACTTATTTGAAAAGTACGTTAAATTATTTATTTCACGGCATTTGTTATTTGTCTAATAGCTATTAATTTTAATTTTTTTTCCTCATTCATTTCCAGGAGATCTATATTATTGCTAATATCAAAGATTTCTTTTTCTAATGTCGTAGATTACCGTAAATTATCACTCCGGCAACCACAATTATACATCTTAAAATTCAAAACATATAGTATATTATTGCAGAGTTAATCATTGTATATGATGATATAATTTTAATAGAAATTATTGCGGAATAGTATTTAAATATGAAACATTATTTTATAATACAAACCTGTACTATCGCTTAACGGGGGTGAATTATGAAAAATCATCCGTTTATTTCTTAGCTGAATGGTTTAATCTAGGTACTTATTACTTATTTCCCATTTATATAATAGGTGATATAATTTACATATATTTTGGATCATTGCCTAGGAGGTTAAATATATGAATGCAAAGAATAAAAATTTAGTGGAAATTCATTTAGCAGTTTTTTTATTTGGTTTATCAGGGTTATTCGGAAAATTGCTTACGCTTTCATCAACAATAATAGTTCTTGGGCGAGTTTTCTTTTCAAGTATTTTTTTATTGATTCTTATACTATATGTTAAGAAGGACATAAAACTAAAGGAGAAAAACCATTATCTTTATTTGATAATAATGGGAGTGATTTTAGCAATTCATTGGAGTACTTTTTTTGAGTCTATTCAAGTGTCTACAGTGGCAATAGGATTATTAACATTCTCAACATTCCCTGTTTTTGTAACTTTTTTGGAACCGTTTTTTTTCAAGGAAAAGATTAAGTTGTCAGATATTGTGATTGCGATTGTTACATTATTAGGCGTTATGCTTGTTATTCCAAAGTTTCAATTGGGAAACAGTTCAACCCAAGGAGTTATGTGGGGAATAGTATCTGGATTTACATATGCAATTTTATCAATGCTTAATAGAAAATTTGTAAAAGAATATCCAAGCCTTGTAATTGCTTTCTATGAACAGGTTATTGCTACAATTGTACTAATTCCTTTTTTCTTTTTGGAGAAACCAGTTTTTAGTCTTAAGGATATATTATTACTTGTATTATTAGGTATTGTTTTTACTGGAATTTGTCATTTACTATTCATAAATGGCTTAAAAAATATCAAAACGCAAACAGCAGGAATTATTTCTAGCCTTGAGCCAGTTTACGGTATTATTTTTGCTGCTTTTCTCTTAAGAGAAATTCCAACATTAAGAGAAATTCTAGGAGGAGTTATTATTTTAAGTACTGTTTTTCACTCAACTATTAAATCAAAATAAATTGAATAACACAATACATACTCATTTATATAGGCTGGAATTGATTAGGCTACTAATTCAGAATTTATAGCAATGGTAGCTGACAAGTTAAGATTACAAAATAAGGTTGCTAGTTAGTATTTTTAAGGCTACACTACTTTTAATTTAAAGAAATGTAGACCCCGTTATAAAAATTGGTAACGTAGTGTTGTTAAACTTTCTCTCTCTTAACCATTTCTGTAATAGCAAAACTTGCTACGTCACCCGCAAACTTTCCTGGCCCGAAACCTGCATCGTATCCAAGCTCTTTCGCAAGTTCATGAGTTATCCTTGGCCCTCCACAAATTAACACAACTTTATCCCTGATTCCTTCTGCTTCTAACAATTCTACTAGATTAGTAAGGTTTTTGATGTGTATATCCTTTTGAGTTACTGTTTGAGAAACTAAAAGAACATCTGCTTTAAGTTCTATAGCTTTTCTTACAAATTCTTCGTTTTCAACTTGGCTTCCTAGATTGTAAGCTTCTATCATTGGGTATCTCTCAAGGCCATAGTGCCCCGCAAATCCCTTTATATTTATTATGGCATCTATCCCAACTGTATGGGCATCACTGCCTGTACTTGCTCCAATTATTACCACTTTGCGTTTAATATTTTCTTTTATATACTCTCCAACTTGTTCCATATCCATGATTTCTACTTCTACAGTTTGAACATGGATTTCTTCATAGTTTACAGAATGCAATAATGAACCATAAACCACATAGAAAGTAAATTCTTTGTCTAAAGAACGATGATGAGCACAATTTATATCAATAAGTCCCATAGATCTAGCAAGTCGAATCGCTGCTTCTACTCCTCTATCATTATCCTCTACTGGAAGTGTAAAGCTCACTTGAACCTTACCATCATTCATAGTGTCTCCATAAGGTTTAAGCTTTGTTAGATCTAAATTTTTATCAAATTCTTTAATTTCTAATGAATATTGTCCTGCACTCATTACTTCTTCCCTCCTAACATTAAATCTACAAATGGATTAAAGTAAGCTTTTTCTTTTTCTACAACTCCTTCAAGTCCTTTTCCACCAGTTAGATTCCTCTTAATTCCTGCAAATTTTCCTTGCTCGAGTGTTCTAAATAAGCCTTCTTTTTCAATTTCTTGGATTAGTGCTGCTGCTTTATTTACTACTTCATCGACTCTTGTTTCCATTATGCCACCTTTTTTAAAGCATATTTCTGAACCTAACTCCTTCATAGTTCTGAATATATATTGAGCATTGTCTATTGCTAATGCTCTATCAGACATAAATGGAGTGTGTATTGCTTCTGTTATCATTCCAAGAAGATGTAATTTTTGTCCTGTCATGATAGTAACCATGTTGAATAATGTATCTTGTACTTGCCCTTTAAATACATCCCCAGTCATAAATTTAGTTGGAGGCATATATTTAAGTGGTGCTCTAGGGAATACTTCTCTTGCCATTTGTGCTTGTGCTAGTTCATATAGGAATCCATTTTCAACATCTGGGCTTATCTCAAATGCATGCCCAAGCCCCATTTGTTCTTCTGGAATTCCAGCAACTAATGCAAATTGCTCATTTATAAATTGCGAAGCAAGTACGGTATGAGCTTCTTCCACCGCATCTGATGTAGTTAAATAGTTATCTTCCCCAGTGTTTATAATGACCCCTGCATATCCATTGATTATTCTTGAGAAATATTGGTCAACTATAGTTCTTTGCATGTTGATATCCCTGAAAAGAATTCCGTACAAAGCGTCATTAAGCATAACGTCTAATCTTTCTATAGCTCCCATAGCAGCTATTTCAGGCATACATAATCCAGAGCAGTAGTTACAAAGTCTTATGTATCTTCCGAGCTCTTCTGAAACTTCATCAAGCGCTACTCTCATAAGTCTGAAGTTCTCCTGCGTTGCAAGCGTTCCTCCGAATCCATCTGTTGTAGCTCCATATGGAACGTAGTCAAGTAAGCTTTGTCCGGTGCTCCTTATAACTGCAATTACGTCTGCGCCTTGTTTTGCAGCTGCCCTTGCTTGAACAATATCTTCATAAATATTACCTGTAGCGACTATTGCATAAAGTAATGGTCCGCTCTTATCACCAAACTCCTTAAGGTATGATTCCCTTTTACCTCTATTTCCTTTAATTTTAGAAGTCATAACTTTAGCTACTTTATCTATAGCCATTTTGATTTCAAATTCATCATGCATAGGAATCTTAGTTAAATCCATTTCACCTTTTGCAACGCTTTCCGCGATTTTTTGTGGTGAAAGACCAGTTTCAACCATAGCATTTCCTATAAACATTGAAGCACCGAGTGCTAATCCATTGCCATTTTTAATGTTGTCAACTACAATATTTGGAATCGGTACGAAAGCTTTATCTACCCCATTAATACCTAAAAGCCTGCAAACAGTTCTTTCAACTGTTACCGTAGTATGTATATCAATAAATTTTTGGGTGTCTTTCGCTATGTTTCTAGCTGATTGTCTAACTTTTTCAACTACATCCCAGTTTAAATTTAATTTGCTTTCCATCTTATTCCTCCTCTTTATAGAAACTTTTTGCTATATCTACTATTTCTTCATCAAAACCTAGTAACACTGCTATATTAAGTGCATCTTTTGGTACTTTATTTTTACTCGTTACCATCTCTAGCTTATAATCCATATGCGCTTGTATTACTTCAACAGAATGAGTTTTATTTAAATCTATCTCATATTTTAGTGCATCAAAATTTACATTTTTGAGTCCCGTTACTTGATAATGCACCATGTTCTCTTCAACCACTCCATCATAATGAGTTGAAATCAAGCTTACCGACTTAAATTTAGAAAGATATTTACAAAGAGCTTTTACAAGGTAGTACCCCTCTTTTGGATTAGTACCACGTGCAAACTCATCTAGGGCTATAAACCCATTCTCTGTTTTTGCGCACTCTACCACTTCTTTTAACTTTATTATTTCTGCTCCAAATGTACTTAACCCTTTGGAGATTGACTGCATATCATCTGAAACAAAATGGATAAAATTAAGAATTGGGAATTGTGCTCTTTTTGCAAATACAAAAAAACCCATTTGACCAAGTAATAAATTAAGAACAATAGTCTTTATGGTAACACTTTTCCCACCCATATTGGCACCTGTAATAATAGTTGTACCAACAAATAGATCTATACTAACTGGAGTAAATACTTTTTCACCTTTTTCTAATATCTCTTTAATTTCAGGATTAAAGGCGCTATCAAGATGAATTTGCATTTCATCAGAAATTATTGGACGAGAACCATTGTAGTCCATTGACAAGTTCGCTTTAGCAATCAAAAAATCTAATTTACCTATGGCTTTTATATTCTGATTTATGTTCTCCGTTTCTTTTAAAATTTGTATTGTTAACTCTTTTCTAATCCACAGTTCTTCCGCCTCTTCCTCAATGACCAAATCTAGCCTTTGCTGCTTTTTCTTGCTTACTTTAACCTCTATTTTTTCAGTAAAAATTTCTTTTTCCTTTTTTCTTTTTCTTTCACGAATACATTTTAAATTTTTAGAATACTCATCATATACATAAAAAGTATATATTCCCCTCTTCAGTGGGTCTAGGATCGAAATAATTTTATCTAATGAATTTAGATGAACCTCTTCTATATCAAGATGTAATTTATCCAAGACATTTTTTAATTCTGTCACTAATAACGAAAAACATTTAATTTCATATAATTCAACTTCATCCAATATTCCATCTTCACTACATCTTTTAATAGAATTTCTAATATCTTTTAGCATGTAAAATATTCTTCCTATTTCTTTATACTCGTAAGTATTAGTTCTCATGGATTTAATTATATTTTCTAGACTATTTAATTCAAGAATTAATTGATTTGTTTCTGAAGCTTTAAATGGCTTAATTTTTTTTCTTTCCTCTAGTCCATAAGGAGTAATCATTCCAAGTTTATTCATAATAAAAGAAAATCCAATTTGATCTCTCTGCTGCTTATCTAAAAATTTCGATTTACTCCCCTCCAACTACATCAAATACAGGTACATTCAATTTATTCCTAAGCCCTTCTAAAAACTTACGTTTATCAAATCCATACCCACAAGGTGATTTTGGATTGCATGTAACACATATTATGTTAATGGGATTTATTGTTTTTATGATTCCACCTCCATTTTTAAATTTATAAAGAGTCTCCTTAGTTAAAAATAACTTTGTTCCGTCTTCAACTAGGAACGTTACTCCTTTATACTGGTTTGTGGATGCCATAATATCTTCCAATAGTTTATTAGAAACTGCACCTTTAATAACTACATAGGATGTATATCCATCTAAAAGTTCTACAATTTGCTTAGAGGATCCTAATGCCGTAAGCACATCTAGAATTTTTATAGAATTATCCTTAAATATAATACCGATTCTACCAATGAGTAAAACTTCATTAGCTAGCTTTAATACGGCCATATCCTCTTCATTCTCAAGTGTTAGTAAATTAACAGTATGACTGGTTTCGTCTATTACCTTAGCCATATTTCTTGACATTGCCGCTCCAGTTGATAAAATTGTAGCATTAGTAACAGAGGGGGAAGCAAATGTTTTTCTACTAAGAGCACCATCCACAATTACCAGCTCACTGCCAAACCTTTTAAGTTCATCACAAATTAAATTCATATAAGAATTTACAGATGGACCACCTAAATCTACATATCCGTCACTTAAAGCTCTGCATATAATTATTTCTCCCATAGGAGTATTAAAACCAGTAGTTTTTAAAATTTCCCTAGTAATGTCACTATTGAATAAGCATTGTTTTGCAGTTGCAATTATAGTTCCTTTTTCTATGTAAATTTTAGGTTTGTCGTCGTTAGTTACTAGATCGCATTCTTCTCCGTCTCTTCCTATAGACGTAATCCCAAGGACTAGTTTCCCTCTAGCTTCTCTTAATATATAATTTAAGATGGTTGTTTTCCCTACATTTTTATTCATTCCTATGATAGAAATACTGTCATATTTTTGAATCATATTGAAAATACTAGGTAAATTTTGCATGTTTTTCATTTTACTCGTAATATCCCCTTACCCTTTACAGATTACAATAACAACTAAACATATAATTCTTCGAATACTTTTCTTAATGATTCATTTTCTCTTAACTCTTCAAGAGTTATCTCAGCATGTCCTTTAGTGTATCCATTTCCTACAATCATTGTAATGTCTTTACCTACACCTTCAGCTCCAAGTGCTGCTTTTGTAAAACTTGTAGCCATTGAGAAAAAGTAAACTACTCCATCATCTTTTACTGGCAAAATTGTTGACATTTCAGTACTCGGAACATTAACCATGTTTATTGCTACATCTACTTCACATCCATTGTTGTGAGCTAAAGTGGTGTTCATTACATTAATAGCTTCTCTTGCATCGCAAATAACTATTTGCATTCTTAATCCTAATCTTCTTAATTTTGCTGCCCCTTGTTCGTTTCTTACAATGGCTATAACGTTTCCTGTTGGTCCTACTCTCTTAACTGCTTCATAACAGGAAAGCATCCCTGATTTTCCTGATGCACCTAATAAAAGAACTGCCTGACCAGGTTTAACAAGTTTAGCGACTTGAGCTGGTGCTCCTGCAACGTCTAATGCTGCTAATGCTAGATTTTCATCCATATCCTTTGGTAGTTTTGCATATAATCCGCTTTCAAACAAAATAGCTTTTCCTTTTATTACAACTCTATCAATGTCTGGTTTAATATCTATAATTTCATATATTTTTAAAGGTGTTAATGATAATGATACCAATGTAGATATTTTGTCTCCAACTTTAAGTTCCGTTGTTTTTTCTATTGCTTCGCCTATTTTTTCAACTGTTCCAATAAGCATTCCACCTGAGCCAGTTACTGGATTTTGCATCTTTCCTCTTGCGGCAACAATTTCTATGATTTTAGCTTTTATTTTTTCTATGTCATGACCTGCTTCCTCATCTATTTGCTTAAAGCTAGCTGAGTCTATATTTAAAGCTTGAACATCAATTAAAATTTCATTATCAAATATATCCATATCATTTGAGATTTTAGTTGCTGGTTGTGGTAGTACACCTTTTGGCTCCATTACCCTGTGAGTACCGTATTTACATCCTTTATTCATTATTTGTTCCTCCTCTTATTTATCCATTCAAGCTGAGATACATGTACGACACTTTAACTTGATGAGCAAATATTACATTAATGCTTGACTCCACTGATATAATCAAATAAAAAAGACACATGATTGCTTCTGTATCTTATTTTAGTTGCTATAATTATTGATATTCAAGGAATTTAACGTTTATGTATAAAAACCTATTCTATAAGAATAGGTTTTACCAAATTTTACACTTCTAAATTTGTCAGCAAACCGTTAATCCTTGTGTGTTTTCAGAATTTTTACCAAAACTCGAGCAGCTATTGTCACTAAGTACTTTGACTAAAAAGTTGTAGATGATATCCGCTGTTTTGATAATAGAACTTATGGTAGCATACTCATCAGCACCATGAAAATTTTTACCTTCATTGCCGAAAATTATTGCAGGTGCATTTAACCTTGAACCTAAGTAGTTAAAATCACCAATACATTTGAAATAAGAGATGTTTGCTTCGCGATCATAAATATCCTTTATTGATTCTAAGAAAGCAGCGACGAAGTGATTTTGCTTTGCTACTATAAATGGCATATAGCCCTTGCTACCGCCTGTTGGTGCATCTCTAAAAGAAATTTTAAAAGTACTTTGAATATTTGCTTTTCTTACTGCATCTATTATATAGTTTTCTATTGTTTTCTCATCTTCACCTATGACAATATGCCAAAATAGTTTGACTTTAGCATAATCCGGAACACTGCAAGCACCACCATCGCTTTCTACAGCAATAACGCAGGCAACACCTTTTCCTAAAAATGCAGCTTCATCATAATCAATTTTTTCTAATTCACACATAAATTTTCCAGCATCCATTGCTGCATTTATACCTGTTGCTGGTAGTGCCGCATGGGCAGCTTTACCGAAAAATTCAACCTCAAGACCGTATCCGCCTCTTGCACCAAGAGACACATCGGGGTAACATGGATTATCGGAACCCTCGCTTGGTTCAGTAATGATTGAAAAATCAACGTCCTTAAGTAACCCCTCCTCAATTAAAGCATTTGTTCCAAGCCCATAAGGGCCTTCCTCATCTGAAACAAAGGTTGCAATAATTTTTCCATGAAATGTTTTGTGGAGTTCATGAAACTTTTTAATAGCAAGCATAGAAGCACAACAACCTGATTTCATATCCAAAGCACCAAGCCCGTAAATTTTATCGCCTTCTACCACTCCTTCATATGGATCCTTAGACCACCCATTACAAAGATTAACGGTGTCCATGTGACCATTTATACAGATGGTCGGTCCATCACTTTTACCATTAATTTCACTGATAACATTTTTGCCCTTAAAATTAGTAATTCTCGATTCGTGATATTCATGAATGTATGCGCTCATACCATTTTTAATAAACCAGCGATATGTAAAATCCATAATAGCATCTTCATGAAAATAGGGACTAGGTATTGAAATCAGTTCTTTCATTAATGTAATTACCTCAGATGTTATGATATCTTTAGATAGTTTGATTTCTTCAGATATTTGTAAGTTATGCTTAAACATTTTTTCTCATCTTCCTCTCAAAATACAATTATTAATTGCATAATCTTGTAATAAATTGTAATATATAAGTAATAATTTCTAATTAAAATTGATTGATTGTTATTTATGTTACTGTTATCTTATTATTAATATTCAAGTGTTTATGCAATGTTTCCTAAAAATCATTTTCATATATGTCACTTTCCTATCTTTAAATTTTCATCATGTTTATTAGTCTAATTTTGAAATCCTGACCACCCTTTTTCACTTATTTTTAATAACTGTAAATTTATTAAAAAGGTAATGCATATGAACTAAATAGAAGCTTATATTTTTTGTAGTCAAGACGACAACAAGAAAAGAGGAGGAATATAAAATGAAATCTTTAATCAGATTGAGAATGAGTGCCCATGATGCACATTATGGTGGAAACTTAGTGGATGGCGCGAGAATACTTCAATTATTTGGTGATGTAGCTACAGAACTTTTAATTTTAAACGATGGTGATGAAGGTTTATTTAAAGCATATGATGCTATAGAATTCTTCGCACCAGTTTATGCAGGAGACTTCATCGAAGCTGTTGGAGAAATAGTAGCCGTTGGGAATTCATCAAGAAAAATGATTTTTAAAGCAATAAAATTCATAGTACCCAGACCAAATATAAATGATACAGCTTGCGATGTATTAGTAGAACCAATAGTGGTTTGCAAAGCAAGCGGAACTTGCGTAGTTACAAAAGATAAACAAAGAAAATAGTAGATATAACTTATCATAAACATTATGGTAAATAATAATTAATAATTATTTTCTACCTAAGAGATCTATAAGGAGGTACCCACATGCAAAAACTAATAATTACAGCAGCTATATGCGGAGCAGAAGTTACAAAAGAACATAATCCAAACGTGCCTTATACTATTGAAGAGATAGCAATAGAATCCGAAAAAGCATATAAAGCAGGAGCTAGCATTATTCATTTGCACGTAAGGAAAGATAATGGAACACCTACTCAAGATAGAGAAAGATTTAAATCCTGCATTGAAGCTATTAAAGATAGATGCCCGGATGTAATTATTCAACCATCAACCGGCGGAGCGGTCGGTATGAGTAACGTAGAAAGGTTACAACCTCTTGATTTGCGTCCAGAAATGGCAACTTTAGATGCAGGCACCTGTAATTTTGGTGGAGATGAGATATTCATAAACACTGAAAATGCTATTAAAGAGTTCACTCAAAAGATGATTGAACTTTGCGTAAAGCCAGAAATTGAAGTTTTTGATAAGGGCATGATAGACATGGCTATAAGACTTCAAAAGAAAGATTTTATAAAAACACCAATGCATTTCAATTTTGTTATGGGCGTAAATGGAGGTATTACTGCCACTCCAAGGGACTTAGTATTTATGGAGGAAAGTATACCCAAAGGAAGCACTTTCACTGTATCAGGTATTGGTAGAAGTGAATTCCAAATGGCAGCTATGACTATCATTATGGGCGGTCATGTAAGAGTTGGATTTGAAGATAATGTATATATTAAAAAAGGCATACTAGCTAAATCAAACTCAGAATTAGTAGAAAAAGTAGTTAGACTTGCAACGGAACTGGATAGAGAAATCGCAACACCACATGAAGCAAGAGAAATCTTAGGTTTATTACCAAAGGGATACATTGGTGAGGCCTGTAAATAATTTTGTGTAAACAGAATAATTAAGTACTCTTTCTTGGATATAATTGAGATAAGTTAATTATCAATGATTGTGAGGAGGAGTATTTTTATGTCAAACATTTCAAAACAGATTTTAAGGGATTCCCTGTTCAGAAATCCCTTTTATTTTGATCTATGTTTATATTCTTTTCAGAGTCTCTTAATTTTCACTACCCTAACTCTGCATTAATGCTCCATTTCTACCTAGCTTTAGTTCTATCCACCTTTTAGTAACTACTATTTATTTCAGAGGTATAAATTTCGCACCGGTTCCTAGCAGGACTAAATCACCCTTACTATGTCCATAGGTATCATTTTACCAGCTTGAATTATATTGTGTGGTCAAAGTTATCATCAGTATTCATTATAATTCGTGACAGCGACAGAACACTTTAATATATCCAACATAAAATTCTTGAGGTAAAACTTCAACTTCTGAAAATAATTTTGTAGTCCTCTCAAAAGCCTTAATTGCTTCTACCCTGATATTTTTAATATGAACAGGTAATCGCCCTTTATCTGAGTTTATAAGATAGGAAAATAAGCCTACCTCATTCAAGATAATAAATCTACAATCCTTTAAAAATATTATTTCAAAAGTAAAATGTCGTGAAATAATAATTTCATTTGTTGTATATGCACATCTAGCGGTATAATGTTATTTATATTTACCACCTAAATAACTTGTGATTGAGTTGATCTCAAAAAAATATTGCAGCAGAATATAAAACTTGGTTATTTTATCAGTAATTGATAATATTTTAATTAACAGGAGGTAACAGTGTGATAATAAAATCAGAAACAAAAATAACTGGAGTCGGCGGTTATGTTCCAGAACATATTCTTACCAATTGTGATTTGCAAAAGTTGGTAGATACAAGTGATGAATGGATTATTCGACGCACAGGCATAAGAAAAAGACATATCAGTAGTGAAACTGAAAATGCAAGTAATTTAGCTATAAAAGCTGTTGAAAATTTGATTGAAGTTTACGGAGCTGACGTGTCCGATGTAGACATGATAGTGGTTTCAACAACTAGCCCAGACCATATTGTCCCGAATGTAGCCTCATTAATTCAGGATCATTTTGGTATCAAAAAAACTGGTGTTATGGATATCAATGTAGCTTGCACAGGATATGTCTACGCCTTATCAGTAGCAAATGCATTTATTTCAATTGGGCAAAATAAAAAAATTCTAGTTATAGCAACTGAGACAATATCTAAACTTATTGATTATACAGATAGAAACACATGCATACTTTTTGGTGACGGGGCGGCAGTATTTTTATTAGAAAAAACTGATGGAAAAGGCGCCTTCATTGCTACAAATTTCGAAACAAACGGCAGTGGGGCTGATAGTATCTACTGTAGCAATCATTCAAAAAATATTGGGGGATCATCTATTATAAAGGAACATTGTATCGTTCAAAATGGTCGCGAAGTATATAGATACGTTATGAAAAATGTAGTAGAGGGTATTAGAACACTTTTAGAAACCTCTCAGCTCTCACTTTCAGATATTAAGTGGTTTGTACCTCACAGTGCAAATTTGCGTTTGATTGAAGGTATATGCAAACGTCTTGAGTATCCTATTGAGAAAACTTTAGTTAGTGTAACAGAATTCGGAAATACCTCAAGTGCGTCTATTCCTCTAGCTATTTGGTTAGCATTAAAAGAAAGCAAAGTAGCTTCAGGTGATAAGATACTACTTTACGGATTTGGTGGGGGACTTACTCATGGTGGAATTATTATTGAATGGTAAGAAGAAAATATATTAAGTTATGCTTAAGCCTCTTGTTTCGTTAATTATGCGATAAAACCTATTTAATATAATAAGTCTGAATAAAGCAAATGTCGTGAAAAGAGAGACTTTCACGACATTTATTGTTTTAAACCTTACCTGTAAATGTTAGGTACATGAGCACTGCATTTAGTAAAATTATAACCGCAGCTATTAAACCACCAAAGAACTGCACTATACGTTTATTAACCAAAATACCCATTAAGTCTTTACGTTTAGCTATAGTTAACATTTGAAATATTGGGAATGGTAGAATAAAACTAAGTGCAACCTGACTCAAAACAAGAGCATAAATCGGATTAATTCCGAGTGCAATTATAACCAAAGCTGGCATCATGGTTATAATTCTTCTAACATTTATAGGTATGCTCAAATTAACAAACCCCTTCATAATAGTCTGACCTGCCATGGTTCCAACAGCAGAGGAGGATAGTCCTGATGCAAGTAATGCTATTCCAAAGGCGCCACTTGATAGAGAACCTAATAATGGTTGTAAAGATGTATGAGCCTGTTCAATTGTATTTACTATAATTCCATTTCTATAAAAAACCGAAGCTGATACAACAACCATTGCAGCATTTACAATAAAAGCAATATTCATAGCTATAGTAATATCTATCTTTTCCATTTTCAAATGTCTTAATTTCCCTTCATTTGACGAATTAGTACTTCTTTCCTGAACTAACTGTGAGTGATAATATACTACATGAGGCATAACTGTTGCACCAAGCATACCTACAGCAATAAATACAGCGGCACCATTGGGTAGCATAGGAATTAATGTATGAATGCCCACTTGAGTCCAATCTGGTTTAGCTAGAAATAATTCTATTGCATATGCGATACTGATTACGGTAACAAGTGCTGCTATTATGATTTCAACAACTCTCTGTCCATACTTTTCTAAATAGCAAATTATAAATGTTATAAGTCCCGTAAGAAGTCCTGCGTATATCATAGGTATATGAAACAATAAATATAATCCTAATGTCCCCCCTAGAAACTCTGCCAAATCTGTTGCCATAGCACCTATTTCAGCGATAATCCAGAATATCCAGTTTACTGACCTAGGGAATACCTTAGCACACATTTCAGGTAAATTATGTCCTGTGGCTATTCCTAGTTTAGCAGACATAGTCTGTAAGAATATAGCCAGTATGTTGCTCCATAAAATCACCCAAATGAGTGTATAGTTGAATTGTGACCCTCCACTTATATTAGTTGCGAAGTTACCTGGGTCAACATATGCAACACTAACAACAAAAGCAGGCCCTATAAACGTCATTAACTGTTTTACCTTACTTAGCTTTTCCGTGCCATTATTTGTACCCTGCTTAGGAGCAGATAAACTATCATTTATTAAGTTTTTATCACTTTCCATTTCCATAAGTTAACATCACCCTTCGTATTTAATTCTTTTGGTATAACTAAAATTGTTATTGATAACTAAATTTGTTAGCCTAGACTAAATTCATTTCTGTAATACATATTATGCATGGTTTTTTTTAATGTTACGAAGGTAATTCTTTTATTTGTTTAAGCATATAATTTATTTAAAAGACTATAGCTTAAAGTAGGTGATAATGTGTTGAAAAACGATTTTTATACTTTAAATGGATATATGAAAAAAGAAAAAAAATTTCTTACTCCGTCTATGGAAGATTACCTTGAAATGATATATAGATTATCTTTAGATACAGGATTTACAAGGGTTAATGAACTATCTAATGCACTTAATGTCCAACCACCTTCGGCTACAAACATGGTACATAAATTAGCAGAACTGAAACTTTTAAAATATATAAAATATGGTGTTTTAGAACTAGAAGAGGATGGAAAGAAATTCGGAAAGGAACTACTTAATCGTCATAATACTATAGAAAGTTTATTAAGAATACTTGATGTTTCAGAGTCTGATATTTTAGAAGAAACTGAAAAAATTGAACATACAATAAGTAATAAAACAACTAAATGTTTTCAAGATTTCGTACAATTTATTAAGGATAATCCTCAGATATTAATTAATTTTAAAACTTATAGAAAGACTTGATATAAATATTGTTTAAGATAATGTTATTGATAACTTATTTAACCCTTTAATATAATAAGAATGTGAAAAGTAAAATGTCGTGAAAATATAATTTCACGATATTTAGTAAATCTCTATAACTAGCATATACCCTCATTGTTACATTTATGTATACCAGTATATACTATTTTAACTGCATAAAAGGTGTCTAATTGAGAAAATACACTCCATTTATGCATTAAATGGTGAGAGGGCTTTTATGGTAAAATAATAAACTTAAAATTTTCTAAACAAAAAAGGAGCTAAACTTTAAGCTCCTTTTTTGTGCATCCTTATTTATTTTATAATTTTGTAAGTTGATTTCTGTCTTCCATTTGAGGGGGCTCTTCCATCCATTTATGTTCAATCATTAATTTTCCGCCTTTTTTAGCATAATAAAATGTATCCTTTGTGATAAGTATAAGCTTAGAATGCAAATCACTTCTCAAACTAAAAGATGTACCGAGTGCGTTATAACCTATTGCTGAGCTGGATAACATACTGGTAATATACATCATAAGTTTATCTGAAAAGGGCGATTTAGTTGAATCTGTCGCTTTACCTGCCCATGTACTCGGAGGTTGAATATCACTTTGTAATAATATATCACTTAATTTAGTAATAATCTTTTTAGCGAGTTCCTTACCTTCTATGAAGTATTTTTTAACTTCACTATCAATTGCAACTTGCGCAAATCCTGTCATCAACTGCATACCAAAAATATTGTCCTCGATAGCTTCATTAAGAAAACCAACCTCAATTGTATTGAGTGAGCGTTTATCAGAAAAAGGATTAATTCCACTCATGTATTTTTTATCTTCAATAAATTCTACTTTATTTGGCATAGTTACATATGGTGGTCGTGCAAGCACGCCTTTTTTTAATAGATATTTTGTTGTGATAAAATAAAATTTATCGCAAGTATCGTAACTAATTTTATACAAATCATGAACTTCATCCATATATGACATAGCTGTATATACAGAGCAATGACCAAAATTTATCTTCAACATTTGGCGAAGAAACAATATGTTAAAAATGTCATCAAATAGAGGTGGTGCTTCTCTTATAACATCACGTTCATCGAATGCTACTGGAATAACTACTTTTTCATCATTAAATATTTTTACAAGTTTATTTGTTATATTTTGTCCCTCGGTAACAAAGTCAGTTACTATGTTTTGAGCCTCTTTCTCAATAGTTTTGTCTTTAAACAAATCGCACATTAGTATTATGCTTGACCTTGCGAAATAACTCATCCATAATGTACCTAATTCAGTTGAAGTTAATTGTATTTTTGCTTCGGTTGTCATTTAAGCCCTTCTTTCTATTTGGATTTATAATATGAAAATAGTAGTATATACTGCTAAGCAAATAAAACATTATGACTTAATATGAGTGCATATAACCTGATTTCTTAACAATTATTTAGCTACACTTGTAGCTGATGATTTTCTATTCTTAATTTCAGCTAAAATAAAAACAACGAAAGGTATCATCCTTGTCTTTCAGAAATAGCTTCAATTTTCATGTATATCTCCTTCGTTACAAAAACAGTACATATATATGAATTTTAACCAATATGCAAAGATTCTATTCTTACCCATAGCCATAAAAAAGAAAGCTAGAAATTCACAGAATTCATGCAATATAATAAAGTGTTATAGTGAATGCTTTTACTATTTGTATACAAGTGTTCAACTCTATAAACAGGAACGTAATTGAATATTGATGAATAATATATTATGGTTACTGATTTTAGTAAGCCGAAAAAATAAATGATAGTGTTAACTAACTTATGAAAAAACAGGAATGTAAATATTAGGGTTTTAATTGCACGTTGAAAAGTGAAAAAATACTTTGAAGAAATACAATGCAGTTTTGTT
>NZ_JAIZZK010000017.1 GCF_020443705.1 Clostridium algoriphilum
ATTATAACAAATAGAGGGGGTCATTGTTTTTTTTATTATAAAAGTAGCTTAAACCCTTGCTAATGCAAGGATTCAAATAAATAAAACAAAGATAGTGTTAACACTATCAAATTTTTTGAGGAGGAAAAGATATGAAAATTGAATCATTATTAATACACGGCGGAATAGATGGTGATGCTCAAACCGGAGCAGTAAATGTACCTATTTATCAAACATCTACATTTAAAAAAGGCAAATTTGATGCAGATAATGCTTACGAGTATTCAAGATCAGGAAATCCTACAAGAGAAGCTCTTGAAAAACTCATTACAGATCTTGAAGAAGGTCATGCAGGATTTGCATTTGCTTCAGGAATGGCAGCTACAACTGCCACATTATCATTATTTAAAACAGGAGATAAAATTCTAATATCAAATAATATCTATGGTGGAACCTTTAGAGTTATAGACAAATATTTTAATAATTTCGGTATAAATTATAGTACATTTAATTCATCAGATATAAAACAACTTAAAAATAACATTGATGCAAGTGTTAAAGCTATTTTTATAGAAACCCCAACAAACCCATTGATGGGTATTACAGATATAAAAGAAGTTTCAAAAATTGCAAAAGAAAATAATTTGATTTTGATTGTCGACAATACCTTTATGACTCCATACTTACAAAAACCAATTACTCTTGGTGCTGATATAGTTATTCATAGTGCTACAAAATATCTAAGTGGACATAGTGATTTAATTGCAGGGCTTGTTGTAGTAAATAATAAGGAATTAGCAGAGAAAATACAATTTATACAAAATTCAACAGGCGGAGTTTTGTCTCCATTTGATTCCTTCTTATTGATTAGAGGTATTAAAACTCTAGCTTTAAGAATGGATAGACACAACTCAAACGCTAAAATTGTTGCTAGTCTTTTAAGAGATAGAAAGGAAGTAGAAAAAGTATATTATCCAGGTTTTGTTGATCATCCAGGACACAAAATACAATCAAAGCAAGCTAAAGGATATGGTGGCATCATTTCTTTTGTTCTAAAAAAAGATTATGATTATAAAAAATTCTTAGAAAGCTTAGAGTTAATAACTTTTGGAGAAAGCTTAGGAGGGGTGGAATCATTAATTTGTCATCCTGCCACTATGACACATGCCGCAGTTCCATATGAAATAAGACAAGAAATCGGCATAACAGATAATTTAATAAGATTATCTGTAGGTGTTGAAAATGTAGAGGATATAGTAGAAGATTTAATAAACGCATTAGAACTATAACTTTAACAAAGTAATCAATGAAAGATATATGAACCAAAAAAATCTTGGATCATCACAACAAATTGATGATCCAAGATTTTAAAATTGCTAATTACTTTTTATGATCTTCTTCCAATAATAAGATCAAAAATGAATACAATTGCTGAAACTAATTCAAGAAAGTCGTCTTTTCACATTGAATATTTTATTTAAAATCCAAACCATTCTTAAATATACACCAAACTGAGTATGAATTTTCATTAACAGTGAAAATCACCGCTACCATCCTCTTCAATTTTAATTCCTCCAGAAAATGTTACCAGTTATATCTACAAAAGTCTTACCAGCGAGTTTTTCTGAAACAAACATCTTCTTAGAACCACCATCCTTTATATGCCGGTGGGAGCCAAAGAGTGTTTATGCCTACATCACTTAAGGCTTTACATGCTCTTTCAAAAAATTCCAGTGACCTCCATCTGATGGTAGATTCCATTCAAAGAATTGCATTATAGTTTTATTCATGCAAGCAAGTTCCTTTTATTTTATAAGAATAAAAATAACTTCTATTTGAATAAAGTGTAAATTCAGAGTGTGTTTTAGCTCCCCAGCTATCATCTCCACCCACTCCCATTTGTTTGTAATTAATTCTTACAACTACCTTATCACTCTTTGTAAGTTTGTATTCATGATCACTTTCTTCAAGCTCACTTGGTGAATACGGTAGTGCATTAATCTCAACCAATGGCAACCCACTTACCATAAGCCCAATGCCATTATTGTTAGTTAATGTTGCCCATCGTACATCGATCTTATTCCCACATTCTTGTGGTCTTAGGTAATGTTCAAACTGATCTTGAACCTTTCCACTATATATACCAACCCTAGCTCCCTCAGCTCTATCCCAATAATTTTCATGTGGTCCCCTACCGTACCAAGTGAGATTATCAAATTCCTTATTAAGTATAACCATCATTCCAACCTCTGGTATTTCAGGTAGTTTTGTTCCAGGAATTAGTTCTTCACTAATTTCAATTTCGCCTGCCTCATCAATAATATATTTAATATAACATCTACTTGGAGTTTCCGTAAGTAACGTATAATCTACTTTTATAACAATTTTATTGTTAATCTCTTCAATTTCAAAAGAATTAATTTTCTTATTTTGTCCTGCATTCTTCCACGTTTTACATCTTTCTTGAAGCTTGTTACCATCATCATTATCAGTGTGAGCTCTCCAGAAGTTAGGGTACACTCCCTCTTTTATTAGCTCTACATGCTTGTAGATATATGATACAAGCGCAGCTTTTTCTTTATTAAAAGTTATTTCAAAATCTCTTCCTTCTACTTTTAGAACTTTATTATTTTCTTCTACTTTTAAATTAAATGCGTTTTTTAATTCTTTTATCCCTTCATTAATGTTAGTTTTAACAACATCTTCAGAAATCTTAAACTGTTCAAAAGCAATTTCGTGACCAATTTTCGCCCAAGTTGTATCCTCTTTTAATTGTAAATTTAACTCCAAATAATATTCAGATATATCTTCGCAATTTTTAGGATATTCAAAAGGCAATTTAATAATGTCAAAAGAATTAGGTTTAATATCTATATCTAGATACCCTTTTAATATTTCTTTACCATCTTTCAATATTTTATATAATAATGTGAATTCACTCAAAGATGTAAACAGAAAATTATTTGTGATTTTGTATATACCTTCTTTAATATTCTCAACCTCAAATTTAACATTTTGATAGCATTTTTTCACTTCATAAATCTTAGATGTTTTTTCTCTATCTGCAAAAATCAGCCCATTCCCACAGAAATTGCCATCATTAGGCTTATCACCGAAATCTCCACCATATGCTAAATACTCTGTTCCATCTTTTGTCTTTGTCTTAATGGCTTGATCTATCCAGTCCCATATAAATCCGCCTTGAAGTATAGGATATTTATCGAACAAATCCGTGTACTTAAACAAATTACCACAAGAATTACCCATAGCATGACTATATTCACATAATATAAATGGCTTCTTAGGATTATTTTCAGCATATTCTTTGAGATCTTCGACTTTAGAATACATTTGACTTTCTATATCTGACGCTGCCTCAAACTCACGGGCATGAAAAATTCCTTCATAATGAATAACTCTCGTTGGATCACTTTCTTTTATGAAGTCATGCATTTTTATAAAATTATCTCCACCCCATGCTTCATTTCCAAGAGACCATATAACAATAGACGGATGATTTTTATCCCTTTGTAGCATTGAATTACATCTATCTAATACAGCGTTTGTCCATTCTTGTTTGCTTCCAGGAATAGTTCGTAATTCTTCCTTCGTTTGCTCAATAGTCCATGACCCGTGTGTTTCTAGATTTGTTTCGTCAATTACGTAAAGACCATATTCATCACATAAATCGTACCATAAAGTATTGTTTGGATAATGAGATGTACGAACTGAGTTTATATTGTGTTGTTTCATAAGTATTATGTCTTTTACCATATCATCTCTCGAGACTACTCTACCTGTTTCACAATTAAATTCATGTCTATTGGTGCCTTTAAATACTATTCTTTCACCATTAATTTTCATAAGGCCATCTTTTATTTGGAAGCATCTAAATCCAACCATGCAACTTACAGTTTCGACTATATTACCATCCTCATCCTTTAAGCACAAAATCAATGAGTAAAGATTTGGCTTCTCGGCACTCCATTTTAATGGATTTTTAACAAAAGCCTGAAAGCTTACATCTCTATATTCTTTGCTATTAACATCAACATCCATTTTTTGAGACTTATTGAAAATGTTTGAATTAGTTTTGTCGTATAACATAACATCTATAGTATACTTGTCTGTGACCTTTTGAAAGTAATTTATTACTTTTGCTTTAATATTTAATTTAGAGTTCTCATAATGATCATCCAATTCAGTAACTACTGAAAAGTCACATATATGTACTTTAGGTGTTGAATATAAATAAACGTCTCTAAATATACCACTAAGTCTCCAAAAATCTTGATCTTCAAGCCAACTAGCATCACACCATCTATATACCTCAACTGCGAGCTTGTTTTTACCTTCTATTAAATATGGAGTTATATCAAATTCCGAAGGAGTGAAAGAATCTTTACTAAATCCAACTATTTCTCCATTCACCCATACATAAAAAGCAGATTCCACCCCCTGAAAGCTTAAATATACTGGCTTGTCAATCCACTTAAGTGGTACAATAAAGTCTCTGGTATAAGATCCAACAGGGTTGTATTTTGTTGGAGCAAAAGGGGCAACTATATCTTCGCTTAAAGTCCATGGGTAAGTTACATTAGTATACTGAGGATAGTCAAATCCTTGTAATTGCCAGTGACTTGGAACTTTAATGTCCTTAAAGTTACTACAGTCATATTCTTTTTTATAGAATTCTTTATTTCTTTGACTTGGATTCTCTGCAAAACTAAATTTCCATGTACCATTTAAAGATAAATAATTATTTGAATTTGTTTTTTCTCCCAGTAGAGCTTCTTCAACTGTTGAAAATGGAATAAATGACGCATGTGAAGCGGTGCGATTGAATCCGCAAATCTCCGGATTATTATTCCACTCAGGATAACCATTCTTTGGCGCAGTATAAACAAATTTTTCTAACATAATAACCATCTCCTAAACCAATATTTTATATATAAGAGTCACTTAAATAACTAACATACAATTGTCTATTTAACAACTTATTACTTTATTCAACAAGTACATTCTAATACCTTTATTTCTTACAATTTTTTCAAATAAAAAAGCCAGTCAAGTTGATATAATATCATCTTAACTGACTACTAAAAATACTTATACTTAATCCTACCTAGTTTATTCTTCTTTCAAAATATTCAATGCACGTTTAGCGAGTTGTGAAAAATATTTTGCACCGGGCAGAATCGCAGCATCATCTACTTTAAATTTAGGATGATGAAGTGAATATGACACACCTGTACCAATATTTACAAATGCACCTGATATTTGTTCCTGATAAAAAGCAAAGTCTTCACCAATTAGTGTGTCTGGAAGTTCTTTAATAACATATCCCTGTTCTTTTGCTACATCCAATGCAACAGACGTCCACTTAGGAGTGTTATTTGTTGCTGGTGGTCCGCAGTACCATTTTAGCTCAGCCGTTGCGCCAAATGAGTCAGCCATTCCTTTAACTATTTGCCGCATTCTTTTAGGAACAAACTCACGCATTTTAGCATTAACTGTTCTCACAGTTCCTTCAAGATAAGCTGTAGTTGGAATTACATTCCATGTATTACCACTTTGCAAGTGAGCAACACTAATGAGCGCTTGATCAAATGCACTAACATTACGACTAACTATTGTTTGTAATGCTGTAATTATATGAGCTGCAACAATAATCGGATCTATCCCCTTCTCTGGTGAGGAAGCATGTGTCCCAACACCCACAATTTCAATTTCAAAACGATCAACTGCAGCAGTCAAAGGTCCTACTTTTGTTCCAAAACTTCCCACTTCTAAATCTGGTGCACTATGGAGCCCAAAAATTGCAGATACATCAGTTAATGCTCCGGTTGCTAAAACATTTTCTGCACCCTTTCCTGTTTCTTCAGCTGGTTGAAATATAAACCTTACCGTTCCAGATAATGTTGCTTCTTGCTGTTTTAATATATACGCTGCACCTAAAATAACTGTTGTATGAAAATCGTGACCACAAGCATGCATTTTACCGAGCACTTGTGACTTATAATCTAAATTCGAATCCTCAATGATAGGCAACGCATCAATATCTCCCCGAATTGCAATAATAGGCCCTTCCTTATTTCCTGTTATTTCTGCAACTAACCCTGTAGCGAGCGGTAGATCAAGTATACGAATATGAGCCTCGTTTAATAGCTTACGTAAAGTTTTAGTTGTTTCAAATTCCTCATTTGATAACTCTGGATTCTTATGAAAATTATGACGTACCTCAATTAATTTTTCTTCCAAATTATTAATAATATTTGATAATATCTCATTTTCCATAAATTATTCTCCTTAAATTTATTTAAATAGGTTTTATATCTATGTCATTATAATAGTTCTTGTATATTTGTTGAAATAACAGTATAACCCACCTCTCATATAAAAAGCCAGTCAAAATGACTTAGTATCACCTTAACTGACTGAATAACAAATAATCTTGTTATTATTTTAACCCATCAGGTATTACCCAATAATTATTCTTATTGTGTTCTTTCATATACTTCTTAAATTCATCTGATTTATATGCTGCTACAATATCTTTTGCCCATACACTATTTTCTTTACCTTTGTTCACAACTGCAGTAATTTCTAAATCTTTTACAATATTCTCCGACAACAAAGACTTTGATGCATCTATATGTGATGAATATACAATGCTCCCGGGTAATACAGCAAAATCAATATCCTTCATTGCACGAGGAATTTGTGCTGAGTCCATCAATGTAATATTTAAATTATGTGGATTTTCTATTATATCACTTTTACTTGCAGACATAGGGTCTATTCCTGCCTTTAGTTTAATCCAACCTGCCTTTTGCAATAAATTATAAGCACGGGCTGTATTAGAAGGATCTTTTGGTATAGCTATTTTAGCACCAGCCTTAACATCTTTAATTGTTTTGAATTTATCAGAAAATATTCCTGCTGGTACTGTTGGTATGTGCACAATTGGTAAAAGATGTGCATTCTTTTCCTTATTAAAATTGTTCATATAAGCTGTATGCTGTGCTACATTTAAATCAATGCTATCTTCAGTTAGTGCCACTTCAGATAATAATAAATTAGAGAAATTAACCAACTTTACTGTGTATCCTTTCTTTTCTAGGATGGGTTTAACCACAGAATTAAATAAATCATTATAAGGCCCTGCTGAAACACCAACTCGTAGTTCTTTCTTTTTATCATTACTAGCGCTACTATTTGATTTTCCACAACCAGATACTCCCAAAATAAGTACCCCTACTGACATAATTGTAACGATTTTTGTAAATAATCCTTTTTCCATATATATTCTCCTTTATAAATAGCTTAATGGCGTCGTATCCTAAGCGCCAACATATTACCTAGTGATTGAATGATTTGTACAAAAATAATCAATATAACCACTGTTACAATGATTACAACAGTATCAAATCGTTCATATCCATACGAAATTGCTAAATCTCCTATGCCTCCACCTCCGACCGTTCCAGCCATAGCTGTAGCACCTATTAAACCAATTGTAGCGGTTGTTAAATTTAAAATTAGTGAACTAGAAGCTTCCTTTAAAAGAAAATGCCAAATAATTTGAAACGGCGTTGCACCCATAGCCTCTGCGGCTTCTATAATCCCATCATCTACTTCTAGTAACGAGCTTTCTACAAGACGAGCGATATACGGTGCAATGTAAACAATTAAAGGTACAATAGCAGCACTCGTGCCAATTGATGTCCCTACTACAATGCGTGTAAATGGAATAATTGCTATTAATAAAATAATGAATGGTAATGAACGAAAAATATTTATAATTTGATTTAATATTGAAAATATTATACCTTTTGCAATGATGCCACTTTTTCTAGTTACCACCAACAATATACCCATAGGAATACCAAATAGTGATCCAATAACCAAAGAAAAACTAACCATATATAATGTTTCTTTTATTGCTTGTATTACTTGCTGACTATCAATCGTCATAATTGCTTTTAACCTCCTCTACAATAAGATCTTTTTTACATATGAACTGATATGCCTGCTCTATTGATAATACTTCACCTTGTAGAAGAACAATAATGTTTCCGAGTGTCGTCCCTTGCAATTCGCTTACATTAGCAAACAAAATATTAATATTTACATCAAACTTCTTTGCTATTTCTGAAACTAATGGTTGCCTTGCCCTATCTCCAATAAATTTAATTTTAAAAATACGCCCATTAAGTTGCTCTTCTGTCATACCTTTAACAATACTCTTTGGCACTGTATCTTTAATAATCGTGCGAACAAAATTCTGCGTTGTAGGTTCCTTGGGATTTCCAAACACTTCTAATACATTCCCTTGTTCTATAATCTCACCACTTTCCATCACAGCTACTGAATTACAGATTTCTTGGATGACATTCATTTCATGAGTAATAACCAAAATTGTAATATTGTACTTTTTATTAATACGTTTTAAAAGTTGTAATATTGACTGTGTTGTTTGAGGATCAAGTGCCGATGTTGCTTCATCACATAGTAATATAAATGGATTTGTGGCTAAAGCACGTGCAATGCCGACACGTTGTTTTTCTCCCCCCGATAATTCATCTGGGTAACTTTGCATTTTACTTTCAAGCCCAACAAATGATAATAATTCATTAACTCTTTCACTAATCTGTTTTCTAGGCACATGACTTAATACAAGCGGAATAGCCACATTATCAAAAACCGTTTTTGAGTTAAGCAAATTAAAATGTTGAAAGATCATCCCAACTTGTTTTCTAACTGTTCGCAGGTCTTTATTAGATAACAAAGCCAAATCTTTTCCATCGATAAGTACTTTTCCTAAAGTAGGTTTTTCCAAAAAATTAACCACGCGAACCAAGGTACTTTTACCTGCCCCACTAAAACCAATTACACCAAATATATCACCTTTCTTAATTTTAATATTTATTCCTTTAAGGGCATGAACAATTACACCTTTACTATTAAAAGTTTTGCATACATCTTGTAATTCAATCACCTATCTTACCTCTTTTCTGTTAAAATAACCAATGCACGTCTAGCCAGTTTTGTAAAATAATTTGCACTTGGCAAAATTGCCGCATCATCTACTGTAAATTTAGGATGGTGAAGTGAATAGGATAAACCTGTACCAATATTAACAAATACGCCTGGTATTTGTTCTTGATAATAAGCAAAATCTTCACCACCGAGAGATGGTGGCACTCCTTTAATTTCATATTCCTGTTCTTTTGCTACCTCTAATGCAACCGCCGTCCATTCTTCCGAGTTATTTGTTGCTGGTGGTCCTGGGTACCATTTAAGCTCAGCCTTTGCACCAAATGAGTCAGCCATTCCTTTAATTTTTTGTTGCATTTTTTTAGGGATAAACTCACGAGTTTCCTTTTTTAACGTTCTCACCGTTCCTTCAATATATGCTTTAGTTGGAATTACATTCCATGTATTACCACTTTTTAACTGAGTAACACTAACAAGAGCTTGATCAAAGGCACTAACATTACGACTAACAATTGTTTGTAATGCCGTAACTATATGAGCCGCAACAATAACCGGATCTATTCCCTTTTCCGGTGACGATGCATGTGTCCCAAGACCTTCAATCTCAATTTCAAAACGATCAACTGCTGCAGTCAATGGTCCCACATTTGTCCCTAAACTGCCTACTTCTAAATCCGGTGCGCTATGCAATCCAAAAATTGCACCAACGCCTGATAAGGCTCCTGTTACTAAAATTTCTTCTGCACCATGTCCTTTTTCTTCAGCTGGTTGAAAAATAAACCGTACCGTTCCACATAATGTTGATTCTTGCTGCTTCAGCAAATAAGCTGCTCCTAAAATAGCAGTTGTATGAAAATCATGGCCGCAAGCATGCATTTTACCAAGCACTTGTGACTTATACTCAAAATCTGTTTCTTCAATAATAGGAAGTGCATCAATATCTCCTCTAATTGCAATAATAGGGCCTTCCTTATTTCCTGTTATTTCCGCAACTAATCCTGTTGCGAGAGGCAGATCAAGTACACGAATTTTAGCCTCATTTAATAAATTACGTAAGGTTTTAGTTGTTTCAAATTCCTCATTTGATAACTCTGGGTGTTTATGAAAATTATGACGTACCTCTATAAGTTTTTCTTCTAGATTGTTAATAATTGTTAGTAACTTTTCATTTTCCATAAAATATTACTCCCTTTAATTTATTAATAGTTTTCTAATATCCACTTAAGTATTATTATATTTATAGCTATGCGGTTCTAATAGTTCTACCTGCGGTACTATTTTGTATAACCCCTCCATCTAAAACTAACCTCCCATTCACAAATACGTATTTTATTCCTTCAGGATTTCTATCTGGAACCCCCACATCTGGAAACTCAGATTTATCTTTAATAGTATCTATATCAAAAATAACAACATCGGCGTCTGAGCCTTTTTTAATTCGTCCCTTTTGTTTAAGCCCCATGGTTTCTGCTGGAAGAAAAGTTGCCTTGCGAACTGCTTCAATTAGGCTTATCTCCTTGCGTTCTCTTACCATATACCTAAAATACCTTGGGAAGGTACCTGAAATTTGAGGATGTCCTTCACCCCTTTTGTAAGGCCCGGTGTCAGAAGAGGGCATTGCGTAACTTTTATCTAAAGCCTTATATACACTTTCATTTGAACCCGTACAATATATAATACATTCACAAGGATTACCAGCTCTTAATTCTTTATATAGTTTCTTGTTTAATCTTTCACCTTTATATTTTCCTGAAGCTACAAGCATTTTGTTTAAACATAATAATCCATGATTCACATTTTTCTCGCAAAAAATTGCAGTTCCAATAGACGTAGCCCAATCGTTATATAATCCACTATCTATTTTTATATTTAATCCGTCCTCTATTGCTTTATCCACTATTTCTAACGCTTTATCCATAACTACATTATATTGATAAACAAAATGGGATATTAGCACTGCAGCTCCTGTAACCCTTGAAATTTCAATAGCTTCTCTTAGTGAATTTAAATCATGATCCGAAGAAACTCTTGTATGAATTGTAATAGGTCTGTTGTGTTTTGCAGCTATTATGCATATAGCATATATTTCTTCGAGTGAGCTATAAGGGGCATATTCTAATCCTAATGATAGTCCACAAGCACCTTCCCCCAATGCTTTTTCTGTAAGATATTGCATTTTGCAAATTTGTTCTTTATTAGCTGCTGAATATACATCTGTAATTCCAACAGCCTCACGTAGGCTCATAGAATGTCCTACAAGTTCAGCTTGATTTATAACAAACCCTTTTTTATCTTGCTTATCAAAAAAAGTATTCATATTTATAGGACTTAACCCACAATTGCCACCTATTGTAGTAGTTATACCTTGACGCAAGGATAGCTCTCCACAATAATCTTCTCCGTCAACATGTCCATGAATATCGATGAAGCCCGGTGAAACTATTAAACCCGATGCATTTATATTTTTTATTCCAACTAGTTCTCCATTTGTTATTTCTGCCAGCTTTCCATCTTTTATACCTAAACTTCCTTTGAAACTTGTTTTGAGGTCAGGGTCAATCAAAGTACCGTTATTAATTGCAACATCAAACATTTATAAACACTCCCTTCAAAGATTATTTAGGATCTAAAGCATCTCTTAGTACATTGCCTATATACTTTATTGATAATACACTTAATATAATCATTAAGCCCGGTAGTATCTACAACCATAGTCAGCATTCAATCCATAGTAAACATATATGTTTTAAGTTTTACTAATATTACCACGTTGTTTACCATTTGTCAACGCGAAATAGCCCCTTCACCTTTCGTAACTATCAATTAAAATAACTTGTTATTCAGCAGCTAACACCCTATAAAATTAATCTGTTATAACTTTAAGTTTAGCTTCATCAATTAATAGAGAAAACCCTGTAAAATCAAAACCTTATGTTAATGTAAATAAGAGTTTCCACAGGATTAGAGAATATAGATGATTTATTATCTGAATTTAAGAAACATTAAACAAACATAATAATAATTAAATAAAATAAAGGATGGCTTTCAGCCATCCTTTATTTATTTTATTAAATTATTTTATAAAATCTAAGCCTTCTTAGCAGTTTTAATAACTACAACCACTTGTCTTAACCTTACCATCTGTTACTTCATCCTTCAATATTAAAGGTATTGCTTCAGATACAGTTGTAGTAACTGTTACACAAAATACTGTTTAAAGATGTCCTACATAGACTTCTCAGCTAATTTAGACAATGGACTTCTCTCTACATGTTCAAGAGTTACGTGCCCTGTAATGTTGAAAGGCTTCATTTTTTCAATGGTATAAACTAATCCATTGGATTTCTCATCAACTAAAGTATTATCTATTTGATTGTCTGATGGATCACCTATAAATACAAACTTAGAACCAAAACCAGCCCTAGTCAACATAAGTTTTGCTAGATGAGGTGTGGTTTGCTGTGATTCATCAACTATAACCAAGGCATCTGATAAAGTTCTGCCTCTCATGTAAATAAGAGTTTTAGTTTCTATAACACCATTTAATCGGTATTTATCAATAAAGTTATCTACTGATACCTCTACTCTCTTAACCTCATGCTCATCAATTTTTTTACCTTTTTTGTTTTTATTCAATTTATCCTTTTTAGCATTATTCTTTGCATCCATTAAATTCTCTACAGCATCATAAAAACAACCCATCCAAGGTTTCAATTTTTCTTCCTCTGTTCCTGGCAAAAAACCTATATCATCCCCTGCTGGCACAACTGGTTTAACAAAAATAACTCTTCTATATTCACCTTTCTCTATCACTTTTTGAAGAGCAACTGCTGTTGATAAAATTGTCTTTCCTGATCCTGCTCCACCAGATATTGTTACAAATTGTATTGCTGGGTCCATTAATAACTCAAATGCCATCTTTTGTTCCTTATTGATTGGAGTTAGTCCAAAAGCGATTTCATTGTCATATTTTAAGGGTACTATTGCTTTACCATTGAATTTTCCAATTATCTCATAACTTTCATCAGTTGAACTTGTAATATCTAAAAACTCATTAGGAAATAGTGTAAAGTCAAAGTTAGGAGGCAAAGCAATTCCTCCCTCTTTAATTTCATCCATCTTTTTAGATGTAAGTGTGATTTTTCTATGCCCTTTATACAACTCATCGGCAGTAACTTTGTCATTTTGATAATCCTGTGTAATTATACCTAAAGCATCGCTTTTTATAGCCATATACAAATCTTTTGTAACTAATATTGTTGAAATCTCTTTATCCTTTTGAGCTATATTTTTTGTTATTGCTAGTATTTTAGTATCATTTTTCGTAAAATCAAACCCATTAGGTAAACAGCTTGGATCATTATTATTTAATTCAATTCTTATAGTTCCACCATTTTCAAGTTTAACACCCTCATGTAAATTACCAATTTTTCTAAGATTGTTTAACTCTCGAGCTGCACTTCTTGCATGAAACCCGACTATTCCTTCTCTTTTTTTAAGGTTATCTAACTCTTCTATACATATTATTGGAATTATTATGTTGTTGTCTTCAAAATTATAAATAAAATCAGGATCGTGAACCATTACGTTTGTGTCAATAATGTAGTTTTTAATCATAGCTACCCTTATTAAACAAAGTTATAAAGATCCCTTTGTTTAATAAAGTTTCACCTCCTTAATAATTTTGTTTAATTATATCGTAGGTATACGTTTAATCCATGAAGTTAACTTACTCTTTACATTGACTTTAATTCATATTAATAAAAGGAAATAGTTTAATATTATATAGTATTTTTAGTATTATATTGTTATTTCTAAATTATATGCATCTTTAATTATTTAACATATATCCTTCTACCATACTTGCTATAATTTTATTCATTTCACTTTTCAAATCCATAACTCCATCTAAAAGACACCATTCAAAAACGATGCCGCGTGCTACAACAAAAAATATACGAGTTATCTCAGTTGAATTTTCCCTGGTTGAAATATGCCCTTTTATTTGACCATTTTCTATAATGTCTTCTAGTATTTTTTGCATAATACGTCCTTTAATATTAAACATTTTATTATCAGAGGTATATAGCTTTTTTACCATCTCCAAACCATTTAAACAATTAAATTCAGCATACTTTTCAAAAAATTCTGTTATTTGCCCTCTAAAATCTTCTGCTTTTATATGCCCCTTAACTTCCTTTAGAAAATATTCATCTGCTTGCTTAAAAATTTCACTAAAGAGTTCAAATTTAGAAGCAAAATAATAATAATATGTTCCTACTGAAACTCCTGCTTCTTTAGCAATTTGATCAACTGTAACCCCATCAAATCCATGAATACGTATAAGCCTAACTCCACATTCATATATTTTCCTTTTAGTGGTCTCAGCCTGTTTTGAACGGTTTGTTATTTTAGCCATGTCGCATTCTCCTATAATTCAAATTTAAAACAGAAGCCATTTAACTATAGCTTCTGCTTTAATATATATAAATATTCCATTAATTTCTTTACTCTTATAAGAACATACTATAGGTTAGATGCAACCTCATATGCATCCCAAATTGCATACATTATGTTTGAAACGCTTCTAGCATCCCCTATTAAATGTAATTCATTTTCCTCAAATTTAAGCTCTTCATAAAGAGATTTTTCTGCGCTATACCCAACAGCCAAAACAATTGTATCGGCTATTATTTCATGCGTGCTTCCATTTGTATCTACTAATACACCCTTATCAGTAGTTTTTACAACCTTAGATGATGTAAGTACTTCAATTCCATTATATGGTATTAACTTCTCAAGCATTTCATGGTTAGCATGACAAAGTGGTCCATTTACCGCTAATATTTTATTTTGTAATTCAACAATAGTAACTTTTTTACCTTTACGTGCAAGGCATAGTGCAAGTTCACAACCAACTAGTCCTGCTCCAATAATTACAACTGTATCGCCTGAAGTCACCTTTCCAACTAGTACATCAGCCGCTGTAAAGACTTTACTATTATCGCCTAAATTAAATATTTTAGGCTTCGATCCAGTTGCAATAATTACAGATTCTGCATCACTCTTCTTTATTATATCTGCAGTTACTTCTACATTATACCTTATTTCAACATCTAATTCATTAAGTGTATGTTTATACCAAGCGACCAAAGCTAAATCATCTTCCTTAAAATCTGGTGCACCACCAGGTATTAAATTTCCACCTATGCTTCCACTTTTTTCATAAATTACAGGTTTATGACCACGTAATGCAAGAACCCTTGCAGCTTCACAACCAGCAACTCCACCGCCTACAATAAGTACATTTTTACTTTTAACTGCTTTTACAAGTGCTGTCTCTCTTTCTCTGCATGCTGCTGGGTTAACAGCGCAGTTTAAAGCAGAATACTCCTGAATACGACCCATGCACCCTTCATGGCAAGACAAACATGGTCTAATAGCTTCTACATTACCTACTCGAAGCTTATTTACATAATCCGGATCAGCTAGAAGAGGCCTACCAAGACCAATCATATCACAAGCCCCACTCTCAATGGCACTCATAGCTAAGTCAGGGTTATCCATACGACCTGCACAAATTATAGGAACATCCACTTCATCTTTTATGATTTTTGCAAAAGGAATATAAAGGCCTTTATCTTGGTACATTGGTGGGTGACTCCACCACCATGCATCATACGAACCTGCATCCACATCTAATGCATCATAACCATAGGATACAAGTAATTTTGCTGCGTCTATTCCTTCAGGTATGTCCCTTCCTTTTTCTTCAAATACCTCACCAGGTAAAGCTCCATCCCGAAGATCTTTAATAAAACTTTTAGCACTATATCTTAGGGTAACAGGATAATTTTTTCCACATCTTTTCTTAATTTCTTCTACGATTTCTCTAGCGAATCTTAATCTATTATCTAACGAACCACCGTACTCATCTGTTCTTTTATTAAACAATTTCATAGCGAATTGATCTATAAGATAACCTTCATGGACTGCATGAATCTGAATACCATCAAAACCTGCGCGTTTTGCATTGTATGCTCCGTCACCAAACTTTTTAACAATAGTATGTATTTCATCCTTTGTTAATTCCCTACAAGTTTTATCTAACCACCTATGTTGAATAGGCGATGGCGCAACTGGTGGAAAATCTCCCAAATTGGTTGGGATAGTAACTCTCCCAAAACCACCGCTAATTTGAAGAAATATTTTTGCATCGTATGCATGTATACGTTCAGTCATCTCACGGCTTGTCCGTATAAAATGAACAGGATTGTGAGTTGAACAAGGAACATTAGGCATACCATGTTCTTCAATCTCATTATCTACAAATGTGACGCCTGTAATAATTAGACCAGTACCACCACGCGCACGCGCAGTATAATAATCTATCCCTCGAAGGTTAAATCCACCTTCTGAATCTGATAATCCTAGTGGTCCCATAGGTGCCATAACAAACCTATTTTTTATCTCGAGTGCTCCTATTTTTACTGTCTCAAATAACTTATTATATTTTTGTATCATATAAAGCCCTCCAAAATTATTTTATTTATTATATGTTTAGTCTAATATATTCACTGAATGCATTCAGTAAACTTATTAAGTTCATTATATTAAAGAAAGAGGTATTCGTCAAGTTTACATTATTATAACCAAATTAATGCAATTGAAGAAGTCGACATAACTCTATTAACAAATTTATCCTATTTTCAGCAATATATTTAGTATATAATAATTATAAATTGATACAATAAAGTATAAGGGTAAAAAAATCAAATGTACTTATTTTGAGGAGGTTATTAGTGTGGATAAAAGAGTTTATACTAAAAAAAGTAAAGAAGAACTAAAAAAGATATTAACAAAAGATCAGTTTGAAGTAACCCAAGAAAACGTCACAGAAAAATCTTTCGAGAATGAATTTTGGAATAATAAAGAAGCTGGAATCTATGTAGATATTAATAGTGGAGAGCCGTTATTTACGTCTCTCCATAAATTTGACTCAGGTTGCGGATGGCCTAGTTTTACAAAGCCTGTAGAAAATGGCAATGTAGAAGAGAATAAAGATATGACACATGGAATGTCGAGAACAGAAGTTAGAAGTAAGTATGGTAACAGTCATTTAGGACATCTGTTCAACGACGGTCCACGTGAGACAGGTGGACTAAGATATTGCATAAATAGTGCAGCACTTAAGTTTGTACCAGTTAATAAACTTGAAAGCGAAGGATATGGAGAGTATTTACTTTTATTCAAGAAATCAGGGGATTAATATTTATTTTCCTCTGATTTTTTTACATCTTCACCTGTTGGCATTGAGCATATTGCACCAAAGTTCATACATGTGATTGCCCCAACCACATTTGCAAATTCAACGTATTTAAAAATAGTATCAAATTCTAAATTATCTTCACCCTTCGCTATTTGATATAATATAGCTCCAACAAAAGCATCTCCAGCTCCTGTAGAATCTACTTGCTTTATTTTTATAGAAGGTACTATCACCTTTTTCTCTTTAGTTGCAAGTAATGTTCCCTTTGACCCTAAGGTTATACATACCGTTTTAGCTCCCATTCTCAATATTTCATCTGTGCATTCTTCTAAATTTTCTTTTCCTGTTATAATCATTGCTTCTTCATCACTAAGCTTTACGAAATCCGATTTTTCTATAAACTTAATAGAATCCTCTGCAAATGCCCTAGTATCCTTTATTAATGCATCTCTATAGTTAGGATCAAACGAAATAAACATTTTGTTTTCCTTTGCATATTCCAGCAACTTAAAGTATGTATTTCTTAGTTCTCCGTCTAAAAATCCTGTAGCTGAACCAAAATGTATAATATCACCTTTTTTCATCTTTAGAAAATCTATATCATCAAATGAATATTCACCATCTGCACCTCGGCAGAACTTAAAATCTCTTTCTCCCTTTGAATCTATTGAAACAAAAGCTAATGTAGTATTTCCACCTTTTATAAGCATTGATGTATCAACATTTACTTCCTTAAGGGTATTTTCTAAAAAAACACCAAAAGGATCATTTCCTACTTTACCTAAAAAGTATGCATGTCCTTCAAGCTTTGTAATTGCAGCTGCAACATTAGCCGGCGCTCCCCCAGCTTTCTTTTCAAAGTTATTTCCTTGTACTAAATTTGTTCCTACATCTTTACATATAAAATCTATAAGAAGCTCCCCTATACAAAATACTCTTTTTGATGCATTTCTAGTATTACCATCCATATTTTAATCTCCCATCTAAATTATAATTATATTTTACATACTACTTCTTTCAACTAACTTATATGGCAATTTTTTCTTCATCAATATGTTTTTTGATGAACCAACTCTATTAGTCAATAAATCCACCATCATATTCGCTGCCACTACTCCTGATGTCTTATAGTAGAAGTGAACAGTCGTAAGCTTTGGACTTGTAAAACTAGATATTTTAGAATCCCCCATGCCTATAATTGCAACATCATTGGGAATGTTATAACCATTTTCACTTAAGTACTCAATGATACCAATAGCAATATTATCTGTAACTGCAAATATTGCAGTTGGCTTTTCTTTTTGATTCATTAATTCCTTAGCCAACGTGTAACCACTCTCTACTTTAAAATTGCCTATTTTTATAAACTCTTCATTTATTTCAATATTATTTTCACGTAATTCATCTATATATCCTTTTTTTCTTTCTTGTCCTACAGAAATATCCTCTTCATATACACCGATAAATCCTATATCTTTATGCCCCTTACTAATTATATATCGTACGACATCCCTTGAAGCGTTATAATCATCGTTGTATACAGATGGATATTCCTCTAAGTTTTGAGCAACTACTACAATAGGAACCTTAACCTCCTGCATTACTTTTAAATGCTCATTAGTAATTTTTGTTGCCATAAAAATAATTCCATCCACTTGGTTGTTTTTAAATATTTTTAGATACTCAATCTCTTTTTCAGTATTTAAATTTGTATTTGCTATTAATATATCATATCCATGTACATTTAGTTCATCTGCTATTCCTTCTACAACTCTAGGTGCTGTTTCTGTACTTATTTTAGGAATTATTACACCTATTAAATTAGTTTTCTTAGTTCTTAATGATTGAGCTTGTCTTTGAGGCTGAAATCCCGTTTTTTCAATAGCTAACTTTATCTTTTTTATAGCCACTTCGCTAACGTAACCATTATTGAAATATCTGGATACTGTTGATTTTGATACTCCCACCATTTTTGAAAATTCTATAATGTTCATTAAACTCACCTAACTTCTATCATTTAGGTTTAATTATAACATATATTTGTATTCATATACTATACATTCATAAGGCTTTAAATGTAAAAAATCACTTAATAAAGCAGGATCAGTATAATTGCTCAATATAATATTTGCATTATTATCACTACCTTAATTGCTTTTTTAAGATTATTACAACGATTATTTGGAGTGTTGAGTTATAATATATATACATATATAAAGGAAGATATAGTTAAAATTCAATGGTAAAATAATTCATTGAATTTTTGTTATATAGGTATACTAATCAATATACATTTTGTAATTAAACTACTAATTTTAAAATAAAGGAGATCTACAATGTTAAATTTTAATTATTCAATCCAGACGAAAATATTCTTTGGTAAAGGTAAAATAGATGTACTTGCAGACAATATAAAGAAATATGGTTCTAAGGTTTTGCTTGTTTATGGCGGTGGAAGCATAAAGAAAAGTGGGTTATTTGATAAGATAACAGACATTTTTAATAAAAACGATATTAAATTCTTCGAATTATCAGGTGTGGAACCCAACCCTAGAATAACAAGTGTACGCAAAGGAATAGAAATATGTAGAGAAAATAATGTAGACATTATACTTGCTGTAGGTGGTGGAAGTGTAATTGATTGCTCAAAGGCTATAGGAGCAGGCTATTATTATAAAGGTGATGCTTGGGACATCGTACTTGATTCAAGGAAAATCACTAAAGTACTTCCAATTGCAACCATACTAACACTTGCAGCTACTGGTTCTGAAATGGATTCTGGCGCAGTAATTTCGAATTTAGAAACAAATCAAAAATTACCAACCTTTAACGAGGGTATGGCACCTAAATTTTCAATACTAGACCCTACTAATACATTTTCGGTTCCTAAAAATCAAACAGCAGCAGGTACTGCAGATATAATGAGCCATATTTTTGAAGTATACTTTAGTAATACAAATGAAGCATACATGCAAAATAGAATGGCAGAAGCACTTCTTAAAACTTGCATTAATTATGGTCAAAAAGCTATGGCTGATCCTACAAATTATGAAGCAAGATCTAATTTAATGTGGACTTCAAGTCTTGCTATAAACGGTCTATTAAGTTATGGAAAAGAAACAGAGTGGAGTGTTCATGCAATGGAACATGAGTTAAGTGCATTCTATGATATAACTCATGGAGTTGGACTTGCAATTTTAACACCACATTGGATGGAATACGCACTAAATGATAAAACAGTAGATAAATTTGTTGAATATGGAGTTAATGTTTGGGGACTTGAGCTAAGTGGTGACAAATACGAAATAGCGCGAAACGCTATTAAAAGAACAAGAGAACATTTTGTGAAATTAGGAATACCTACTTCATTAAAATCAATCGGAATAAACGAGGAAAAATTAGAAACAATGGCAAAACAAGCTACTGCAAGAGGAAAGATTGGATCATTTAAGCCTCTTGACGCAAACGATGTAATAAATATATATAGATCTTCTCTATAATAAGGAGTAGCACAATAAGTTTGACATTTAAGGTAACTTAGATGTCATTTTTTTGTACATAAAAATACTAATCTTTTACAAATGTACTATAAATGAAAACTTTATTCGTAATAAGCTTTAAGTAATATAACATAAAAAGTATGTACTCAAACTGAATATTTTATTTTAAAACGGATATAATTTGTAACAAATATACAATTAATTGTTTTAGTGGAGGTGACTAATGAGAGGTATTTACATACCCATAAAAAAAGATAATTCTTCCTATAATAAGGATATAATGGACACGAGCTATGAAGAAAGATTAAAATGGTACAACACTTTAAGCAAAGGTCAAATAATGAGTGTGCTTGAGCAGTTTGTAACTAATAAAACTATGATTCATAAATAACTACATAAAACTAAAGAGAATATGGATTATAAGTTCCACATTCTCTTTCTTGAATTTTAGGTTACATATGTTTTTTATCTTTTATTAATTTTTAGCTATATTGCTATAGTCTTTGTAATTAGGCGAGTCTTCACCTACTAATTTATTAAGTTTCCAGTTGTACCCATTATTATTGTCATAAACAAGAAAATACAGTGCTACAAATTTAATGTTTTTACTTTCATTGCTTTTCCCATCTATAGATGTAATACTTCCATAAACATACTTTATATTTTCATACCCCTTCTTAGACAATATGTCACTAGTTTTAAATGTCTTCGCTTCTTCAGTTGTTATTTTATGATTATTAGACCACCAGAAAAATAAATTACTCCCCTCGATTTCTGCGTTAGTAATAGTGGGTATTATTGTTTTTGTAATCACATTATTTATTGACCCACTATCAACAGTAGTTTTTGATCCATTTAGGAGAGATATTTTGCTTAGTGATATTGAAAAAACATAATTACTTGATAATGTAGACTTTATTTCTCCTGCTGCATTTTCCCTCTTCGCTATAACCGTTAATGTTCCCTTTTGAGCATCAAATTTTTTACTAGATATTTTAATACTCTTAGTAAATCTGTCCTTTACAGCAAACCCTTTGCCTCCAAAAAAATCCGAATAAGATACAGTTTCATCCATTCCTTGTTCTCTTATTAATTCAAGAACCTTATTATCAGAAAAAGCTGGCGATAATAATAATTTAAAATCATCCTTGCTATTTTGTGATATAGAATCGAGATTCCAAGTTTCATTTTCAAAAACAAGCTTACATTTTATCTTTCCAGTAGTCGCAAGAAGTCCACTATCTATAGATGTTTCCACCAATACTTCTTCCTTTCCATTCTCTAAATCCATTGTCTTTGAAATAATATTAAGTTTCTTAACATCTTGTTTATTTAATGCTACTAACGTATCAGAAACTGCAATACTTCGTTTCCCTAATTCTGACAGGATTTCCTTTGCATTCATTCCTACCACTGGTTTAATTGAGGTCACGCTATCAAGTACAATTTTATTATTAAACTTCCATTCATTTTTACCTTCATTAACATATACTAATGACAATATAGTATTTGCCTCAACAGCACCATTGTTTAAAGTTAGTGATACTTTTACATCATCTTGACTCTTGTCAGTACTACTACTATTAATATTGAGGTCTTTTATATTATTGTTGTTTATTTTTATTTTAGTTCCTTTAGGAAGAGTCAATACTTGTCCTATTAAGTCTTGTTTTATTCTCTGTTCATCAACTGGTTTAATAATAAAAATTGTGCATGCAACAACCCCTACTGCAATCGTAAGCAATAATGCTATTATTGGTATGATTACTTTCTTATGTACAAATATTTTTTTAAAAGAAGCAACAAACTTATCTCTTTTATATTTTTTTATATCTTCATCCGTTATAGCAGGCATTTCTTGTGTAAACTGACGTTTTTTATCCCTTGCGCTGGCATCGACTAAATTTTCTATATTTATATTTCCTTCTATTTTCTCTCCACAATAAGGGCAAAATTTTAATCCATTAATATTAGCAAATCTATTCTTACATTTGTTACAAATCATTAGTTCCCTCCAAACATTATATAAATATAAACCGAAATATATATGTATTTAATATATTATAGCTTGTTTACACACTATATTCAAACATATTTACTTTACTTGTCATCGCTAATATTGTAAATTCTACATCCACACAATGCATTAGAATTCACAATCTAAGCTCAATGTTTTTCTTAGGAACTACAAAAGACCAGCTTGGATCAAACCGGTCTTTTGTAGTCTTACTGAATATATTTTTAATTAAAGGGGGCTTCAATTAAAAAATTGAATATTTAATTACTATATCCTTATAATAACAATTAATTGTAGTACTATTATCAAATAATTATGTGAACACTATGTAATTTTAATAGACATATCTAACTTGTCATTTTAATTAAAAGCAAAAAAACTCACTCCAATATAAGAGTGAGTTTTCATCTAATCTAGCATCATACTTAAGCCAAAAGTTTACTCTCCAAGATATGCACTTCTTATAGAATCGTTGGTTAATAATTCTTTTGAATTACCTTCTAAAACTATCTTTCCTGTTTCTAGCACATATGCTCTATTTGCAATTGAAAGTGCCATATGTGCGTTTTGTTCTACAAGTAGAATTGTAGTTCCTGCCTTATTAATTTCCTCTATTATAGAAAAGATATTTCTTACGACGAGTGGCGCAAGTCCCATAGATGGCTCATCTAGTAGTAGTATCCTTGGTCTTACCATAAGAGCTCTTCCCATAGCTAACATTTGTTGCTCACCACCACTTAACGTACCAGCCATTTGTTTAATTCTTTCTTTTAGTCTTGGAAATTTATCAAAAACCATATCATAATCTTTTGCTATTTCACTCTTATCTTTTCTAATATACGCACCTAGTTCAAGATTTTCCATTACTGACATATTTGCAAAAATCCTTCTTCCTTCTGGTACATGAGCGATACCTAATTTTGAAAGTTTATAAGAGGCGGTGTTGTGTATAGGTTTATCCTCAAACATCACACTTCCTGACTTTATTGGAATAAGTCCTGAAATAGCTCTTAATATTGAAGTTTTTCCAGCTCCATTCGCACCTATAAGTGTAACTATTTCTCCTTTTTTTACGTTTACGCTAATGTCATGTAATGCATGTATTGCACCATAATTTACATTCAAACCATCAATTCTAAGCATCAGCTACCTCCTCTCCAAGGTATGCCTCAATTACCTTAGGATTTTTCTTTATTTCCTCAGGCGAACCCTGCGCAATTACCTTACCGTAATCTACTACTATTATTCTCTCACAAACTCCCATAACGAGCTTCATATCGTGTTCGATTAATAGTATAGCTATTTTAAATTCATCGCGCACAAAATTTATTAGTCCCATTAACTCATGAGTTTCTTGAGGGTTCATACCAGCTGCAGGTTCATCTAATAGTAACAATTTAGGTTCTGCGGCAAGTGCTCTAGCTATCTCAAGTCTTCTTTGTTCTCCATAAGGTAGATTACATGCAAGCTCATTTCTTTTCCCATCAAGATTGAAAACCTTGAGAATTTTAAGTGCTTTCTCTTCAATTTTAGCTTCTTCCCTATTGAATTTTGGAAGTCTAAGTATTGAATGAAACAAATTGTACTTAACATTATAATTAAATGATATTTTTACATTATCTAAAACTGTTAGTTCCTTAAATAATCTTATATTTTGAAAAGTTCTAGCAATTCTTTTTTTAGTGATTTCATATGGCTTTATGCCTTGTATAAATTCTCCATTAAATTCAATAGTTCCAGATGTTGGAGCATAAACCCCTGTTAGCATATTAAAAATTGTAGTTTTCCCTGCTCCATTGGGTCCAATTAAACCTACAAGATCATGCTCTGAAATGTTAAGTGAAAAATTAGAAACAGCCGTAAGCCCACCAAACTTAATTGTAAGATCATTTGCCTTTAATAGCTGCATCTTTATCACTTCCTTTTGAAAATTTATCAAACATGCTCATAGATAATTCTTTTGTTCCCATTAAACCTTGAGGTCTAAATCTCATAATAATGATAAGCGCTAGTGGGTATATAATCATTCTATAATCATTCAAAAACCTTAGACCTTCTGGAAGAATTGTTAATATACCAGTCGATAATATACTACCTGTTAAACTTCCCATTCCCCCCATAACTACATAAGTTACAAAATCTACAGATTTCAAGAAATTAAATTGTTCAGGCTTAATGTACATTAGATAATGTGAAAATAATCCACCTGCGATGCCAGCAAAAAATGAACCAATAACAAAAGCCATAATTTTATACTTTGTAGTATTAATGCCCATAGCTTCTGCAGCTATTTCATCTTCCCTCACAGACATCATGGCCCTTCCCTGAGATGAACGTGCTATATTATAAATTATTAAAATAGTAAACATCATTGTAAAAAATACCCAAGCAAAATTTGTTTTGGGAGGTATCCCTGAAAGTCCCCTACCTCCTCCAAGTTGATCTATATTAGTGATTACAACTCTTATTATTTCTCCAAAACCTAAAGTTGTTATAGCAAGATAATCACCCTTTAAACTTAATGTTGGAAGACCAATTAGAAATCCAATCAGTCCAGCAAGTAAACCACCGAATAGTAATGCAATAGGAAAAGGTACGTTTAGTTGAATTGTAAGCATTGCAGCTGCATAAGCACCTATTGACATAAATCCTGCATGTCCGAGTGTCAACTGCCCTGTAATTCCTATTATAAGATTTAAACTTACTGCAAGTATAACGTTTATACAAATCAGAACCAGTATTCTTGAATAATATCTATTCAAAACTTCAGTATCCATTAAAAATGTTAAAATAAAAAACAAAATAATACCGCAAATGAGCAATATAATAGTATTTCTAAGTTCTTTTTTCATTTTCATCACCTACACTTTCTCTCTGGTTTTCTTACCAAGAAGTCCAGAAGGCTTTACAATTAAAATAATAATAAGAATTGAGAATGCTATAGCATCTGAGTAACTAGATGATATATAGACCTTACTAAAAGTTTCAACTAGTCCCATTATGAGTCCTCCCCATAAGGCACCTGGAATTATTCCAATTCCACCGAGTACCGCTGCGACAAATGCTTTTAGGCCTGGCATTATACCCATATATGGGTCTATGCTAGAATATAAAATTCCTACAAGCACACCTGCAGCTCCTGCAAGGGCAGATCCAATTGCAAATGTTATAGAAATTATAGAGTTCACATTGATTCCCATAAGTGCCGCTGCATCCTTATCAAAAGAGGCTGCCCTCATTGCCTTACCTGTTTTAGTTTTAAATACTATAAATTGAAGTATTACTACAAGAATGATTGATATTAATATAATAATAACTTGACGATTATCAATACTTAAACCAGCAAAGTGTATTACCTTTTGTGGTAAAAGAGTTTCCGGATATGTTTGTGGATCAGTAGTCATCTTGAGTCTTACTAAATTCTCAAGAAGCACTGACATTGCAATTGCTGTAATTAGAATAGACAATTTAGGTGATTTTCTTAAAGGTTTATATGCTACTTTTTCAACGATAACACCTGCGAGTGCTGCTCCCCCCATAGCTATTAACAGAGTTGGAATGAAAGCAAGATGTAAATTTGTTGCGGCAAAAAAGCCAAAATATGCTCCAACCATGAAAATATCTCCATGGGCAAAATTTATAAGTCCAATAATTCCATATACCATTGTGTAACCTATTGCAATTAATGCATACACAAAACCCAGTGATAGCCCATTAATTACCTGTTGTAAAAATTCCATTTACCTTCCCCCATTTCTCACAATTCTGATTATATATGCAGGCATACTTCTCTTTTTTATAATAATTGAAGTATGCCTGCCAGTTTTTTTATTAAGGAATAAGTTTCTTTACAAAATTAAACTTACCATCATTAACCTTTAAAATTACGGCCCCTTTAATTGCATCTCTATTAGCATCGAAAGAAACTTTACCAGATACTACTTCAAGATTAGTTTTTGTAAGCGCTGCTTTAATACTTGGGCCATCTGTTTTACCAGCAGTTTTTATTGCTTCAACCATTATTTTTGCAGCATCATAATTTAAAACTGCCATAGCATCTGCATTTAAGCTATATTTTGCTTTATATTGTTTTTGGAATTCAACAACTAATTTCGCCGTATCATCTGCTGAGTAATGGTCAGATATATAACATCCATTAACTGCAGTTCCACCAACCTTAAATAATTCAGCTGAATCCCAACCATCTCCACCTAGTAGTGGAACATTTATATCTATAGCTCTTGCTTGCTTTGCAATATTCCCAACTGTTGAATAATAATCTGGAAGTAATATTACCTCTGGTTTAGTTGGCTTTATTTTTGTAAGCTGTGCTTTAAAGTCTTTATCATTTGTTGCATATGTTTCTTTAGCAACAATTTTCCCACCTGCAGCTACAAACTCTTTTTCAAAAAACTCAGCCAAACCTTTAGAATAATCATTACCATTATCATAAAGAATAGCAGCCGTCTTTGCCTTTAAATCTTTTGATGCAAATTTCGCAATAACTGTTCCTTGAAAAGGATCTATAAAGCATGCTCTATAAACATATTCTCCACCCTTTTTAGTAACATCTGGATTTGTACCTGATCCTGTTATCATTGGCACCTTACTTTGAGTAGCTATTGGTCCGAGTGCTATACAAGAACCGCTTGTTAACGGGCCAACTAATGCTACAACATTGTCATTACTGATAAGCTTTGTACCAACTGTTGTTGCAGTATCTGGTTTACCTTCATCATCTTCAAAAATAAATTTAATCTTACGTCCATTAATCCCTCCGGCTTTGTTCACTTGATCTTCCAATAATTTTATACCATTTTGACCAGATTTTCCAAAAGATGAAACTTGACCTGTAAGTGGTAATACAACTCCAATCTTAATATCTCCAGTAGTTGATGACCCCTTAGCTCCGCATCCTGCAAGTAATCCTACAGTCATAGCCATAGATAGTAATAAACAAGCTTTCTTTTTGAACATTTAATAACCCCCCTAAATTCTAATAACTTTTCATAAATCACAAAATATAATTTACTTGTATACCCATATATAGGACTTTAATATTTTATGAACTGGATGTAAATTATTTATAAATTGTGAATTAACAATTATTAAATAATTCATAATTTATAATTTTTATTAATAATATCATAAAATTTCAAGCATATCAATACTATTTTTATGTTTTTTGAATTATTTAGACATTATTTTTTTTCATTCTTTCATTTTTTCGACAATTGGTATTTTTTTAGATCTTTATACATAAAATTTACATCTTTCAAAAAAATATCTGTATATATGCAACTTGTTTTTTTATAATATGGTAATTATATTTTAATTACGGATAATTTATGTTAGATTTTTCATTTAAAAAGTTACTATATTAATCTAGATATGTTTTAAGGGATTCCTTGTACAGAAATCCCCTTTTATTAACATATTGTACTATACACATCATAATATAATTTTAAGAAAATGTGCTTTTTTATAAGCATAGCTTTTTTCATAAGTCTCATCAAGTTGATTATATGAATGTTGCGATATACGTGGTTCTTTATTTCCATAAACATCTATAAACGAGGTTATTATTGCAGAATGAAAAATTACATTACTGTAGTTTTCATAAAATACTAAGTCCCCAATATCAAGTTTATGTCTATCCTCTATCTCTATCCCTTTAACAACGTTTCTATTTGTACTTTGATTTACTTTTAAATACCAGTACAGAGCATGAGCAACACTCCAACAAATTGAGCCACTACCACGCAATTCATACCACCAAGGTCTAATGTTATTGTAATCCAGCGGTGCTCCCCCTGCTTTTAAGCATTGAGAAACAAAATTAGTACAATCACCACCATTACCGTTAATATAATTTAAAAATATATATTTATTGTTTGGCACTATTGCAAATTTTACAGCATAATTCTTTGCTGATTCTCTATCGTATTTATTTTGCATTAAGTTACTCCCTAAAAGTTCTCATCAAAATATATTATGCTATATATTTTTTATTGTTTACAAATACTTTAAAATACAGTTTTAAACTGTTCTATGTGCGTACCTAGCCTTCTAATCCAAAAATGGCTACATACTGATTATCCAAAGCAAATATTTTCTCTTTCCATTTTAGAGTATTCATAACATAACCTAAAGAATCTGCATTGTATCTTCCAGCTATCTTTTGATATACCAATAGCTCATATACTTTATTTGAATCAAAATCTACAGGATATAGCCCACTTATTGGATTTACAAATCCGTTAATTGGGTTCTTTAACTTTCCATTCTCATCGTATATTTCATTTAAATAATCTATGTCCTTATTGGATATATCTATAATGTATTTTTCATTGTTTATCTTACTGATAACCTCAACCTTGTAGTTGTTTTTATAAGTAACATCATATTCATATTTGTCGTTATATACATTAAAGTCAAACAATAATTTTTCTGTATTGTTAATAAAGGAATAGATATAGTAGTACATTATTCCACCACTACCCCCTGAATTAATACCTATTAAAATATCATTTACAAGGTTTCCTGTAAAATCGCCCAAAAATAATGTAGGATTATACCCTGCATTTTGGCTCAGAGCTATACTAGTAATTATACCTGTCATTCCATTTTGGATTACAAGGGTAATATTTTGAATAAATGGACTATCTGGTGTCCTTATTCCAGTTAAATAGACATTATCTTGTATTCTATCACCAGTTACATCTCCTCTTATATAAGCAACTATACTCGGTTTTATCATATTAGCTCTATTATAACAATTATACATACTTACTCCTTTACAATATAATTTTATGCATTATCTTATGAACTATAGAGCAAACTGTTCGAGTTTTCGTAATATTCCTGTGCCGATACCATTTAATATAAGTAGTATTTATTTAAACAAAGTATGCACATATTAATATCAATATTCATAATATATTAGTATATATTAATGCTATAGGAGTTAGTAATAATGAGCAAAAAAGTATCAATTACTCTTCCAGATCATGTCTATAAATTAGCACTTCGAAAATCCAAATTAACTCATGGAGAAAATAATTTCTCGGGTTATTTACGTGAGCTCGTATGTAATGAATTTACAGAGGATGAGCTTAAGCTGGAGTTAATAAAACTTAATGAACCCCTATGGCTCGGAATTGCAAAACCAGCTGATTACAACTCTACTTGTCAAGTATGTACTAACGCAATATCTCCTGGGGAGGTAATTTGTTATACCGACTTAGGATTTAAAGAAGACTATAAGAATTGGGTTCATCAAAATTGTTGTAGAAAAGATTAATAGTCCTAGAAGTTCATTATTAACATTTTCTTCTATGTTTAATTCATTGGGGTATCTCACACAGGAGCATTACAATCCATCCAGCCAAGCAACTTAGAGCGATACCCACAATTTTAAGTTTACTGTTAGTTTTTAATCCTCATAAGAAACTGGTACATTTTTTATTCCGAGTTCTTGTGCTGCAGCATATTGATCATATCCTGACACAATTATAAAACTATCTTTCTTAATAACAATAGGTTTATTAAACTTATTATTATTTTTCATATAATTTAATGCTTTGTTCTTTGAACGTTTTACTGATAAATCTTCATTCTCATTAACAATTTTCGAAATATCAATGATTTCATCAGTTCCAATTGGCATTTCATCAACCAAATCAATGTGACCATTTTCATCTTTTAACAGATTGAATATTTTAATTGATGTTGCTTCTACTGATATAAAAGGTGTACCTTTACTATTTACACATGCTTTAAGCTCACCTTTGATTACAAAATAATTTACATCCTTCATTCCTATTACGGCGTCTCTCCAATAATCTTTTTTTACAATGACTCTATAAACTGAATTCATATCATCATAAGTTCCTATTTTAAATAGTAACTTAACATCCCCATTCTCTAACCTATTTGTTTTTGCAGGTAACCCCTTAATTATAATCTCACTTTTATTCATAATTAAATTCTCCTTTTAGTTGTACATATTTTTTTATAATACTTACATCATCAAATATTAATTTAAGAATATCCTTGCTCTCAAATTTAAAAAATAAACACCTAGAAAGCACATGTTGCTTTCTAGGTGTTTATAATTAGATATATTTTAAATTAATATTAGTTTTTTCGCAAGTAAATTTACCTAATGCTATATTAGTTGTCTTTAGATATTTTTCTGTTGTAGAAATTTTATCATTACAAGCTAACACAGACTTCACCTCATTCATTAATTTTAAACTATTGTTTTTACTATCTTTTCTTATAAGTATTGTACCATTTTATTCATAGAATTACAATTTAAAAAATGTTTAGTTCTTAAAATCTATTGTAACACTCTACCGTATATCACCATATTCAACTAAATTAAATTTAACATGAACAGTAATTGTTGCTTCTTTATATTGTGTATGCCAATCTACTTTTTTAAAGTAGCTGTTATACTTAACTCTTACCATATCACCTATACCAATAGGATCGCTTTCTATTCTTTGCATGTATCCAATCAATTTTTGACAATCTCCTCGAATTTGTTCCTGTACATAATCATTTAACTTTTTAATTTCTTTTTCATCATCTAAATTGTCCCATTTATACTCATCTGCATATCCAGATAAATCTAAATAAATATCAACTACGGGTTTATTATTTTTAATTGAAACATTTATTTTTTTACTATTTTGGCTAAGTTGAATAGCTGCGCTTTGCTTTTCACTATAAGTTTCTTTGACACTCGCCGGAATCCCAGCATTGTAGGTATATTTTTTATGTTTTAAAGTTTTCATCATTGCAATTAAGAGTCCACTATCTTGTGCGTTTATACTTCCAACCATTTTTTTATTTGAAAATAGAGCTGAACCTTTGACTTCAACAGACTTATCAGTAATCTTTATCAAAGGAGCTGTATTATCAATACCTGGAGCCATACTTATTAAGTCATAATTAAAAATCCTTGTTTCATTGATGTTTGCGGTGCTAACCGCACGTTCAAGAAGAGTAGTAATATATATAGATGTTCTAGGTTTATCCTTTAAATTATCTTCTGCTTGGTGTATTAAACTTCTAGGGCTTCCGTCAACAACCACAACCCAGGCAAGGATTGGGTCTGATGGATCCCTTTCAAATATTGAATTAACATCAACTATATGCCCTTCTCCAGCAAATTCTTTAGAGTATAAAATCATCTGAATATTACCTGCCAGCATTAGCTTTCCTGATCTTCTGTTAAATTTGTCCCTAGCTACCCTTACTAAATTTGTTTCACCTTCAAATATTTCTGCCCTAGAAGTCTTAATATCAGGATCGACTATTGGCATGGCATAGGTAACATTTAAATTACCTTGTGGCGCTTGCTCTACACCTATTATAGTCAAAAAACTAGTTTTCTCTACTAAGACTTGATCCCAGCAACCGCAAAGTATAAAGGGAATAATAATTAATAATACATATATCTTTTTTATCCTTTTATACATGTGGATTCACTCCTTTTTTTCGTATGAAGGAAAATAAGTAACATATAATTAAAAATATTGAAAATATAGTTCCAGCTATCATCATCCCATTACTATATATATCTATATTAGAGATACTTTTAGGTACATTACTTAATAATATTGTTATTGAGGTAAATATAAATAGATATATACCCTTTTTCTTTAGATTTAATAGTTTATTTATACTATAATAGGCTATACAAAAGTATCCTCTAGTTGTCATAGCCATTGCTGGTAGCCATATAGCAATAAAAAGTATATCCATTCTTTCAATTATTGGGGCTTTATATGATCTGATCAGTGTAAAAGTGGGAAATATACTTTTTTTCAGCATTTCCTCTCCAAAAAAAGACGTAACAACTAGAAGAATAATAACACAAAATATAGTGGTAATTATATTGGAACCTATTGCATATTTCATAGCCTTTTTTTTATTTGTAATTTCGGGATATATAACTGAAATTACCTCATAACCTAGGAATGCATAAATACAGGGACTAAAGCTAGCTTTTATGCCTTCTATACCACTTTGGCCAATAGGCAATAAAAAGTTTATTCTTAAACCATTAAATACAAGGAGACACAAAATACAACAAAAAGTCAAGGAAAGATATATTGTAGATGCAAATCTAGTTACGTATTTTAGTCCGTACCATGTTAAGTAGTAAGTAGGCATTAAAATGAAAATACATAGTACTAATGTAGGCGTTGATCTTAATAGATCAATATGTACTATATTTGTATAACCTCTTAAACTTAAACATGCGCTGTACCATAAATATAAAGCTATAAGTAAATTCAACAAACCACCTAGGTACTTTCCGTATAAAAGTTTATTTATTTCGTATATAGATTTATTGTTATACCTATTCATAAGTTTTATTATAAGAAAAATTACAGCAGTTATTATTGTTCCATATAGCAACATTGAAATCCAACCATCATGACCGCAAACTATAGCTAAAGAAGCTGGTAAGCTAAGAATTCCTGTACCTATTTGAATTGATACAATAAGACCCATTAATTGACTAGAGGTAATATTATTTTCTCTACTATCCATTTTTCTTACCTCTTTCCTTATCCAGTGGTTTCGCTACATCTGGTCTTTTCTTTAAATATCTAATTGGTGCCCTTATATAAGTATCTTTTAAATCACCAAACTTAAACGGCGCTATAGGCTGAAAATATGGTTCTCCAAGAGACTCTAACACTAATAGATGCGCAAGTAACATTACCATGGGAATTACTACTCCCAAAATACCAAATATTGATGATGCTATCATAACCATATATTTAATAATTCTAATAGTGATCCCCAAATCATAAGTAGGCATAGTATAGCCTGCTATGGCAGAAGCAGCGATTATTATTACCATCAGTCCGCTTGCTATCCCAGCCTGTATAGCTGTTTGACCTATTACTAATCCTCCAACAATACTAATAGATGCAGTTATAAAAGATGGAAGTCTAATGGAAGCCTCTCTTACCATCTCTATCATAAATTCTACTAAAAATCCTTCAACAACTGGAGGGAAAGGTACATTTGTTCTGGATTGTGCAAGTTGAACTAGTAAAGGTAGCGGTATCATGTAGTAATGGTAAGTAAGAAATGCAATATATATGCCAGGAAGAAATAAGGCTATTAATATTGCTAGCGTCCGAAGTATTCGCAGGTAAGTTGCGCCTACCCAGTGGGTTGAATAATCTTCAGGAGCTTGAGTAAATGCATGAAAAGTTACAGGAGCTATCAATACAAACGAGGTTTCTTGAAGCATTATTAAAAATTTGCCCTCTAGTAATCCCGCTACGGCTTTGTCAGGTCTTTCAGTGGCCTGATATTGAGGAAAAATAGAATTTGGATGGTCCGCAATAATTTGTTCTAAATATCCAATTGCTAAAAAGCTGTCAGTATCTATTTGATTAATTTTGTCAGAAATAATTTGTAGTAAGTTTGGATTGGCAATATGTTCAAGGTACGCTACCGAAATTGTTTGGTGTGATATATTTCCAACAGTATTTTTAAATTTAAGTTTAACAGTTTTTAATTTCCTTCTGAGAGTAGCTATATTAGTTGCCATGTCTTCAATAAAGCCATCATGATCTCCTCTAACACTTTTTTCTCCTTCTGGCTCTTTTAAGGTTCTTTTTTCATGTTTTTTTAGTGTACATGAAATTCCTTGATTTAACCCCTCGCATATAAAAACTACATTTCCAGACAATATATCTTCTATTAGATTGTCAATTACTATAAGGAAGGTTAGTCCTGCTACAGGAATTTTATTAGAAAGATATTTAAGTTCTTCAGAATCTAATTTTTTCAAATTAAGTAAAGGAGTCATAAAATCTCTTTGAAAAAGGTCAATATCACATAACCCTTGAACAAAAAAGAAACAACCTTTTTTCCCCGAATTTAAAATAACCTTTCTCCTTATAATATCAGGACAATCTTTTAATGCCTCATCAATCAAGGAAAAATTTTTCTTATAATCATTATATAAATTTACATTTGTATTATTATCTTCAGCCATTTCACATCACCAATTTTAGTATTTGCAATATATATACTATTATACAAAATGTGTTTATGCAATCTAAAAAGTACAAAGGGATCGTACCAAAACGATTCAATCATTTTGTCACGATCCCTTAAGATATAACTTTAAGTTTTCTATTATTAATTCTTAAAGCTATGTATAGGCGCTGGAATTCTTCCACCACGATTTATAAAATCAGCACTTGAGAATTCACTTACCTTCATAACAGGTGCACGTCCAAGAAGTCCACCAAATTCAACAGAATCCCCAACTTTTTTACCTGGCGCAGGTATAAGCCTTGTTGCAGTAGTTTTATTATTAATCATTCCAATTGCACACTCATCCGCAATAATTGCTGATATTGTTTCCGCAGGAGTGTCTCCCGGAATAGCAATCATATCTAGACCTACTGAACATACGCATGTCATAGCTTCAAGTTTCTCAATGTTTAAAGCCCCTTTTTCAACAGCCTCAATCATTCCTTCATCCTCACTTACAGGTATAAATGCGCCACTTAATCCACCAACAGAACCAGAAGCCATTATTCCACCTTTTTTAACTGCATCATTTAACATGGCTAATGCACAAGTTGTTCCATGAGTTCCACATACCTCAAGGCCCATTTCCTCAAGAATTCTAGCAACACTATCACCTATAGCAGGTGTTGGTGCCAAAGATAAATCTACTATACCAAAAGGCACATTTAACCTTTTGGCAGCTTCCTTGCCTACTAATTGACCCATTCTTGTTATTTTAAAGGCAGTCTTCTTTATCTCTTCAGCTACAACTCCAAAATCCTCACCTCGTACTTTTTCAAGAGCAACCTTTACTGTACCTGGACCACTTATTCCTACATTTAGAGTACATTCAGGCTCTCCAACACCGTGGAAAGCTCCTGCCATAAAAGGATTATCTTCAACTGCATTTGCAAATACTACAATCTTTGCACAACCAAGTCCATCTCTATCTGAAGTTAATCTCGCAGATTCCTTAATAATCTGACCCATTTCACGGACACCATCCATGTTGATTCCTACCTTAGAACTTGCGACACATACTGATGAACATACCCGCTCAGTTACCCTCATAGCTTCAGGTATAGATGATATTAGTCTATGATCACCAGTAGTATATCCTTTTTGAATAAGCGCAGAAAATCCACCAATAAAGTTTATTCCAAGTTCATTTGCAATTTTATCAAGCATTATAGCATACTCTACATAGTTTTCATCTTGAGACGCTCCTGCTATTAGTGAAATTGGAGTAACTGAAATTCTCTTATTAATTATTGGAACCCCATATTCCATCTCTAAATCTTCGCCTACCTTAACTAAGTTTCCAGCTAGTCTCATAATCTTATCATATATTCTCTGCCTAGACCTTTTACCATCAAAATCACAACAATCAAGTAATGATATTCCCATAGTAAGCGTTCTAATATCTAACTTTTCATGATCTAACATTTTAACTGTTTCCATTATTTGATTAATATTCACTTTCTACCTCCTATAAAAGATGCATTGAATTAAATACATCCTCGTGTTGCATTTTTATTAAAACTTTTAAAATTTTACCTTTTTCATTTAATGTTTCATTTAATTCCTTTAAAGAAATATTAATATTAGATAATTCCACGAGCATTACCATAGTAAAAAAATCATTCATAATAGTTTGATTAATGTCTAAAATGTTTGCGTTTTTTTCAAACAAAAGATTTGATACATTAGCAATAATACCTACTTTGTCTTTTCCAATTACAGTTAACACAGCCTTCATTTTTTTCCCTCCATTTTTTAGTCGCAAAAAGAGCCGAATAGATAATATTCGACCCTTGAAATCAATATTATCCCTTGTCCTTTTACCTGAGAGTTTCATTAGTTTTTACTAACTTTCTCCTTCGGTGCTCAATTAGAGTCTCTCCAAGGGCTCGTCCTGTAACAGTCATATCAATGTGGTACCTGAAAATTTAACTTTTTTTGGGTATATAGATTCCTATACACTCCTGCTACACTCATCCGAACTATTAAATTGTAAGTTATTATTATTATAATATCAGTTTTAACAATTAATTTCAACATATTCTATTCTTTTAGTCTACATAATCTATATATTCACCTATTTTTAGTTATAATATGCTTAAGCTACTTCTTCTTTTTCTAGTTTTTCACTTTTGTTAATATTACTCCTATAAAGCATACATGAGTATACTACCAAAAGTAAAATTATGAATACTGAAGAAACTCTATACATAATTGCATAACCTTTGTACCCAGCAATAGAACCAAGAAGAACTGATCCAACTGTATAAGCTAAATCCATAGCAGATAAGAAAGTTCCATTTGCTGCACCCTTTCTATTTTCTGGTGAACGATTTACAGCCCAAGCCTGCAGTGATGGTTGCACCGCTCCATATCCAAGACCATAAAATAAAGAAGCTATCACAAGAGCAGGCACAGAACTTGCATAGGATAATAATATAAGACCTATAATTAATGAAATTGAACCAGGGATTATTATTACAACATGTCCCCTTTTATCAAATATCTTTCCAACAAAAGGTCTTGTAACTAAAATTATTGAAAGATATCCAACAAAGTAAATCCAAATTGAGGATATTTTTAATTCTTTGCCATACAACATTATATAACTCATAATTCCACACAGCGTAATTACAAGAAGAAAACATAACAAAGAAGGCAAGGCTGCTTTCTTTTCAAATGAATCAGCCAAGGAAAACTTTTTCTTTAAATTCTTTTCATTAAAAGTATTTTTTGGTATTTTAACCTGACTAAGAAATATTACTCCTATAACTACTAATGCGATTGATGTAAGTGCAATATTCTTAAAACTGTATAAATTCATTATAATTATTGCAAATATAGGTGATAATGCCATAGATATTATCATTGAAAGTGAATAGTAGCCCATGCCTTCACCACGTTTATCTACGGGTATAATATTCGAGAAAATTGCAGCTGCTCCAGTAGACGCGAGTCCCCACCCTATTCCCTGAATGATACGAACAAAAATTATTGCATCTAAGGGAAGCCAAATAAATGATAATGTACTTCCTGCAAGGATTATCGAACCTACTAGAAGCAAAGGCTTGATTTCTATTTTATCCATAATACTTCCTGTAAATAGTCTAATTAACAAAGAAGTTATAGAAAATGTACTTACAACGAGACTTGCTTCAAGGTTACTCCCCCCACTAGCCTTTGCATATGCAGGTAATGTTGGTGTAAGCATATAGAAAGCTAGATATATAAATAGATTAGAAAATAACATTAATATATAACTTTTAGTCCATAGTTTTGATGTTCTTGTCTTAATATTTGCTTTCAAATTAATCCTTCCTTTCTTCTTGTAAATCGTCTATATTTTCATTTATTTGTAGAAAAACTCTATTAAATATTTCTAGCTTCTCATGAGAAATACCCTTAAGAATATCATTGAATATTTCCTCTAAAAATGGAATAACTTTTTTGCAGGTGCTTAAACCTTCGTCAGTTATATGTATAACAATGGACCTTCTGTCTTCTTTACTTTGGTGCCTTTCAATAAAGTTTTTTCTTTCTAATATATCAATTATTCTAGTTAAAGTAGATTGATCTTTTGTTGAAATCTCCGCTAGTTGCTTTTGACTTATTTTATCTTTTTTAGATAATTTCATTAATACTGCCCATTGCTCTGTTGTAAGATGAAACTTAACCAGTCTACTATTAAGGTAATGTAATAATTTTTTATTGATTTTATTTGTAAGCATTCCAATATCTTGGTCATAAGATTCAAACATATTTTTATCATCTCCCCTAATTACTTGTTGCATCATTAATTAGTACAACATCTAATTATATACTCCTTTTAATGTTATTTCAATGTTTATATATAAAAGTTATTATATTTATATTTTACAAATAATTACTTTACAATCTAATTGTACAAGCCTATACATTATAATCCTTACTGTTGAATCTCAAGTACACAGCCCAGTATCATATATTGTAGATTGCGTTAAAATATTAAAAAAATATTTTACTTCAATAACTATTGAAATATATCCAGAAGTTGGGGGGCACAGTGGAAAAGCTAAAAGTGAAGGACAATTTGAAATTTCAGATCCTAGAGATGTAAATGAAATGAGTGACATGCTCTATGCTAAAGGTTACCAGCCAGTTTTTAAAGATTGGGATATTATTTAATGATAGAATTAGAATTCAATTATCCTAATTCTATCATTGGAAGCTATATATGGAATAAAACTTCATAATATAATGGATATTAGAAAGGGAAGCACAAAGAGATGATTTCTGTACAACCAGAAATCATCTCTTTGTTTGTTATTTTTATAAATTTCTACATCTGATTTGCATTAAATGTCGCTTCAGTTGATATATTAGGATTAAATACATGCTCCACTCTCGGTAATGATATCCCGAGTGTTTCACGAAGAACATCCTCTACTGTCTCTACAGTTTTAATAGTTAATTGATTCTTAACTTCTTCTGGTACTTCCTTTAAATCAACTAGATTTTCTTTTGGAATTAATATTTTTGTTATACCAGCTCTTTGAGCCCCTATTAATTTTTCCTTAAGTCCACCTATTGGAAGTACCGCTCCTCTTAAAGTGATTTCACCTGTCATTGCAAGCTTTGAATCCACTTTTATTCCTGTAACAAGTGATGCAAGTGCAGTGAATAAGGTAATTCCAGCTGATGGACCATCTTTAGGAACAGATCCTGATGGAACATGAATATGAAGATCTCTTTCCTTAAAGTTTATTGAATTCATTGGTAGCCTTGATTTAAGTAGACTTAAAGAAATCTTTGCAGACTCTTTCATAACATCTCCTAGTTGGCCCGTTAAGATAACTTGTCCACTTCCTATCATATCCGTTGCTTCAACGAAGAGTATCTCTCCACCTACAGCTGTCCATGCAAGACCTGTAACAACTCCTGGTGGATTATTCCTCTGAGCTTTATCATGGCTTGAAACTTTTCTTCCAAGCAAATCATCTAACTTACCTACTGTAACAACAAATGGTAACTCTCCCTTATGTGAGACAATCTTCTCAGAAGTAATTCTTGCGAGAGTAGCTAGTTGTTTTTTTAGTCCACGAACTCCAGCTTCCTGAGTATATTCACTAACTATCTTTTGCAAAGCTTCGTCTTCAATAACTAGCTGCTCATTATTTAACCCATGCTCTTCAAGTATTTCAGGTATTAAATGATTTTTGCCAATATGGAATTTTTCACTCATAGTATAACTAGATATTTGAATAATCTCCATTCTATCAAGTAAAGGCCTAGGAATATTTTCCAAAGAGTTAGCTGTTGCTACAAAGAATACTTCTGACAAATCATAAGGTAAATCCAAATAATGATCAGTAAAGCTATTATTTTGCTCTGGATCTAGTACCTCAAGTAATGCGCTAGCTGGATCTCCATTATAACCCGTCATTAGCTTGTCCACTTCATCTAAAACCATAACCGGATTTATTTCTCCTGCTTTTTTAATGCTTTGAATAATTCTTCCTGGCATTGCCCCGATATACGTTCTTCTATGTCCTCTAATTTCAGCTTCATCACGTATGCCTCCTAAACTCAATCGTATATATTTCCGATCTAATGCCTGTGCAATACTTTTACCTAGACTTGTCTTTCCTGTGCCAGGAGGTCCAACTAATAATAAAATAGAACCTTTTTTATCCTTTTTAAGTTGCATAACTGCTAAATGTTGTATTATTCTATCCTTAACCTTTTCAAGCCCATAATGCTGCTCATCAAGTATTCTCCTTGCTTCTACTAAATTTATAGCTGTAGGAACAGATTTTTTCCAAGGAAGCTTAACTAATAAGTCTAAATAGTTACGTATAACATTGTATTCAGCACTACTCTCACTTTGTCTTTCTAGCTTTTCAAGTTCATCTAAGGCAGCATTTTTTATTTCTTCTGGCATTTCAGCTTCTTCAATTTTACTTAAATAATCTTTATCTTTTTTAGCCCCTTCACTTTTGCCTTCATTTAATTCATTTTGAATAGCTTTTAATTGCTCTCTGAGTACTGATTCTCTATATGTTTTATTGGCCTTTTGGGTAAATTTTTCTGCCATCTCGAATTGCAATTTTAAAGCTTCTTTTTGTTTTAAGAGGTAATCCATAAATTTAAGTATTCTATCTTTTAATGATTGGGTTTGGATTAAATCATACTTTTCTTCATTTGTAAGAGGCATAAATTGAGTAAGATGAGCCATAAGTTTGTTTATATTTGTCTCATCATCTATCATCTTCATAAACTGGTCTGATCCCTTGAATTTTTGACTAACTTCACGGGTAACCTTCTTAACATACTCTAGCATTTCTTCTTGACTTTTTTCTGTAAGATCAATGACATCTGGTGCTAACTCAAATTCTACACGAATAGAGTCATCTTGTATATTAAGAGCTTTTATCGCTACTCTATCTAAAACTTTAATTTTTACTTGGTATCCGTTATCTGTTTTTTCAATTCCATTAACATGAAATGAAACACCAATGCTATGAAAATCTTCCTGAGTAAGCTTATTTTCATTAAAATTCTTCTTTAAAGGTAATGCAATACTAACTTGCTCATCCTTAGCTAAATTTTCAAGTTCTTCCTCACTAATCTTATTTAGTTTTAAAGTATACGTCATTCCTGGTAATAAAACTATATCAGATACAGGAATTACCATTCCATCTTTGTTTTTCTTATCTAAATTCATCATTATAATCATCCTTTCTTTTTTAATATTCATAAGCGAATGTTCGTTTAATTAATTTTTAAATAATAACGAGATCTTTTGTAATTATTATATAACAAAGTTTTCTCGTTCTTATTTGGTAAAATAATATATCTAATTAAGCTAGCAACGCATCCTGTATAATCATAATCATTTCTTCTAGTAAACTGGCCTGTTCAGATTCTCCAGTGCATTGCTTAATCGCAATGGATTTTACTGGGTAAAAAAGTATTGCTACCAAATTATCGTTTTGAATATCCTTAAACACCCTTTTCTCTTTCATTTCCTCAAGCAAATTATTTAAATTATTTATACCTCTTCGCTCTAGGCAGTGACTTGCCAAAGCTGGACAACTTGAAAATTGATCTACAAAATGAAATATTTCTCCATGTTCTTGGATATAGGTATAATAGCCTCTAGCAAGTATTTCAATAAGCTCATGCCCATCCATATCCTTATAAACCATGCTAAGTAAATAATCAAATATTTCTTCAGAATACTCATGATATATATCTTGAAACATAATTTCTTTATTCTCATAATAAATATAAACGGTAGCTGGGGAAACCCCTGCCTCTTTAGCAATTTTAGAAATAGAAGTACCATGAAAACCTAATTCAAGTATTAGCTTAACAACTGCTTCCTTTATACTCTTTTCTTTTTCATCATCTTTTCGTCTCATTTGAACACCTCTATTAACTTATATAATAAATGATCGTTCATTTATTGTCAAGTAACATTTATTGTCAAGTAATAATTTAATCTTTTATCTATTTTTTTAATTCTTAAGCTTAAAATCTATAATTTGACTTCTTACTCTATTTTTAAGTAACCTTATGTATTTATTTAGACCCTTTTTTATATTTAAATTTATTTATACTTTCATATAGGAAAAATGCAGTAAGCGCTGTTGCAATTAGGTCAGCACAAGGCTGTGAAAGCCATAATCCATCTAGTTTAAAAGATAATGGTAGTATAATAATAAGAGGAATTAGTACTATGACTTGTCTTAATATGCTTAAAAGCATTGAGGTTTTTGCCTCATTTATAGCTTGAAAATAGCTTGCTCCTAATATTTGAAATCCTAAAATAGGCAAAAACATTAAATCTATTCTTAGTCCACGTGCACCTAATTTAATTAATTCATGATTGTTACCTACGAATGTGCCAATAAGCTGCCTTGCAAATAGTTGAACACCAATAAATCCTATTGTTGCGACGCAAGTTCCAGCAATTATTGCAAGCTTTAAAACCTTCAAAACTCTTGGGTACAATTTAGCCCCATAATTATATCCTATTATAGGTTGTATTCCTTGACTTATACCAAATATAGGCATAAAAATAAGCATAGATATACTATTTAGTATTCCCATTGCAGCTATTGCAAGATCCCCTCCATAAGAATAAAGTCCTTTATTATATAAAATAATTACAAGACTGGATGCAATCTGCATAGAAAAAGGAGCCATGCCAATTGCGAAAATCTCCTTTATAATATGTGTATGAAGCTTTAAACTGATTCTCTTTATTTTAAGTACACTTCCGCTACTTTTAAATGTGAAATATCTTAGAACCAATATTGTATTAAAAGCTTGAGAAATTATTGTAGCTATTGCAGCACCTTGAATTCCCATATTAAAAACGAATATGAATATTGGATCTAATATAATATTGATAATTGCACCAAATACCATTGTAAACATTGCCATTTTGGGATTACCCTCAGCTCTTATTATATTGTTTATACCAAACCCTACATTTTGAAAAACAGCACCTATTAGTATGACTTGTATATATGCTTTTGCATAGGATATGCTATTTGCACTTGCCCCGAATATAATTAAAAGCTTGTTTAAAAACAAAACCCCAAATAGACCAATTACTAATGATATTATTGTGATGATAATTAGAGAGTTCCCCAAGATATTTTCTGCAGCATCTTTGTTTTTTTCTCCTAGTCTTATTGAGATAACTGCACTAGCCCCTATCCCAACGAGCATACCAAAGGCCATTATAATAATGGATATTGGAAATGTGATAGCAAGTCCTGATAATGCATAGGATCCTACCCCTTTAATATGTCCTATATACATTCGATCTATAATGTTATATAAGGCGTTTACAATCATTCCAGTAATAGCAGGCACTGAAAACTTGAAAAGTAGTTTGCCTATACTTTCTGTTCCTAGTCCTTTTGTTTGATTCATAAAACTTCCCCCATGTAAGTCACAAATTTATAGCTGAATAATGAACATCCACCATTGCTATACCTACTTTTAAGTATAACATATGTTTTTAAATTTTTGATTTTTCCTTCTTTAAAATCATTATCTATCCTAGATATTAGCATCTCAAATAACAATTTATATCTTTTAATAATTATTATTGTTTACAAGTATATAAAAATATAGTATTATGAAAATACAGGAAAGTACAATAAAAAGTAGAGTTTATTCATAGTATTAAATATACCAATATTTTTATTTATTATTAAAATAAGTTTTAAAAAGGAGAGATTAAATTGGAACTAAAAATTGAAACATTACTTAAACCAAGAACATTAAATTTATCTATAAATGTAAGAAACCCTATAGTTATGGCGCCTATGACTACCTTCTCAGGAAACATTGACGGAACAGTGTCTGAATCAGAATTAAGTTATTATAAAGCAAGGTCAAAAGGTGTGGGTATAGTAATTACTGCAGCCACCTATGTAAGACCCTCCGGCAAGGGTTTCCTAGGCCAATTCGCTGCCTATGATAATAGTTTCCTACCAAGTCTAAAAAAATTATCCCAAACCATAAAGGGAGAAGGTGCAATAGCCATTCTTCAAATATTTCACGGTGGTAGAATGGCTATTCCAGAAGAAATACCTGGTGGACAAACAATTAGTGCAAGTGCAGTAGCACCAGAAAGACCAGGTGCAATGACGCCTCGCGAAATGACAGAAGCAGAAATCCAAGATACTATTAAAGCCTTTGGTGAAACTACAAAGCTTGCAATAGACGCTGGTTTTGATGGTGTTGAAATTCATGGAGCTAACACATATTTATTGCAGCAATTTTTCTCTCCTCATTCTAATCACAGACAAGATGCATGGGGTGGAAGTGTTATAAAACGAATGAATTTTCCCTTGGCTGTAATAGCTGAAGTTAAAAGAACAATAAAAGAAAATAAGAAGAAAAACTTTATAGTTGGCTATCGTTTTTCACCTGAGGAAACTGAAAACGTAGGTATTACTTTAGAAGATTCTCTTCTATTTATAGATGTATTATCAACTAAAGGACTAAGTTACTTGCATAGCTCCATAATGGACTTTTGGCAAAGCTCAATGCGCGACAAAACAAATACGAAGCCTATTATTTGCAAAATACTTAACCAAATCAATGGCAGAGTACCTTTCATTGGTGTTGGCTCTATTCATACACCAGAGGATGCTATAAAAGCATTGAATAGTGGTGCTGAGTTCATATCCCTTGGCAGAGAAATAATCATGGAACCAGAGTGGGTCAATAAAGTACAAGATGGAAAAATTTCAGAAATGCGTACAACAATAAGCAAAGATCATGGAAGATCTCTAGATATACCTGAGCCACTATGGAATGCAATTATAAATACACCTGGTTGGTTCCCAATAACAAAATAATTTTTTATAAATATAAATTACCGTATACCCATGTTTAATTAATGGTGCCAGATATAACTTAATTTTATCTGGCGCCTTTGTTATTGTGAAGACAATTTTTATAGGTTAAATTCATATAAATAAGCAATAAATTCACGATTATATTTAATAAAGACTTCAACATGTGATATAATAAATCTTTATTGTCTTCTTTATATTTAAATTAAAATTGTGTCTAATTTATTTAAGTATAGAGATTATCATTATATACTTAAAATTTGTTAGGAGTGACAAGAATATGAAAAGTACAATATTAACACCTAGCGGGGTAATAAAATTAGAAGAAGAGTTAAAACTTCGCACAACAGAAAAAAGAAGAGAAATAACAGCAGCAATTAAAGAAGCAAAGGGCCATGGCGATTTAAGTGAGAATGCAGAATACGATGCAGCTAAAGATGAGGAAGCAACCAATAATGATAGAATAATTGCGGTTCAAGAGTTGCTTCGGAACGCTACAGTAGTAGATGACGAGAGTAGTGATGACCACTTAGGACTTGGAGGACAGGCTGACATTAAATTTCTTGATACAGATGATGTTGAGAAAGTACGCCTAGTATCCACAGTAGAGACTGACCCAGAACTTATGAATATAAGTATTGAATCACCACTAGGCATGGCAATATATAAAAAGGCGCTTGGTCAAAAGTGCGTTGTTGTAGCCCCTGAGGGTAATTATGACGTTTTAATAGAAAAAATTTACGAGTAGGAATAAATATTTTAATTCTCCTATACTCATCAAAAATTTAAGCAGCGAGTAATCGCTGCTTAAATTATACTCTTTTATTATTGTTTTATTATTATAATTGACCATATATGTTTTTTATTTACAAGAAACAAAATAAATTAAAGAAATATGTATTTTAATATTTTGAAATTATTTAAAATAAAACATATACATAATGTTATTGTCAATTAAAACTATTTTATAAAAGAAAGGGGACTCATTATGAATCCAATAAATAATATTCTAAAAAATTTTCCATTAATTATTTTAGATGGTGCCTTAGCTACAGAACTTGAACGAGTAGGATGCGATATTAATGACTCTCTTTGGTCAGCTAAAATACTTGCGCAGAATCCTGAACTAATAGAAAAAATACACTATGCCTATTTTGCTGCCGGAGCAGACTGTGCAATTACCTCAAGTTATCAAGCTACCATAAAGGGTTTTGTAAAAAAAGGTTTCACTGAATTCGAAGCAATTTCTCTTATTAAGAAATCTGTTGAAATTGCTAAAAAAGCAAGAGAAGATTTTTGGGGTAATCCAATGAACAGAACAAATAGGCCCGCACCTCTAGTTGCTGGTTCTGTAGGTCCCTATGGTGCTTATCTTGCAGATGGTTCTGAATACCGTGGAGATTATAAAGTCAGTGAAGAAGACCTAATAGAATTTCATAGACCAAGAATAAAAATCTTAGTTGATAGTGGCGTAGATATTCTTGCTTGTGAAACAATACCTAATCTTATAGAGGCTAAAGCTATTGTTAAACTACTTGAAGAATTTCCTGGAGTTTATTGTTGGATTAGTTTTAGTGCCAAAAATGATTTTCAGATAAGCGATGGTACATTAATTTCAGATTGTGCCAAATATTTAGATGCATTTACTCAAGTTGCAGCTATTGGAATAAATTGTAGCTCACCTGCGCATATACAATCCTTAATTGAAGAAATTAAAAAGAATTCTAAAAAACCAATAGTAGTTTACCCAAACTCAGGTGAAGAGTATGATGCCAACTCTAAAACCTGGCACGGTAATTCCTCTAGTGAATCCTATGGTCGAAGTGCCAAAAGCTGGTTTGACGAAGGTGCCCAGTTAATTGGTGGTTGCTGCAGAACAACCCCTGAAGATATTAAATCTATTGCTGCATGGGCTCGAACCAAACTATAACTTCTTAGTTATTAAAATCAAACTATCAATAATTTTATTTATACATTATTGATAGTTTGTCTATCAAATATATAGAATTTAATATCTCTAAGTATGTATTTAATTTAATGGATGAAAATATAAATATGCTTCTATTAATATATTAACTAATCATTTTGATCATTGTATACAAAGTTGCAAGGTCCGCCTTCACAATTCATTACCTCTTCATCATCATCACCAGTGTAAATTTCTTTATTATTATTTAGCTCATCAGTTAAAGGAAAATAATTCTCATTTATACACTCTAACATTCTTTCTATATCTGTTGACATAGCTGACGGATCAGTTGTAGGTTCATACCTACTATCTATGTTCCCATCCCTACCAACAAGAAACTTTGTAAAATTCCATTTTACTGAATCTCCCTCCAAGAATTTTGGAAAGTTTTTCTTAAGCATACCATTGAGTTTCTTTTCATTGGGATGATTTTGATTAAACCCTTTAAAAGTTGTTTTTTTTGTCATATATTTAAAAAGAGGATGAGCATTTTCGCCTCTTACATCGCTTTTCTCAAATAATTGAAAACTCACACCGTAGTTAATTTTACAAAATTCCTTTATTTCATCATTCTCGCCTGGTTCTTGAGCTGCAAATTGGTTACTAGGAAATCCAAGTATCTCAAAACCACTATCCTCATATTTCTTATAGAGCGCCTCCAAACCCTCATACTGAGGTGTAAATCCACACTTACTTGCTGTATTAACTATAAGTAGTACCTTTCCTTTATACTTTTCCAAAGATACTTCATCACCCTCGATTGTAGTTACTTTAAAATCATAAATTGACATAAACTATCCCTCCATTTTATATTATTTAAAACTTTTATAGTTTTTTTATATTTCATAACGTATATTACTTAATAGTTGTTATTGTTTATAAATTTATTGTATCATAAAATACAGTAAAGTACAATCAAAAATAAAACAACTCTTTAACACATTATCCATGTAGATATACTAATAGGACTAGCTATTAAAAATGAGGCCATGTCAAATGATTTAGAATTCATTTAACATGGCCCCATATTCTTTTTAATTTAATGAGATTTATCAGTCGATGGAGCTTTAAAACTTGATTCAAGCTTATCAACAACTTTAGTATATTTATCTTTTTCATTAGTCGGAAATTTAAAAATAAAAGTATTAATTGAACCTTTTCCTACTACTTTTTTTTGATATATTATTTTATCTCCTTCAATATAAGATATTACAAACCAGTTACCAGATTTCACTTTATAATACATTTTAGTTTTTTTAATAGCTTTACTATATATTGAATTAATATTATCATTTGATGCGTTATTAGTTCCATATATCTGAAGTGAAACCTTTTTGTCATCAGATTCTAACATATTTCCCTCACCATTCTCATGGTCATCAACTTTTTCAAGATTATTAGGATACATAATTGAATATAAATATCTTTCATTAAGGTAACTTTTATACTCAGTTTCTTTAGGTTGATCACTTTGAGCTGCTGCATCTGCTATTTTTTTATCCGCAGCTGTTTTTGCATCTGCTATCTTTTTTGTTTCGATTGCTTTTGCATCTACTACCATTTTATCTGCTACTATTTTTGCATCAGCTATTTTTTTATCTGCTACTATCTTTGCATCTGCTATTCTTTTATCTGCCACCTGCTCCGGTGTTCCTGTTGTATTTTTTACAGGTGATGATACTGATGATGATACTGATGAAATTATATTATACATAACCACTATTACAACTAATAATACTGCAACGGATATACTTATCTGCATTTTTAATGAGTTCTTCATTTGTTTTCCTCCTTGTATTGCCTTTTCCCTATCTAACGACTAAAGAATATTCCTTTTATTTCTAATTGAATTTTATTAAATATTATACATTAATAATTATACTTCATATTACTTCAGTCTTTCACAACCTTAGTATACATTATTCTATAGTCTTTCCAAAGACATTTGTTACATTTTAACTAAACGTTCTTTTTTTCTTCTAGTGGTTTATTCAGAGATTTTTTACAACTGGATGGCCTTTAATTCCCCATAAGCAGATCCTAGCACACTATTAATAATATAATACCATTATTGAACACAATACCTACCAATAGTATATATATTAGCTCATATATGATAACATAAATATAGGAAGGTGAAAAAATGTCATATTTAGCTAGCGATAAAAGATACTTAACAATGAAATACAATAAATGCGGTAATAGTGGATTAAGACTTTCTGCGATTTCTCTTGGATTATGGCACAATTTTGGTGTTTCAGATTCTTTTGAAAACTCAAGTGCTCTTGTTCATAAGGCTTTCGACCTTGGAATAACACATTTTGATATTGCCAATAACTATGGTCCTCCTGCCGGCAGTGCAGAAGAGAACTTCGGTAAAATTTTAAAACAAGACCTTGCACGTTATAGAGACGAACTTGTTATATCAACAAAGGCTGGTTATACCATGTGGCCTGGTCCTTATGGTGATTGGGGATCAAAAAAATATTTAGTTTCAAGTTTAGACCAAAGTCTAAAAAGAACAGGTTTAGACTATGTGGATATTTTTTATCATCATAGACCCGACCCTAATACCCCTTTAGAGGAAACTATGTCCGCCTTAGACTTAATAGTAAAACAAGGAAAAGCTCTTTATGTAGGATTGTCAAACTATAAACCGGCCGAAACAAAAAGAGCCTCTGCAATCCTTAAGAACTTAGGGACCCCCTGCTTGATTCATCAACCCTCTTATTCAATGTTTAACAGATGGATAGAAGATGGGCTTCAAGATGTTTTAGATCATGAAGGTATTGGCTCTATAGCCTTTAAGCCCTTAGAACAAGGTTTACTTACCACAAAATACTTAAATGGGATTCCTGGAGACTCTAGAGCCGCAGGTAAGTCTGCTTTCCTGCATTCTAAAGATATTACAAAGATAAAATTAGAAAAGATTTCTAATTTAAATATTTTGGCAATGGAGAGAGGACAAACATTACCTCAACTAGCTTTAGCTTGGGTATTAAGAGGTGGAAGGGTTACTTCTGCTCTGATTGGCGCAAGCAAAATAAGTCAAATTGAAGATAACGTAGGTGCACTTAATAATTTAAACTTTAGTTCTGAAGAACTGGAACGTATAGAACAAATATTAGCAGTCGAGTAGGAGCTGGTGCTCTGAACCCTACTCTTAATGTATTCATATACATATATGCTTTTGCTAATACTTTTATTCTAATTAATGATGAAAGCTAATATTTTCAGGAGATTTTGGTACTGAGTTTTTCTTTAAAAACTCTAGTCCCTTACGTAAATCACGAAGAAGTAAAGACACCATATCACGACTAACACCGTGACGAATTAAAATACGTTTTACAGTTATATTCTGACGATTACTTTGGAGTGGATAAGAGGCAATTTGCCAACCATGCATTCTTAGGCGATCTGAAAGATCATAAAGTGAAAATCCAGCAGTATTTTCATCCTTTAATGCATAACAAACTGCTGGTATACCACCATTTTCATCATATAACATTTCCAATAAATCTATTTTTCTAAGTTCTTGACCTAAGTACTGAGCAGTATTTGCACAGTCATTTTGAATAGCAGAGTAGCCCTCACGACCATACCTTAAAAAATTGAAATACTGAGCAATAATCTGACCAGCTGGCCGTGAAAAATTCAGGGCAAATGTCGGCATTTGTCCTCCTAAATAATCAACATTAAATATTAATTCCTGGGGCAAGTCTTGACGCTTTTTCAGGCAGCTCATTTTTGGGAAGCTGAGTCTGGGCTATTGTATTCGTATAAAGATCTTTATATCCTCCTTCATCTCTTTCTTTCTTATACCGATGTAATGTCATATTTTATTCCACCTTCCTCTCTATATTATTAATTTTTCTTAATATCTCACTCATACTTAATTTAGTTTAACTTCTAAATATATAATTAATACATATAAATCAATAAATTTTTAGATAACTATAGTTAACTTATTGTATGCTAAAAACTAGTTCAATCCTACAAATTTTAGAATTCAGATGTTTATAAGTCATAGATAGCTAAATACACTTTTAATAATTTTTTTAATTATTCTTCATTATTTTTCATTTTTAAGTACTATTATTATCATCTTTAATATAATAATAATGTAAAGCTATTTAATAAGAGAATTACTAATACCTTTATATAATAATTTTTATAATTTTTAAGGAGGATATTTTATGTATATAGAGCAACCAAACAATTTTAACCAAATTCCAATTTCGGACAGTGTCCCTGTGTTTAGTGAATCTCAAATTACATCTATGCAAAGATCTGGTATGTACCATAATGATCCGATAAAAAAGACTATGGCTAAACAACCAGTTGCAAAATCCACCTCACCTGCTCCTATCCCTTCGACCTCTGGTAATAATTTGAATCCTGAAGTGAGCGCTACAACGTCCATAATAAATAATCCGCTATATACTCAAGGTTGGTTAATAGCACATATAGGCAAATATATAAAGATAGAATTTTTAATTGGAAGTAATATGCTTATAGATAGAGAAGGTATTTTACAAGAAGTTGGAATTAGTTATATTATTATTAAAGAAACAGGTACAAATGATTTAGTATTGTGTGATATTTACTCTATTAAATTTGTAAGAGTTTTTGATGATCAAACTAAAAAAATGTGTGTCGCAACATAATTAATATATATTATATTTTCACCTGTACTTTAAAGACACATATGGTTGTACAAAAATTGTGGTCATTGTTAACATGTAAAATAATAGATATACATTAAAAATAGGAGGCATTATGTATGGGAATAGATTTAGATTCATTATATGAATTATATATGGGGTATATGGGATATACGGTATCTAGAGTATTTATACAAGATACGGCCACGCTTACTGAGATACAATCTATTGCCGCAGTTGAGTTGAAAAAGGATGAACTTAGTAAAAACATTGAGTTTTCACCTCATACTAATGCTAAACAACATCCAGTTGATGATACCCAGTTTATAACATTATGGAACAACTTAATTGGATATAAAATAGATTCGGTTATTATACTTGAAACCATGACCAGAAACAAGCCTGTAAACAAAATCTTAAAGGTAGCATTTAAGGCTAGTATTGGATCTAAAATAGTGGAGTTTAACGAGAATGGAAAGATAGCTTTAAAAAGACTAGTAATGTAAAATCTTTATGGGGAGGGAGTTTGTTATATTAAAACTACTTAACTTAAGTTATCCTAGAAAATTAGTAGTTAATAAGATAAATAATTTCATATTTGAATCAAAGCTAAAAGAAATTAAATTAAATAGATATCAAAAAATAATAGGTTATACTATAGGAATAATTTTTCTTAGTCAACAAATTGTATATGCACATCCCTCATTAGAAAAGAGCAACGAAGCAATTGGATTTTTAAATAATTATGGACCGCCCTTATTCCTTACTGCAGGGGACATTTTAAAATTAAGTTTATCTAAAAAGTTATATAACAAAAATTTCTTAATTCCACACAATTAAATAAAATCAGATAACTCATTAATTTTTTAATGAGTTATCTGATTTTTAAAGAGATATATTTCTATCTATAGGTTGGGATAAAGTTATAAATGTATCTGTACTTTGAACTCCTGATATTACTTGAAGTCTGTTCATTAGTAAATCCTGAAGATTAGATATGCTCTTACACATGACTTTAATGAAAATAGAATATGCACCAGTAGTGTAATGTAGTTCTACTATCTCTTTTATGTCTCTCAATTGTTCTAATACATCAGGATATGATGATGCTTTGTTAAGGTAAATGCCTATAAAGCAACATACATCATAACCAAGTTTGCCTGTATCTAGTATAAGCTTGGTTCCTTTTATTAACCCCATTTCTTGCATTTTATTCATTCTAACATGAATGGTGCCTCCACTTACGTGACATTTCCTTGCAACTTCAAGATAAGGAGTTCTAGAATCTTTAATTAAAATGTCTAATATCTGATAATCTAATTCATCCAAACCAGAAATATTCAATTCCATAACATCAGCTCCTAATAACTAATATAATTATCTAATAAATAAAATAATATCACATACTTTATATTATTATAACAAACCCTTTGACAAATTGGCAAAACATCTACAAATTAAACTAACATTTTATTAATTTATCAATATAAATACGTTTTTATTGTTAAATTTACAAATATAATAAATAATCATTAAATATATTGCAATAAATAGCTCAATGTATTATTATATTATCAATGAATGAAATTAAAACAAAAATTTATTAGGGGGAATTATAATGGCAGAATTAATAAAAGAAGAAAAAGAAATATTAGCTAAAGCAGTGGGTATGATTAAAAATAAGAAGATTAAGGATATTCTATTCGTTCAACAATCAATTTTAAAAGCTGTAGATGAATTTATGTATAAGAGAAGAATTACTAGAATATTACCTCTTATGATGTCTCCTATTACAGATACTTTAAACCATAGTGTTGAAGAATGTGAAATAAACTATAACAGTCAAACATTTAATGTTATGAAATCAATGATATTCCACAAACAAATGACCATGTTAAACGCAGATATTGATAGTCTTTATATAGTATCTCCTAACATAAGACTCGAAATGGCAACTAGAGGAGATTCAAGACATTTATTTGAATTCACTCAAGTGGATTTTGAATTTAAGGAAGGTACTATGGAAGATGTGCTTCAATTTATAGAAGAAATCATAACTTTTATATTTAAATTTGTTAAAGAAAACTGTATTCCAGAATTGACAAGACTTGGTGTAGGTACCGATCATCTTAATTTAACTGGACCATTCAAAAAATATACAACAGATGAAATGCAAGCTAAATACGGTGATGATTTCGAATCAGAAGCATCAAAAGCTGCAACAGAACCTTTCTTCTTAACAAACCATAAAAGAGAATTCTATGATGCTGAGGACTTAGATAATCTAGGAACTTATAGAAACTATGATCTTATTTGGCCTCTAGGTTTTGGCGAAGGTTTAAGTGGAGGAGAAAGAGAATTCACATTAGATAGAATACTACTAAGAATGAGAGAACTAGCAACTGATGAGAATGCATTTAGATACTATATAGAACTTGCAAAGCAAGGTGAAATATTTAAAACTGCTGGAGCTGGTTTTGGAGTAGAAAGAATAACAAGATTTATTACTCAACAACCTGAAATTAGCGATGTTACACTATTCTGTAGAAAACCTGGACAAAAATATATATTCTAAAACAACATAAAATCATTAATGTCCATCTAAATGATGCATAACAATACATTATATTATATCATTTAGATGGACATTATAAAGGGAGTAAATTTCACTAAGAAATTTACTCCCTTTATAATGTTATTTGTTATTATCTACCATATTCTTTTCAGCTGCTTCTACCATTCTCCTTACCATTTCTCCACCAACATTCCCTGAATTTTTTATTTTATTTACAATGTTACTAGGCACATCTCCCATATATACATTATTGCTTTCAACATTATCTAATGACATATCACTGGCTACTTCCATCTTAAATTTCTCAAGTTTTCCCATTGCTTCTGGTACTAATGTTCTTCTACTCATTTTACTACCTCCCTATAATTTTAGATTTCCAAGATATACTTTATATACTTTTTTACTCTACATTATATATCTATAGGTAGTATTTTTAAAAACCAACTTTTTATTCATTATATATACTTAACATTTTTATTTTATTTTATTTTTATAACCCTAAAGCTAGACATACAAAAAGCCACCTTCATAAAGGTGGCTTTTTGTACTATAAATATTTATTATTTATATTGCTGAAACCTCAATTGCTTGAAGTCCCTTAGGTCCTTCTTCTGTTTCAAATTGAACTGTTTGACCCTCTTCAAGACTTTTTCCTGAATCGTTTCCTTGAATTCCAGTTGTGTGTACAAAAATATCTTTTTCGCCTTCAACTTCAATAAATCCAAAACCCTTTTGTGTGTTAAACCATTTAACTGTACCTGTTTTCATTAATAAACCTCCAAATAAAAAACACCATTATCTATGATACACTAATTTTGCATCAATAGTGTTACATAATAATATACCATAACATTCAATAAATATCAACTCTCTGTACAATATTATAATGTTTTATTGATAGTTTTTCCCATTAATCATGCTTTAGCTTGACTTAATCATGCTTTAGCTTGACTTAATGCTTCCTCTGTTGCACTAATAATTCCATCGCTGCTATAAGTAGCGCCGGAAACTGTATCTACGGTCGTTGATTGTGCTGAAATTATTTCAGAAATCACTATACTTTCTGCTCTTTCATAAAAATCTGGTGTATCTTCATTTGATACTGTAGAAACATTAGTAATTTTATTATCTTTTACTGTAACTAAAATTTCAGTTGTACCTCCTCTAAAACCACTACCAGATCCTGTATAATTTCCATCCTTATAACTACTCGTTGTCGAAGTAGTTGCACTTTCACTGGTAACTGTATTATCACTTGAACTTTGTGAACTAACATCTGAGCTTACTGCATTAGTATCTGAATTCGTTGTATTAGTACTAGAATCCGTTGTAGTTGTATCTGCACTTGATGCTGCTTTAGTCGTGCTTGTGGAAGCTGTACTTGTCGCTGTACTTGCTTCTGCTTTTGTTAATGCTTCCTCTGTTGCACTAATAATTCCTTCACTACTATAAGTTGCGCCAGAAACTGTGTCTACGGTCGTTGATTGTGCTGAAATTATTTCAGAAATTATTACACTTTCTGCTCTTTGATAAAAATCAGGTGTATCCTCATTTGATACAGTAGAAACATTAGTAATTTTATTATCTTTTATTGTGACTGAGGTTTCTGTTGTACCGCCTCTATACCCAGTACCTATTCCTGTATATGTTCCATCCTTATATTTTTGAGATGTGCTTGTTTTACTAGCACTTACAGAAACATTAGTAGTTGCAGTTAATCCACTTTGTGTTAATATTACTCCACCTAAGTTGTTAACAGCATAAAGTCCTACCATTGCTGCTATTGCTACAGAACTAGCTAGTTCAGGGCTTATATTCTCGCCAAGAACATTTACCTTAGTATTATTTCTTGGACATGTTTCAATGCACTTGAAACAGTTAATACAATCCCCACCACATATACTTTCAACTTTATAAAGAGGTAATGCCATTGAGCAACTATTTGTACATAATTTGCATTTTCCGCATTTATCACTTGACTTTTTAATTTTAAGTATGCCTATTCTTGAGAATATATTGAATACAGCTCCTAAAGGGCATAAATATCTACAGAAAAACCTTTCTACAAAGAAAGCTCCTACTGTTATTAAAAGTAACAGTATAAATCCAATACTATAATCAGATAATACCTGTGGAAAATCGCTTATTTGTGCAAAAGCGTCCCATGGACTTGTAGTTTCTAAAATTGTACTTCCCATTGTCCATACAACCACTATAAGTAATAGTAACACAATGTATTTAACATATTTTAAAGCAGCATCTGTTTTTTCGTTTACTCTAAAATTAACCTTGAATACATTCTTAGACAATAAATGAATAAAATCATTATAGGTTCCAAAAGCACAAACCCAACCGCAGAAAAATCTTCCAAGTACAATAGTTATAATAATAGCTGTTAGAAACTCAATTAGACTAGGAAAAGCTCCAATAAAATTAAAATTGCCTTTAATAATCATTCCATAAATGCTTTTAAATTCTGAAAATGCTAATATAAATAATCCTGGTGATAAAATGAATAAAATTAATTGTATTATATGTCTAAATATTTGTATTTTCTTTATCTTGTTTTTCATTCTTGCATCCCCTCATAAATCCTATTTTTTATATACAAAATCATTACTCGTAATTTTAAAGTTTTCTCTCATACCCGATGTAATATAAACTTCTTTACTTTTAGTTATAAATATTGCATCTACACCCTTTATTTCTTCTATTAACTTAACAGCCTCATGTATTCCCATAATATATACACCTGTCGATAATCCATCTCCATCAATAGAATTATTTGAGATTATTGTAGCACTTATAATATCACCCTCAGAAGGATACCCCGTACCGGGATTTATAATATGGTGAAATCTTTTTCCATCCTGCTCAAAATATCTTTCATAATTTCCTGAAGTAACTACAGATTTATTAACTACGCTTATAGTTAAAGCAAATTCCCCACGAGCCTTAATTGGATCTTGAATTCCAACGCTCCACGGTGTTCCATCCTCTTTTGTGCCAATGACTAATATGTTTCCCCCAAGATTTATGAGAGCACTCTTAACTCCATTTTTAAGTATTATGTTTTTCACTTCATCTGCTGCATACCCTTTCGCAATACCTCCAACATCCACTTCTTGATTTTTATTTTTCAGAAAGATAGAACTATTATCTTTATCTATTACTATATCCTTGTAGTTTACAAATTTGAGCTTCTCCTTTATTTCATTAATTCCCGGAATCTTTTGACCAACCTTTCCAATACCCCATAAACCAACTATAGGTCTAATGGTTATATCAAAAGATCCTTTGGAAATGGAGCAATATTCTATAGCCTTTTTTATAACATAAAAAGTATCTTTGCTAACAGTTTGCGGATCTTTTCCAGCATTTTTATTAATTTTTGAGATTTCACTAAACTCTTTGAAGACAGACATTTTATTATCTATTTCACGAATTTTTTTAATTGATTGTTCAACAGCTTTATTTGCATTTTTGCCGTGTACTTTTAATTGATTGTAAGTTCCAAGCGAATAAAATTCTTCAACAACACTAGATTGTTTACTATTTTCAGTTACAAATATTATAATTAAAACAATACCTATTAGTAGTGATATTACAAATAATGCATTCTCCATAGTAATCACCATGTCTATCACCCCTCTCTAAAACAACTTTAATTTTTAATAAATTAATCTTACATTTCTATAATATATAATAAAACTTAAACTAACCTTAGAATTTGCTGAATATTTGCTGAGAAAAATGTTAACAATTACCTAACTATCATGTTACATAGTATCTACTCCTTAAACTAACCTACTTCTATTTGATTATGGTTCTAATCAAGAATAATCCATTTAGTTACTTTCTATGTATTTATAATATCAAACAACTATCTATCAAATATCAAAAAATTATGTGATTTGTGTATTATTTTTATTATCTTACATTCCACTAAAAACCAATAAAAAGAACACTCAATCCATGAAAGATTGAATGTTCTTTTTAATAACTATATAAAATGGGTGCTTTATAGTCCCTCTGCAAAGTTTTGGTATTATATTTTACTTCGAGTTAATATTATTTAATAAAATTATAATTTCTCCAAACCCAACAAATAAAATTCCACTTAAAAATGAAGATACCATAATTACAATTCCATATACCCATCTTAGTGGATTTGGATTTGATAGTACACTACTTGTAGGCACTGTTAATAAAGCTCCAATAGCTAAACCAGCTACGATGCCTACAGCCATTATGATCCACCCTACTAATTTTAGTGTAATGCCTATTGAATTCTTTTTAATATTTACTTCAGTAATATCTGCTGTTGTTTTTTTAATTTCTAAGATTTCATTAAGCTTACTCATATATTATTTCTCCTTCTGATTTGAATATAGTGTTATAAAAAATATAAATAAACATATCACTCCAACTAAATAAAAGATTCCAAACACTTTACTAATTCCATCTGCATTTATAAATGTATAGTAAATTTCAGATAATATCATTAAAAATGTTCCAACTGATGCAATTAATGTTGCTGTTTTTAGTTTCAAACTTAATCATCTCCCATAATTTGTTGTATTTGTAATAATCAATTCTATATGTATATTAAAAATCCTTTAATTAAATAAAAAGTTAATCTTATTTAGCTCACTTGTTTAATATACACAATTTTAATTATATATGCTATAATTGTAATATTTACAACTATAAAGGTATATTTTGTATTAAAAGATATATTTAGAAATAATAAACTGATATATTGTTTTATTATTATACAAAATCAACTTAAATTTTTAAGTTATCAATATTACTCTACAAAAACGTGATGATTATATAAAAGGAGATGATATAAATTATTAATACAAAATCATTAATAAATGAATTAAATAAAACAGCTAAAAACTTAACTCTAAAAAATAAAAAAACATTTGATGACATTGTAATATTTATATTAACATCAAATATAAAAAAAACAGATGCCGAGGAGTTTCTTCAACAGATACTAATCAGCTTTTTTAATGCCGAAAATCAACATGAAAATATTGAAACAGTTCTAGGAACACCCGATATTAAACATTACTGCGAGGAAATAGTAAGTACTTATAAATCAGGCTATAGTTACGTGTCACTTTGCAGCGAATATATTATGTATTCAGGAATATTCATAATAATATTAACTTTTATAAACTATCTAACTCAGAATCTAACTACATTTATAACATACGGTAATTATAATTTTACATATTATCTAAACTTTAATTCAGAATTGGTTTTTGAATTTTTATGTGTAGTTCCTACCGTAGTTATTATTATGCTTTATGTTAATAAAAGCAATTTAAAGGAAACTGTTAGAGAATATAAAACAAAAAAAGTCTTGAATTTATATATTTTTTGTATTTTATGGGTTTGTATAACTATAGCATATTCATTTTTTATAGGTAATAATATATTATTTCGGTTAAATATAATTATGATTTCTATTATTGGGTTTATTTTATATTTGATTGGTAGTTTTTTTTCATAAAGATATGCCTTATATGGTGGAGTATACAATGTTAGTTTTAATCTAACTAGTAATAACTATGTTTATTCCTTCATATATTGTATAAACAGGAGGGGATAAGGTGAGCAATGAAGATATAAATTCTAAAATTGTTAAAAACAAGATAAGAAATTTAAAATTAAATATTTTTAAATATATTAGAAATAATAGTAATATAAGAATATTCTTTTCTGTTTTCACATTACTTATTATTTTATTGTTAGGTTTTATTTTGCCTAAAAGTGCTATGGCAGATAGTGAAAAAAGTAATATAAATTACTTTTATGTTACCGTGATTAATAATGCTTTACCAATGATTAAATGTTCTAGCAAAGAATCACCCTCTGCTATCAATGTAAATAGCATAAACTCACCAACTTTATCATTTTTTGGAATTGATATGATAAATCCCATATCTATAATAGTAACTGAAATTGCATATCTTGATAAAGATAAAGTTAGTGCTGATGTAAATAATGCTAGCAATGCTGAAAGAAATTCAAATGAATTTAGTATTAATCCCTTTGACTTGGGAGATAATCAAGTAATTAAGTCTGTAGCTAAAGTTAATGACTCTAATGTGATATCCGCCATCTATAATCCTGCCTTAAAGGGAACCCTAAATAAAGCTAAACCACGAGTGCTAATATATCATTCTCATACCTCAGAGGCTTATGCCATATCAGACAAAGATACATCTAAAACTAATAGTAGTTCGGATCAAACAAGAAATGTATGTGCTGTAGGCGATGTATTAGCCAGCGACCTTGAAAAAAATTATGGTATTTCTGTTATACATGATAAGGCTGTAAATGATAAACCAGATTATACTAAAGCTTACAAAAATTCTAGTGTTACTTTAGATAAATATCTAAAGACGTATGAAAAATTCGATTTAATTATTGATTTACATAGAGATAGCGTTGAAGATAAAAATGCAGTTACCTCTAAAATAAATGGTGCCAATGTTGCCCAATTTAGCTTTGTAGTAACAGATAAAAACCCTAAATATGCAAAACAGAAGAAATTAATAAATTCAATGATTGGAGTATCAAATAAATTATATCCAGGTCTTTTAAGAAGCCAACCAATTATTACTTATCACTGGGGAATTGGTTTTTATAGTCAAAACAAAAGTGATAATGCAATGCTAATTGAAGTAGGCACATATACGAATACAGTTTCTGAAGTAAAAAATACTGCTCAGTATCTATCTAGAATCATTGCAGAGCAATTAAACGGTAAAAAATGAATAAGGGTAGGCACTTTGAATTGTCAATGGTGCCTGTCCTTTTTTTTGTATTTTTACAATATAACCTTAAATATATTAGAACTTACATACAATTTTTTACTTATATTTTATCCACCAACCTTATAGGCATGTACCCTTTCTTCATTAATTTACTTTTAGATCGTACATCTTTTCTTGCAACTGGTATTGGCTCATAAGGTGATACTGTTGATATATTCTGTTCATATACGTTTAGATTATTACTGTTTTTCTCATCAGAATTTATATACAACATAATATGTCCCTTGCCCTTCCCATCATCTAAAAGTAAAGCATCTGTAGGCCTCAAATCATCCCAGGAAACTCGGCATACATATTTATTTCCTATTTTATTTCGATTTTTAATATCATTATAAAGAGAAAGAGTAGTCTGCCTCGTTATGCCCCAAGCTGTACTAACTAAACCAGAACAGTCATTACCATATAGTATCTTACTGTTATTAATTTTAGATAAAAAATTATCCGGAGATGACGCCTGATATAAACCCATACTATATGGAACCCCAGTATAAGTTTTCCCTTTAATAAAAGTAAAATTACAACTCTTATCTCTTAAATTATAATCGGGGATCCATTTTACTTCGGTCATTGCCTTTGCTCTGTTAAGAATCTCTTCCTTTAAAACATTAGACTTACTTCCATCTTTAGTTTTGACTTTAGTGATATTAGAACCTACTTTTGTGTTATAAGTTATGTCGTTATCACTTAAAGTAAAAGACGAAGTTTTAGCTACATTCTCTAGCTTCTCTAGCTTTGTACTTTTAATATTGGAGTTATGTACAGTTATAACTATACTAAAAACAAATAGGAACAAAACTGTTACAATAAATATATCTGATGTTTTTCTGATACCTTTGGTTTTCATGTTTATTTCACCACCACTTTTAATATTATGCCATATGTTATAAAATATTCCAAATACGAGGAAATAAATATAGAATATAATATGAGATAAATTACTTGATACCCCTTTATAATGATGTTAATATAGTATAACAATGTATTATTATAATTTTAAAATTAAACAGAGTGGAGTGATAATATGGAATTTAATTTTGATAAGAACTTAAACTTTTCTACAGAAATGACTGTAAGTAGCAGTGACACAGCAAATTCTTATGGGTCCGGAAATTTAGATGTTTATGCTACTCCAGCTATGACCGCTCTTATGGAAAATGCAGCAATGAATTGCGTTCAACAAAAGCTACCTGATGGTTTTACAACAGTTGGTTTTGAGCTTAGTGTTAAACACATGAAAGCAACACCTATTGGTGTAAAAGTTAGAGCTGAAGCACTACTTGAAAAAACAGAAGGAAAAAAATTGTTTTTCAAAGTAGAAGCCTTTGACGACTTGGGCAAAATAGGTGAAGGAACCCATATAAGGTACATAGTTAATTCAGAAGATTTTGTAAAAAAAACAGTACGTTAAAATTTTTTACTGTGCAGAAGAGGACTGCAGTTAATAATGCAGTCTTTTTTAGGTTAAAAATAACTTCACTACCTCACTCTGTAAAAATTTTCCTGATATATAGTCTTCTATAGCTAGCTCTTTTAATTCATTTGAATATTTTTTACATGTTCTCGATTCTTTTAATCCATCTATTCCATATTTGCTATACTTATATTTCCAATCATAAAAAGCATACTCACTAATACTATATTTAGTGAGAGTTTGCTGCATTGTCACATATCCATTCTCATATGCATCTAAGATTTTATACTTTCTTCTGTTATAGATTTAGTTCTTTTAGACATAAAAATGCTCCCCTTTCAAGTACAGATTTTTATTATTTAATCTGTCTACTTTAAGGGGAGCATATCAAAGTTTATTCTATAGGTACTATTTAATTCAGAAAATTTTTATTATAAGTTTTTTTCGTAGGACTCAACCATTTTTTTAACCATTTGTCCTCCTACAGAACCATTCTGTCTTGAGGTTAAATCTCCGTTGTAACCATCGGTAAGATTTACTCCTACTTCCTTTGCAGCTTCCATCTTGAATTTGTTTAACCCAGCCTTTGCTTCTGGAACTAATACTCTGTTTCTTGACATATAAATAACCTCCTCTATATTTTTGTTTATTTTTGTTTCTGATATTATCTTGCGCATTATTTAAAATAATACTCATAGAAATTAATGGTTATTTAGTTATAATTTAAAAAAATAAGCACCCTCATAAGAGTGCTTATTAACTAACTAACCCTATTTTCTAATCTCAATTTATCAGCTACCATTGCTATAAATTCTGAATTAGTAGGCTTACCTTTTTCATTACGAATTGTATAACCAAATATTTTATTAATTGTTTCTACTTCTCCCCTAGTCCAAGCAACTTCTATTGCATGTCTCATTGCTCTTTCTACCCTACTCGCAGTAGTATTAAACTCCTTACCTAATGAAGGATACAATTCCTTTGTAACTGATGATAAAAGCGAAGTATTATTTACTACCATATTTATTGCTTCCCTTAAATACATATAGCCTTTAATATTAGCTGGAATTCCAATTTCGTGAATAATCTTAGTTATTTGTTCGATCATATCAAGTGGTTGATTTTTATTGATTATAATTTCAGTATTTTCAACATCTGCAAGTGTTTTTTTTACATCTGCACCACATATAGTATTATTTAATGTTTGTCTTATTCTTTTAATAAAAACTTCCATGTCAAAAGGTTTAATAACGTAATAATCTGCTCCTAGTGATATAGCTCTTTGAGTTATTCTTTCCTGACCTACTGCTGATAAAATTATTATACGTGGCATTGGATCTAAATCCATTTTATTTAATTTCTCTAGAACTCCTAGACCATCTAAAATAGGCATGATTATATCAAGCACAACTAAATCAGGTTTTTTTTCTTCAATTAATCTTAATGCTTCTACCCCATTTTCTGCAATTCCAGTAACAACAATATCATTTTGCATTAATAAATAGTCGTTAAGAATATTACAAAATTCTTTGTTGTCGTCGGCTATTATTATATTTATTTTTGAATTTTCCATATTTGTAATCTCCTTTACATTCTGTTTCGTGTCCTAATATTTATAAATTCTACAAAAGATTGTTATTTCCTTTTTTTTACAAAATTAATTTAAAAAATGTTGTCACAATAAATAATATAAAAGATTTGTTTTCTATTTTATATGTTATTTCTCCATTTCTATTCAATCAGAAGTGTTGCTTAAATTACGAATTATACTGATTTTTAGAGGAATTTATATTATAAATCATTAAAATAATAATGACTTATATCATTGTATATGAAAAATTATATATCTAAACACATTTTCAATGTATATTAAAATATTTTTATGCAAATAATATACTATAGACCATGTAGTTATGTAAGTAATGGTTTGTTGAAAACGTTTTTAGTTGAAAGGAAGTATACAAATGGTTGATATGTATTATAGACTTGTAAAAGCAGGATTAAGAACAATTCAAAAGGTACCAGAGCAATATAGAGCTGCTGTGTTGGCAGATATAACAACTTTTGCATCGGACGGAAAGCTCAATACAACACCAAGTCCAATTGTAGCTAATTTAATAGCACATAGATAAAGACTTTAATTAGTCTTTTTTTATTGCCTTTTTAGTAAGCATTGACAATATAATATCTATTTTCCTCAATAATGCCTCAAAATAAGCTATAATTAAATTATAGCATTAACAGCTTCGATATTAAGTAATAATATTTTAAGAAACGAAATGCCTACATTATTGGGGGAGGATTTATTTAATGAAAAAAATGTATTATCTATTAATTTTTATACCTATTAGTATTATACTTCACTTCATGCAACTAGGAGGTCCTAGTGTACAATTCCTAATAACCGCACTAGCAATTGTACCCTTAGCAGCATTACTCGGAGAAGCCACCGAAGAATTATCAAAGTATACAGGCGCTAAACTTGGTGGCTTTTTAAGTGCTACATTTGGTAATGTAACAGAATTAATCTTATCATTTTTCGCATTGAAAGCAGGCTTATTCGACATAGTTAAAGCATCGATTGCTGGTTCTATGATAGGAAATGTATTATTAGTATTAGGACTCAGCATGTTTATGGGAGGCTTAAAAAACAAGACACAGAAATTTGCTAAAGAAGGTGTAAACATTTCTGTAAGTTTGCTTACTTTAGCCGTAATAAGTTTAGTTATACCTGCCGTATGTACAGGTAATTTAAGCACATCAGAGTTAAACCCAGTAAACTATGAGAATCTTAGTGTAGTAATAGCAATAGTAATGCTTATAGTTTATTCTTGTAGTTTATACTTTTCATTTTTTACGCACAAAGATCTATACGGAGTAGACCATGAAGCTTCCGAAAAAAAGTGGAAGCAATCGACTGCTATAGCAATTTTATTAATAGCAACATCCTTCGTAGCTTTAGAAAGTGAATTACTAGTTGGTAATATAGAACCAATGACAGAGCAATTACATTTATCCAAACTATTTGTAGGTTTAATAATAATTCCAATTATAGGTAATGCTGCAGAACATGCAACAGCAGTAACCATGGCTATAAAAAACAAAATGGACATTGCTATAGAAATAGCTATTGGTTCAAGTTTACAAATAATTTTGTTTATAGCCCCTATATTAGTTTTGTTAAGTTTACTATTTAAACCTATGGCACTAATATTCAACACATATGAAATAGTGGCCCTTGGCGTAACCGTAATTATCGCTAACAAAACATGTAATGATGGCGAATCCAATTGGTTAGAAGGATTACAGTTAATAAGTGTTTATATAATACTCGCTGCAACATTCTATGTAGTTTAAAAAATTATAGTTAACAAAATTATAGTTAACAAAATTAAATAATTAGAAATTACTTCACATAAAGCTTTACAGTAATAGGAGGATTAATTTTATGAAACTTGGGAAAAACAATTTAAAAGTAAATAAGCAGTATAAGGTAAAAGCTATTATGGCTGTGCTCCTATTTGGCGGTTTTCTATCATTATTTAATGAAACCATATTAAATGTAGCCTTCGCAAAGCTTATGACAGAAATGAGTATTACTGCTACAACCGTTCAATGGCTTTCTACTGGTTACATGCTAGTAGTTGGCATTCTCGTACCTGTAACAGCTTTTCTTATTCATACTTTCACTACAAGGCAGCTATTCCTAAGTGCAATGATATTATTTTTATTAGGAACAGTAATGGCTGTGCTTTCCGCCTCTTTTGCTACGCTTCTTATTTCAAGAATGATACAGGCCACAGGAACAGGAATGCTTGTACCTATAATGATGAATACTGCTTTGTCAGTTTCTGCTCCAGAAAAACGTGGTTCAACTATGGGCTTATGTGTATGTGCAATTCTAATGGGACCAGCATTCGGTCCCATAGCCTCAGGTACATTGTTACAATTTTTTCACTGGCACTCGTTATTTATAGTATTAATTCCGTTTGCTCTTATATCAATAATTGGTGGTTTATTATTCTTAGAAAATGTCTCCACAATTACAAAGCCTAAAATTGATTATCTCTCTATAGTACTGTCAACTGTAGGCCTTGCCGGAATTATATATGGGATAAGCTCTATAAACGATGCCTCTGCAAATAATTCAGTTGTTGTTGCATCATTTGCAGCTGGAATTGTAGGCTTAATTTTCTTTACCAAACGTCAATTATTGTTAAACGAACCAATGTTAGAATTACGTGCATTTAAGCGCCCTATGTTTTCATTATGTATAATACTTATAATAATTACCCAGATGGTTCTATTCTCCATGAATGTGTTATTACCCCTTTTATTGCAGAATGGCTTGAATACTTCACCACTAACGGCAGCTCTTGTTTTACTGCCATCCGTTCTAATTAGTGGGCTAACAACACCAATAGCCGGTAAAGTTTTTGATAGGGTTGGTGGCAAAAAACTAGTACCTTTTGGATTTTTAGTAGTATGTATTTTCATGTGGTTTTTATCTCGTATTGAAGTTTCCACTACCATGTTAACGATTTCCATATTATATTGTTTTGTAGGCTTTGGAGCGTCCTTAATAATACTATCTTCTCAAACAACTGCACTTAATCAATTATCAAATGAAAACCAAGCTGATGGAATTGCTATAACAAGCACTTCAATGCAGATAGCCGCAGCATTTGGTTCGACGTTATTCATAGGTCTTATGTCATCAGGTCAGAATAACTTTTTTAATAATGCAAATAATGTAAGCTCTCATGAAAATAAAATTAGAGCACTCTATAGTGGCTTTCGTTATTCTATGACAGTTGCAGTCATAATAATCGTAGTTGGTCTTACACTGTCATTATTTTTAAGACATGAAATTAAAAAATAACACTGTATATTAAATATTTTATAGTATTCATTAAGTTTTTTGTATAAATAGCTTAAACAGATAAAGATAGGCAATACAATGGATTATCCATTATATTGCCTATTTTTATTGTTATTGTTATCCCACACCACATTACAGAATTTATAAAAAATACACAAAATAATTAAAATAGACATAATATTGACACCTCATTGACATTATCCATGGGCATAACTACTAAAACACAGAAGTAATAAAGATAAACTAATAAGGAGAGATTATTATGAAAAATAAGTCATTAAAAATTAAAATACTAACTGGGTTAATTACAGGAGGCATGCTTTTATCACCCATTAGTACAACTTTTGCAGCTACTGCTAAAACATCAGCCACTCATAGAAAAGAACCTTCAAAATTAGAGTGTAAACAAACTGACATTAAGAGACAACAAGGTTTAGATTCAAATTTAAAAAAACTTATAACAAGCAAAACTCTAACTCAAGATCAAGCAAATAAAGTTAAATCTGCCATAACTAAAGCCCAATCTTTAAAAAAAGCAGATTTTAAGAAAATTAAAACAATGACTAAGGAGCAGCGTAAAACTTATATGAATAGCAAAAGAATTAATCATGTAAATCCTTTAAAGTCTCTTGTTGACAATGGAACTATAACTCAGGCTCAAGCTAATAAGATAGGTATTACATGCCATGGAGGTCATCAAGGCTCCGGTAATCATAAACATAAGTCAAGTTAGAGGATTGAATAGTTCGTTTAAAACTCATTTAAAAAGTATTAAATAAAAGGAGCATACTAGTTAAATACTAGTTTGCTCCTTTTATTCGTCTATTTTTGAAGCGCACGTTTATCTCTTACAATCCCTCTTTTCCTGATTTCTTTTAATCCCATTTAGCAGCTTAAATATTATAATAATTATAGCTACTCCACCTACAGCCGATAGTATATATCCCATCATCTCCGAAATTCCATTAACTGAATAATCCGGCATTAGCGTCCTAAAACTAAACCCCTGTTGCATTCCTTTTGGAATATATCCTAGTTGATTACCATTAGTTAATACAGAATTAATTTCATTTCTTCCCCACTCTCCCCATGCTGTTCCCGTTGCTAATAGTCCAAGTGGAGAAATGCAGACCATAGCTATGAGTAATCCATAGATAGGCTTCGTCTTTATTTCTAAATCTTTATATATAATTCCAGGTGAAACTTTTTTAACAAATACATATACACCTGCTGTAACAATACCCTCTAAAACCCCTATAATAGCTAAATGTGGTATTACCATTGCCGGAATTGATATGCTTAATGGATATGGAGAATACAGTGGCATGCCTTGCGCATCCGTAAACAATAGAGGCTGTATTCCAAATTCCATGGCAGCAAATAGTGCAGCAGCATTAAGTGCTAAATATGATGAAATAAAAATTGCTATATAGGTCCCTTTAACTGTTTTAATTCTTCCCTTTATTAACGTAAATATATAATACCCTATAAATGGTGCTATAAATGCCATATTGAAGCAATTTGCTCCAAATGCTAAAATCCCTCCATCCCCAAATATAACTGCCTGCACTAACAATGCAATAGTTACTGATATACAAGCTGCCCATGGTCCTAAAAGAAGTGCTACCAATGTTGCTCCCACTGCATGCCCAGTAGTTCCTCCTGGAAGTGGTATATTAAACATCATAACCATAAAGGAAAAAGCTGCTCCTATACCCATTAATGGTATTTTCTTGTTTGTTAACTCTTTTTTAACTTTTCTTACAGCAGTTCCCCAGATAGGTACCATAACTGCTCCCATAACAAGACACGTTGTTGGGCTTAAATAATTATCTGGAATGTGCATTTTAACCCCTCCTATAACAATACTAAAAAATAAAGCCACAAAAATTGATAACTGCTCTACAGAAATCAACCTTCGTGGCTATTAATTGAACTTATTAAATTAAGTAATTTTACTAATAATGTACACTCTCGTAGTATACACATTTACAATACCATATAATTTCTCATATGTAAATATCGACTTTACTTTTGGCCTTATTATCATTCTTTGTAATTCTTAAAGTGCAAATTCTATAATCATTTTATTTCCATTGTAATTTTGTTCGGATAAAAATAGAATATGCATAATAGTTATAGTATAATAAAGTTTATATATAAATAAATAGTATTGTACTATAACTTTTTGGAGGTATTACCATGAAAATAGCTGTACTAGATGCACAAGGGGCCGGTCTTGGTCAAACAATTATAAAGAAAATTCATAAAGAAATTGGCCTTAACGTTTATATTATTGCACTTGGTACAAACACATTCGCTACTTCAAAGATGATAAAAGCGGGTGCAGATATAGGTATAAGTGAAGAAAGTGCAATTTGCTCATTTTGCATAACAAATAAAGTCGATAGTATAATTGGGCCAATCGGAATGCTATGTAGTGGTGGTATTAATGGTGAAGTTACCCCCATGATTGCAAAGTCAATATATAATATGGATTGTACTAAATATATAATTCCATTACAAAAACATGGTATTTACATACCAGGTACAAGAAATATGCAAATTAAAGACATAATTGAAGACATTGTACTTCATATAAAAAACAACATAAAACTATAGTTTTATGTTGTTTTGTTAGCTCCTTAATATATTCATTTTAATTTAAATTACTATCCATTAGAATTTTAAAAAGCTCTCCTTTATTTCTTGGTATTGTAGCAGTTGTATTTATCTTTCCACTTTTACGCAACTCCTCAAATATCTCAAGAATTAATGGTTTTTCAAGATAACAATTATTTATTAATTCATCATCAGAAAAAATCTCATAAGGTGTTCCTTCCCTAGCTATCTCCCCATCCTTCATTACTATAACATGGTCCGACCACGAATATGCAAGCTCTACATCATGGGTTGATAAAACAACAGTTATTCCTTTTTCATTTAATTCATCAAATATCTGAATAATCTGTTTTGAATGCTTGGGGTCAAGACTTGAAGTAGGTTCATCAAAGACTATTATCTCAGGCTTCATAACAAGAATGTCTGCGATAGCTACTCTTTTTTTCTGCCCATAGCTTAAAAAATGCACTGCTTTATCTTTATAATCTTGCATTTCTACATTTTTAAGGGCTTCATCTACCCTACTCCTTACCTCTGTGTCATCTAATTTTAAGTTCATCGCTCCAAATGAAACTTCCTGATAAACATCTGCTGAAAATAATTGATTTTCAGGGTCCTGAAATACAATTCCTATGTTTTTTCTTAATTCAAGTAATGACTTGTGATTATACTTTACCTCATTTCCTTTATAAATTACAGTCCCTTTAGATGGTTTTAAAACGCCATTGAAATTCAAGAAAACTGTTGATTTTCCTGAACCATTAACACCAACGAAAGATATTTTTTTACCCTTTTCTATCTTTAAATTTATATTATTTAATGCTCTAGTCCCATCAGGATATTTATAGCTTAAATCTTTTGTCTCTAGTATATATTTACTCATCAAATGATTCCTCCAAACATAATTCCACCCAAAATATTTTCACTAAAACTTATGATTATTAAAAGTACTTCTACTACTACAATTAAGGATATATTTTTGTATGAAAGTGCATAATTATTTTCTAATAAATTTATATCACCGTCATATCCTCTTGACTCCATTGCAGTATAAATGTCTTGTGAACGTTTATAGGAACTTAAAAACAAAGAGGTAATCAATTTCCCTAAGGAATTTAAACCAGTTCTAGGTGTTGAATATCCAAGCCTTGAATTCTGAGATATATAAATTATATTTGCAGTATCTAATAATACAAATATAAATCTATATATAAGTCCCATTAGTTCAACAAATAGTTTAGGCACTTTTAGCTTTCTAAGCACTGATAATACTTCAAAAATAGGAGTTGTTAATGTTAGAAAATACAAACATGAAACTGAAGCAATGGACTTCAAAAATAATTTTGTTGCCATCAAAATACTATCATATGTACATCCCAATTTAATATCAAAAATACTAAAACTAAATATTAAACCCTTACTAGTTGAAACTACAGTTATTGCTATTGTAATGACCCCCATTATTAAGAAAGCTAATGGTAATGACATTAATTTTATATAATCTTTTAATGGTAACTTCCCCTTGAAAACGGTTATGAAAGACATAAGTAATAATATTATTATTGAGTCGACCATATTATTTAATGATATACATATGATTATAGTAACCATAGCAAATATAAATTTTTCCATAGGATTAACCTTTTTAAGTTTAGAAATATAAGCCAACTTATCTATAGATATCAAACTTTTTTACCTCTAGATGCTTTTGATTTACCCCTTGAGTATCCAAAAAAATAACATACTATTCCTGAACCTATAGCTGCTTGTAATGAAAATAAAAGACTCTCTATCTCGCTACTTGGTGGTTGCCAAACCGGAGTAAACCAAGGTTTATAATTTGCATTGATTTTAGAAATCTCATTTTTGGCTTGATCATCCGAGCCACTAAATTTAGAATTTTTTAGAAATAATAACGGAACAACTGCGATAATCACCACAAGAACTGCAAGTATTAAATTCTTTTTCAACAAATTGTTCTTCTTATTTTTCTTTTGTTTGTTCATTTTGTTAAACCTCCTCTGATATAACCTTTAATTCTTTGAGTTCTTCCTTGTTATAATTAGTTAGCAGATTAAATACTATTACTGTTAGTATTCCCTCGCTTATAGCAAGAGGAAGCTGCGTTAGCGCAAATATGCTCATGAATTTTATTAGTGATGCTACAAATCCTCCTATTCTATCAGGGAATGCCAATGCAAGTTGAAAAGAAGTAGTAATATATGTCATTAAATCACCTAACATGGCAGCAGAGAATACTGATACTGATAGAGATAGATTTAATTTCCTTAAAAGCTTGTACAGAAAATACGATACTAATGGTCCAACTACCGCCATAGAAAATGTATTAGCTCCAAGTGTTGTAATCCCACCATGAGCAAGAAGCAATGCCTGAAAAATTAGAACTATTAGGCCTAATACGCTCATTACTGTAGGTCCAAAAAGAATAGCTCCAAGTCCTACTCCTGTTGGATGCGAGCAACTTCCTGTAACCGATGGTATTTTTAATGCAGAAAGGACAAATGCAAATGCTCCCACCATTGCAATTAACATCTTAAGTTTAGGATTCACCTTAACTTTTTCCTTTATAGAAAAGTAACCAACAACAACAAATGGTATACATATTGTGCCCCATGCTATACACCATATTGGAGGTAAAAACCCCTCCATTATATGCATTGCATATGCATTCTTAGGCATAAATATTAGCGCAAGAAAAACACCTAATGCAACTTGATATTTCTTTTTCATGTAAAACTCTCCTCATTAATATATTTTTATATTTGATTCTTTATATGTTTTGTGCAAAACAAAAAATCCCTTTAACTAAAGAGTTAAAGGGAATAAATTAAAAATATGCTAATTATTTTAAACCAGCAAATAAATTTTTATTATAGATACCTCCTCTATCACTCGTAGAGTTTATGGTGCAAAAATATAGGTAGGTCTTCTGACTCAAGAATCATTATTTAAGTACGCCTTCCCCGTTTCCAAGTGGCATTAAGTACTTAAATTCATCTATTACAGCTACGAGATAGTTCAGGATTTCAACCTGATTCCCTTTTAATTAATTTTAATTAAACCTATATTTGTTATTCAATTATTATAGTTCATACGAATATATTCTTATTTTATAATTATAAGATTAATAATACAAAAAATCAACAACTTTAGTTTGCGAAATTAAGATAGCATTATTTATTACTTAGTTTATGATAATTTATACTATAGGTTTATATTTTTTTTAAATTAAATTGGCATATTATCAAAATTATCCCCACTTAACACTAATATATCACCACTCTTAATCTTTGTCGCTCCCTTAGGATGTATTACGTTTTCTGCACGTTTTATCATCACAACTAGAATTTCCTCAGGTATATTGGCGTCCATTATAGTTTTGTTTACACAATTACTTTCCTCCGTAACTTCTATCTCTACTAATTTTGTGTTTGATTCTTCTTGATAGTCATTGAATGTTTTCAAAACAGCTGACTCATTATCAACAAGATCTAATTTCTTTGCGATTGGTGAAACTAACGTGCCTTGCAAAGTAACTGAAAATAATGCTACAAAGAATACTATATGAAAAATATCAGACTTTATAACTGCTCCGTTCGTTACAGCAATTATAGCAAAAACAATAGATGACGCACCTCTAATTCCAACCCACGAAACAAATAATTGATGTTTAAAAGGAATCTTTAAAGGACTAAGTATTAAGAATGTTGCAATAGGTCTTGCAACAAAAACTAAGAATAATGAAATCACAATTCCTGGTACCAGAACTGATTGTAAATGAGAGGGGAAAGATAATAGGCCTAATATAAAGAAGAGCATTATTTGCATAAGCCATGATATTCCATCTAAAAATTTAACTAAACTTTTTTTATTTTGAATTTTACTATTTCCAATTATAATACCAGTAATATATACACTAAGGTATCCATTACCACCAATCCACGAACTCATGGAATACGATAAAACAGCTATTGCCATAACAAACACTGGATACAGTCCTTCTATTTCAAAAGTAATATTTTTCAATATCCAAGCACTTACTTTTGCTAATACAACGCCCACTAATAATCCGAAAAATATTTGAAATATTATAAGCTGCAGCGTAGATTGTTCTGCGCCAGCTTTCATTAAAGTTAAGAGTGTTATTGTAAGCATATATGCAAAGGGATCATTACTTCCACTTTCAATTTCTAGCATCGATGCCAGTCCACCTTTTAAATTTAGTTTCTGAGAACGTAGTATTGAAAAAACTGCGGCTGCATCAGTTGAAGCTACTATTGATCCAATAAGTAATCCTTCTAAAAGAGATACTTTAAGAACTACTCTACAAAACAAACCCATAAGCCCTGCTGTTATAACAACCCCTAAAGTTGACATTAATAACGCTTTACCAACAACTGGTTTTGCCATTTTCCAATTTGTGCAAAAACCTCCATAGAAGATTATAAACATTAAACCTAGTGATCCAAGTTGCTCTGCAATATGGTAATTTTCAAAGTGAATTCCAACAATTCCTTCTGAACCAAATACCATACCTAATAGAATAAATATAAGTAATGAGGGTACTCCAAATTTATATAAAACTTTGCTTGAAAATATACATATTAATACAACAACCGAAGCTATAATTAAAGGCATTATCATCTATTCATCACTCCTTTTCTGTATTTTATAGTTTGTTTATATCATATTTTTTTATTTGCTTTTCCATAAAAGGACTAAGTATATTAATTTTTATTTTTGTCTAAAGATAAGCATTCATTTAAAATGTTTAATCCCTCTACTATCTTTTCTTTTTTATATTCATCTATATGATTTAATGTTGGAATAATATTTTCAGATATTTTAACTGTTACTTCATGCATTATTCCTTGTGCATATTCAGTCATTTTAATATTCACGCAGCGCTCATCTTTAGAATTTCTAACACGTTCTATAAACCCGCCCTTTTCTAGCCTTTTACATAACGGAGATAAATTGCTCTTTCCCATACAAAGATGATTGCATAAATCTGTAATGTTTTGTTCACCATTTTTATGTAATTGTAATAATACACTAGCTTGTACTGACGTTAACCCATATGGCTCATAAAAATCATGTAGAATTACATTAAGTTTTCCATTAACAGCTTTTAAAACTTCAACAAGTTCTTCTTGAAACTCAGCATCAATCATAATTTTCTCCTTATTAAATATATTTAACATGTTAACTGTTCACATATGAATTATATCATATTTTAGTACATATATCAATTAATTTTAAACAACCATAATTATATACTTAATAATTCACAGGAAATTGTTAAAAAATTATATCTTTATCAGTTAGAAAATTGAATTAATATTAACTATGTGGTATAATATACTACATAATATTAAATCGGTTGGACAAACTAAAGTTTGATTCCAAGAAATCTGTTTCTAGGGTGGGAAACTCCTATTTGAGTTCCCAACCCTATTATTTTTTGTTGATTAATGTTGAATTTCATAGATAGGTACTTTAAAAGGAGGTAATTATATGAATCCCGAAGATATGCTTGTAATTGTCATTGTTTTAATAATGGTTACAGGATTTATTTATGTTAATTTTATTTTACCAAAAAGAGTCAAAAAAGAAGAAAAAAATAGAGACGAAACGCTCAAGAAATAAATAATTTTTCTAAATTTCAACCTATCAATTAGTATTATCAAATATCTGTTTTGGGAAGGAAAAATATCATGAATAACATTTTAAAAGTAACTACTTTTACTGCTACATTATTGGGATTTGGAATATTAGTAACTTCGTTCTTAGAATTAAGAACATCACGAAAAAAACTAGATAAAATAAGTAATAAAGATTTTTTTACAGAAACTGATAAATTACATATAATAAAATATTATAAATTAAGTATGATTGGATTTTCTATAACTTCAATTATGCAGATAATAAGAATATTTCTAAAATAAAATCTAATTTCATATATGATAAAACGCTCTATTTATAAAACACCTGGATAAAATTTATTTTTACCCAGGCGTTTTTTATTTTTGTTAATGTTTCCTACATAATTATTCTATAAAAAACATACTTTTAACATAATTATTTGCTAATTTTTATAGATTTTCTTGTTACTATATATATATAGGAATCTTAAAGGAGTGAAATATATGATTACTTTGAAAAATATTTACAATAACATTGTAAATAACGGAAATTTTAAACGTCTATCTAAATTTAGCTGTGTAGGTGGTTTAAATACTCTGCTTGACTTTGGAGTATTTTCTCTATTAAATAGTTTATTTGGTGTTAACTATATTATAAGTCAGATAATATCCTACTCAAGTGGCACGTTAAATAGTTATATTCTAAATAAGTTTTGGACTTTCAATGATACTAAAACTAATAAGAAAACAACCAAGGAAATTGTTCAATTTATTGTTGTTAATTCAGCCTCCCTAGGCGTAAGCTTAATGGGGTTAAGTATATTAATGAAAAATAATTTTATGAACCCATTTTTCGCAAAAATTATTTCAATGGTACTCGCTCAAGTAGTTAACTTTTTAGGATATAGATTTTGGGTTTTCGGTTCAGTAATAAAATCAGTAACAAGTAGTAAAAAGATAGCATGAACCTCCACTAATTCTATAAAGAAATGAAAAGGAGATATTAATATGAAAGTTAAAAAAGCTATTATACCAGCAGCAGGACTTGGAACAAGATTTCTACCTGCAACAAAGGCACTACCTAAAGAAATGTTACCTATAGTTGATAAACCTACAATGCAATATATTATAGAGGAAGCTGTTGCATCTGGAATATGTTAGCTTAAAAATTTGTATATTTACCTTTTAATTAAAGGAATGGCCTAGTAATTAGGACATTCCTTTTGTGTTTATTTCTATTCCTTAGTAATTGATGAAATAATTTATCCCCTAAAAGAATATACATATTCTATATTAATTAAATTGGAGATACTATGGGTAAAGTTATAAGTTTTATTAATTTAAAAGGTGGGGTAGGTAAAACTACAACAACAGTTGCACTAGCTGAATTCCTTACTTACGAATTTAAAAAGAAAGTACAGTTGAATATTTACAAAATAAATATAATAATATAAATATAAATATTTCAATTAGGGTTGATGGTAATAATGATGTTTCTAATGAAAACAAACCACCGTTATTAAATCCAGTTACTACTTTTAGAAATATCGTTAAAGATGCCTTAAGAGAGAAATTAATAATTCTACCGTTAAAGGATTTAGTTAAAATATCAAAGACATATACTCCTGACCTCAGCGGCAGAATCTATAGAAAAAAAGAAGCAGCGTTGATTATAGACTATATAATCAATAGGGCTATTAACCTATCAACGTTGGGACAGGTAGTTAGAAATGTAAGTAAAAAAAGAGGAATAGATAAACAAAAGTGCCTGTAATAATTGAATAGATTTACTAAATCTATTCAATTATTACAGGCACAAAAACTAAGGAATTAATCTTCATTGAAATTATTTAATTTTTCTCCTAACCCAATTAATTTGTCTTTTAGTATTATTTTTTCTCTCCATCTCTTCGGAATACTGTTATATCCATAATATACACCAGCAAGACCTCCAGCAATTGCACCTATAGTATCTGGATCTCCATACAGATTAACTGCTTCGCATATTATATCCTCAACATATGAATTGTTAATGAAACACCACAGTGCACATTGAAATGAATCCACCACATAACCGGATGCGTTAAGATTCTCCTTTTTCATATTAAATACTTTCTCATATTCCGCGTGGCCTTTTAAAACTTCTTTTATTGTCCCTATTTTATCTCCACCATCTAAAAACTTATAAATTATTGTATTGTATAAGATGCATGCATCTGATGCCTTTACATTATAATGAGTCATGTCTGATTGAGCTTTTGTTATTTCCACCATTTTATCAAATTCCCTATAATATAGTGGAACAGAAATGCATCTCATTAAGGTCCCATTACCTGCATTCATTCCATTGGAATATCTATGAACTCTACGACCTGCTTTATTCCAATCTCCACAATCAATGAACTCACCTATGGCATCTTGACACGTTATTCCGATATCAGTTGGATCAGTGTCGTACCATTCAACAAATTTCCTTCCTATTGCGGCTATAGGTGCATTAGGCTCTTCAATAATTCCCTCTCCAACTGCAATAGTCATTACTGTATCATCAGTAACATCTCCAGGCCTTAGCTGCATTTCTCCTCCACCAATTATATCTTTGTGAAAACCATACTTTTCTACACCTATATATTTAGGAGTGAACTCTAAAGTTCCTCCAAGGGCATCCCCACATGCAACTCCAAATAATCCACCTAAAACTCTTTCTAATCTATCCATGTTTTTTGCCTCCATTATATTAATTTTCTTTAAGCATCAATATTTCTCGCAAAATCTTTTTAAGATAATATCAGCCAACCATACTTATTATCTATAATAAATTTATCCATTTATCTATAGTATTCTTTTAAACTTAACATTGCATTACTTACCTAATATTCTTTATAAAGTTAATTATTGTAATCATTATAACATTTTTAAAATTTGATTTCTACAACTTAACAATTTTAGTATTAGTATAATTCAAATAAATAAAAGAAGCCGATTCTGCTTTTTAGGCAGCATGGACTTCTTCATATAATATAACTATTATTTTAAGCGTTTAACAACAAAAGACAATTAAATAAATTTGTTTTCTTTAACATATGCTTCAAATTCGTCAATTTTGGCAGTTACTTTTCCACTAGCTTTCACCAGCTATTTATTCTTTTAAAGCCTCTAAAATAATCTTAATTTAAAAATTTCTAAATTTACATATCTAAAATTTCTAGACCATTTTCATCGATTTCTAAATTCAATGTTTCCCAATTTCCGGATAAGCCTTGTAGGAATTCTTTAAGTTTTTTCTCAGTGCTATTATCATCCTTTTTTAGCATCACCATAATTGTCGGTCCAGCTCCACTAAGAAATACTCCTAGAGCTTTTGTGTCTTCAACAAAACTTGTAATCTCAGAGTAATTTTCGATTAAACCCATTCTATAAGGTTGGTGAAGCTTATCCATGCAAGCAAGCTTCACCCCTTTATAATCACCATTAACAAGTGCTACAATGAGCATAGAAACCCTACCTACATTAAAAACTGCATCCTTTAAGGGTACTTTTTCTGGAAGCACTGCCCTTGAATCCTCAGTTGCTAGCTGTAATTTTGGTATTAACACGCAAAACTTTACACCCTCACTTATTGGTATTTTATTATAATAAGTAGCTCCCTCATTTATAATTGAAACAGTCATTCCACCAACAAGTGCAGGAGTAACATTATCCGAATGCCCTTCAATTTCACATGCATATTTTAGAACCTCTTGTTTTGTTAAAGCATCTCCACAAAGCCTATTAGCAGCTGTTATCCCTGCTAATATACATGTAGCACTACTTCCAAGGCCTCCACTAACTGGTATATCAGTCTTAAATGTTAATCTAACACCTTTTGGATCTTTTTTAAGTTTTTCAAAAGTTTTTAACATCGAACTATAAACCAAGTTATTACTATTTGCAAATTTTTCATCACAACCTAAAATCTCAAGTCCAGTTTCTATCTCTTCAACTATAAATGAATTATAGAGCTTAAAAGCAACTCCAAGAGTGTCTAGTCCAGGTCCCATATTGGCACTTGTAGCAGGCACTTTAATCTTAAACATAACTATTTACAACAGTTTCTTTATCTCTTGTACTAACGTAATTCATATAGTAGCCTCCTAATGCGACAATTTTATCAATTATACCATATATATTACAATGTTGCGCTTAAAAATTCAAGTATATCTTGGCCAACCTTAAAGCATCACTTTCACCAGTTATTTCAAAATCAATATACTGCAAAAAGACTTCTAGAATAAGCGCGGACATTATTTTATCCATAACTTTACAAGTGTTCAAAAATGCCTTATTATAAAATTATAATGAAGCTAAAAAGGAGGTTTATATTGATATGGAATATGATAAATTAGTTTCTAAAGCTTTAGAAGCAAGAAAAAATTCCTATTCACCTTATTCTAAATTCAAAGTTGGAGCAGCTGTACTTACCGAAGATGGAAAAATTTATACAGGATGCAACATAGAAAATGCATCCTATGGTGCAACTAATTGCGCTGAAAGAACGGCCATATTTAAAGCAGTATCTGAAGGTCATAAAACTATTAAAGCAATTGCTATAGTAGGTGTAGAAAATGGCTATACTTATCCTTGTGGTATTTGTAGACAGGTAATAGCTGAATTTGCATCAGAAGATACTGAAATAATTTTGGGTAAAAGTGAAAATGATTATTTAGTTAAAACATTAGATGAGATTTTACCAGGGGCTTTCACTAAAAAAGATCTAGAAAAATAATAAAAAATGTAATGCAATTCTACAACAGATAAAATATATATAAACTCGGTCTTATGAGCATACTTTTACAATTGTTTATAATAAAACAGTTATAAAAGTATGCTTTTAACTTGCGTAAATTTATTAATCGTATTTATTAATAGTGTAACATCTACGAGTATCTACAAAACACCTTCAATTTACTATTTTGAACATAATCTCATCTTGTCCTTTACAAATTTAAAGCTAAGTTTTATTATAAAAGTATAATAAAGATAAAAAAGGAGATTTATAATGAATATTGCTACAATTATTGATCATACTGAGCTGAAACCAGATGCAACAAAAGGACAAATTCTTCAATTAATAAAGGAAGCAAAAGAAAATAAATTTGCCTCTGTTTGTGTAAATTCTAGGTGGGTTAAACAAGCAAGTCAAGAATTATTAGGTAGTGGGGTTAATGTATGTGCTGTTATAGGATTTCCTCTTGGTGCAACCACAACTGAAACAAAAGCATTTGAAGCTAGTGATGCCATAAAAAACGGTGCCACAGAAGTGGACATGGTTATTAGCATTGGTGAACTAAAGGATAAAAACTACGAATATGTAGAGCAAGATATTAAAGCTGTTGTTGAAGTAGCAAAAGGAAAATCATTAGTAAAAGTAATTATTGAAACTTGTCTTTTAACAGGAGAAGAAAAAGTAAAAGCTTGCGAACTTGCTAAAAAAGCAGGTGCAGATTTTGTAAAAACATCAACAGGATTTTCTAAAGGTGGAGCAACGATCGAAGATGTTAAATTAATGCGTGAAACAGTAGGCAAAGAGATGGGTGTCAAAGCTTCTGGTGGTATTCATACCAAAGAAGAGGCTACAAAGATGATTGAAGCTGGTGCAACCCGTATTGGAACAAGCTCAGGTATTTCCATCATTTCTTAAATATTAATGTATAAATTAATAATAATACTATTTATTGTTAATTTATACATTAATTATTTTTTGTTTTTTTTATTTAAAACATTTTTTACAAAATTTGTTAATGTAATTGTTGTATAACATCATTATAAGTTTATACTTATTAAGGGGGAACGTCAAAATGAAATATATTATTGGGATTGTCGGGTTATTTGTTGTCCTAGGACTTGCATGGATTACTAGTACTCATAAAAAAAAGATAAAATACCGTCCTATCATTATAATGATTATTCTACAATTCATACTTGGTTTTATCTTACTTAACACAGGAGTTGGTAATTTTTTAGTAGGTGGAATAGCAAATGGCTTTGAGTTATTGCTTAAATGTGCTGGGGAAGGTGTAAATTTTGTATTTGGTGGGTTAGTTAATACGGACCAGTCAACATTTTTTATAAATGTTCTTTTACCAATTGTCTTTATTTCTGCTTTAATCGGTATATTGCAACATTGGAATATACTACCGTTTATAATAAAATACATTGGTTTAGGCTTAAGTAAAATAAATGGCATGGGTAAACTAGAATCTTATAACGGAGTAGCATCGGCTATTCTTGGTCAATCAGAAGTATTTATTTCAGTAAAAAAAGAACTTGGTTTATTACCAGAACATCGCCTTTATACGCTTTGTGCATCAGCTATGTCAACAGTATCTATGTCTATAGTTGGTTCCTATATGGTTCTTATAAATCCTAGATATGTTGTAACTGCACTTGTTTTAAATTTATTTGGTGGATTTATTATATCTTCACTTATAAATCCATATACCGTAACTGACGAGGAAGATATTTTAGTAGTTAAGGGAGAAAAAAAGCAATCATTCTTTGAAGTTCTCGGTGAATATATTATGGACGGATTCAAAGTAGCTATCATAGTTGGTGCTATGTTAATCGGATTTGTATCTATAATTGCTATGGTTAATATGATCTTTAAAGGTGTTTTCGGTATTTCTTTTCAAAATTTACTTGGATATGTATTTTCACCCTTCGCAGTTTTAATGGGCGTACCTTTGAGTGAAGCAATACCTGCCGCAAGTATAATGGCAACAAAATTAGTATCCAATGAGTTTGTTGCCATGATTAATTTGACAAGTGGTAATATACATTTAACCGCACGAACAACGGCTATTGTTTCTGTATTTTTAGTATCTTTTGCAAACTTTTCATCTATTGGGATCATTTCAGGCGCAGTAAAAGGACTCAACGAAAAACAAGGAAATGTTGTTGCTCGGTTTGGTCTAAAACTACTTTTTGGCGCAACATTAGTAAGTATATTAACAGCAACTGTTGTTGGTCTAATTGTATAATATAGAAAAGATTAAAATAAATAAAATAAAAAGGTGGTAAAAAAATGAGAATGGTAGATATAATTTCAAAAAAACGTGATGGAAAAGAATTAACAACAGAAGAAATTAACTTTTTTATAGAAGGTTATACTAAAGGTACAATTCCTGATTATCAAGCAAGTTCACTCGCAATGGCAATTTATTTTCAGGACATGAATGATCGTGAGAGAGCAGATTTGACAATGGCAATGGTTAATTCTGGAGAAACTATTGATTTATCAAAAATTAAAGGTATAAAAGTAGATAAACACTCAACTGGCGGTGTAGGAGATACAACAACACTTGTATTAGCACCACTTGTTGCTGCTTTAGATATACCTGTAGCTAAAATGTCTGGACGAGGTCTTGGCCATACTGGTGGAACTATTGATAAGTTAGAGTCCATTAGCGGTTTCCATGTAGAAATTACAAGTGATCAATTTATCCAATTAGTTAATCGTGACAAAGTTGCCGTTATTGGTCAAACAGGTAACTTAACTCCTGCAGATAAAAAACTATATGCACTACGTGATGTAACTGGAACTGTGAATTCAATCCCACTAATTGCTAGTTCTATTATGAGTAAGAAAATTGCAGCTGGTGCTAATGCAATAGTACTAGATGTTAAAACAGGTGCAGGTGCTTTTATGAAGACTGATAAAGATGCAGAAAATTTAGCACATGCAATGGTTCAAATTGGAAACAATGTAGGAAGAAAAACTATGGCAATAATTTCTGATATGTCTCAACCACTAGGATTTGCAATTGGAAATGCACTTGAGGTAAACGAAGCCATTGATACACTAAAAGGAGAAGGCCCCGAAGACTTGACAGAACTTGTATTAACGCTCGGAAGTCAGATGGTTGTATTAGCACAAAAGGCAAAAACATTAGAAGACGCAAGGAAAATGCTTCTTGAAGTAATAAAAAATGGTAAAGCTTTAGATAAATTTAAAGTATTCATTAAAAACCAAGGTGGAGACGCTTCAATTGTGGATAATCCTTGCAAATTACCACAAGCAAAATATAAAATTGATGTTCCAGCCCTTGCTAGTGGTGTTGTATCCAATATGGTAGCAGATGAGATTGGTATTGCCGCAATGCTACTCGGTGCAGGCAGAGCTACAAAAGATGATAAAATTGATTTAGCAGTAGGCTTGATGCTGCGCAGAAAAGTTGGTGACATGGTAGAAAAGGGTGAAGCTCTTGTAACTATCTATTCAAATCGTGAAAATGTAGAGGACGTAAAAGCTAAAATATATGAAAATATTTCTATTAGTGATCATGCAATTAAGCCAATATTAATTCATGAAGTAATTACAGAGTAAATATTACTAGTAAGTCTGTAATTATTTATTAATAGTACTCTGTTATATAGTAATGGTTTTAGTTTTAGTCCCGGTGATATCGCCTTTCCTAACAATTATGCCATATTGTTTATCGATATAAAAAATTAATTAAATCAATATAATAAAAAGAATTAAGCTCACATAATTTAAAAACAAAATTCAAACACTACATATATATATATAAACGAGGATGGTGTTTTAATGGATGAAAAAATAAATAATGTAAAAAGCAGAACTAAGCAAGCTAGACTTATGGGAATAAAAGACCCTAAATACGTTGACTGGGGTAATTATAGCTCAAAAATTTGCGGAAGCGTTGGTGGAGCCACTGATGAGACTCCTACAAAAGATGATCTTTCAAGTTTTAAATAAAAGTTAGTTAAATAAGATAAGTGAACGTTGAAATGGAAATGCAACAAGATTTATAGAAATGATTAAACCACTATGAATTACATAGTGGTTTAATCACAGTATTGTATGCTATCTAAATTTTATCTTTATATATATAAAGATACACTTTCATTAATAACACAAAACCATTGGTCGTTTACACGTTTTATACTTTAAATCTATAATCACTGTTAGTTTACTTTATTTTCACTACATCCGGTTTTTAAAATATCGTAAACTCCATCTAATCCACCTTCAACTAGAGCTTTAACAGCCGTTTCTGTATAAAATGCAGTGTGTGGTGTAATTAATACATCCTTACGTCTTGTGAGTTCCTTTAACATCTCATCCTTAATTTCTTTACCCGAAAGATCATTTGTATAGTAATTACCTTCATTCTCATACGTATCTAAAGCTGCAGCAGCAACTTTACCACTATTTAGAGCTTCTATTAACGCTTTTGTATCAACAATTGTGCCTCTGGCTGTATTAACAAAAAATACGCCATCCTTCATCTTATCAAACATAGTTTTATTAAATAAATGAAAATTATCTTTTGTAGCTGGCATATGTAAAGAAATTAAATCTGCTTGTTTAACTACTTCATCAAGTGTGTCCACATATTCTATACAATCTTTCACTTTATCGCTTGGGTATAAGTCAAATCCTATAACTCTTGCACCAAATGCTTTAAAAATTCTTGCTGCAATACATCCAATCCTGCCAGTTCCAACAATTGCAACAGTCATTGATCTTATTTCTTTAGACAAAATATCTTTTGTCCAACGATAATCCTGCCTTTTCATTGCATCTGCAATTTGTATAACATGACGTGTAATATTAAGTGATGCCGTTACAGCATATTCAGCAATCGCATTAGGTGAATAAACTGGCACATTTGTAATAGTTAGTCCATATTTTGTTGCTTTTTTTAAATCGAACATATCGACTCCTGCTGTACGTGATGCTATTTGCGAAATACCCCTAGCATTTAACTCTTTATAAATTCTTTTATCTACTTCCTTTGTTTGACAAAGGCAAAGTCCATCAAAACCTTTCACTAAATCAATATTTTCTAAAGATAGGGGTTCAAAAACGTTTTTAATTTCTATTCCACGCTTTTCACCCCACTCGTTAGACATAACACATTCTTCTTCTCTTGCACTATACATAATTATCTTCATTTTTATTTTTCTCCTTTTTAATTAAGCAGTGTGCACAAATTTAACGTACTCAATTTTTATAATTGCTAATAACTTTATCATAATGTAGTAGTTATTCTACTAACCATAATCTTCTAATATTTATTCTATCATATCACATCATTTTATAAACAAACAATTAATTTACAAACTTTTAACCTCTTAGATATCACTCTTCACTACCTTTAATATAAATTCGAGACAATATTTTATTATGCAATTGCTTATAACAACAACTATTATTTATTATAGTTGTAAATGAGAATCTTCTGAAAGACCTGGTATGATAGCTGGTTAAAATTACTACTTCAAATCCTTAATAGATATAAATTTATAACCATTTTGATTAAACGTCTTGATAATTTGATGAAGTACGGACTTTTCATCATATTTATAAACTGGATATTTATCTTCATTTTCATAAACTTTTATAAATTCAAATTCAATATTAGGATGATAAAAAAAACTTCCTAAAACATTTTTTGGCAAATTATTTATTTTTCCTAGCATATTGTTTAAGTCTTCTTTACCGTCCACATAATTAAGTGGCGTAGGAACATATATGGTTTTATTATTACTTCCTTTATACTCACTATTTGGATCATAAATGTAATCAAAATATTTCTCCATTATTTTATGTTGAAAATTTGTTGCTTCATAATGTGGTGTTTCGAAGAACGTATATGGCATATCTAAGTCATTAGCACATTTTATAGCTAACTTTAGTCTTTCGTGAATACTTTTTTCATCAGTATTATATTTTTCACTAAATTCAATACCATCTATACTCACCTCATTCTTAATTTGATGTGTATAGCCATGAATACCAATAAACCCATTTTTATTAATTAAATAGTCCATAGTAAAGATAAAATCCGCATTATAAATGTTATCAATATTTGATGGGTCATTATCGATATTTCTAGCTTTATCTATATAACGCGGTATCCATGCAATATGAAAAGGTACTCCACATGAGTAAAGATAATCACCTATCACTCTCAATTTTTCTAATTGCTGCGCTGTCTTATATCTTTGCGCAGCTGTTATGTCCTCAAACCTTATTAATGCATACTTTGAACTAGACTGATTTTTTACTAAAGGCACTATCTTTTCTCTATTCCAAAATAAGTTTATTTTCTTATTTTCTATATTCCATTTAGTTTTCAAATCTAACATTGTAACTAAATCAAAAATAGAAATATACATTTCACCATCGCATTTCATAATATTTTTTTTTAGATTAAATTTATCATTCGGATTACCAACAAACCAATATTTTTTATCCTTACTATTTATAAAGATATTTTTATTATTAATACTGATATTTATTACATCATAATTATACACTATCTTACCATTAAGCTTATCGATAAGTTCAGTAAATGGAAGGTATAATCTATTTTTATCATTATATATTGATGCTATTAACTTTAGTGACTTCCCCTCAAATATAATATTTATATTATCCTTTGGTGCTTTTAAATCCGGTATATTACTAAACTTATTATTAGTTAATAGGGGTTTTTTTTGATTTTCAGATTTTTTATTAGTATCATTAATTTCATTAGTTTTACAACTTGTAGAAATAGCAACAAAAATCATAATTATAACAATTATAAAAGATTTTTTTAATTTTACCATTAAAATCACCCTTTTAAAATAAATTTTATTAACTCTACCTTAATTGAATTGGTTAACTATATTTGTTATATTAGCACCAATAATCTGTTTAGCATTATCAATATAATAGAAATAAGTTGCTTTTACTAAAGCAACTTATTTTTTATATAATACATTACATTAATAATGTTACAAAATCTAATTTAGTAACTCACTAATATGTTTAAAATCATATCCTTATAGATAATGATTTTTTTGATAAAACCATGTTTAAATAAATTTTTCAGCGCTCTTCCAATGTTTTGAATCTAAATCGTACTTTTTAAAATCTGGTATAGTTCCATTTGTTTCAATTAAAGCTTTTGCTACTTTTTTAAAATCACTCCTTGTTTCGCATTTAAAGGAATTTGATTCTTCTATTGAGTCCATAGTATCTTCGACTTTTTTTTGGAATTTATTCATTGTAAATCCTCCTTGTTAGGTTAGATAATGGCCTTGAATTGTTTACTTCCTTCAGATTTATTTTCTTGTTAATAGAGATTAATTTAATAGACTCTAATGCTTCGATTACTTAGATAGTTTTAACTATCTAAAACCTTAATATACTCGCTATAGCAAAAAAGTACTTAATAAAGTTATAAACCATAAATATTCTTACCTGACCGTAAAACATAACCAACAGTGTAGATATCATTCCAAATATCAACCTACTCCAAATTGATCCAATAATATACAGTGTTTACTAATTATTAGCCATATTAAAATAAATATGGTACAGTGATATATGTATATGTTTTTTACACATACTACATTTGATAAATAAATTTATTTGGAGGAATATATGACTACAAAAAAAGGTTTTATTTGTGATATAGAAAGTGGTACTAATATAAAAATGTCATTAATGGTAATGAAAATAATGTTCAAAGATGCTTCTAAGTTTGTCTGCATATTAGTAGATAAGAGTGGAGAAATAAAAGCTAATATTCCTACCAAAAATGGAGATATTAAAGAAGGAAGCGTATTAGAAGTTGAGGGATATAAAGATAAAAATTTAGATGTTAAGAAATATAAGTTTATAACGAATTATACTCTCTCAGATTATCTACCAACTGTAAAAAGACCTATTGAAGACATTATGAAGGAAATGGAAGTTCTTACTGATAAATATATAATTTCCAGTGAGGGTAAAGCAATGAATGACTATTTCTTTAAAGATAAAGAATTCTTAGATAAATTTGAAAGAGGAATTGGTGGAGTGTCCATGCATCATAATTACATAGGTGGTCTTGCAGAACATACTCTAAATGTTATGTATTTAACTGCCATGCTTTGCGAAAGATATGAATGCAAACGAACTGAAATAGCATTACTTTGCGCAAAACTTCACGATATTGGAAAAGTTTATGAATTATATTATGATGGTCCTTTTAAATATACCCTTAGAGGGGAAATGGAAGGTCATATTGTTATTGGTGTAGAGTTAATAGATAATGCTACTAGGGAAAATCCAACACTTTATTCAGAAGATTTTATTGCTAGAGTAAAGGGATGCATTGTTCAACATCATGGCAAACCTGAATTCGGTTCTCCTAGAGGAATGAAAATGGAAGAATCATTTATAGTTAATTTTGCAGATTCTACAGATGCTACTATGAACAAAATTTCTCAAGTGAAGGATAAAACAGAATCTGGAAATTGGTCAGACTATGATAGACGAATTGAAACTAGATTATATCTATAGTAAAGTGGGGTGGATAGAATTTGAAAATATTAATTATGAAAGTTACCCTAAGAGCATCTTGGTCACACTCATTAAAAGAAAAGAGAATGGTTGTAAAAAGTATAATTCAAAAACTAAAGAATAAATTCAACATATCAATTGCTGAAGTCGATGATCAGGATATTCATCAAACAATAGTTATTGGAATTTCAGCAATATGTGGTACTTCTGCTCAACAAGATTCCACAATGGAGCATATAATAACCTTTATAGAAAATAATACTGATGCAGAAATAGTTGATATACAAAAAGAAGATGTCTATGACAGTTTTAACCTGTCATAGACATCTTCTTTTTGTATATTTACTTAAATCATTATGCTAACTAATCTTATTATTATGCCCAAATCTCTTCTGCAGTTGGAACCTTAGCATCCTTATTAAAATACCCTATTCTAGATATATTTATTAAGTGAGTATACGTAAAGTTTTCAGATATTGAATTATTTCCCCATGATCCACAACCAAGAGTTGTAGATGGATTGAATCCATTATTGAAACTTCCGCCTGTTCCTGTAGACGATACTTGATTAACAATAAATCTACTTATTGGTAAAACCGTTCCTGCATATTCAATATGATCTTTATTATTTGAATGAATAGATGAAGTATGTCCTGCACCATCAAGTAAAAGATTAGTCTTAGCTATTTCTACCGCTTCTTCAAATTTATCGTAAGCAAACGCGATCAAAATTGGGCACATTACTTCTTTACAAAGTAAATCTAATTCTCCTGCACCCTTAGGTTTTAATATAATAACCTTGGTATTTGCTGGAATTACAACTCCTGCTAAATCAGCAAC
>NZ_JAIZZK010000018.1 GCF_020443705.1 Clostridium algoriphilum
TCAGCGATATCTATTAGGTAATGCAGCATAAACAAAGCGCCTACCAAATGATAGACGCCTTACTTGAAATCTTTAATTATTTCCACTGTCTACTTGACAGGGGGCAGTTCATTTACAGAGTTACCTTTTGGCTTACTTTTTTAAACAAGATACAAAAACCGCCACTAAAAAAATTTGAGCTGTCCAATTAGCAATGGAACCTATATTCCCTAATAAAAGGTCAAAATCAACAACCACTATGTTGTAATACAAGCATATTACTAATACGGATACGAAAGCGACCCCTACTTTTAGATGCTTCATAATACAACCTCCTAATAAATAATCTCTTGAATTATTCATTGGTTCATTGGATGTAGAATCATTTTTACATATTTTGCTGTCAATTTCATAATCTTTTGTAAATAAATTTATGATCTTAAGTAGATATTTAAATTATTGACAGTTATAAAATAATTATTCAGTAAGGTTGATATATTAAACACTTACTCTATAAATCTCGTATCATGGTGTCATTGATACTTTCACCAGTAAAGGTGTATACAAAATGGTGTAAATATTTTTTCACTACAATTTTAAATTCTCAATCAATTGGAGCAGCGATACAAAATATGCTACTTGCTGGATTGGCCAACCATTGGCTTTGCAGCTGATTTTAATTGTCTATTTTCTCTGGTATCTCTCATACTTTTGCCGTTTCCATTAACTATAATACTCGATATTTTACCTTCTTCCTCAAAGGAATATATTAAAAAAGGTATATTATAATTATTAGCAGAATCTTTATCTATTTGCTCCAGCACCTACAGGGATTTGTAAATTTTCAACTAATTCTCCCTTTGAGCCTATAAAACATATAATAAAAATAAGTGTAACCGCAATTAAAATATAAATTTTATTTTTTTTTATAGTTAACAACCTAACATTTCGGTAATGCTTTTGCATTACGTTTGTATTAATCTGAAATTACACAAAAGTACCCCCTGAGAAATTATTCTCAGGGGGTACTGACTATTTATTAATGGTTTTATAATTTTAATTTTTATGTCCTCTTTTATTCAAACTAATAACTAAGTTAACTTTCTCCCACACATAGGGCAATAATTAATCTTAATAGTTTGAACTGATATATCATCATTATCGGAATGAATTTCGTTTTTGGAATCATTAATATACCACTGATTACCCCCTGTTGTACCTAATAGTTGTTTACCATCTTTACAATAAGTGCAACCCTTTGTATTAGTTAGCTGAATATTGTAACGCTCTTTATGATTATCCATAGTAAAACTGTAACCCACAATCTACACCCCTTTTAATATATTTAAATATTAACTCATAATTATTTTTGTGCTTTTAATTTGGTTATAAAATTTCCACCATCCTCAATTTTGATTTGATAATATAATTCAAAACATCATTTTATTTATCTCTCAACTAATTGATTTGCAAATTAGTTGCAATTAATACCAATAAATAAAAAATGCAAAGGTAATAGACCACTTTTGCAAGATTCTATACCACAGGTATAAAGATTAAGTTCTATGTTAGAATAATATTTTTCATTAGAAAAAATAAAAGTCATTTCTTACACCTCTTATAATAAAATAGTTGTCACATGACAACTTTAAATGTCTACATTATGCTATATAAATATAGCATGTAAACCATTAAAATAAAAGTAGTATAAACTACTTAATTGCATATAGGATTAATTATGTTGTATGTATTTTATTAGGTATCTAGTAAGCTTCCCCTATATACACTTCAATATTTATGTCTGTACACTTAAGAATATTGTTGATGTGTACGATATAGTTATAGGTTAACTTTTGGGGGTTTACATAGAAGGATTGTTGGAATGAGGTGATGTTATTGGAATTAGAGTGGACCCAACAAATAGTAACAGATGAGATTATGAAATATAAAGAATTATTAGATGAGGGAATTATAACAAAAGAAGAGTTTTTTGTTAAGGAAGAAGAATTATTGAGAAAAATAGCAAAGAAGAAGTCAAATTCTTGGTTTAGGAAATCACACCCTTTCATAACATCGAAATAGAGGAACTTACTAATGATTTGTGGAACTAGTTTTATGGAGCAGAAATGCACACCTGTGGGAACATTACCTTTATACTGGAGACAAGTACTTTTTAGAAAACCCCGCAGAGTTTGTTTTAGATTATTTGACATTAGACCCTAAAAGTGTAAAAGAATGAAAAGGGAGTAATTATATCTGGAGAAATAGGCACTCACACCCTACGTAAAACTTTTGGCTACCATGCATATCAAAATGGATCTTCATTAGAATTACTTATGGACATATTTAACCATTCTTCAAAAGCACAGACTTTAAGATACATTGGAATTACTGAAGAACAAAAGAAAGAAGTTTATTTACAGTCTAATTTAGGCTAGTGGAATGGCTTTTAAGGGTCGATACAAATATCGGTTGTAAAAATTCATTACAAAGTGTGGTAAATAATGATAATATTATATATAGGACTTACGACGTAGTCGTAGAAAAATGTGATGTAAGACTATTTATATTTGTAGAAATGGGGAGATTGTTTAATGAAATTAAGAGCGACTGTTTTGGATTCTGATAATTCAGAAGAACTATCGAATTTTTATCAAAATTTATTAGGTTGGAAGAAAAAAGTATATCACATGGATGATAAATATATTATTGTATACAGTGATAAAAACGAAGCGACATCTTTGGTATTTCAAGAAATTCCTAATTATAAAAGACCAGTGTGGCCACCTGAGGATGAAAAACAACAACCAATGGCTCATTTAGACTTTTTTGTTAAAATGGATGAGTTAGATAAAGAAATTGCCCATGCAATTTCCTGTGGTGCAAGGTTAGCAGATATTCAATTTTCAGCAGAATGGACAGTTATGATTGACCCTGCTGGGCATCCTTTTTGTCTTATTTTGATGCATTAAAAATCTAATGATTAAATTAAACGAGCCTAACCCTACCACGCAATCTTCATTTATTGTTCATCAACTTTAAAAGGCAGCAATGCCTTTTTTCTATATAATCTACTAATATACCTTTTTGGCGGGATAGGCAAAAACACCCATAATATAATCCAGTTCATTCTTTTTAACGACATGTTCCCAATTTACTCTAAGTGCATTTCTATGAATTATATTAGCTTTTTTCTTAATAGGGAAATCTATTAAATTCATACCAAAATAGTTTGAAACTTCCTTGTCCATCTGGTGCTTCATTAATAACATTCCTACTTCAGCAATTTGTGATGGGAACTCTTCAATCTCAATACCATAGAACTGTTCAACAGATACTTTACACAAGATATCAATAAGTATCATTTGTCTATTATCATATATCATTTTTAGTATTTCAAATTCTAACAATCTAAGTTCTCGATATGCAATTATAAGAGAATTTCCGCAACCACAAGCTGGGTCTAAAAACTTTAGCTTTGCAATTTTATCATGCAACTCCATTAATTCTACTTTTGTATTCTTCCTTTTTTCAAATTCATTCCATAACTCATCAAGGAATAATGGTTTAATCAACTTTAAAATATTCTCCTCACTTGTATAATGTGCACCTAATGACCTACGTTCTTCCTTACCCATTATACATTGCCAATTCCGATTGAGTTAATAATAAAAAATAAATATTGTAAAAAAATTGAGAAATAGTTGATTATCAAGGTTATAGTGAACCAAAAGAAAGACCCATCTGGATCCCAGATGGGTCTTTAATAGTGCGCCCGGTGGAAAAACATGAATCGTGAAATCTTAATTTTAATTGAGAATATACACTCAATTTATGCATTATCTTTCACTTTTCACATTAAATTAAAAATATTAATCTTCCCTATTTTTAATTTAATATTTATATATAATAATCGTTTTCGTTCATTATGAGGAATATATCTTATATCCATTTCTACCATTGCGCTTAACTTCATACATAGCTGAATCAGCCTTCTTACTTAATGTGTCTTCATCAATTCCGTGCTCAGGGAATATACTTATGCCAATACTTGCTCCGATAAATAATTTGTTTTCCTTATAGGTAAAAGCTGTGCTTAATGTTTCCAAAGCAGCTCCTGCAATTTTTTCAGCATTTGCAGAGACTTTCAAATTTCTTAATATTATTATGAATTCATCACCACCAATTCTATAAACTTCATCCGTTGACCTAATAATGCTTTTTAATCTCACAGCTACAGTTTTAAGAATATTATCTCCAGCTTCATGGCCATAATTATCATTAGCACTCTTAAATTTATCCAGATCTATAAAAAGGAACGCAAATTTTTCGCGTTTGTTATCTAATAGTATGTTAACATCTTCCCGCATTTTTTTTCTATTAGAAAGTTCTGTAAGGGCATCATAATATACCAAATGGCATATTTGCTCTTCTGCAAATAGTCTATCTGTAATCTCATTTTTAAGTTTAAGATTTGATTCTTCTAATTTTAAAGTATATTTCTTTTGTATTTCAGCCATCTTTTTTCTTTCAGAAACATCATGTAATAGAGTAACGATTCCTAATATATCTTTATATTTATCATATATAACTGTTGCTGATAGTTCACAGATAAGAGCTTCTTTATTTTCCCTGTGTAAATCAACTTCAATATTAATAACATTTTCTGCTTGAATTATAGTTTTGATATTAAAATTTCTGAAATTTATTATAGCATGGAGTGAATTCCCCTTTAATTCCTTATAATTATAACCTGTTACATTTAATGAAGCTTCATTACAATTTTTCACAAGAAAATCTTCACCCAATAAGAAAATCGGTTCGTTTACAGCTTCAAAAAGATATTCTGATACTAATTCATAAGAAATTGACATCATTTTATGTTTATTAATTGCGTACCACATTCCACTCATCCAAATAAAGATTGCTATAATCCCAGACGGAAAAACCTTAATACCCAGTGCAGGACAAATCAAATCTGATATTGCCGTTAAACAAAAAGTTATTAACGTGGTAATTAAAATAATTTTCATCTGTTTTCTGACTCTATTCTTTTGAGAATTTCTCATGTGAAAATATATTATTACAAAACCTGCTATAAATGAACCTGCAATATATATACTAAAAACAGTACCAATAGTTGTAGAAGAATATAAATTATCTACAAATCCATAAGCTTCTCTACTTACTACTTTAGAGGGTCCATATATTAAATTACTTATAAAAAATATCATTGAGGCAATATATAGTGAAAATTGTATTTTTGAGTTGGAGTTTTTTCGCTTTGTATCTTTAAGAGAAAATGCGAAGGATACCCATAACCCATTTATAAAACACCAACCTAATGCAGAAACTATTCTCCATATATTTGCAATTTCCTCATTAGGAGAAATTAACATAAACGCATATCCTATCGCCCTAAGGCTAACAGAAATACATAAAGCAAAAAATATTATGTTGACTTTTGATTTATTATCTCGCTGATAGCTATAGACACCCAAAAATAAGTAGAAAATAAAACATATACATAATATTATAAACAACATCGTTTTAATATAATCCTCTAGTAGCATCATCTATTCCCCCTATAATCTCAGAACTTTCATGATCCATATGTACCTACGTAAAGCTTGGATTTATAACCTCTTCGCCTAATGGCTTTATGCAAAAAATTATAGCTTTTTTATTCTTCCTTCTAATTTTATTTTTAACTCCTTCTGTAATATATGAATTGAATGGCAAAAAGCATACAACATAATTAAAATTGAACTGCTCCCTGTCAAGTAGACAATGTAAATAATAAAAATTGACTTATGCGGCTAAAGCCCTAAATTCCATTTCTAGTTTTTTCATTGAAAGTTTTGTTCTATCTTCAAGTGTTAGTTCTTCTTCAGATTTATTCCTACCTCGTCTATCTTTAAGTGCAATTTCTTTACCAGATTCATATTTTTTAACCCATCGATATACTTGCTGGTAGGATACGTGATAAAACTCAGCAGCATGTTGATAGTCATTGCTGTAAGCAATACAGTACAATACAATTTCAATCCTTTCTTTCCAAGAGGTAGTTCTCCCGTTTGTCATAGATTGGGTCATTCCTTTCGTAGTTGCATTTATTCCTCTATGACAATTATACTTGTTTATCCATTTTACTAATACTGTATTATTAGATATTTCATACTTTTCCTCTGCAGTATATTTAGTTCTTTTAGCCACAAAAATGCCCCCCTTTTGGTAACAGATTTTTATTATTTAATCTGTCTACTTTAAGGGGAGCATATCAAATTATCTTGAGTGCTTTTGCTTTTAATGAACACCTTTTACATAATCATGAAAGTTAAAATATATGAAGATAAATAATATACTAATTATAATTTATCTTCTTTAAATTCCATAAATCTAATTCAGATATAAATAGATTTTCCTGGCTTTTTATTTCTATACTTAACTCATTATTTTTAGGAAAATACATTACTGTTGTTGCTTCGATTCCATCTTGATAGTAAATTTCTATAATAGAATTATCAATGAATATATGAAACTTTAAACTGTTTGACGCTTTTAACTTAAATTTTCTAATTCCATTTGGCTTAAGCTTCATGTGATTTCTGTCAATAATACATACTTGAGTATTTTTATTATACATTAATGATATATATTCATTTTTAAATTTAAATTTAATTTCCACAAGAGTATTTAAATTTAAATCTAGATTTAACTTCATTTCTAAAGTTCTTGAACTTGGATTTATTGTATATTCTTTAGTCTCTATATTTCTCAATTCTAATTGCTTATCTTTTCTTAATTTTTCTAAAGCTTTAAACGGTCTTTGATATAGCACTCCATCTTTTTCTTCTAATACTCTAGGCATAGATAATGCAAAAACTCTTCCATCCCTATTATTACTTGGATATTCCTCTTCCTTTTCAGGCATTCCCACCCAAGCTATCATTATATTTTCATTATTGTATTTAAAGACTTGCGGAGCATAAAATTCAAATCCCATATCTAGTTCTTTAAATCCTTCATGATTTAAAGTTAATGTATTTAAATTCAAATTTCCTATTACATATCCTGATTGATATATATTTTGATATTTAAATTCTTCACCTTCTATTCCTTGTGGTGAAAAAATAAATGCATACTTTTCATTATCTAATTTAACCATATTAGGGCATTCCCACATATATCCAAAATCATTCATATTAGTTTTTAATTCACCAACAAAATTCCATTCTTTTAAATTCTTCGAATTATATATAACAACTTTCCCTTTTAAATCATTAGTTTGAGTTCCTATAATTGAATAATAAATTTCATTTTCAATAAATACATATGGATCTCTAAAATGCGCTGTATACCCTTCTGGTTGACCATCAATTACAACTTCATTTTTTGTACAAATCCCATTTTTATCATACGTAGCAATACATTGATAAGATGATCTTTCATTATTTTCATCTTTTACATTACCCGTATAAAATAAGTTTAATTTATCATCTCTAACTATCCCACAACCTGAATAACATCCATTCTTATCAAACCAATCTACTGGCTTTAAAACTACTTTTGGTTTTGAAAAATTAATAAAATCCTTAGTCCTAACCAAGCCCCAGTGTTTATTATTATGTTCACAATCAAATGGATTCCATTGATAAAATATATAAAACTCTCCATTGTAATAACTTAGTCCGTTAGGATCATTAACTAAACCAAAGGGCATTTCAATATGAAAATTATTTTTCCAAATACTACAATCTTCTTTTTTGTAATATTCATCTATCTGCTTTTTAACTTTATCGTATAAATTTTCTTCTATCATAAAAATCCCTTTCCTGCTAAACATATTATTATAGCTAACTCTCTAAATTACTTTAATTTTTTAATATGATTTTTCAATACCATTATTTTTTTTATATACTTTATTTTTTAATATTATTTTCCCGTATAATATTGTAAATAACGCTCCACATGATATTGCAATTGCATGTGCTATTATATAATTAACATAGCCATTATTTGAACCTGATGCTATTGCAAAACCTGGAACACCGGTTGTTCCAAAACCTATTGATACAAGTTTACTACTGTATACATAAGCTCCTGCAATTGACGCTCCAAGACATCCTGCAACTAGTGGATATTTATTTCTTAACGTTACACCAAATATTGCTGGTTCTGATATACCAAATAATGTTGAAATAAATGCTGGAATTGCAAGTTCTCTTGTTTTTACATCTTTCCAACGTAATGCTAAATATCCTAAAACTGCTCCACCTTGAGCTGCTACTGCAACTGACATTAATGGATTTAAGAAATTTGTACCTGTATCTGCTAAAAGTTGACTTTCAATAGCTCCTATAACGTGATGTAATCCTGTAATGACTATTATTTGTTGTACACCTCCGAAAATCATATATCCAAATATACCAAGATTTTGAGTTACCCATAATAGTCCTCCTGTTACTCCATTAGCCAACGTACGTCCAACTGGTCCAACTATTGTAAATAATAAAAATGAAGAAACAAACACAGTAAGCATTGGTGATACTAATAGTTTTAAACTATTAGGAATTTTTTCATCAAAGAAATTATCAAGTTTTGCAACTACAAATCCCATCATTAAAGCAATAATTATTCCACCTTGAAAACCTACTAATTTTATATTAAGACCTATAACGTTTATTACTTCTGGACTTACAACTCCTCTTGCTGCTTCATAAGAATTTGCTAAATTGCTATTTAGCATAACTGCTCCAATTACTAGACCTAATACAGGCTTTCCACCATATCTTCTAGTAGAAGAATAAACAACTATTAATGGTAAAATGGCAAAAACACTTGATGAAACGATACCAACAAATCTATTTACACCTGCTAAAGCTGGATACATTTCAACAATTGATTTTTCTCCAAATAGCCCCGTCTGCCCAAGCAATCCTGATAATCCCATAAGTAATGCTGCCGCAAGTATGCCCGGCATTATATCTATAAATACATCAGATAAGGATTTAATTCCCTTTTGAAATAGATTTTGTTTTTGTGCTGATTTACCTTTTGCATCTGCTAAAGACATATTTTCGATTCCTACTAATTTTGAGAAAACTGCATAAATTTCGTTTACAAGCCCCGGCCCAAAAATAATTTGAAGTTGATCTCCAACTATAAATACACCTTTAACTAATTCAATATTATCTAAATTATCCGTATTAGCTTTGTTCTTATCTTCTAAAACAATTCTAAGTCTTGTTGCACAGTGAGCAACACCTTGTATATTTTCTTTTCCTCCAACATTTTGTAAAATTTCTTCAGAAATTTTTAAATGCTTTTCTTGTTTACCCATAATTCATCATCCTTTCATATTTTATCTTATATATATCCTATATTTTTTTAAATCTCCATTGAATACTTTGAAAGTCTTGTTTTATTCTTGGAATTGTAATTCCAACATTCATAAGTTCATCTCCACCAAAAATTTCTCCTGTAGAAACATCTTTATAATCATAATCTAGATTTAATCCTTTAAACTTTATTGTTCTAATTGGAGCTCCTGGAAGTGATAATACTTTAACGTATGTTGCTATAAATTCACTTTTATCCTTGGATATAAAGTTCCAAGCAGCTTCGTTTCCATCAAACGGATTAAATATCCTATATAATTCTCCAAATTGGATTGTTTCTCTTATTTCCTTGTATAATTTAACTTGCTCTTTAATTACTTGTTTTTCTTCTTTTGTAAGCTTTGTTAAATCTAATTCATATCCAAGATTTCCTGCCATAGCTACATGCCCTCTTGTATCAAGATGTGTAATTCTTCCTACTTGATGATTAGGCACTGTAGAAACATGGGAGCCCATCGTAATCGCTGGATATATTAAGCTTGTACCGTATTGAATTTTTGTTCTACATATTGCATCCGTATTATCACTTGTCCAAGTTTGTGGCATGTAATATAGCATTCCTGCATCAAATCTTCCTCCACCACTTGAGCAACTTTCAAATAATACCCTTGGAAATCTATCTACTAGATAATCCATTACCTTATATAACCCTAAAATATATCTATGACTTGTTTCTTCTTGTCTTTCGTAAGGTAATAATTCTGAACCAACATCTGTAATATTACGATTCATATCCCATTTCACATAAGTTATTGGTGCATTTGATAATATATTTGAAACTGATTTCACAATATAGTCGCAAACGTCATCTCTTGATAAGTCCAATACAAGTTGATTTCTTCCTAGAGTGTAAGGTCTATTTGGCACATGTATACACCAATCTGGATGTTGTCTATATAAATCACTATTTACAGAAATCATTTCTGGCTCAAACCAAATTCCAAACTCCATACCAGTACTTGTTATTGTATTTGCTAACTTTTCTAATCCATTTGGGAGCTTACGTTTATCAACAACCCAATCCCCTAATGAACTATTATCATCATCTCTTTTTCCAAACCATCCATCATCTAATACAAACAGTTCTATGCCAAGCTCTATTCCTTCTTTAGCTATGCTTTTAATCTTTTTTTCATCAAAATCAAAATATGTTGCTTCCCAATTGTTTATAAGAATAGGTCTTACTTTATTTTTAAAATCTCCACGACATAAATTTTGACTATATAATTTATGATAAATCCTAGACATTTCTCCTATTCCGTTTTGTGAGTAAACCATTACTACTTCTGGTGTTTGAAAGCTTTCATTAATTTCTAACAGCCATGAAAAATCAAAAGGATTTATTCCCATAGATACTCTAGTATTTTTATATGGATCAACCTGAACTTGTGCTGTGAAATTCCCACTATAAACTAGATTAAATCCATATACTTCTCCGCTATCTTCATTTGTATCTTTTCTGACTAATGCTAAAAAAGGTGCTTGTTGTGCGCTACTAGTTCCTCTACTGCTATCTATTAATTGTATTCCTGATACAATTTTTCTTCTTTCAATATTCTTTTCGTTATTATGCGCACCATATAGACTTATCATTTCAAAGTCATCATCTCTAAAATCTACACTCATACTAAGTGCTCTAGTAAGTCTTAGACTTTCTTGTCCTTGATTTGTAAACTTTACACTTCTAGTTATTACATCTAAGTCCTTAAATAAAGTGTAGGTTAAAGTAACTAGTAAGCCAATTACTTCATCTTCCATGAGTATTTCGAGTGTCTCAGACTCTTCACAATCCTTTACATAAGTGGCAGGTAATCCTTTAAGCTTTGGTTTTCCTTTATATAACTTATGACTTTTATATCTAAGATCTGAGATTCTAGATCCATTATTAAGTCTAATTTGATATGCTGGAATTCTAAAATCTCCATTACCAAAAGCTTGATATTCTTGTGGTACAGTATCTAGTGAAAAAGTTCTATCTTTATCGTTTGGATTAGGAGAAAAACCCCTATCTATAAAAATTATTTTATTGCTACCTCTGTACTTATTAATTTTTTTGCCCCAATATAAGTGTGCTAAATAACCATCTCTTATTACTTGCATTACGTAGCTAGTGTTCTTTCCTTGAATATGAAATAATAACTTTTCATCATCTACTTTTATGCCCATATCTTCCTCCTAATTTAAAAATTTAAAATAATACACTTAGAAATTTACATAATTTAAGTACCCTATGATGGATTTTAAAGCTAAAAAATAATTGTTGTAAAATACTACTTAAATTTATATAAGTTCTGAAAATCCTTCACTAACTTTTAAATCCTATATGCAATTAAGTAGTTTATACTTTTATTTTAATGGTTTACATGCTATATTTATATAGCATAATGTAGACATTTAAAGTTGTCATGTGACAACTATTTATTATAAGAGGTGTAAGAAATGACTTTTATTTTTTCGAATGAAAAATATTATTCTAACATAGAACTTAATCTTTATACCTGTGGTATAGAATCTTGCAAAAGTGGTCATTCATATGGTCCAGCTATTAGAAGTGGATATATGATCCACTATATATTAGAAGGCAAAGGTATATATAAAATTAAAGGAAAGACTTATCATCTTGAGAAAAATCAAGGGTTTTTAATAGAACCTAATAATTTAATATATTATGAATCTCATAATGATTTTCCTTGGCAATATATTTGGATTGGCTTTAATGGAACAAAAGCAAAAGATTATTTGAATAGAACTACTCTTTCCGCAGAGAATCCGATTTTTTCTTTTTCTGAAAATAGTAATTTACTAAACTATATGAATAGCATTGTGATTGCATCTAAAATAACCTCAAACAGAAATTTAATTATTTTATCTAGGCTTTATGAATTTTTATATTTATTATGCGAGAATTTTCCAAATCATGAATCTATACTAATAGATAGGCCAAAAAGTTATATTGATGAAGCGTTACTTTTCATTCAACAAAATTATGCTGATAATATCACTATACAAGATATAGCAAATTATATTTGTATAGACCGTTCTTATCTACATAGATTATTTAAAAAATTTACTAATAAATCTCCACAGGAATATCTTCTTTCTTTAAGAATGGAAAAAGCAGCTTCATTACTTATAGATTCAAATCTTAAAATTAGTGATATATCTCGTTCTGTTGGATATACTGATGCACTTTCGTTTTCTAAAACATTTAAAAAATTAAAGGGATTAAGTCCCTCAGAATTTAGATTTAAAAATTTGAAAACAGAATAATGTTTTTACAAAATGTGTTATCCAGGACCTGCGCCTGTACAATTTCCATTTATAATTAATTCAGAAAAAACACATGTTCTCCGATTTATACGATAATGCTTTTGTAATACTTTTGTATTTGTTTAAAATTACACAACAGTAACCCCTGAGAAATTATTCTCAGGGGTTACTTAAAGCCTAGCGTACACTAGGCTTTCTTATTACTCATTGGGTGTTTTTGCCCATCCCCTCCAAAAGGGGGAATAAGGACTATTTCATAAAGTGTACTTTTTGAAATAGTCCTTATTCGTTGTTTTTGTATGTCAAAAGTACATCTTATTTACTTTTGACATAATTCAGATAGTTACTACACATTTTTCCTTATTTTTTATTCAGGTATTTATTGAAGAACTCCGTGAGTTTATCGAACGGAATGACATCTGTACGATCATAAAGATCAACATGCCCGGCATTTGGAACGAGATACAATTCTTTCGGTTCAGCAGCTTTTGCATAAGCGTCCTCACTGAATTCGAGCGAATGAGCCTCTGTACCAGCAATGAAAAGCAATGGACGCGGTGAAATTGTTTCGATATCATTGAACGGATAGAAATTCATGAATTTCACATTGCTCGTAAGCGTCGGATGCGTAGTTGTATTAGCAGATCCTCTGGAAGTGCGATAGAAATCGTAAAATTCCTTAGCAATTGGCGAAGATTTCTCATCGATTTTTTCCGGTGTACCGCTTGTATATTCCCGCTGACCGCCTGCATATTCGATATCACGCTGATGTGCTGCATCTGCCATAACCTGTTTACGCTGTTCTAACGTCTGGCTGTGATGCAGTGCATTGCGACTTACACTTCCCATATCATACATGCTGACCGTAGCAATCGCCTTCATACGTGGATCAATTTTAGCTTCACTGATGGCAAAACTACCACTGCCGCAGATACCGATGACTCCAATGTTCTCACGGTCTACATACGACAAAGTATCAAGAAAATCAACGGCGGCGCTGAAATCATCCGCATAAATGTCCGGTGAAACACTGTTGCGAGGTTCCCCTTCACTGTCCCCCCAGAAGGACATATCGAACGAAATCGTTACATATCCCTTATCTGCCATTTTTTGAGCATAAAGATTTGCACTTTGCTCTTTTACTGCGCCCATAGGATGTCCGACAATGATGGCTGAATGTTTTTTGCTTTTATCCAAGTTCTTTGGCACAAACAAATTACCAGCTACCTTCATATTGTAACTGTTATGAAACGTAACTTTGTGAGCATCTACTTTGTTGCTCTTGTAAAAGTTGTCTGCACCACGGGACATATCGCCTGCTGGCAGGCTCTTATCTGCTTCAATCCGCGGCTGTTTCATATGCTGCGCCACCATAGCAACTGCAGCACCACCGCTCACAATAGTAAGTGCAAGCCCCAACATAATAGCTTTTGCTAATTTATTACTGGAAAGCTTCATTTTCATAATAATCTCCTCTTTCTTTTATTGATTACATCTTTATTTTATTAGCATTCCTCTTTTTTTCATTTCTTTATTTTACAATCAACCGCTTTTTTTCCGTAAATACTCCAAATCTGTCAATTGAATCAGTTCTGTTATCTAAGTGCTACTACAGTTTAAAACTTAAAGTTAACTTTAAGTCAAGTCTTTTTTAGAAAAAGTTAATTAAGACATTGTCAAATTGACAAATCTTCTATATTTCCCACAATAACTATTATGCAGTTTCCTGTCTATTTTCTTTACTATGTATTTTTTCTATTCCTGCTTCAAAATCAGTTTGTGGTAGGGTTCGCAATTTGTGCAAAAGTACCGTTAAGAAAAGTTGACTAACATTTCAGTAAATATAGTAGGTTACCTAAAAATTCTAATGTAATAAAATACAATAAATATTACATAGAATAAAAGAGAAAGCGAGTGGAAAAATTTGATAGTAGAACCTATACGAGATAAAAAGAAAATAAATGATTTACTTATATTTTTAAAATGTAAAATTGACAGAGATTGGTTGTTATGTAAATTTCAATTGAATACTGGATTAAGAATTGGTGATGTAGTTAAAGTTAAAGTTTCTGACATATTATATTATCTTCTAATTCAATACCACCTAAATCAACAAACATACACGATTTATTAATAAATATACCCTTACCTAATCTAATAATTCTCAAGTATTTCATTAATTTCAGTAAATATTGGGTCTTCATTTGAAATAAACTCACTTGTTTGTATCTTCTCTAATAACTCTTTATTCATTGTATCTCCTAAAAAATTCACTTTGTTGATTATTTTAACTAATCAATCTTTTTACATTCAAAACTTATGGTTAATTATACTATTTTTACTACAAATTCTATATAAGAAAAATAAAATTGTTTTATTATATTCGGATAAAAAACACGTTATATATTAGGGATGTAAAAAATAAAATGTCGTGAAACCATAATTTTACGACATTTTTATATTATAATTTCAAACCTATTGCTTAGCGTATTAACTACTTTAATATTGATATCATTTGAGACGAAACATTGAAGCAAAATATAAGGGTATATCCATGTTGGATATACCCTTGTTTATGTTTAATATTAATTAATATAGTTAAGTTTAATCCTAGCGGTTGCTATTTTAGAGTTTATAAATAAGACTAAGAATATTGTATCCCTGCACCAGTTCTTATACTTATACCGTCTCCTGTTGCTGCACTATACTGTGTTTTGTATACTGTTGGAGGTGTTAAATGCAAAAGGCAAGACGAACCCTAAAAAGGCCTAGTAATTACGCTAGGCCTTACTGGTCTTCTCTTTTAAGTAATGAATATATTAGTGAATTTACACTATCTTCTGTTAAGAGCAAATACTAATCAGGAATAACTACTACTGATACTTTAGCATTTCTAACAACCTTACTTGTTACAGAGCCAATTATTCTATATAAACCTTTTTTACTACACTTTGTCATTATTATTATGTCAGAGCTATCTTTTTCAGCCTTTTTTAATATTTCATCTCCAGCGTATCCCAAAATTGAAAATTTTTCAACTTCATAGCCTTCCAGTTCCTTTATTGCTTTATCTAAAACCAATTTACTTTCCTCTGCTAAATAACCAAATTCATTTGGAATTGAATTTGGCGTTGGAACTATCATCTTGTTAGTTAAAACTGTTTCTACTACATTCATTAGTGTAATGGAAATAGCATCCTTACTAAAGAATTTTTTTAACCAATTAATAGAGTGCATACTTCTTTCCGTACCATCTAATGGCACTAATATTTTTAATTTTTTCATATACAAAGCCTCCTTAAATTATTTATATACTATTTTTATACTATTCTATATGATAGATCTATAATCCTTTTGAAATATTAATTAAAATACGAATGTCGTAAAAATTGTATTTCACGACATTGACTTTAATATTCAACTTTCAAATTCACAATCAATATTATTTTGAATGAGTTTATATTGTTTTAAGCTGATACTATTTATTATTATTTTCATATGATTTTGATACAAACAAATTAGCATATCTTCAGTCATACTTAAACCCATAAACGCATCGTTGTGATTTGGTTTTTCAGAATCTGGAATTCCATCAACCATTGGCGCTTCATCTTTATGAGGTCCTAAGTCAGATAGATACGAATATAATTCGTAATATAGTTTTAAATCTTGAGCAATTATATTGCTCATTTTTTATACTACTATGAATAGTTATTGGAACTCTCAGTGATATACTTAAATGTGTAACACAATTAAGAATAGAGGAAAAATCGTATGAAGATCTTACACAGGCTTTTTTTATATTCTCCAACTGAATAAATATAGTTTTTTCTAACAATCTTTTTAGGTACTAATAAAATTGGTGAATTATTTATTAAAAGAGCATTACTAAAAATGTCTTGCCATTCTTCTGATTTAGAATTCCAAGCTTTACCAATGTTTATACGGGTATCGTTTAATTCAATTTTATTGAACTTGAATTGATCGATAGTAAAATCATTTAATTTTTCTCTTAAAATATTTTCCTTACACCAATCATTATTGGTAGCTGCGTCAATTAATGAAGGATCTATAAATAACTTGGTATCATCATTTATATTTATGTCTACAAAATCTAAATTAGCATGTAAACATTATATTGTATGGTTTTTTTATGTATGATTAAGGGTAATTATAAATAATAATAACGAAAAAAGAGGAAAAAAAATTTATATATAGAATATATATTTTATGAAATTAATTAACTGGGAGGCGTTTTACGATGGAAGAGATAATTGATAGGAATTTAACTGATTTTGATATTAATACATGTATTAATAAATTAAGAGATTTGAGGATAGAAAGATTAATTATTAACCGTCAATTGAATGATCTTATAGATGAATATAACATCCTAAATATACAACAGGATTTAGAAACAAATATTGTAAACGCTAACACTATAACTGAAGCTCAAGCAAATAAAATTAGAGCTATCATAATGAATAGAACTAAGAAAATCTAAAAGGGAACTAGGTAAGCCAAAGAATAGTACATAATAGGATTTTTGAGGGGGATAATACATGAACAATAAATTAATTAAGAGAGATACTTTATTAGTATTCATAAGTATTCTCCCTTCGAATACAAAAATTGCTCAATTTCTGAAACAAGCTATTGAACACTAGTATCAATTAGCCTCTTTTAAAAAAAGATATTAAATTTTTATGTCTTTTATATCTTGTCCACTTTTTTAGAAATATTCATTGTTTTAAAAATTAAATTATTTAATTAGTCTTCAGTTAAAATTCATAATTGGATTTTAACTAATTAATCGTTATTGATACTGTAAGAATAGGTTAATAGACTTAGATCAGACCAGGTAGCCCGTAGGGAAAGTCCCATTAGGGAATGCGGTAGTAGCAATCGAAAGTGCGGTAGTTAGATTTTAGTTGAATTTAATTATGGGTATGATGAGGATAAAAACAGTGTACCTATAGTTTATAGGCGTGTACTATAAAAGTGATTTATAATTCTTTAGTTTGTTTTATCTGAACAAACAAATAAAAATACAAAATTATATTTTGAGTATTATTTAATTATATTTAATTTTGAAATATCAGTTAACCTCTGTTTTACAGTCAATATTGTCGCCATTATAATAAACTATTATCGAATTACCATTATCTAAATTAACTTTAATTGATAGATTAGCAGATAATAATTTTTTACTCGATCTTCAACAAAATGGGTATGCGTTTTCAGTTGATTTAAATAGGCTGAAAGAAAAGTTTAACAAACCTACTCTTATACTATTAGGACGTCAAGATTCAAGTGTAGGTTATAAAAACGCATGGAGTATTTTAGACAACTATCCAAGAGCAACCTTTGCCGTATTGGATAAAGCAGGGCTTAATTTACAGATAGAACAGGTGGAGCTATTTAATTCATTAGTTACTGAATGGATTGTAAGAGTCAATGAGTCATAATATTATTAGATTACGCAGTAATTGAATGTACGATTTATTATAAAACCTTACATTGTTTTTTTTGTATATACTGTTGATTTATAAGGCTTGTTAAGCATTCAGTTAAATTTAACTAAGCAATTGTCTCTTTGAATGTATTGTTTTACATGGTATATTATAAATATAGTACATTCAAAAATGGGGATTAATACTTGTTTTATCTAATTTCATCTCAATGGTGGGAACTTTTATTAACTACGAGCCGAAATCAAATTACTTTTCACCTAATTTATACACATGATAGGTTCTTTAGTTGATCAACTCTTCTTAAATCTCGATTGCATCGCTCGTTTGACCACATCAAAAAAACTTAACGACTGAAGCATATGATTTGGCTCAACATATTTTCGAACAGCACGAAGTACTTTTTTTGCTTCTTTAGAAGAAAAAGTATAGGTAACATTTTTCTTCGTTTGGAACGCATATCGTGGAATCCACTTTCCTTTTAGCAATACGGACGCAATGACATAGTCAACCTCTTCCCAAGGAATTTGAATATATTTGCGAGAATCACGAGAACTATAAAACTCAAAACCTTTGTCGCCGATCATGACTTTTCCATAATCTGTAAACCCTGTAAAAGCTGTTGCATCAATTACTAGATCCACCTTTGTATTGAGTGATTGAACCATACGATCTACCTCTTTTCTATTTATACACGCATTTGTTTCTATTAATTAATAGTTATCTTTTAAAACTTCGTGGGAATTTTTGAATACCTTCAAAATATTTACCACGCTCTCCAGACAGAAACTGCCCTGCTTGTGCTAAATTAATAAATCATTGTACTTCTTGACTATAGTATATAATATACATTCTTAAGATGAAATAATCAAGTGCCGGCACAACCGTCAAAAACAGTTTTACTAGACATAAAATTAAATCATCTCCTGGGTCGATGCAATATTAACATAGAAGGTAATAAAAAAACCCAGGCCCAAAAGCCCAGGTTGAATAAAAAATATTACATTAAACCGATTAAGTGGAAAATAATACCGATTGCGAACAGCCCAAAAATAATTGTAATTGGAGATACTTTCTTCTTAAGCAACCACATACAAAGAAGTGTCAATGCTAATCCTGCAAGTCCAGGAATCAATGAATCCAAGTTATTTTGCAATGTTGTAACCTTAACATTAGTTAATGACAAACCAGCTGTTTGTTGCAACAGAGCTTCTTTAATACCATTCGATCCAGCAGGAAGTTTGCTCCAATCAATGTAGGCACCGGCAGCTAACTTAACGGATGATACTGTCGGTGTAAATATAACAGTTACCCATCGGTTAACTAATGATCCCAAAATGAACATACCAAGGATGGATGCTCCTTTTGTAACATCTTGTAGTAAACCACCCGATACATCATCGGTAATATGAGAGCCTGCTTTGTAACCAAACTCTTGTGTATACCACATAAATGACATACGGATGATATTCCAAGCGAAGAAAAAGATAATTGGTCCAAGTATGTTACCACTCATAGCAAGAGAAGCAGCTAATGCCCCTAAAATTGGCCTAACAGTAAACCAGAAAACTGGATCTCCGATACCAGCTAAAGGTCCCATCATACCAACTTTAACACCTTGAATAGTTACGTCATCGATTGGTAGACCATTTGCACGGTCTTCTTCTAAGGCTAATGTTACACCAATGACTGGTGAAGCTACATATGGGTGAGTGTTAAAGAACTCCAAGTGACGTTTCAATGCAGCTGAACGATCTTCTTTAGTCTTATATAATTTTTTGATTGCGGGAATCAATGCGTATGCCCAACCACCGTTTTGCATTCTTTCGTAGTTCCAAGAACCTTGAAGGAAAAATGAACGGAACCAAACAGAAATACGATCTTTTTTTGTTAATTTTAATTTATTTGCCATTTTCGTGTTCTCTCCCTTCTTAGTAAGTGTCAATAATATCGCCTAACGGATCACCAGTATTTGAGCTTCCACCATTACCTGAGCCGCCTTGTTTAGTAAGCTTTAAGTAAATAAGAGCCACACATACACCGATTGCACCTAGTCCGATAAGTGTAATTTCTGAAATAGTTGCTAACACAAAACCAATTGCAAAGAATGGCCATACTTCTTTTGTAGCCATCATGTTGATTACCATTGCATAACCGACAGCTACGACCATTCCACCACCGATTGCTAAACCACCTGTTAACCAAGTAGGCATAGCTTCAAGTAATGAACGAATCGGACCAGCACCAATTGCTAAGATCAAGGCTGCTGGAATTGCAATACGTACACCCTGCATACAAATAGCAATGATATGCCACATTTCAACTTTTCTGATATTTCCTTGATTAGCAGCAGCATCCATTAAATGTACAAACGCTGTAGCGATGGTACGACAAATAATTGTTAATAATAGCCCTGCAACTGCTAGCGGAACAGCAATAGCGATAGCTGAAGAAACTCCTGCTCTACCTTGGCCACCAAGAACTAGAATAATTGCAGATGCAACAGATGCTAACGCTGCATCTGGTGCTACGGCAGCACCGATATTTGCCCAACCTAAAGCAATCATTTGAAGAGTACCACCTAAGATTAGGCATGGTATTAAGTTACCTGTAACTAAGCCGATTAACGTACAAGCAATTACTGGTTGGTGGAATTGAAATTGATCCAAGATACCTTCCATACCAGCTAGAAATGCCACGATAACGACTAATATCATTTGGACAATATTTATATCCATGATTATTAATCCTCCTTTTTCATTTAAATAGTTAGATTATTTTAGTTTATTTAATTCCCCTTGTGCTTTTTTAAGAATTTCGGCCATATTTCCTTTTGAATCACTTGGAACTTTACGAACATCAAAATCCAATCCAGCTTGTTTAAGCTTATTGAAGGTATCAATATCTTCTTGATTGAAAGCAAGTACTTTGTTTGGTTGAACTTTACCCAGAGAGTGAGCCATAGAGCCAACATTGATTGTCTTCAAAGGTACTCCACCTTCTACCGCTCTAAGTACATCTTGTGGATTTTCAAAAAGAAGCAATGCACGTTGTCCGCCAAAATATTGATCATTTTTTGCAAGTTTAATCATTTGATTAATTGGAACAACATGAGCTTTAACACCCGGAGGAGCAGCCTGTTGGATCAATTTCTTACGAAGCTCATCTTTGGCTACTGCATCTGACACGACAATAATTCGTGTAGGTAGCACAGTTTTTGTCCAAGCAGTTGCTATTTGTCCATGAAGTAAACGAGAGTCAATACGAGCTAAAACATATTCGAATGATCCAGGTGCACCTGCATTAGATCGCCCAGCGGTCGTTGCAGAAGATTTACCATTATCTGCTGGTTCTAATTCTTCAGGCTTAACTTTAATTCCTTCTTTAGCTGTTTTTAAGATATAAGCCGCAATTTCCTGTGCGGATTCCATTGAAAAACGTGAAGAATAAGCTTCAATCACCATTGGTAGATTCATACCAGCTACGATTGCCCATTTGTCTTTGTGTTCTTCAAATAGACTACTCGCTTGGTTGAATGGTGTACCACCCCAAAGATCAACTAAGAATAAAACCTCATCTTGGTTGTCAAAGGATGCGATTGCATCTTTCATTTTTGCTTTAACATCATCAGGGCCTTCACTAGGCATCAACGTAACAGCTTGTACGTTTTCTTGTTCTCCGAAAATCATCGCACCAGATTGCAAGATGCCTTTAGCAAATTCTCCGTGACTAGCAAGAATAATTCCTACCATCTTTTATACCTCCTATTTTTTATTTGTTACAGTAAAATATATATATATAAAAGTTTTGAAAAACCTGTAACCAAAATTAATAATTATGATATATTTCAATTAATTTACGAATTGTAATGACATTTGATTTCACTCCAGGTGGAGATGCTTGTTTTAACAAAAATTTTTGGAGCTCATCACAAGCAACCATAACGATTACAACTAAAACCCATTCAATCTTAGTTGCTTTGGCCCATACGGTAGCTACTGGCCCGTGAATCAAGCAATCATCAATCCGATATCCATCACCATATAATAAGTACCTCCTATATGTTTTACCTATTGAATTTATTACTATTATTTCTAGTATATTCTTATATGCAATATTATACAAACAAATTTTTAATTTTTAATTCATAATGAACACTTGTTATACATGATATAAATATAAGTTTATTAATAGGATGAATAACTTATTTATCCTATTATGCCCTTGTTTTAAATATTTATAGCCCTATTAAGGGTAGCATACGCAAAAATGATATTTCGTACGTTAAGAAAAACATAGCCCTATAAATGTAATACAGTGGCAGTAATGGTTTGAAGGGTATAAGGGTGGAAGGATTGACTGTAGAAAGTGGAAATTGACTTTCTACAGTCTACATGTAATAATATACCTTTCCGCCTATGAAACATCACTCTTAAAAGTATTAGCTACTAAATTACAAGTTTCTATTGCATTAGGAGCATAAAGATCCGCGCCCATTTTTTTCCACAGTTCTTTATCCATATTAAATGGATACCCACCAACGAGTATTTTGATGTCTTTAAGTTCCTCAATATTTCTTACCTCTTCAATGATCTCTTTTACATTTTGTAAATTGAATATCATTGTTGCACTTAGACCTAATACATGTGGTTTCTGTTTTATAAGAAAACTTATCAAATCTCTTTTGGGTACATTTGCTCCTAAATAATATGTGTCCCACCCGTCTACCTCTAACATATCTGTTACCATTCTAATTCCAACTTCATGAATTTCCGCACTCACACAAACGGCAACAAATTTTAAACCATTTCTATTATTTTCAATTATTCTTGAATATAACTGAGCCATTATAAGCTGTGTAGTTGCTGTAAAATAGTGTTCCTCAGCTACAGTTATTTTATTTTTATGCCATAGGTTGCCTATTTCTTTTAAAGATGGTTCAAAAACATAAACATATATATCTTTAATTGGTATTCCTTTTTCCACCTCATTCATTATCAGTTTACTTGCTTTTATTCGTTCCATTTTTAAAAGCAAGTCTAAATATTCAACTGAAATATTATAACAAGCATTATTTTTATCAACGAAAGTTTTAGAAGATGTGTCTGTAGACAATAGATTTTTATTAGCAGCATCTATAAAACGGTTAACAATGATGACCATTTTTTTTGAAAGTTCAGGGTATAATATATCTTTTATACAATTTAAATTAACCACAATATGTTCTGCTCCACTATTTAAATCTTGAGTTGATGCCTTTGTCCATAAAATATAATCGTTAAAAAGTTCTAAACTATTTAAATTTATTGCTTCACAAAGATAACTAAGATGATATGAAATATCCTTTAGATATTTTTTGTAATTATCATCTATATATTCAAGCTTTAACTCCGGTTGATAAAAGAATTGCCTAGATAAGATTTTTTCTGCTAACTCTTTTTTATTGCTTGATATAAATCTATAAACTTCTTGATTAATATTTTTTAAACTATTATATGAATCCAAAATTTCATTAGTTTTATTTTTTATTCGTAAATCCTCAAAGGGTTTCAAAATATAATCGGTAGCACCTTCAAAAATTGCTTTAATAAGAATTTCACGATTATTATTAGCTGTTAAAATTATAATAGGTATATTTGGGTTTTTATTTCTTATTTTTCTAATCACTTGAAATCCATCTTCACCCTTTAATTTTATATCCATAATAATTAAATTCCCATTATATTTATTTTGTGAAAAAGCATTGAAAAACTCACTGGAATTAGATGCTTCAATAATATTTATATCATCTGTTTTAAAAAGTAATTGTAATCTCACTCTTACTGATTTAATATTATCTAATATAAAAATGAAAACTTTAGAAAGTTCCTTCATTTCTCACCATCCTTAAAAATCTAACAGTATTACATACTGCAGCAAAAATATTATTATAGACATATCAATTCGTGTACTGGAGTTTCTAACGCTTCTGATATTTTAGTTAATACATTTAAACTAGGATTACTTTTAGCTTCACCCTCTAAATAAGATATATACTGACCAGTTTTTCCAATTCTTCTGCCTAACTCTCTTTGGCTTATGTTTAACCTTTCTCTGTTTTTTTTTATGTTTTCACTTAACATTATTTCACCACCTAAATGTATTTAATATTATTATGGTATACAAAATAATATTTGTCAAATGTTACCATAAATATGGATGAGGTATACTATAGTTTATTGATACACTGAACCCAAATTGCATCATTAACAGCTCTTTGTATCAGCTATATATAAATTACTACCTAACTTCTTTACCAAATCCAAATAAATATGCTCATAATCATAAATCTTTTACAATATCCTTTTGTTATTTGTTGCCATGTGGTAAAATTTGTTAAAGGGTGGTGATAATTATGCCTGATAATAATGAAATAGCTCGTGACTTAACTGTGATATATCTTCAACACCGTTATAATAAGAATGTTTCCGATCAAGATTTAGTAAAAAAATACAAAGAAACATATGAAAAATTTAAAGTTCTACTTAATCCAGTATCTAAAGTTACATTTCTTGATCAAAATGCTTTATTTCACCGCTAGGATTAAACTTGACTATATTAATTAATATTAAACATAAACAAGGGTATATCCAACATGGATATACCCTTATATTTTGCTTCAATGTTTCGTCATATTCATATATTTCGTCTCAAATGATATCAATATTAAAGTAGTTAATATGCTAAGCAATAGGTTGAAATTATAATATCTTCTTTAGTACCACCGTGGTCTAAATGAATTACGACAGGCACTTTAGCCTCATACGCGATTCTCTTTATAGTCTCTGCAAATGCATCTGTTAAATATTCTATTTGTGTTGGATGAATTTCAAAAATTACTGGAGCATTCAGTTCTTCAGCCCCTCTATTACAGCTTTTAATATTTCTAAGCTTCATATATTAAAGGCTGGAACTGCAAATTGATTATTAAATAAAAGTTCTTTCATATTAATTAACATACTTCTTGCCCACTAATTATTATAATAGTTTATTCAAAGTCTATAATTATAGAAAATGATCCATTTACAACAAAGTATGCTTTCTTAGCTTCAATGTTTAGATAAATTTTTAGATCCTTAATCTCATCAAGTCTATATTTTTTGCACCATTCAAATTCAAATTTTTTTACTAAATGATCTTCCTCAATTTGTTTTCCTTCATATTGAATATAAATTTTTCTAGGTATAGTTATTGATTTAGTTTCTACTATAACTTTATGTATCATAATATCATCAGGTACATTTATATCCCAATTCAATTCATCATTTATCTCTCTTACAAAAGGTTTTGTTTGTTTAAGTTCTCTGTCAATAGCGGACTGTAAATCAGCTTGTGTAAATATTGAATTCTTAGCGTCTAAGATAGATTTTGAAGACTTATCAAGATACATTGTTTCTTTATCAATTATCATATGTTTTCCACCCCTCTTATTTATATATATTAACAAATAAGAGTTATAATGTAAACCATTAAATGCTAAAACAAAAACTATTAAGTAAATATAGGGAACAACAAATGTCGTGAGAAGAGGCTTTCACGACATTTGTTTAGCTTATACACCAATTTAAATATAATTTAAAACAATAAAAAACGAGCAAATATTAATAATTATTAATATAGCTCATTCTCAATAGGTTCTCTATTTTCTTCGCCCCATTCTGCCATAACTAATAATATAGGTATCAAAGTAGTTCCCTTTTCAGTTAATGAGTATTCGACTTTAGGTGGAATTTGACAGTATTCTTGTCTATAAATTAGTTTTGAGGATTGAAGGTCTTTTAATTGTTGACTAAGCATTTTATGTGTAATTGAAGGAATGGTTTTTTTAATTTCACCATATCGTAGTATATTATTTTTGTTTGCAACGACTCTCGGATTAGGTAGCTGTTGGGCTGGACTCTTTGAAATGTGTGCATTTGCTAATTATTATCCATTACTAGAATTGTTTAATATTCCTAAAAACAAGGTGTTAACAGGCGCAGTTATGGTTGGTTATCCCAAATATGGTTATAAGCGATTGGTAGATCGTAACCCATTAGATATTATTTGGGTTTAATTCATATACAAAATTATATATTTAAAACACAAATATCGTGAAAGAATAATTTCACGACATTTGTTGTATGCTCTTATGTAGCCTATAGACTCATAGTTGCTTTAATATATGCAATAACCTACTATTTAACTGCATAAAATGTGTCTAATTGAGAATATGCACTCTATTTATGCATTATTTTTCACTTTGCACATTACATTGAATATTTTAAAATAGCTGAAACTATTACATGTTGTTATACCTATAATAATTCATTACAGACATTTCTTCAAAACCACAAACTTTGTATAAATTAAGTGCAGTGTTGTTTTTACATTCCACATCCAATTCTACATCATTTATGTTTTCTTCATTAATTATACATAAAACTTCCATTAAAGCTCCTTTCCCATAACCTTTACCTCTAAAATCTGGCAATATTCCAAAACCACATACAAAGGCTGAGTTATCGCTGTATTCTATCTTAATTTTACCTATAATCGCTTTCTTTAATTCAATCATATATGTTATCACATTTATGATTTCCTCTTCCTCCGGCAAACTTTCACACTCTTCTGAACCATAGAAAAATATTGCATTTTGTCTCGCTATTTCCTTTCTATCTGGTTTCTCAGCTTTTCTTAAATTGATGGAATTTATGTTTTCTAAAGTAGTTTTGTTAAGTAACTTCATTCTATACTCTGAAAAATCATAGCTTCCGCTTACAACCTTTATAAACTCAATTCCCGATTTCGATTTACCATCTGATAATAGTAATATGTTATTAAAGTTTCTCTTCTGGCACTCCTCTGTTGCAAGTTCAAAAAGCTTTGTAAATAACCCTTTTCTACGAAAGTCTGGATGAGTCATACCGTTAATTTCACCATTATTACCTCCAAAGCTTGAAATACCAAGGTAGGACACTAAGACATCTTCTACATAATATAAATATTCATTGATTTTTTTTAAGCCTATATAGGCATTTTGGGACACACTTACCTTATAATCTAATTCCAATTTTAAATTGGTCTTGTCTTTCAAACTGCAAAGCAGCTCGAGTTGATTTATTTCTTTATACTCCTTTTTTGATGTGTATTGTTTTAAACAAATAGTTTGATTTAATATTTTTTCTGATATTTTAAAATCTCCTTTTTATATGAATACATTATTTGGATTATTATATTTCATTAGCCTTTCAATTAATATATAATCGATTTTAAAATCCCTCCTTAAGTCAAAATTCGGGCATAAAAATACCCTGAAATAGTTGACCTAACTACTCCAGGGTTGATAAACTTATTTTAACAATATTAATTCATAACAATTACAATAGTTACGAATCAAAACTATATTTAATAACTTTAACTTGAAATAGTTGCACACAATAATTTAATTACAAAGCTATTATTTATCTTAATCATGTTCAACCACTCCTTTCAAAATCTATATATATAAATATACCATATGTGTTTTATAATTACAATTTATTACCTAAGTAAAGTCACAAGAGGCATACAATATAACGATAATTAAATTGAATGCTATAGTAGAATAGTAAAATAAAAAAAGAAACATATATTTATATCATGTATAAAGCGATAGAATGCATAAAGTAGTGTATATTCTCAATTAGACACCAATAATAGCAATAATATAGTATTTAATTACATACATAAGAATAACATAATTCATGGTAGAAATAGTGTAATTAACTAAATATTTATGTCGTAATCGTAATTTCATATTACGAATATTATTCCGAGGTTAAAAAATAAATTGACTTAACTAATTTATTATGCTTATATTAATATATAAGTTAAAACTTATATAAAACTTAATATTTATTTAGTTTTCTAGGGTTCCGCTGTTTATGACTGGCTGGTCCGAGAGAAAACGCACAGTTATCTGTGTTCACGGAAGGATAAAAGCCTGGGAGATATTATAATAATATTTCTTTAGGCTTTTTTATTTTGCCCACTTTAAAATTATGCAACGAAATACTATTATAATTGATTGCAAATATTAGTTTAGGAGGGAGTAATTATGGAATGGTTTTATTTAGTGGTAGCTGGAATTTTTGAAGTAGTATGGGCAATCGAGTTAAAATATTCGCTAGGATTCACGAAAATACTACCCAGTTTATTAACCATTATAGGAATGTTTACAAGTTTCTATTTTTTATCATTATCACTAAAAAGTCTGCCACTTGGAACTGCATATGCAGTTTGGACTGGTATAGGAACTGTTGGTACAGTGGTCTTAGGCGTTATTTTGTTTAAAGAGCCAATTGGTATTATGCGTGTTATTTGTGTTGTATTAATTGTAGGTGGAATCATTGGCTTAAAACTGATAACAATAAAGTAGCAATTTATGTCAGCTTTATACTAATCAAATCAAGTGCTAGTTAAAAGGATTGTAGATGAAACCCAGAATAATACCTATTAATAAGGAGGAATTTTAGTGAAAAATTTTGTAATTGAAGATGATTTTTGGAGTTTATTCCCTAACGCAAAGATTGGGGTTGTTATTTGTCATGGAATAGATAACACCATAAGAAATGAAGAAGGATACCAGGATATGATTTTAAAATCTGAAAAAGAAGCTTTAAAATATTTGCAAAATGAAGAATTTAGCAATAACGAAGTAATAAAAATATGGAGAGAATCATTTCAAAAATTTAAAACCAAGAAAGGTGCTAGGTCATCTATAGAAGCATTATTAAAGCGAATTGATAAAGGAAATCATATTGGAAATATTAATCCGTTGGTTGACATATACAATTCAATTTCATTAAGATACGCTTTACCCTGCGGTGGTGAGGATATAGACAAATTTAACGGCGATATAAGATTAACAAAAGCAATTGGAGATGAAGACTTTGTTCCACTTGGAACAGATAAAAATTCACCCCCTTATGAAGGAGAAATTGTATATAAAGACAATGCTGGAGCGATTTGCAGATGCTGGAATTGGCGAGAATCATTAAGAACCATGTTAACTGAAAAGACAAATAATGCTTTTTTATGTATTGAATTGACTGATGAAAAAAGACAAGTGGAATTTGAGGATGCTTTAAAAGAATTAGAAAAATTAGTAAAAAGTAATTTAGGAGGAGAAACTCAGATTTCAATTTTAGATGCAAATAATAAGAATGTGCAAATTGATTAGATTATACAAGGAGGTTTTTAAATGAGTAATTTTAGTTATAAGGATATTTATATTGAGGATGGTAAGCGGGTTCTTGAGATGAATATATTGCCCGAAAAGTATTGCAACTTTGATTGCATATTTTGCCCTATTGGAAGGTCACACAACAAAATAGACACACAACAAACATTTTCGGATATTTCTGAATCATTAAATGAACTGGAACATAAATTAGTGAATAATGAAGCTGATTTAGTATTTATAAACTCTAAAGGAGAAGCTCTAGTTAATGATAAAATTGAAAGTGTAATTAATTTAGTAAAAAGTAAAGGATTGACAGTAAGATTACTTTCAAATGGGTATATATTGGGTAGGGTTGAGTACATGAAAATAGCCAATAAATGTGATGAGGTAATTGGAGAAATAAAAGCTATTACGGAAAAGGATTTTCAAAAGGTTCAACGCCCTATTGAGGGTTATACCTTCCATGAGTATATATCAAGTATGATCTCTTTCAATAAACAATACAAAGGTAAGTTTATATTAGAGATAACAATTCTCAAGGGATATAATGACAGCGAAGAAGCCATTTACAGGTTGAAAAATATTATTGATGAACTATCACCAGACAAGATAATTATTGAAAGAATGAACGATGACAGATTTAAAGAGAAACTCGGAATAAGTGATGAAAAATTTCATGTGATTTCAAAGGCATTACTTGATAAGTAGCATGACATTATACATTCTTAATGGTATATAAGTTAATTCAGAATATTCTTATATGTCTACACAATTCTCCCCATATCATTAGCTGTGGGGGCAGTATATTAAATATGTTAATATCTTCAAATGTCGTGAAAGTCTGTTTTCACGACATTTGATTATTTTCCTGTATTTACTTAATAGTTTTTGTTTTAGCATTTAAACTTAAACAAACAAAACCTTTTGTTCTTTCCTTTTATCTTTTATAGCTTCTACAGTCATATATTAACCCCCATTTTTGAATGTACTATATTTATCATATACCATATAAAACAATACATTCAAAGAGACAATTGCTTAGTTAAATTTAACTGAATGCTTAACAAGCCTTATAACTCAACAGTTTATACAAAAAACCGAATGTAAGGTTTTATATTAAATCGTACATTCAATTACTGCGTAATCTAAGAATATTATGAATCATTGACTCTTACAATCCATTCAGTAACTAATGAATTAAATAGCTCCACCTGTTCTATCTGTAAATTATGCCCTGCTTTATCCAATACGGCAAAAGTTGCTCTTGGATAGTTGTCTAAAATACTCCATGCGTCTTTATAACCTACACTTGAGTCTTGACGTCCTAATAGTATAAGAGTAGGTTTGTTAAACTTTTCTTTCAGCCTATTTAAATCAACTGAAAACGCATACCCATTTTGTTGAAGATTGAGTAAAAAATTATTATCTGCTAATCTTATGCCAGATAAAATTTCATCTCTATATCTAGCCCAAATTTTTTTACTTTGCACTACTTGTATCGAAGTAAAACCTTCTGCCTCGGATGGTTCAAGTTGTGATAATAATTTCTCATCCCTCTTTAAAATAATATGTGATGGAATACTGCGTTTCTTAAAGTCCATTATAATAGAAGGACATAAGAGGAATAGTCCGTCGACTCTATTTGCGATTCTATGTACTATTCCTCTTGCTAAATATCCTCCGTAGGATTCACCTGCAAGTAAAAAGTTTTCATTTGGAATGATTTTTTCAATAAAATCAATTACAATATCTAGCATTACATCTGAATTTGTAATCCAATTTTCCACCTTGGTTTTCCCCATCCCTGGTAAGTCAATATATATCCTTTTATATCCACCTCTATTGTTAAATAAAGGTTCCATACATCCTGTCATTAATCTATGGTCTACGTGAGATCCATGTATCATAATAATTGGTTTTCCACTACCTATTACTTCATAATATATAGATATATTTTTCATCTTACATTCCATGCTTTTTTTCCTTTCATCAAATACACATTCTATTACAATTAAGAAATGATTTATTTACTTAATTATACTATTAATAATGTAAATTCTATATAAAGTAGTTCCGTTTAATTATAAACCCGTATAAAATACGGTATTCTGTGCATACTAAAAATATAATACATAGATAAAAAAGGAAAAGGTGATAAAAATGAGCACAACAAAACAATATGAGGTTTGTTTTACAGAAAATAATCAGGAACAATGGTTCACAGATTATATTATTAATATTGAAACAGCAAGAATTGCAGCAAAAAGCTTTGAAAGAAGTAATGAAAAAAGTAATGTTAGAATTTTAGAAATGTCTAATTTTGATAGAACAATAAAGTTTATTCTATAAATTGCATATTAAACAGTAGTAATGAAAAGGAGTTTTAGAAATGACAGGAAAAATTTATACAGAATTACGTATTCCACATAAAAGCCAAAAAGAGAAATTAAAGTTTGAACTCAAATTAAATAAAGTATTAAAGGAACAGTGCTATAACAGTAGAATTGAGTGGATTAGAGAAAAGTATAGAGAATTAATAAAATAAAAAATAAGCTCTGAAAATTAAATAGATAACATTTTTCAATGAACTCTAATAATAGTAAGAACCTACACTATTACGGATAAACTTCAAGTTTGAAACAAATAAATTAAGATACAGATAATATTAAGATTAGGAGAAAAATCAATAGATAAAGGATGGTTAAAAATGTATAAACATGAAATATTATTTCAAGATTATTTAGAGTTAAGAAGTAAACAGTCGAAAGAGCATATTGCAGGGTTTCAAAAATATAATGAGCCTGATAGAGATATATCAATTAAAGTTAATTTAGATAATGGTAATTCAATAATAGTTTATTATAATGGCGACAATATTGACTGTAAAACAGAGGTTTACCCTTTGTCTCACTTCTAGATTTTATATTTGACTATAAGCTTTGACACCTTTGTATAGCTTTATTGTAGATTATTATTTTACATCGTCAATACCTTTAATTAATTTAATTAGCGACCTCTCACTCCAACGTATATACCGTTCGGTACACGGCGGTTCAATAGAAATTAATGTTTTAATAAATATATTTCAGATATAGAAACTAACATTTGTTAGTTAATGGTTTGGATAATATAAGGCTTTATTATTTAAATTTAATATATAATATATGTCACTTTAAATGAATTTAGGTAATGATGTAGAGTTGTAACTATAAATTATCATAGAAGGTAAAATGACTTATTTAAAATAGAATGCCTTTAATTAAAAAGGAGAAAAACCATCTAGCACTCAGATGGTTTTTTTGGTTCTTACAATTATGTTATGTTGAATGTAAAGTTTAACATTTGAAGAATAACTTAACTCATTAGTATATCCATAAGATATCAATTAAAGTATAAAAAAGAGCAAGATTATTATTTTGCTTTAGTTCTTATTTTTTTATTACATCTTTAATAGCATCTGTACGTTCATTAAATTTTTTTGTTTCTTCTAAAGTACTATAATTAATGTTACTATCCATATTAGACATACCATCGTCCTTGGCAGCCATAGCTTGTTCGTTACTTTGAACTTTTAATGAACCAACAGTAAAACTATTGTTTTCACCACTTGATTGTAACGTCGCACCAGTACTGCTGCTGTTTACACTAGCATTTTCTGAGTGCTTATTTGATTTTTCTGAATTATTTTTATTCATTGGAATTCTCCCTTCAAATATATAATCGCACTATATGTATTCAGTGCATTATTTAGTTTGCCCATTTTATATAAAATAAAACAAGTGATAAATATAAATGCGCTTTTACTCATTTGTAAGTTTGAATGTAACTAAGTGTACCTTTTATAACTATTTCAAGTTTGTTTATACTGACCATGAAAGGAGATTAATCATGGATAAAAATCTAATGATGCTATTATAATAACTTCAATTATATTGGCTGTGATGTTGGATAATATATTTCTTTAAAGGACAATATATTATGGAACAAAATTATTATTTGATGGAGGTATTTATATATGAGCATACTTGAAGGAGTTTTTAAAAAAGGTGACCATGCTATTAAAGAGAAAACAGATGATACTGCAAGGCTAAGTCTACGCAAGGAAGAACTTGATATTGCTAAAAGCCGTGTACAAAAGGGTGATGTAGAAATTGGCAAAGAAATATTAGAAGAACAAAAGAAAGTAGATGTCCCTGTATCACGTGAAGAGGTAGTAATTGAGAGAAAATCATTAAACAATGAAGCAAGTGATTCCCCTATCACAAGCGAAGAAACTATCAAAATTCCTGTAAGTGAAGAAAAGGTTAATGTAGATAAACACACAGTAGTAACAGGAGAAATATTAGCTCAAAAACGTGAAATAGAAGATACCGCACATATAGACGAAACACTTAAAAGAGAAGAGGCTCGTATTAATAAAGAGGGAGATGCCAATATAATAGACAAGGTATAAATCACCGATAATAAATTATAAAGCACCTCACATATTACAATAGTAATACGTGAGGTGCTTTTAAAGAAAATTTTTTATTATTATATTAGTTATGTACTACTAGTAATAATTTTTTATTCTTTATAATTTGATAATGTAGTGTTGGCATTTTGCAAAGCACCATCAACTGAATTAAGAGTATTTTGAATTTGTTGTTTATTCTCTGGCTTTTCTACTGAACTAATAGCCATTATTGTTAAATAAAAATAAATGTATACCCATGTTGGATATACATTTATTTTTGCCCTATTTTTAAACTGGTCTACGCTTTAACATTTCAATATCAATTTGAGGCCTACCTATTACGTCTTTCATAACATCAACGCCTTCTTTGACCTCATTAACATCTTTAGAAATGCTTTTTACTGCTGTTTCTATTAAGTCTGTTTTTTCATCAATTAGTGCATCTGTATTTTTGAATAAAAAGTCATGCTGCTCTTTATGTGCAGTTTGTACTTCTACAACTGTATTTATATTTTTACCTATAGTCTCAAGCTCTATAGAATTCTTTTTTATTTCTGTCTTCATTCCGATTATTTCTGTTTTTATTCCAGTTATTTCTGTTTTTATTCCAGTTATCTCATTTTGGACTCTGTTCTGTCCTTCTAATAACTTAACTAACATATCTTTTATTTCATTATCCATTTTATTCACCTCTCATTATGTAACTATTATATCACATTCAGCATTTCCACTACACTTATTATTTAAACAAAATGGATGAATTAATATAAAGTAACTATAGAAAAACTGTACTCTTTTCATCCACTTGTTTTGAACATAAGTTTTGAAACCCGTCTACCCCAATGTAACAATATTACAGATAAGAGCTTAGGCCTTTTTTTGTTTATGTCAAAAGCATGTTATTTAAAAATAAAGGATAGAGGATAGTAAGATATTTCATCAAAAATCAGCTGATTATGTGGATATATATTGAAGTTTAGGCCATTATAATTATTTGAAGAGATTTATAAGACAATTAAATTGTTTGTGAAAGGTAGTTTTTATATGGTTTTTTTACATTGGGTATGTGGAATATTAATATCCTTTTGGGCATGGGGGCTTGTATTTAAAATTGGTGGAGGTATGATCCACATGTTACTTGTAATAGCTGTAATAGTATTCATTATGGCTATGGATTCCGGAAAAGGTGGAAGAGCCAATTAGGCTCTTCTACCTTTATTAGGTTACGTTTTCGTGTTTGTGTAAATAATATTTACTGCATTTATCTTAACGATTATTTTTTCCAATTGCTTTTCTTTAGCAAGCTGATGAGATCATTATCTGTTACAACTACGTAATGCTCTTTAACGTATTCATACCCTTTAATAAGAGATTTTAAATTAAACTCTTTGCCACAATGACCGCAAGTATTTTTATATTTTAATTTTGAATTATCAACTTTGTGGGGCTGTTTAAAATGAATGGAATTGTATTGTGCAGCAGTATACATAGATATTGGGATAGCAACAATGCCCAAACAAGTAAATGGTTTATAGACTTTAGCCATTTGTAACACCTCTTTTCTAATAGTATAACAAAAATTTAATTTCTATAATATTCGTTTTAATAATGTAAAAGTAAAAACACCTGTAATTAAGTTTATTAAATTTACATAGCTTAATTATATTTTAAATAGAATCCACTTACAAGTTTCTAGTTCATACTTAATTTCAAATAATTTCATAACATCGTCAATTAGACTCTGACACTTATAAACAAGCATAATGTTACCGGCAAATCTCTCGGTATCTCTTGCTATAACTTTGTCTATTTTTATAACCTCCATAGGTTCATCATCTATTTGCATTCTAAACCTTATAGGCTTTATATAGCCTTTGTTGTCTGTATAAGAAACCATTTCTATAGGTAAAGCTAAAACCTTCATATACTCTCATCCTCCCTAAAGCATTGAACTCATTAAAGGATAGTCCTCTTCCCCTATTCCTCCACACATAGCGCTTAGACCTGAGTGAAGAAAACAAGATTTACTAATGGCTTTATGACCATATTTAAGTCTAATTTCATCAACTACTTTATTTAGCTTACTATCTTTCTCATAATTAAACGTATCAAGTAAAGAGCACTGATAAAAATCATTACCACAAAAGTCTGTTATGTGTATACCTAGATGCCTTATTGGGTTGCCCTTCCAAGCATTATCAAATAGATAACACGCTATTTCATATATCTTTCTAGTTGAGTCAGTAGCTACTGTTAATTTCTTTTGACGCGAATAAAATATCATGTCACTTCCTCTTATACTTACCGAAACTACAGTGCAGCAGTTCTTTGAATCTCTTAAACGCATTGCTACTGTTTCACATAAAGATAGCAACACTATGTGTGCCGTATTTTTATCGCAAACGTCAAAAGGTATTGTTGTAGAATTTCCTATGCCTTTCATTTCAATGTAATTACTTTTTCTGACCCCTGAACTTTCTATACCATTAGCATAATTATAAATTACTTGACCATGGCTTTTAAATTTATTTTTTAGAATTTTTAAATCATAATTCGCTAAGTCACCAATGGTATTAATATTTAAATTATGCAATTTCGGCGCTGTAGCTCTTCCTACCATAAACAAGTCTTCAACTGGTAGCGACCACATCTTTTGCTTTAATTCATTAGGAAATAAAGTATGGATTCTATCTGGTTTTTTAAAATCAGATGCTACTTTCGCAAGTAACTTATTATTTGATATCCCTATGTTTACTGTAAACCCAAGTTCCTTCTTTATCCTCTCTTTTATAGTTTCAGCAAGTTTCATATAGTCTGGATATAAATGCTCCATATTAGAGAAGTCTAGAAAGCTTTCATCTACACTAAATCTTTGTATTTGCGGAGTATATTCCAGAAATATTTTATGCATAGCTGAGCTACATTTCATGTAAAGCCAGTACCTTGGTGGCACTATTACTATATTGGGACATTTAGCCCTAGCATTATATAAAGTTTCCCCTGTATGAATGTTAAACTTTTTAGCTGGTATTGATTTAGTTAATACAATGCCATGTCTACTTTCTTCATCGCCACCTACTACGGATGGTACCAATCGTAGGTCTAATTGCTCACCTTGCTGAAGTCTGAATGAAGCTTCCCAAGATAGATAGGCACTATTTGCATCTATATGAAATATTAATCTACTCATAGCATAAATCATCTTCCTTTTAGGTATCTTCATTTCTGTTTTCAGAACACCAGTTCGTATATATTATATACTATATTTTTAGTTTTTAGAAGTGATTTCAAAAATTAATTTTAGTAATATATGTAAGTTTAAGAAATACTGCTTTGGAAATTAAAATAGATGTATTGAATTGTAATGGTAAGATAGAAAGCGTGTTCAAAGAATATATGTTTGGAATGGAAATATTTAAAATGCTGAATTTGATTTTGGGGGCAAGTATTATATTATTATGTTTACTAATATTTGTTATAGCAGGGGTAATATCATATTATTTAAAATATAGAGAAGTAGAGTTATATACAGCCACATAATGGAACTATTATCCATGATGTGGCTCATTTTTGCATGTATGTCGGCTGTACCCGCTTTTAAGGCTTCCGTACTGACCAATATAAATTTACTATATCCCAATGTAAATTAGGTATAATCCTAAAAACATCACAATAATTGCCAATATAGTTTTTAGTATTTTACCAACAAATAAAGTTTTCTTAGAATTGCTTATGGCTTCCACAAAGCCTACCGAGGTGCCTGCAATTAAAATCAAAGTGCAATGACCAATGGAATATAAAAGTAGCATTAATATACCTACTAGTATATTTCCTTCCCCAGCCACAAAGGCTAAGATAGCCACTAATATGGGAGTAGAACACGGTGAGGATAGTACTCCTCCAAGTATTCCGAGGAAAAAGGCTCCTAGAAGTCCAACTCTTTTATTTGGCATTTTACATGAGTTACTCTTAAAGTCTATTACACCTAGTAATTGAAGTGCAACTATAAGCATAATTAATCCAAGAACTATATACCACCATTTACCAGTTCCTGTCATAAGCTTTCCGAGTATTGCAGAAAGTGCTCCAAAGGTAGTGAAAGTAATTACAATTCCAACACAAAATATAAGTGAATATTTAAAAGCAAGTTTTTTATCTTTGCCTGCATACCCGCCAACATAACCTACTACTAAAGGAATTGTAGATAGTACGCAAGGGCTAAAGGAAGAGATTATTCCTGCAACAAAAGACATGATTAAAGCAAGCCAAATATTACTTGCTAACATACCTCCAAAATTACTTAATAACTCATTCATTTATTCAACTCCCATATTTTTAAATACTTTTGCAATTTCCTCTTTTGAGAAAAAACCTTCATGTCTAAATACTTCTTTCCCATCCTTATCTAAAAATATTTGAGTTGGAATGACCCTTATCCCATACTTATTAGCTTCTTCTGGATTATCATTTATATCTATCACATTAACAATCGCCTTACCATCATACATTTTTTTCACCTCTGCAAGTACAGGAACCATCTCTTTGCACGGTATACAAGTAGTTGCTCCTAAATCCACTAACATAGGTTTGTCTTTTCCTACATCTTCTGTAGGTTGATTAGATGCTTTTTCTATAAAATATGTTTTATAACCCCAAATTCCAATAACACTAAGTATTAGAATAATAATTATAATAATTTTAGTTATTCTTTTCATTAATGCACCCCCTTACATAATTATATAATTATATAATTAAATTTATACCATAAAATTAGTTAATATGTATAGTTCTATGCATATTAACTATAATCTATTACTAGCTACATTACTACAAATTGTAAATACAAGTAATCTGTTCTTATTTTACGCTGCTTTTCATATTGTTTACATATCCAAAAACATATTTATTAACATGCTCAATAATATCTTTCACATCATCATTATATACACTATAGTGCATCTCAAGACCAACCTTCTGACTATTAACCAGTCCTGCATCTTTCAAAATTCTTAAATGCTGTGATAAGTTTGCCTGGCTAAATTCAATCTTTTCATTTAGTTTACAAACACATTGAGGACCATCACATAGGTACTGCATTATTTTATATCTTACAGGGTTTCCAAGTGCCTTAAATATCTTTACCGTCAAATCATCTTGATTCAATTTTTTTCCTCCTTGTACTTAAAGGAAGTAATTAATTACTATTAATACTTTCTTTGAGTGATTATAATTTTTAATTAAATACTTATATAGTATATATTATTTTTATAAGTATTTCAATATTATGGCTATCAGCCCTATATTAAATATCCCTTATTAAAAAAGTACTCAATATAAGCGTTGCAAATAGTGCAATTCCATATATAATAAACAAACTATTTAATGAATATGTGGTTATAATTTTTCCACCAATGGCAGTTCCAACTCCACCGCCACCCATAAAGCAAAATGCAACCAATGACATTGCTGCACCCCTTGATTTCTGTGCAAATCCTGTTGCCCTTGTAAGTAACGTTGAATGAGTTAAGATAAATCCTAATCCAAGTAGTGCGACCCCTAAAATTAGCAAGTAGATATTACTGCCAAAACAGAAAATAATTATATCTGCAATTGCTGCAGATAGTAGTCCTGCGCTTAAAACTTTCTTCTGTCCTAATTTCTTAGAAAGCTTTCCACTTAATCTTCCTCCAATTACAGACATTACTCCAAAAGCAGTTAAGATCATGCCTATTCTGAAGTAATTATAATTATAGGTTTTAGCTATATAAGCGCCTATATATGAGAAACTCCCTACTATAAATATACCTTCTAAAAGAACTATCAAATAAGTAAATACGCTCTTTGAATTAGATAAGAGTCTAAAATAAGGTTTTAATATTTCGCTATTAGGATTTTTTTCAGAAGGTAATTTCTTATAATTTAATATTAAAAGTAAAGTTGGTATTAGTGCAAGCACTGCGTATGCTATAAATACGCCTCTCCAATTTAGAAAATACGCTATAGTTCCTCCTATTGCCATACTTAACCCCTGGCCTAAAAAAGATATTCCCATAAATGTGCCTATAGCTTGTTGCCTCTCTTCCATAGGAAATATATCACCAATAAGTGCAAGGGAAATTGGCATTACTGAGGCTGCAAAAATTCCAGTAAGTCCTCTATATATTGCTAAATTAGTTAGTGAAGATCCTAATGCACATAGACCAGTTGCAATTGAAAACATAATTATAGAAAAAGTTATAACCTGCTTTTTACCATATCTATCTGCTAATGGACCAAATATTATTTGAAATATTCCAAAAGGAATCATATACGCAGAAATTAATAACCCAGCTTTTGCTATATCAACATTCAAATTTTCAGCTATGGCGGGTAGTATAGGTGATACTACCCAGTTATCTGCCATAACAATAAATCCTGCCAAACCTAATAATAAAACAATACTATTCTTATTTAAATTTTTATTTTCCATATTAAAACATCCCTTTCTTTTTTATTATTCCTACATCTCTACAACCATCACTTTCAAATTGGATTGTTACGTGATTTATTTTAAAATGCTCGTGAAGTTCTTCTATAATCTTCTCATCTATTTTTTTTGTTTCGCTGACTAGCATATCTCTAACATTTACATGAGCTTCAAAATTTATATTATTTTCATCTAAACTCCATAAATGAACATGGTGAACATTTTCAACACCATCAATATCCTTTATTAAATCAACCACACCATTTAATTTAATTCCTTTTGGTGCTCCCTGCATTAAAATACTCATGGCATCCTTTACTATAGTGAAGCTTTCTTTCAAAATATATAGTGCTATAAGTACTGTTAAAACTGAATCTATCCAATATATTTGATAAAAATAAATCAAAATTCCTGCAATTATAACTCCTAGGGAAGATAATGCATCACTGAATAAATGCAAATAAGCAGATTTAATATTCATATTATCAACAGATTCTGAATGTAATAAAAAGGCTCCTATTGTATTTGCAATATCTTTCTTAGAAATTATTATAGCCACATAGCTAATTACTATAGCTATGGCATCACTTAAATTATGAAGGGCATCTGAAATTAGTGACAAACTGCCTGAATATATTCCTCCTATAATTTCTGCTACTGTTATAATCAAATTTAATATTACAGTTACTATAAAATTTGTTCCTTTTACATTGGAAACATCATGGCTATGACCGTGACTATGTCCGTGTTTATGATTGTCTTCATCCATTTTAACCGCTCCTTTCTATATGACTTTTCAGAAAGATACTTTCTTATTATAATTTTTCTGCATTCTTATAAACTTTACTAATTTCGTCTTTCGAGATGAATGCTGATAATAAATAAGCTATGATTATTATGCCTGGGATGTCTATTAGCAATCTTATTATTGCAAACCTACTTCCAAGTGCGGATACCTCAAATAATAACATTGGTATTTTAGTTGTAGACCAAGCTCCTATGAAAATAAGAATATTGCTAAATTTCACCCCTTTCTTCATAAAAACCGCCGCTACTGGAAATGCTCCATAGAGTGGCCCCGCTGCTGCTGAGCCAATAATTATTGAAAGAATTATACCCTTAATTCCAGAACCTTCACCCATATATTTCATCATAGTTTGTCTTGGAATCCAGATATCAAGTAACCCTAAAAGTACAAAAACCGGCGGTATAACGAGCGCCATCTCCTTAAAACTATAGGCTGCAATACTAAAGGATTTCATTCCAAGATTAGCATTAAAAATAGTAAGGATACCTACTGCAATTACAGCTACAATAAAGAATTTATATCTTTTTAATAAATTTTTCATACCCCTTAAACCACCTTTCCAATGATATATGCCACTATAAATGAAAATAGGAAAGCATACGAATTTCTAAGAATCGTTAGTTTCTTACCAAAATATTTAATTTCCACCGGTATAGTAACAACCCCTACCATCATGAGTGTTGATAAAAAGGCACCTATTTGCATGTAACCTGCGCCGTTTTGTAGTAGTAAGGCTGCTGTTGGAAATGCAACAAACCCAGGTATTAAGGTTATAGACCCAACTATAGCTGCAATTATAACTCCAAAGAATCCTGAATTATTTCCAATCATATTTGATATTACCTGTGGATTTAATATTGCTAGTAAAACACCCACCAGCATAATAATCCCTAGAAATTCTGGTAAAATATTTTCAAATGCTTTCCATGCCTTTTTCAGTGCCATTTTTGTTTTCTTCTTGTCTTTGTAATATGAAATAACTAATAATAAAATTGTTATCCCATACAAAATGTAATTGCTCATTTAAATTCCTCCTTTCTTTTAAATTTATTAGATCCAACCAGATTACTTATATCATTAACCTTATAACTATATAATTAATTACTTATATTGTTATAGTATTCTGAATCACTAATAATGTCAATGTTTTATCAAAAGTATTTTTAATAATTTAAAATTTTTAACTAAATACTCTAATTTTATAGTTTATTGTAATAATGATTTCAATGCATAAATATTTAATTATCTTAAAAAAAGTAATAAAGATATAAGTCTAGTATTTATACTAGACTTATATCTTTAATTTATGCTCCTTGTATTTAATTCTTATTTCTTCTTTGCTTCGATAATATAAGAAGCCACAAATTCCTCAATGTTTTTACCAGGAGCCCATGATTTAAGAATTTCTCTACTATTATCCTTAGGTATCATTTCAACATTACTGAACCCAACGCTTAGGAGCATTCCTCGTATATTCTCAATATATTCAGCTCCCGCAATACAACCTGCCATCATGCTTAGGTCATCTTTTACATGATGAGGTAATTCGGCAGTTGCCACAACATCAGAAATAGACAATCTTCCACCAGATTTTAAAACCCTATATGCTTCTTTAAAAACTTTTTCTTTTTCCAAAGACAGATTAATTACACAATTTGAAATAATTACATCAATCGACGCATCTGCAACAGGTAAATTCTCAATTTCACCTAACCTGAACTCCATATTGGTATATCCGCTTTTTCGAAGATTATTTCTTGATAGTTTAATCATTTCAGGTGTCATATCAACTCCAATTACATATCCCATTTCTCCCACCTGCCTTCTTGCAAGAAAACAATCAAATCCTCCTCCACTCCCTAAGTCAAGAACGGTTTCCACTTCTTTCAATGCTGCAATGGCTATTGGGTTTCCACAACCGAGTCCCATATTAGCTTCAATTGGTACACCTAAAAGGTCTTCTTCTGAGTAACCCAAATTAATAGTATTTCCTTTTATATCCATTGCATTGTCATTACAACAACCGGACCCACAGGCACAATCGCCCCCTTTAACACCTTTTATTGCAATATTAGCATAATTTTTTCGAATATGTTCTCTGATTTCTTCATTATTACCCATTTAAATCACCCTCCATTTATTTTTTAATATTGGACTATTCATATATACAGACGGAAGAAAAGAAAAAAGGACGCAAATACTTGTCATTTATATTAACAAGATTTGCATCCCTTTGTTTTATATTTGTAGTCAATAATATTTCCAGTTTTATCGAATTCCAGACTGCAACAATCTAAAATCATATCCTTAAGCATTTTACGTCCTCGTTGAACCCTGGATTTTGCACCCGATAAAGAAATTCCTAATTGCTCACTTAATTCTTTTTGAGTAATATTTTTATATTCTGTCAGTATTATTGCTTGTTTATATTTTTCTGGCAGATGGTTTATCATAGGTTTTAAACAACCTAATATTTCCTCATTCATAGAAAAATTTTCATCTGTTACCTTTATCGAATCCTCTATTAATTCGATCTCTTTTATATAATTATTGTTACGATAAAAGTCAATAATCGTATTCTTAGCAATCCTATATATCCATGCATGCAATTTTTGTTTATCTTTTAAAGTGACTATATTACTATTGATTTTTAAAAATACCTCCTGCAAAATATCCTCATTATCCTGTTGATTTGAAATCCTTTTGCTAATGAACTTTTTAAGTGGTATGCTAAATTCTTCCCAAAGGCTTGGTACTTTTATATCCAAGTTTCATCACCCGTTCCAATCAATAATTATATGAAAATATATTATATACCTAATTATAAAGATAAATTATAAATATTTTTTAATTTCATCAGATGATGGCACTCTGCCCATTATCTTCACTTTTTCATCAATTACTAGAGCAGGTGTCTTCATAACTCCATAAGCCATAATTTCTTTGAAATCAGTAACCTTTTCTATAGTTGCCTCAATACCTAACTCCTTTATTGCCTTTTTTGTGTTTTCCTCTAATTTTTTGCAACTAGAACATCCTGAACCTAAAACTTTAATTATCATAATATTTCCTCCTCTTAAACTTTTAATATTTTAAACAAGTAAAAATGAAAATGCATTGAATAAATATCCAATTATAATTATACCTGTTGCAACTATAGCTACAAATATAGTTAATAATTTAGGCTTTACAACCTTACTAAGCATAATTATTGATGGAAGTGAAAGCGCTGTTACTGCCATCATAAATGATAATACTGTGCCGATACCTACACCTTTTCCAAATAAAGCTTCTGCTATTGGTAATGTGCCAAAGATGTCAGCATACATTGGTATACCTACGGCAGTAGCAAGTAATACTGCAAAAGGATTATTGTTTCCAACTACAGTTTCTATTATTGATTGAGGTATCCAATTGTGAATTGCAGCACCGATCCCAACACCGATTAAAACATATAACCAAACCTTATGAAATACATCTTTTACCTGTTCTTTTGAATAAGATATTCGCTCAGGCCTAGTCATTTCAATTACTTCAACATCAACATCTTCAATTTCTTGTACATAGCCTTCTACATATTTTTCAAGATGTAATCTATCAATAATAGTTCCACCAATAACTGCTAAAATCAATCCTACAACAACATAGGCTATAGCAATTTTAGCACCAAAGAAAGACATTAAAATTAATAATGATGCCAAATCTACGAGTGGCGAAGATATAAGAAACGAAAAAGTTATCCCAAGTGGTAGTCCTGCGGCGTTGAATCCTATAAATATTGGGATACTAGAGCAACTACAAAATGGTGTAATGGTTCCAAGTAAAGCCCCTAGTATATTTCCCTTAATCCCTTTAATATTTCCAAGAATTTTTTTTGTTCTTTCTGGTGGAAAATAACTTTGAATATAGGATATAAGGAAAATTAACACCGATAACAGTATAAATATTTTTATAGTGTCATAAAAGAAAAAGTGTATGCTACCTCCTAGTCTTTCTTTGATTGATAGTCCAAATACATTTTCTACAAGGCCTTGAATAAGATTTGAGAGCCAAGTCATTTTTAAAATTTCATTATTGATCCAACCAAATATTTGCGAAATTACATTCATATTAGTCACCTACCTTTATAATGTTTTCTAAGTTTTTCTATAAAATTAACTGTTCGGGGTACATTTTTTTTTGAACATTTCAGTATATTCATCACCTTTTTCAAGGATTTCTAAATCCTTTTTCACCGTAGAGTAATTTTCTGGGTTTAAGATTATTTTTTCAAGTATCTCATTTAAAAGCTCATTATCTTTGTCAATGCGATAGTATATAAATTGTTCTTGCCTTTCATCTTTTACAAAGCCCATATCGCGAAGCTTACTTAAGTGCTTTGAAATTTTAGGCTGAGGTTCTTCTAATATTCCTTGAATTTGGCATACACAGAGCTTTTTATGATATAGCAAGACTAAAATTCTAAGTCTTGTTTCGTCAGATAACACTTTAAATAAATTCATTAGTTTCTCCATTAGTTTCACATCCTTTAAGTTAAATCAAATAATCCTATGCTTATATTCTCATATGGGTATATAAGCATAGTATTCCTGAATGGACTATTTGTCAACTATTTTTATTGCTTTTTTATTTGAATCTCCATTGTTAAAAGTTTATATGCTGTTAAGCATTAAGTTAAATTTAACTGAAATCTAACCAAATAGTTAACAAATATATTTGCTTGTTTTTTTTTGATGAATATATCAAAATATAGTTCGTTTGAAATATACAATTTCATAGTCATTCCTCCTTTTTAGCCTAGCATAATTGCTAGGCCTTTTTGTTTTTTAAGGAAGGCAAGGCTTTGCTATGACCATATTGCCGGAAAATTAGGAATAAAGCTTACAGAAGCTCTTTTAAAAGCCCACTATATAAACTTAAAAAATGATATATTTTATATTACTGAATTAGGTATAAATAAACTAGTTGAATTAGAAATAATAAACCAAGACATGGAAAATATAAAAGATCAAAGTGGAATTAAATGTTATGATTGGAGTGAAAATAGTTATCATATAGCTGGTAAACTGGGATATACTCTTGCCAATGGATTGATTAAATTATGTTGGATTAAAAAATCTACAATAAGTAGGGAATTAAAAATTACACAAAAAGGTAAAGTGAATTTATACAAGAACTTTGATATAGAATTGTAAAATTAGAAAAGTACGTTAAATGAATAGGTTTGGATTCAGATGCTGAGCCGATAAAAGCTAGAAGTATGCCTAAGGGTATATGGAAGCTCTTAAATATTTTGATAAAATAAAGATGCCTTCTACTGGACCCCATAATAGTGAATATCATAAACTAATTGGTATCATCAATGAATTTAAAAGAGTATCCAATGAAATCATGGGAAACATAAAATTATATAATCTGACTTGCTAATATTTTATAATTCTGCAAGAAACGGTAGTTTCGTATCCATTACTTATTAAGATAATAAATATATATAAACTACAACCTCTTTTTCTCATTTCTCTTATTAAAGTACTTTTAGATATAGTTGTTACCTCTACAACTTCTGTGTAACTGCTAGTTCTAAGCATTTTAATAGCATTATCTTAGCTCCTGAACTAAATTATCTTCTTTCAGCTTGTTCATATTTTTCGTTTTTTAACTGGATAATTAACTTAATAGTTTATATTATTTGGTTGAAAAAGCGAAGTAATTATTATTGCTCAAGCAATTGGAAGATGGGGGAGTTTTTTTAATTCAGAAGCCCATGGAGGCCCTGTATCTTATAACTTTATTAAAAATTTTCCACACTTCATACAACAAGGTATGCATATAGACGGAATTTATTATCATCCTACTTTTTTATATGAATCTATATGGGATTTTACTGTGTTTATAATACTAATGGTTATTTTAAGAAAGACTAAAAAAGTTGGAATTGTATTTTTTACTTATGTAGGTTTATATTCTATATGAAGATTTTTTATAGAAGGACTAAGGACAGATAGTTTAATGTTTGGTTCTTTCAGGATTGCTCAGCTAGTAAGTTTATTGGGAATAGTAATCTGGGTGACATACTTAATTTTATCTAAGAATAAAAAAACAGAGCTTTAATATGTGGGAGGTATATGATGACAAGTACTATATTGTTTGTTTTGATAGGAATTGTCGCAGGAATATTAAGTGGGATGTTTGGTATAGGTGGCGGAGTTATAATTGTACCTGCATTAATGTTTTTAATATCTCTTAAAATGATATTTTCAAAATAAATTTTACATAAAACGGTTGGACTTAAAAAAAGCAATATGTACACAGTTTTACTCCTTACAATGTTTTAAATCGGCATAATTATAGGCCCTTATAGTGCTGCCATACTAAGCACTAGAGAACCTATAGTGAGTATTATACTTATAGTTTGAATGTGAAATGAATATGTGTTCTGTACAATATTAGATGTGTATTAATTTTATTCTCCTTAATAACCCTTACATTGGTAAAAAGGGATGTTTAGCTTACGAATGTGGTATTATCTCATTTTACTTTCCATTAGTAATTTAGATACACCAGTTTTTTCCCACTCTTCTACTTGTTCAATTGCTTGCTGAGGATTATTACCGAGGCCCACAAGAACTCCCGATAATATAAATTCTTGAAATAAGTGCTCCATATTAATTCCTTGTTTTTGCTCTGCTAGAGCTCTTACTACAAGGGGATTTATATATTTCACCCAGTCATCAGGGCTAAATTTGCTTGTATCTATAGCAGATGCCATAATTGGGTATAAGTCTCTTTGCATGTTATTGTTGTTTAATGTATATAAGTAATTGTATTTAGCACTATGCTTTATTTCGTCAGTTATAATGTTGAAAAGTATATCTCTATACATTCTAGATGGAAGCCCTCTTCTGATTTCTCTATATCTTTCTACAGCACCCAGTTCTCCAAACAAAGCCTTTTTAATACCATCAAGGTAAGAAATCGGCTTCACAAATTCCTCATCTACACCAGGTGGTACATCTACACCAGTGATGTTTTTATATATTTGTCTAAACATTTTATTATGTCCGCGTTCATCATCTCGTATAGATGCAATAATTTTCTTTTCATCTTCTGTAGGAGCAACGCTTATTAAATAGTCATAGAATAATTCATCTTCTCTTTCACCTTGAACAGCTGCTTTAACCCCTTCCAGGGATTTTTCCAATAAATTCACATCATACATCATATATGGATTTCTGTACATATAAACCTCCTAGTGAATAATAATTTTATTATTTACCTAATTGTTAAATCGATACTATGTATAATATGAAAAACGTATTCTAATTATGACAAAGACAATATTATTACAATAAATTGCATTAGATTCAGAAATATCGGTTAAAATATCTCAGAGGTGGTTTAAATGAAATGTAATATTGGTAGAACTGAACAAATTGTTAGAATTGTAATCGGAGTTGCAGCCGTTCTATTAGGTCTATACTACAAAAGCTGGTGGGGGGTTGTTGGCATCGTACCGATAATAACAGGTTTGATTCGCTACTGTCCCCTTAGTGATGTCTTAGGAATTTCGACTTGTGACGTTAAAAATAAGCAATAGTCCCCTCTCCTACAGCATTTAATTCAATGCTAAGTTTTTTTTGCAGTCAAGCAATCCATTCTACAAGAACATAATGCATAGTAGTGTTTTTTACAACAAATAGCTTCCCCTTATATAATAAAAAGGAAGCTATCTGTTACCCTGCTACTACCCCTACCTTAGGTAATTTATCGAGTATTTTTGAATCACCATGGCAGGTATTAAACTCCTCCGTTACGTCTTTTCCCGCAGACACACCAAAATGAACACCACCAGCCCAAGCTTTAACTGAACTTACGTCATAAACTATTCCATTTATAGCTACATAGGCAGGATTACCCCCAATACCATTGTATTTTGATAATTCCTCTAATGTGAATGTTTGCTGTCTTTCACCAATATCTTCAAAAATATGATTATTCATATTTCTGTATGTGTTATACATTGAATTTCCTTCCATGTTGTTGTAGTCTTCACAATAGATTTTAAAGTAAGACTTTGGGAACTTACATAGTGGGCAAAAATTAGGGGCCTCTTTTCCTATATGAATATATCCACAATTCATACATTGCCATACTATTCATTATTTAAGAACGAGTACATGTGAACTCAACGAGTAAATGGTATACGTGTATATGGGAAGATAAAGCTCCTTTGAGCAAACTTTATTCTCGTTACACCTGTTTATTTTCATATTTGTAACCTTTCCTTATAATAGTTCCTTTTAAAATAAACTTAATGTTTAGAGAAACAAAAACATACTAAAGTGTAACATATTATGGTAATATAGTGTAAGAAATTACAATGCGTTGTAGTGATCTGTAAAATGCGTATATCTATTTTTCTAGAAGGGATTATGTCCTAAATATGCTTACGAATCAAAGCACAAAGTACTTGTAAACTTATAAAAATAAATAAGAGGTGTCCTATGAAAAAAAAGTTTGTTATATCTTCCGTAATTATAATTCTTTTTGTATGCTTATTATTTCTGAGTAACATAGTTCAATTTATAATTAATATTGAGTGGTTTAATCAAGTGGGTTACCTTTCAGTATACAAAACAAAGATTCTTACTGTGTTTAAGCTTATGATACCTGTTTTTATCATTAGTTATATTAGTATATGGTTATATTATAAAAGCATCAAAAGGAGTATCATACACTTACAAAAGGTGGTTGAGGTAAATCCCAAGAAAATGGCTATTGAAAATAAAATTTTTATAGCTTGTAATTTAATTGGTTCATTTGTATTTTCTTTTACCTTTGCATCTACATATTGGAATATGCTTCTTCAATTCATAAATGCAGTTAGTTTTAATGTGAAAGACCCTATTTTCAATATAGATGTATCCTTTTATGTTTTCAAGCTTCCCTTAATTGAATCTCTATATGGAGCTATAATGACGTTACTCGTATTCCTAGTTATTATTAACGTAACAGTTTTCTTTGTAATTAAAGCAAAGGATACTTTTTCTGTAAGGAGAATCTCAAATCCTTTTGACGACTTAAAAGGACTCATGAAGGACCTCATTAAATTTTCAGGAAAACAGCTTGCTATAATATTCTCGCTTATATCACTTTTTCTTTCACTTGGATTTTTAATAAATTCATTTAATTTAGTGTATAGCCCTAGTGGAGTTGCATATGGCGCAAGCTATACGGATATTCATACAACCCTACTATTTTATAAAATATTGATTGTGGCATGTATTATTTCTGCAATAGTAATATTTATAAGTGTTTTAAAATCAAAGGCTAAACCTATAATGATTGCAGTTGCCGCTATATTTTTGATAAGCTTTACAGAGGTAATATCAGCTGCAGTAGTTCAAAATAGTATTGTAAAACCAAATCAAAAAGAACTTGAAAAGCCATATATTCAAAACAATATTAATTTTACAAGAAAAGCCTTTAATATAGAGAATATCGCTACAACATCTTTTACTGTTAAAAATGATTTGAAACAAGAAGATATTTCTAATAATCAGAGGACGATAAATAATATTAGAATAAATTCAGCTGCGCAGGCACTTGAATTCTATAATCAAGTTCAAATTATAAGATATTACTATAATTTTAGTGATGTAGACGTAGATAGATACAAAATAAACAATAAGTATAGTCAAGTATTTCTTGCAGCAAGAGAAATTGACTCAAAGTCATTAGCTCCAAGTACTTGGCAGAATACTCATATGATTTACACCCATGGTTTTGGTGTTGTAATGAGTAAAGTTAATGCTGTTACATCAGAAGGACAGCCTGATTTTGTAATTAAAGATATGCCTATTGCTAACAGTACAAATATTAAATTAACTAATCCGAGAATTTATTTTGGTGAACAAACAAATGACTATGCATTAGTAAATACTAATGTGAGCGAATTTGACTATCCTCAAGGTGGAGCCAACAAAATAACAAATTATGTTGGGAAAGCCGGGATCAAAATGAATTTAGGTAACAAACTTTTGTTTGCAATAAAAAATGGGGAATTGAATTTCCTACTATCAAGGGATATTAAGAGCACAAGTAAAATCCTTATTAAACGAAATGTAGTCGATAGAGCAAAGACTATAGCTCCTTTTTTAACTTACGACAAGGATCCATATACTGTTATAAGTGGAGGTAAATTATATTATGTACTTGATGCATACACTACATCAAACAAATATCCGTACTCACAGCCTCAAAATGGAGTAAACTATATTAGAAATTCAGTTAAGGTTGTAATTGATGCTTATGATGGAACTTCAACTTTCTATATGGTAGATTCATCTGATCCAATAGTGAAAAGCTATGCAAAAATTTATCCTAAGCTTTTCAAAAATATATCAGATGTTCCTGCTGACTTAAAAGCACATTTTAGATATCCATCTGATATATTTAATATTCAAAGTGCAGTACTCGGAAAATACCATGTAACTGATCCTGGAGTGTTTTATAATGGAGAAGATATTTGGGATGTTTCCAAAAATGCATCTGCTGTTGGCGGAGAACTTAAAACAACCATTCCACCATATATTGTAGAAAAATTACCAGGAACAAATAATGAAGAAATGATACTTCAACAATATTTTAATATAAAAGGAAAATATAACATGACGGCAATACTCGGGGCTAGGATGGATGTAGGAAACTATGGTAAACTGTTCCTAAATAAATTTCCAGCAGAAACCACAGTATACAGCCCATACCTCTTTAAGCAGAGGATAAGTCAGGACACTACAATTTCAGCACAACTTTCTTTATGGAATACGGGCGGATCTCAAGTACAGTATGGAGACACTGTAATTCTACCAATAAAGAATTCTCTGCTTTATATTGAGCCTCTTTATTTAAGGGCTAGCGGAGAAAATAGTATTCCTGAAATGAAAAAGATAATAATTTCGTATGACAATAAGTTATTGCTAGTGGATAATATTCAAAGTGGATTAGAACAGATATTTAATTATAAGACACCAAACGCAGTAGTTCCAGGTGAAACAGGAACTACTACTGCTCCATTAAGCCAAGCTAAAACCAAACTAATTAAACAGGCAAATGATTTATATACAAAAGCACTTGATGCCCAAAAAAGTTTAGATTGGACAAAATATGGAGATTATATTAAGCAACTTGGCACTACGCTATCACAATTAAAAAAATAAAAAACGAAAAACAGATGCAATTTTGCATCTGTTTTTCGTTTTATCTACATATTCTTATAAACTTTTTTTGTGTATCTATTTAGTACTTTGAAGTTTAGCTATAATTACATCTTTCATTTCTACTAGTTTTTCTTTTGCTGCCTTTAAGCTTTTTCCTTTTGAGTACATGTATATTTTAATTTTTGGTTCAGTACCTGAAGGTCTTACAGCATACCAACTGTCATCATCAAAATAGAATTTAAGTACATTAGCTTTTTCTATTCCACTAGGTTCTTCTGTTCCCTTAATTACATCATAGGACTTTTCTAAGTCATAATCTATATATTTAACAAGCTTTGCGCTTCCTATTGTTTTTAGATTATCTTTTCTGTATTCTACCATCATTCTAGATATTCTTTCTTGTCCTTCTATGCCTTCTAGAACTAGAGAAACTAGGTCTTCTCTATAATATCCAAACTCCTCATATATCTCATCCATTATATTTAATAGAGTCTTTCCTTGTGTTTTATAGTAAGCTGCTGCTTCACATAAAAGCATAGAAGCTATTACTGCATCCTTATCACGAACGAAAGTTCCGGATACATAACCAATGCTCTCTTCATATCCGAAAATAAATTCATAACTATTATCTCTTTTAAAATCATTAATCTTTTCACAGATGTTTTTAAATCCTGTTAGTACTTCGAAGGTTTCAACACCATATTTCTTAGCTATTGCCCTACCTAAATCCCCTGTTACTAAAGATTTTACTATAGCTGCATTAGTAGGAAGTGTCTTATTTTCTTTCAATCCTTCAATGATATATTTTATTAGTATTGCTCCTGTTTGATTACCATTAAATGCAACATATTCACCCAACTTATCTCTAACCATTATGGCAAGTCTATCACAATCTGGGTCAGTTGCTATTAATAACTCTGCTCCCTCTTTTTTACCAAGATTCTCTGCATACTTGAAGGCTTTTACATCCTCTGGGTTTGGGTATCCAACTGTTGTAAAGTCTGGATCTGGATTTTCCTGCTCTGGTACTACTATTATATTAGTAAAGCCCCTCTCCTTTAAAACTCTTCTTACAGGTACATTCCCTGTTCCGTTTAGTGGAGTGTATACAATTTTTATATCCTTATCAATATTTTCTCTAATAGCTAGTCCCTTTACTTTTTGGATATATTCATCATCCATAACTTTTCCAAGCATTACTATTAATCCTTTTTCTCTTGCCTCATCCATGTCCATAACTTTTATAGTACTAAAGTCTGTTATGCTCTGTATCTTCTGCGTTATTCCCTTTGCTACAGATGATAATATTTGAGCACCATCTTCCCAATATACTTTATATCCATTGTATTCCCTAGGGTTATGGCTAGCAGTTACAACTATTCCTGAAGCAGTATGAAGCGTTCTTACCGCATAAGATAATTCTGGAGTAGGTCTTAATTCTTCAAATAAATAAGCCTTAATTCCATTTGCAGCTAAAACTTGTGCTGCTCTAGCTGCAAACTCTGCCGAGTAATGTCTGCAGTCATAAGCTATTGCAACTCCTCTATCCATATATTCCGTGCCGTAACCTTTAATATAATCTGCAAGACCTTGAGTCGCTCTTGAAATTATGTATATGTTCATTCTGTTAAGTCCTGCACCTAATTTTCCTCTTAAACCTGCAGTTCCAAACTCTAAATCCATGTAAAATCTATCCTCAATTTCTTTTGTATCTTTTGTTATTGAGCTTAATTCTTCTCGGGTCTCTTTATCAAAGAATTCGTTATTTAACCATTCTTCGTATTTTTTTATATAAGTCATCTTTAATCACGCCTTTCCAAATAATTACTATCAGATAACATTATACATGATTTTACCATTATTTTATATGTCTATCCATAAAAATAGTATATTTTTTACAATTTTATTTAATATTTGTAACAAATTTTAAGTTTCACCATAGAATATAATAGGATACATTAATGCTACTTCAGAAGAAAATTCCTCCTGGATAATATTATATTTGTTATTACTTTCCATAAGTAGTTATTAATTAATAATATATATATCCTTCTGAAGTCATTAATGAACTCTCTTTGTTGCTTTATAATTGATGGAAGCCTTCCGCGTTTTCTTTTTCTTATACATCAAATCAATATACTTATTTAGTCCAGTTACTATAAGCAGTTTGGAAAATCATTTCTTTTAAAAAAGGCTCTTGCTTTAGCAAATTTAATAATTTGTTAAAACAAGAGTCTTTCTTTTTTTGTGGGGGGTAGCTAACAATCATTTTTTCGCATCATATATCATCTTAGATACTTGTGCAATTAAATCATCTGCATCATTTATGCCCTTTGTAAAAACAACAAGAACATATGGATTATCATTGCATACAATTGCTGTGTCATTTACATATGGAGCAAAGTCCCCAATTTTATGAGCTACAATTTTTTGTGGAATATATTTATCTATCCTATCGTGGTACTCCGTGTTTTTCATGGCTTTAATTATATCTTTATAATATTTATTGTTGTTAGGATTTGAATATAGTCTTTCTAAGATTTTAGACGAATCCATTGGTGTAATATTATTACCATCATGAGTTATTGGATGTCCTACAATTTTTTCAATATAATTATATCTATTTTCAATGCCCACTTTTCTTAGAAGCATATTTATAGCTATATTATCTGAATATATTATTGAAAGATCACTTAATGTCTTTATCGCAATTGGTTTACTTAGATCCGTACCTTGAAGCACACCTGCACCATCTTCAAAATCAACTTTGTCATATTTTAATTTTTCATTTATATCAATCTTTTTCTCCTTAACCATATCATACATAAGCATGTTTATAGGTACTTTTATCGTACTCGCCGCAAGAAACTGCTTGTCCTCATTTATTGTAATAGACTTTTTAGAATTAATATCATAGTAAACCATTCCAAAATTATTTATGTTGTCACCTACAAGTGTTTTGATTCTCTTTTCTAGAGTATCCAATTGGGCTTGTTTTTTATTATCTTGATTTATTCTGTCTTGCTTGTATTCGAATAAATATTTAGTTCCAGATGCGTTTATAGGTACGACATTATTAATTTTATTACTCAAGGATGTATGACTTACCGCTTGAGTATCTACAACGGCTGCTACCTTATGTTTACTTATGTTCAGTGCTATAAAAAATGCAATTATTGCTAGCAAAATGATGCTATTATTTTTTCTCATCTAACAGTTCCCCCTTATCATCTGTGAGATCTAAGACTTACAAATGTTATCCATTTAGATTTCTATTACTACTATTTTTAAACCATAACTTTTGAGTGTCATTTTGATTATAATTATGTTAATATTTTATAAATTTATTTCTAATTTTACATTATACCTTATATTTCGTCAAGATATATATTTTTTTTACTGTTTATTGTCTAAAATAAAAATTGAATATTTGCTTTCTTCTTCATAAAATCTTCATGCTTTCTGATTATAATTTAAACCATAGAATATAATTAAAAAAGAGGTGACGTATGAGTATCAAAAAACAGAAAATTAAAGTTTACAATATGACCTGTACCTCCTGTGAATCGAGAATAGAGAAGGCTTTGATGCATATACCTGGTGTTATTAAGGTAATCGCTGATTACAAAAGTGAAAGTGTATTTTTACAATTTAACGATATATCCTGCAATATTGAACTGATTAAAGACACTATATCAAAACTTGGTTATACTACCGATAATTCTTCTAGTTTTAAACTTATCGGCATGTTAGTGATAGTTCTTGCAATCTTTCTTTTAAGCAGGGCTGGTAACAGCTTTGACATGAATTCTAAGCTTGTTAATGCTTCCTACTTAGTTTTATTCATAGTAGGCATTTTCACCTCCCTACATTGCGTAGGTATGTGTGGTGGCATTATGTTATCTCAAAGCATATCAACAGTAAATAAGAACAAGTTTGATTCTCTGAAACCCGCTATATTTTATAATCTTGGACGTGTGATATCCTACACAATCCTTGGTGGAATTGTTGGAGCTCTTGGTTCTGTTTTTTCTCTTTCATTATCGTTTAAAGCGATTCTTCAAGTGTTCGCTGGACTTTTTATGATTATCATGGGACTCAACATGTCTGGGTATAGTCTTTTTAGAAGATTTAACATAAGATTACCTTGGTCTTCTTGTAACATTAAGAAAAGTGGGAGAACTCCCTTTATTGTAGGTGTTTTGAATGGCTTTATGCCCTGTGGACCACTACAAACTATGCAGCTTTATGCTCTTGGTACAGGTAGTGCTATAAATGGTGCCACATCAATGTTTATATTTTCGCTTGGTACGGTGCCTTTAATGCTTGGATTTGGAGCTGCTTCTGGTTTCTTAAATAAAAACCATACTAAGCAACTTGTAAGGTTCGGTGGAATTCTTATTGTTGTCCTTGGGCTAATTATGGGTAACCGAGGACTTGCTCTTGCTGGCATTAATATATCCCCTATGGCTTTTGCTAGTAATACTTCTAATCAGACTAGTTCTTCTGGAAAAATTACAAAAGCTACTGTCAAAAACGGTGTTCAAATAATAAATATGACTGTGGATGCTAGTGGATACAGTCCTAATGTACTTTATGTGCAAAAGAATGTGCCTGTTAAGTGGGTAATAAATGGTGAGCAGCTAACTTCCTGTAATAATTCTATCGTGATTCCGTCACTTAATATAGAAAAAAGCTTAAAATCTGGTGAGAACGTCATAAATTTCACCCCAGGAGATAAAGATATAAATTTTAGCTGCTGGATGGGAATGATAACTGGAGTAATTAAAGTAGTTGACGATGTTAAAACTATAGATACTACAAAAACTACAGATACTGTTGTACCTGCAGCTGGAGCTAGTTGTTGTTCTCCACAATAACTGGTCTAATAATTAAAAAAAAGAGTTGTATAAGCTTTCCTTGACTAGCTTACACAACTCTTTTTAATTTTTTGTATACTTTATTTACTCAGTGATTTATCGTCTACTTAAACTCGTTCATAAACCCGCTAATTCTATCTAAATCAATTTCACAATCTACTAAGGGCTTACCATTTTTAAGAAAATCTAGTTTATCAGTATAATGAGGCTTTTCTTCTCTATATAACACTCCAATTGGAATCTTATCTCCCCATTCCATTGCCGTCTCCATTGCCTTTAATTTGTTGGTTGGGTCATAGTTTTTATCAAGCATATATACCCTATTTTTATACCATTGATGTGTATTAATTTTATTAAAACTTACACAAGGTTGAAGGATGTCTACAAGCGCATATCCTTTATGATTTATCGCTTGCAGCATTATCTCCTTTAGTGTTGCCTTATCATTACTAAAAGCTCTTGCCACAAAACCTGCTCCAAGTGTAATTGCAAGTAAAATAGGGTTCATTGGTATATTATTTGAACCAAATGGTTGCACTGCAGTTACATGTCCTATATCCGAAGTCGGCGATGCCTGCCCCTTTGTTAATCCGTACACTTGATTATCATGTACAAAATGAGTTATATCAACATTTCGTCTCACATTATGGATAAAATGATTTCCACCTTCTCCATAAGCATCACCATCTCCTGTATCCACAATTACTGTCATTTCCTTATTAGCAATTTTAGCAGCGATTGCTGGTGGTAGAGCTCTTCCATGAAGACCACAGAAACCATTTGTATTTATATACTGTGGTGTTTTCGCTGCTTGCCCAATTCCTCCAACTATTAATACCTGATGAGGTTTCTTGCCAAGCTCTATAAGTGTTTCCTTTAATGCTAAAAGTATATTTGCATCTCCGCAGCCTGGGCACCATGCTGTTTCTGAAGTAGAAATGCTACAATCAACCATGTTATATAACCCCCTTTAAATTTTTAACTATATCTTCAGAGGCTATTGGTCTTCCATCATACCTTAAATAACTTTCATCCATTTGTATTCCCGTATTTTCTCTTATAAGTTGTGCAAGTTGACCTGTTGCATTTTGTTCAATATTTATTACTTTTTTAGCCTTAAGAGTCTTCTCTTTAAGCAAATTCTCTGGTAATGGCCATACATCTCCAAATACTAAAGCACCATATTTTTCTTTACCTTTCGCATTTAGAAGTTTAACCGCCTCTTTAATTGGCCCGTGCATTGATCCCCATCCAACTAATAAGGTATCTATATCCTCTTGTCCTATATATTCAGGTTCTAATAAATCTTCCTTTATAGACTCCATTTTTCTTAGTCTCTTATCATTCATTATAACTCTTACCGCTCCCGATTCTGTAATGTGCCCAGTTTCATCATGCTCATCACTATCCACTAAAACAGTTTTACCTGGTATTCTACCTGGAGTTATTCTAGGAGAAACTCCAGATGTAGTTACTTCATACCTATTATATACCTTATCCCCTGCATACTCATCTCCGATGTACTCATCTCCGATGTACTCTTCTTCACTTAAGTATCTTTCAATCTTAATTCTTTTAAAATCAAAAGAATTTACTGTCCTTAGACTATCTGCAAGAAATTGATCTCCTAGCAAAATTACTGGAATTTGGTATTTATCTGCTAAATTAAATGCCCTCATAGTCTGATAAAAACAGTCCTCAGGGTGTCTTAAAGCTATTACCATTTTTGGTACCTCTCCTGGGGTTCCTGAAATAACAAACTTAAGATCTGCTTGCTCAGTTCTAGTTGGAAATCCAGTTGTAGGACCAGGTCTTTGTATTTCAGCAACCACTAGCGGAACTTCTAACATACTTGATAAACCTAAAGCCTCTACCATCAAAGCATACCCACCGCCAGAGGTGCCTGTCATTGCTCGTACTCCAGCATAAGAAGCGCCAATAGCCATATTTATTGCGGCTATTTCGTCCTCTGCCTGTTCAACAACTATTTCAGCTTCTTGAATTTTTGAAGCAAGGTAATCCATTATAGTTGTAGAAGGTGTCATAGGGTATGCTGAGTAAAACTTGCAACCTGCAGCCAAAGCTCCTAAAGCAATAGCATCATTACCATTAATTAATATACTTTGTTCCTTCTCATTTGCCTTAATATCATATTTAGGTGAAACCTCTTTGTATCCGGCTTCGAAAGCAGCGAAATTTTGAACTGCAACCTCCGCCTTAAAGGTCTCTTTTAATAAATCCTCCACAAAACTTAAATCTAAATTAAAAAGCTTAAGAAGTGCTCCCAGGGCTACATTTCCAAAAGCTTTAGGATTTCCTATAGTTTTTGCAATTGATTTTAAGGGAAGATTATACATCCTATCATCTTTATACTCGATTGCTTGGTCAGCAATAATAAAACCAGTATCTGTAAGTTCATCTAAATGTAGTTCAATGGTTTCTTTATTTAAAGCAATAATACCATCTATCTCATTGCAATGTGAGCTTATCTCTTCATTTCCGAAACGAATTTGAAAAAAATTATGCCCCCCTCTAACTCGAGACATATAATCCTGCAAAGTAAAAATTTCAAACCCTTTCTTTTTAAAGAGTTTCTCGAGTATTGTAGCAAGGGTTTCCATGCCCTGACCTGCAGCTCCGCCAATCAAAACATTATAAATCATATGTTCAACCCCCTTTTATGCTTGTATGTTGCGATAAATAGTATGGTTATCAAATTCATGGGATATTTGCTAATTTAATAGCTTTAGTGTTGCTTGTGTTAATAATATTTAATCGCCTACATTCAATTTAGTATATTCAATATAACTACAATAAGAACAATACTTTTCACCTAATGTATATTTAGTTCTTATAGACATAAAAAAAGGTATCTATAGCATACACACTTCAATACATGTGTTTAACTATAGATACCCTTTATAATTGTTCCTCTTTTTATTATAAATTCTTTTCGTAAGACTCAACCATTTTTTTAACCATTTGTCCGCCTACTGAACCATTCTCTCTTGAAGTTAAATCTCCATTGTAACCTTCTGTAAGATTTACTCCTACTTCCTTAGCAGCTTCCATCTTAAATTTATTTAATCCTGCCTTAGCTTCTGGTATTAATACTCTGTTTCTTGACATATAAATCTCCTCCTTTTATTTGATAATGATTTTCATTTCTACTAGTATGATGTGCATTATTGAAAATAATACTCCTAGTAATTTGTGACTATTTTAATATAATTTATGATGTATAATTGTTTTCATTTTTGTTTCAAAATGTCGAAATAAGTAACGTCAGACTGGAAAAATGATCCTTTTACATTACTTATTTCTACAATATTTGAATTATTTTGTTTGAAATAAAGGTATTTTCCAATATTTTGTCGAATATATATAATATGGTATAAAACATATATAAAGGGGACTACAAATATGGAAGAACCGAAAATAAACATAGTCATTGCTGATAACGATAAAGATTTTTGTAATGTTCTTTATGATTATCTATTAACGCAAGAAGATATTGTTGTTAATGGAATCGCTGAGGATGGAGCAAAAGCATTAACATTAATTAAAGATAAAAAACCTGATTTAGTAATACTTGATTTAGTTATGCCTATACTTGATGGTTTGAAAGTTTTAGAGAGTCTAAATACAATGGAGTTAGATCAAGTTCCTCGCATAATAGTCTTATCAGCAGTTGATAGTGATATAATATCTCAAAAAGCTGTATCACTAGGAGCCGATTATTATGTTACTAAACCTTTTGACATAGAAATATTTATTAAAAGAATAAGAAGAATGTTTAATACCACCGTATGTGATGATGATGTAACAAACCCCTTAAATAATCTTAAAAAGACTAAAATTGAAATTAAAAAAAGCCAGAGGGTTGATCTTATTGGTCAAATAACTAGTAGTATTCATGAAATTGGTATTCCTGCTAATATAAAAAGTTATATGTATTTAAGAGAAGCAATAAATATGGTAGTAAATAATGCTTCACTTTTATCATCAGTTCCAAAAGAATTGTACCCATTGATAGGTGAAAAATTTAATACTACTGCTAGTATGGTAGATAGCTCAATTAGTCATGCAATAGATGTTGCACGCACTAGCGGAAAGGCGATAACTATTAACAAAATATTTAATTATACTATTGGCAATGAAAAAGTAGATTCTACTAATTCAGACTATATAGAAATGGTCACTAACAAATCGAAATTATAATTTTTTTTTACCAACATTCCTATAAATATTTTTTATTAGGACGATAGTTAATATCCTTAATACCATCTTATGTAAATGTAGTAGCCATAACCCTACTACATTTATTTTTATTTATGTCATAAATTCTATAGGATATTAGTTGTAACAATGATCAGTCTGCTTCTTTCCCATATATTATAAAACACATACATTCTGTGATTAATTGGATGTGGCTCTAATATGTACTTAGATAATTATAATGTTCTATTAAATCTTACAGTTACAGCACACCCCTTGCCTTCTTTGCTTTTCACATCTATATCTGCATTATGAAGGGCTAGTATGTTTCTAACTATAGTTAGTCCAATACCTGAGCCTTCTATTTCATGTCTGCTTTTGTCTCCTCTATACAGCCTTTCAAATATATAAGGTAAATCCTCTTTCTTAATGCCCATGCCTGTGTCTTGTATTTTTAATATGACTTTTTCATCAGATTCTTTTAGAGTAATATTAATTTTCCCTTGCTCAGGTGTAAATTTAACTGCATTTGAAAGCAAATTTATAATTACCTGTTTTATTTTATCTCTGTCCCCTAAAATGTTGCATTGCTTACTGGTACTGCATTCTAATGTCATATGAATCTTTTTATTTTCTGATATTAGTTGAAATTCCTTTACAACTAAGCAAAGAATATCCTTTAAAGAAATTTCTTCTACATCTAAGACTATTTTATTTCCTTCAATCTCTTTTAAAGCATTTAAATTGTCTAATAGCTTTCCAAACCTAATAACTTCTTCATTAAGATAAGCCAATCTTTCATTGTCTACTGGAAATATACCATCAATCATGGCTTCAAAATTATTTTGAAGAACATTTAGGGGTGTTCTAACTTCGTGAGATATATCCGCTATCAACCTTTTCCTAAGTTCGTCCTGATGCTGAAGCTTTTCTCCTAGCGTATTCATGCTATTTCTTAGATCCTCAAGCTCAATAATGCTACTCTTATCATTAGACCTCTCGTGATAATTCCCATTAGACAGATGGACTGAAACTTTTGAAACTTGACTAAGAGGATTAGAAAATTGCTTTGAAATAAATATACTAATTAATATTGTTATCAAAATTGATAAAAGAATACTTAAAATAATGCTCTCATTTATTGATGTTTTAAAACTTATGTCTTCTTTAGATAATAATACTGGGCCGTATTGACCTATATCTATATATCCTACAATTTTACCTTTAGATTTTATTTTAAGAGTGCTTGTAGTATAAACTCCCTCATTTTTACCTGACATGTTAACATTAATATTGTGAACTATATCATTAGCATTCATTCCCCAAACGACCTTTTTATTTTGATCCTTAAGGGTAAGGCAATAGCTGCTCATATAGGCTTCATGTGCAAGTTCTATACCTGAAGTTTTTGACCAGTTACCACTCTTTTTATATACATCTTCTAGGTAACTTACTATTCTAATATCCCGTTTATTTTGTATTTCAACTAGGTATCTATTAAATGTTCTTGATACAGCTATATTAACAAATAATGTTGACAATAAAAGCGCCAATATAGCGGTACATACCAATATAATACTTAATCTTTTTCTTATGCTTTGCATAGAGTTTATGTTTCTCATAAATTATTCACCACCAAATTTATAACCTATTCTAGTTACGGTTACTATATATTTAGGATTTCTGCTGTCCTCTTCTATCTTTTTACGTATATTTTTAATATGTACATCTATTGTTCTATCAAAGCCTTGAAAATCTATCCCCATAATTCTTTCAATTAGCTGTTCTCTTGTAAATACTTTCCCTAAATTAGATGAGAGCACATGTAGTATATCAAATTCATTTGGTGTGAGATAGATTTCAAGGCCTTTTACCTTAACTACTCTTTTGTCAAAATTAATCTCTAAATCTCCATTATTATAAACCTTTGTTTCAGATTTATTTACATTAATCCTTCTAAATAAAGCATTTACTCTTGCAGTTAGTTCCCTTGGGCTGAAAGGCTTAACGAGGTATTCATCTGCTCCAAGGTTTAATCCTTCTATTCTATCCTCTAAACTACTTTTTGCTGTAAGCATAAATATGTGCACTTCTGAAATTTTTCTTAACACACTACAAACCTCTTCACCAGATATATCTGGTAACATTAGGTCTAATATTACTAAGCTAAACTCCATTTTCTCAAAAATTTTTATGCCATCAAGCCCCTTTGTAGTGCAATGAACCCCATAGCCTTCCTTTTCAAGATATGCCTTCTGTATTTCCGAAACTTTCTCTTCATCTTCAATAATTAATATGTTATCCACGTTTGAGCCCCCTAATTAATACTTGATAGTTGTTAACCGTCCCCCACTTAATTTAATAAACACCACTCCCTATTATATCCCATAGATATTGAGTATAATATAAACATATAAAGGAGCTGATAATATGAAAGTTAAATTATGCAAGAAAAATAAATGGACAGATGCCATCGCTACTATGATAACCGAAACTCACCCAGATATAAATATATCCACGAAAAAATGTATTGGTAAATGCCATAAGTGTAAGGAACCGCCTATAGCTAAAGTGGATAAAGAAATATTAGTAGGCAAGGACAAAAAAGATTTGTATGATATGATTATCAGCAAATTATAATAAATCGTACCAAAAACTTATGTAGTTATTATGAAGATTTTGCGGTCAAGGCAAAATGAAATGACCTCCAAATTTACATTTAAAGAAATATATCACTTTTATTAGTAACAATTCATTTTTCAAAATTCTCCTTCAACTAAAAACAGCACACCACGTAATGGACACAACTAGAATTAGTTGTAATATCCCTTTGATGATGTGCTGTTTAAATCCCCCTACCAATAATATTATTCATAATAATGGTTTTCTAATTATATGATTCAATCCAATTAGGTTTTAAGAACTTTTCTTCAATTTCACTCGCTGGAAGAGGTTTGCTAAAGTAATAACCCTGTATTTGATTACAACCCATTTGTTTCAGTAGCCTTATTTGTTCTTTACTTTCTGCCCCTTCTGCAATAACTTCTAAATCAATTTTTTGTGCTAGTTGTATTATTCCATCTACAATGGACTTTTCCCTTTCATTTGTAACAATATTGTCAATGAAGGACTTGTCTATTTTTAACGTATTTATAGGTAGCTGTTTTAAATAACTAAGGGAGGAATATCCTGTTCCAAAATCATCTAAAGCAATGTTTACTCCTAAATCTCTAATATCCGTAAGCAATTTAACATTGTTATCAAAATCCTTCATTAAAATACTTTCTGTGATTTCTAGCTCCACAAACTTAGGGTTAATCTTTGTCTCAGCTATAAGTTTTTTCAATGTTTCTTCAAATTTATGATTTTCAAGTTGAACTGCAGATAAATTTATTGCAATAGTATCATATAGGTACCCCCTGCTCTTCCAGATACTATTTTGTAGGCACACTGTTTTTATAATCCAATCACCCATAGGAATTAGCAATCCGCTTTTCTCTGCAACAGGTATAAATTCTGTTGGACATACTCTTCCAAGCTCAGAACTATCCCATCTTAAAAGTGCTTCAAATCCTTTTATTTTGTTGTTTATTATATCTATTTGTGGCTGATAATATATTTCGAGCTCGTCTTTTTTCAAAGCATTTCTTAGCCCTTTTTCTATCTCAACATGTCTTACCACTACATCACTCATGCTCTTATTAAAAAATGAATATTTACCTTTGCCATTATATTTTGCACTGTACATTGCTGTATCTGCATTTTTCAGTAGAATATTCGTCACATCACCATCATCAGGAAATACGGTAATCCCCATACTTGCCGAAGTATATGCATGTTTATCATCTATACTTATTTCACGGTTTAATATACTTTGTAGTCTATCGCAGAGACTACTTATCTGGTCGTAATCCTTAATATCGCTCATTAGAACATAAAATTCATCTCCGCCTACTCTGGATACAAGATCCCCCTCTCTAATAGATGTTTTAAATAATGTTGCAACGTTTCTTAATAATTCATCTCCATAATCATGGCCTAGAGTATCGTTAATCTCTTTAAAGTTATCAATATCAATAAATAATACTGCAACTTTAAATTCATTATCCATTGCCTTAACAATTTCGTTTTCTAATGTGTTGATAAATAATTTTCTGTTAGGTAAATCTGTTAACATATCATAGTACTTCAATCTGTTTATTATTTCTTCAGATTTTTTTTGACCAGATATATCTGTAATCGATCCTGATATCTTAGTTGCAATACCCTTACTATTCCTTAGACATTTACCTCTAATTAAAACCCACTTATCCGATATCCCATTAAAGTTAAGCTTAACGCTACTTTTATAATATAAGCTTTTGCCAATAATATAATCATTAAAATTCTTTTCTTCAATTTCTCTATCTTCCTTTGCAAATAACTTAACTAAATCCTCAAGGTGCGTTATATTATTTTTATCATACCCCGTAATATCATTAAATTTATCTGAAGAAAAAAACTTGTTTGTTACAAGATCAATTTCCCATATAGCATCATTAGTTCCTTCTAAAGCTAACTTATACCTTTCTTTACTTTTTTCAATTAGTAATTGTTTTTTAGTTAATTCCTCATATTGCGCTCTTAACTCATCTTTAGCATCTATTATTTGCTCAAGATTTTCCTGGTTTTTTTCATGATTGGCTTTTAATTCGTAAAACCGTATTTTACATTCATCATAAAATTTATACACTATAAAATAAATTATTGGAGATGTTATAAGTATATAAATCAACCCTTTAATAGGCTTTATATGTGCCATTAAAGATTTATTTTGAATAATTGTATTTAGAATTCTGTTTGAAAATAATACCCAAAGTCCACCACTTAATACATATGCCATAGTTATTTTAATTGGCATTTTTTTAATTTTATTCACATCATAAGATAAGGACTCTATATTAAATGGTTGGATTTTTCTTGTTAATTCATCTTTTATAGTCTCATCTATGTAACTTTCGCCCATTTATATCCTCCTATTAATGTTTATAGATTAATAAATCGCAAATCCCTCATTTTAATGATTGTGCTTTAAGTTTCTTGTTTCACTTCTTATATTTTATATTATAACTTCGATTGTTCCTTAACATCATAATATTATATATTATCGTCCAATTTTATGATTTATTAACACTTTTCATGATTTACATTAATACTTTTATGATTTACATTGAAGTCTTTGCAATTAGTCAAAAAAATCTGTGTCCTTTAAGCTAATAATACCTAAAAATAACCACCATAAAAAAAGAGATGAAAAAAGTTGAAGTAATAAAAAACACCCTTTACAGGATGTTTTATTGTGCTCTAAAACTATACAATGTTCCACTTGTATTTGCTGTACCCCTTATCGTAAAACCTGCGTCTGTAATTGTTATATCTGGTGCAACTTCGTGTGAAATTACTGAACTCATAACAAAGTAATTATTTGAAGATATTTGTATTAAAGCAGCCTTAAATTTAACAATAATATGTTGGCTAGTTGTTCCATCCCCACTATATATTCCTGTAACCGGTCTTCTAGTTCCTGATTCTGCAGGATCTAAATTATCATACCTTTGAAAATCCCCTATAACCTCCAAATTAATATTATAATTTCTAACTAAATTATAGTCTCTCTTAACTGCTAAAAAATCAGTATTGGGGCTGGTTACAACTCCGTTTACTACTATTCCGTCATAAACACTCGTGGGAACGGATAAATTAACTAAACTGTAATTGCCACCTATTGAAATGTTATTTGCATTTACATCAATTTTTATTCCTTTACCGCCTGCTCTAAATAAAAAGCAATCTTTGTATACATCTTGTATGTTCCCTTTAATAGTAAGGTTATTACAGACGCCATCACTATCTATTATTTCATTGCAATATGTGTCTAATCCTTCTACCTCAAGTTTTGTTCCACTTACATTTAACTCAATATTTAAATTATCACAACCATTCAACATAAAAAGTGCCTTCCTAACATTACCACATTGATAATGTATATTATTGGATACTTGACAATTTCTCACATATCCTTCTATGTAGCCACTGGAACCTTGTAACTGATTCCCTGAAATAATAACACCCATTAAATTTTTCGCATTTGTTCCGGTATTTTTAAGTATCATGCAAGGTGAAAAATGAACTGTGTTGTTCTTAAATGTAAACCCTCTAAAACTTGTAGTAAATAACCCATTATTTGAGGAACCCGGGACATATACAGAAATATCCGGAAAACCAGCGTCTATAATATAACTTCTAATATCATAAAAGAATGTAGACTCAAAGCTCACCCCATGCCCTTTTGTTTTTACTACTGTTTCAGTTTCGGCTATATAAGAATTTTTTACGTTCATATCAAAATCTGCTGTATTTAGAACTCTATCATCTTTAAATAAAATTGAACCTACAACAAATATACCAGGTCCTTGTATTCTAATTGAATCAATATTGAATCCATTCACCTGTACCGAAAATGGAATTAAAGCAGTAGATTTAAGCCATGAATTAACTAACCCACTACCTAATATCTTTAAATCTGATTTGTTACTCGGTATAACTAAATTTGTAAAGTTATATGAATAATTAGTTCTTGGAAAAAATAAAACTCCTGGACTTGGTGTATCATTAATAGCTGTTTGTATTGCTATAGTGTCATCAGTTATACCATCCCCTTTAGCTCCATAATCTTGTACATTTATATATAAATCATATTTTTCCACTTTTCTAATAGCTAATACATTATGTACATCAGCTATACTATTATTAATTACCTTTCGGTTTCCACCATTAATAACAGTGAAAGTTGTATATGTCCTTAACATAACGTAATCATATAAGAAATTACTTATATTTGAAGTTACATAAATAGAATCATTTCCAATAGCTACATTGACTTGATATATCCACGAGTAAGCACCTTGAAATGCTGAAGCCATATAATCTCCATGTGTTCCTGCACTTGCATATCCATATAAAATTAATCCCACGTCGGGGTCTGTTGCCCATAGCCCTACCTCACATATATAAGTTGTTACTGGCATATCAATGTTGCTTATTGCTCCACTAATTGCTGCGGATTTTTTTAATGTATTTAGTGAAATTAATGGAATTAAAACATCGAATTTAGTTAATACTAAATCGGTTAATGTAGCTGTATTTTGCGTGTATACTTGCCCTGAACCTATTGATAATTTAGTAAATATAATAGGTTTCCCAGCTTGTGATTTTGTATATAATGCTTGCCCAGCATTGGTTATTGACATAGTTCCGAAAATAGCCATCCATTTTTCTCCTTATTGGTTGATTTTGTTTGTTATTATTTCTTATATTATCATACTCAAATTCACTGTAAAGGTGAGTAGTCTTTTACCCCCATATTTCATACATTTCTGGAATTGTTCCTTGCCTATTATATAAAAAGCTTAAAAATAAAAAGCTGTAATATAAAAATTACAACTCTTACGTTTATTTATAAGGTTCAACCCAATTAGTTTTCAAAAACTTTTCTTCAATTTCACTTGTGGGGAGAGGTCTACTAAAATAATAACCTTGTATTTGGTTACAACCCATTTCTTTGAGCAAGTTAATTTGTTCTTTGATTTCAGCTCCTTCTGCAATAACCACTAAATCTATTTTTTGCGCAAGTTGTACTATTCCATCTAAGATAGCTTTCTCTCTTTTATTTGTAAGAATATTATCAATAAAAGATTTATCTATTTTCAATGTATTTATAGGCAACTGTTTTAAATAACTAAGAGAAGAGAATCCTGTTCCAAAATCATCCAAAGCAATATTTATACCTAAGTCTCTAATCACAGTAAGTACCCTAACACTTTTTTCAAAATCTTTTAACAAAATACTTTCTGTAATTTCTACTTCTACAAATATAGGATTAATCTTTGTTTCAGTTATAATATCCTTCAGGCTTTGTTCAAATTCATCATTGAGTAATTGAATTGCAGATAAATTTATTGCTATAGTATCATATAAGTAACCTTTACTCTTCCATAATTTATTTTGTAGGCATACTGTTTTTATAACCCAATAACCAATCGGGATTATTAGACCGCTTTGCTCAGCAACGGGTATAAACTCTGAAGGTGGTACTTTGCCAAGTTTCGAACTATTCCACCTTAAAAGTGCTTCGAAACCTTTTATCTTATTATTTATAATATCTATTTGTGGTTGATAATGAATTTCAAGTTCATTATTGTCTAATGCAGACCTTAACCCTTTTTCTATTTGAACACGCCTTGCAACTACATCACTCATACTTTTGTTAAAGAAACAATATTTACCTTTACCATTGTATTTAGCACTGTACATTGCAGTATCTGCATTTTTAAATAGTATACAAGTTTCCTCACCATCATTTGGAAACACCGCGATACCAATACTTGCTGAAGTATATACATGTTTGTTTTCTATACTTATGTCACAATCTAGTACTTTTAATAGTCTTTCGCAAAGATTTCTTATCTGATCTGAGTCCTTAATATTTTTAAGTAAAATAAAAAACTCGTCTCCTCCTACTCTTGAAACAAGATCTTCTTGTCTAACCGACTCTTTAATAAGTGTTGCAACATTCTTTAATAATTTATCCCCATAATCATGCCCTAAAGTATCATTAATTTCCTTAAAATTATCTAAGTCAATAAATAACACAGCAAGCTTAACTTGCTTATCTTTTGCCTTGATAATTTCATTATCGAGTATACTAATAAATAATTTCCTATTAGGTATATCTGTTAATATATCATAGTACTTAAGTTTATTAATTCTTTCTTCAAAATCCTTTTGATCAGATATATCTGTAACAGAACCAGAAAGCTTAATTGCAATGCCACTTTTATTTCTCGTGCACATGCCTCTAATTAAAACCCACTTATCATCTGCGCTATCTGTCCTAACTCTAAAACTGCTTCTATAATGTAACGTTTTACCATTAATGCAATTTTTAAAATCATTTAATACTCTATCTCTATCTTCCTTCGCAATTAAATCAGATAAGTTCTCAAAAGAAGGTATAACATCTTTATCATATCCTGTAATATCATTGAACTTATCTGACGAAAAAAATTCTCTATTTATAATATCAACTTCCCAAATAGCATCCTCGGTAGCTTCTACAGCTATTCTATATCTTTCTTCGCTTTTTTCAATTTTTGCAAGCTTTATATATATTTGATCATATTGATAACTTAATTCTTCTTTTGCATCTATTAATTGACCATAAGTAGCCTTAATTTCTTCATAATCCATATTAGATTTATGTGAACATAGATTACATTTTTTAATGCATTTGCAAATCATAAAATACATTGTAATTGATGTTATAAGAACATACCCGACTGATTTAATTGTCTGAATACATATTATTATAGGTTTCCCATAGGTAAGGTTTATTAGAGTACCATCTAAATATAATATCCAAAGTATACTAATTAAAGCATATATTATAGTTATTTTAATCATAGTTAAATATTTTTGTTTGCCATTCACCTATATTCCTCCAATTGTCATATATATTTCAGTTGATTGCCACTATATTAGAATGTGCCCAAGTACTATATTATCGTTATTAATATATTTTTAATAATAGTTTTTATGAATATAATCTTATTTAAGTTATATTTATTTTAATTAAAGTTATTATAAGATTTTTTCTACTGTATTTTACAATTCTTTCATTATGTTTATCAGTATATTATATATTCCATAAAACTTTACTAATTTATAAATAATTAAATTTACTATCTTGACATAATTATTGCAAGTGGTATAATTAATGTAAATACATATATTAATACTACGAAGAGAAAAGTAAGCCACGGCACATTTACAGAGAAGGAATACCTTAGCTGGAAGTATTCTTAAATGTTCGTCCCTGAAGACTACCTCTGAGTGACTTCAATAGAGTCCGGTAATTCCGTTATAATTAATAAGTGGTTTATTTTATAAACAATTTGGGTGGAACCGCGGGAAATTATAATCTCGTCCCAATTCTATAGTTAGAATTGGGACGGGATTTTTTTATTTTAAAAAATATATTTATAATATTTTTTTAAAGCTGCCTTATACAACTCAGATAATAGAAAGGGGTAATATAAATGGTAAATATCAAACTAAAAGATGGTTCAATCAAGTCTTACGATTCTGGAACAACTATAATTGAAATTGCAAAAGATATTAGTGAGGGACTTGCAAGAGTTGCTTGTGCTGGTACTGTAAATGGTGAAACTGTAGATTTACGTTACAAGATAACTGAGGATTGTGATGTTAGTATTTTAACATTTGATAGTGAGGAAGGTAAAAAAGCCTTTAGACATACTGCCACTCATATTCTAGCTCAAGCTGTAAAAAGGCTATTTCCAAATACTAAACTTGCAATTGGACCTTCTATAGATGGCGGATTTTATTACGATTTCGATAAACAAAATTCATTCTCTGCGGATGAAATTAAACTAATTGAAGCTGAAATGAAAAAAATTGTTAAAGAAGATTTACCAATAGAAAGATTTGAACTTAACAGAGCCGAAGCTATCTCTTTCATGGGAGGAATAGATGAAAATTTCAAAGTTCAATTAATTGAAGATTTACCTGTAGATGCAGTTTTATCCTTCTACAAACATGGTGAGTTTACTGATCTTTGTGCAGGACCACATCTAATGTCTACAAAGTATGTAAAAGCCTTTAAACTTACTCAAGTTGCAGGAGCATACTGGAGAGGTAATGAGAAAAACAAAATGCTTAGCCGTATATACGGAACTGCTTTCACAAAAAAATCTGATTTAGATGCTCATATAGAAAAAATGGAAGATGCTAAAAAAAGAGACCATAATAAGCTTGGACGTGAACTTAAATTCTTTACTACATCAGAAATAATTGGTCAAGGTTTACCTCTACTTATGCCTAATGGTGCAAAGGTAATCCAGTTATTACAACGTTTTGTTGAAGATGAGGAAGAAAAAAGAGGTTATGTTTTAACTAAGACTCCTTTAATGGCTAAAAGTGAATTATATAAAGTATCTGGTCATTGGGATCATTATAAAGATGGAATGTTTATTCTTGGTGATGAATCTAAGGGTGAAGACGTTATGGCACTCCGTCCTATGACATGCCCATTCCAATTTACAATTTATAATGCAGATCAGAAAAGTTATCGTGATCTTCCAATTAGATATGCAGAAACTTCAACATTATTTAGGAATGAATCTTCCGGTGAAATGCATGGTCTTACAAGAGTACGTCAGTTCACTATCTCTGAGGGTCATTTAGTTGTTACTCCTGAACAATTAGAAGATGAATTTAAAGGTGTTGTAGATTTAATTAATTATATGCTAAAAACACTTGGAATTGAAAATGATGTTACTTATAGATTCTCTAAATGGGATCCAAATAACAAAGAAAAGTATATAGATAACCCTGAAGCTTGGGCATTAACAGAATCTAAGATGAAAGTCATACTCGATGATCTTAAAATAGACTATAAAGAAGCTATCGGTGAAGCTGCTTTCTACGGTCCTAAACTAGATCTACAGTTTAAAAATGTTTATGGTAAAGAAGATACTATAATTACTGTACAAATTGACTTCCAATTACCAGATAGATTTGACATGAGTTATATTGATAAAGATGGAGTTAAGAAACGTCCATATGTTATTCATAGAACTTCTATTGGTTGCTATGAGCGAACACTTGCAATGCTTATAGAAAAATATGCTGGTGCTTTCCCAGCTTGGCTTGCACCATTACAAGTTAAGGTATTACCAATTTCTGAGAAATTTCATGATTATGCAGATAAAGTAGTCGCAAAGCTTAAGAAATCAAGGATTAGAGTCGAGGCAGACTTTAGAGCTGAAAAAATTGGATACAAAATCCGTGAAGCTCGAAATGAAAGAGCTCCTTTCCTTCTAATAGTTGGTGAAAAAGAAGCAGAACTCAATGAAGTTTCTGTTAGAAGTCGTAAAAATGGCGAAGAAGGTGCTACTTCCCTAGATTCATTTATTAAAAGAATTAAAGAAGAAATTGAAACTAAACAATTATAATAATAAAAATCCAGTACAAGATAAAATCTTGTACTGGATTTTTATTATTTTTGTATTTTAAAAGAACTTTTCAAAGATACTACCCTATTAAACACCATTTTTGCGTCAGTTGAGTATTTAGAATCCACATTAAAATATCCATGTCTAAAAAATTGGAATTTATCTAATGGTTTTGAACCTTTCATATTGGGTTCTATAAACCCTTGTAATATTTCAATGGAATCTGGGTTTATTTGATCTAAGAATGTTTTCCCTTCTTCCTGTTTCTCGTCTAGTATTAAAGGTTCAAATAATCTAAATTCTGCAGGTATTGCATTTACTGCATCTACAAAATGGATTGTCCCTTTAACTTTTCTTCCAGTAAATCCGCTACCACTCTTAGTCTCTGGATCATAAGTACAATGTAATTCAGATACATTTCCTTCTGAATCTTTAACTATATCATTACATTTTATAAAGTAAGCACCCTTGAGTCTTACTTCGTTACCTATAAACAATCTAAAGTATTTCTTTGGTGGATTTTCCATGAAGTCTTCTTGTTCTATATATATCTCTCTTGAGAATGAAACTTGACGAGTTCCCATTTCTGGTACATCTTGATTATTCTCAATAGTAAGCATTTCTACTTGTGATTCTGGATAATTTGTAATAACTACCTTTAATGGTTTTAAAACTACCATAGTTCTAGGAGTTTTAAGACTTAAATCTTCTCTTATAAAATGCTCTAAAAGTCTTCCATCTACGGTGCTGCTAGCCTTCGCAACTCCAATTTCTCTGCAAAAATTACGTATAGCTTCAGGTGTGTAACCACGACGCCTAAGTCCTGCTACAGTTGGCATACGTGGATCATCCCAACCATCTACGACTGACTCATCTACTAATTGCTTAAGATTTCTTTTGCTCATTACTGTGTTAGTTATATTCAATCTTGCAAATTCAATCTGTCTTGGTTTGTTTTCCATTTCACAATTGTTTACAACCCAATCATATAGTGGACGATGATCTTCAAATTCTAAAGTACAAATAGAATGTGTTATCCCTTCAATTGCATCTTCTAAAGGATGAGCATAATCATACATTGGATATATACACCATTTATCTCCTGTATTATGATGTACTGCATGAGATATACGATAAATTACTGGATCTCTCATGTTCATATTGGGAGAACTCATATCTATTCTTGCCCTTGCAACTTTTGTTCCATCTTTAAATTCACCTTTTCTCATACGTTCAAAAAGGTCTAAGTTTTCTTCTACGGTTCTGTTTATGTATGGGCTTTCCTTACCCGACTCTCTTAAAGTGCCTCTGTATTCTTTCATCTCTTCTGCTGTTAAATCGCAAATATAAGCTTTACCTTTTTTTATTAATAATACAGCGCGTTTATACATTTCATCAAAATAGTTTGAAGCAAAGAATAGGTTATCCCACTTATATCCAAGCCATTTTACATCTTCTTCTATGGAGCTCACGTACTCTTTATCTTCTTTTGCTGGGTTTGTATCATCAAAACGTAAATTTGTTTTACCTTTAAATTGATCTGCTAATTCAAAGTTTAGAATAATTGATTTTGCATGGCCAATATGTAAGTATCCGTTAGGTTCTGGTGGAAATCGAGTAATAATCGTTTTGTGTTTTCCAGTCTCTATATCTTCTAAAACAATGTTTCTTATGAAATTCGATGAAGTGGTTTTATTATCCATGTTCGTAACCTTCCTTTTGATCTGGTTTATTTGTAAGTTTTACCTATATTCTCTTAAATATATCACAAAAACAGATTTTTTCCTATAGTTTTCAACGTATCGTGGTATATAACGACATTTATTTATAATATCTTTATCATATTTATAAGTTACCTAGACAGTTTTACCATATTATTGATTTATTACTCTACCAATAAATTTATCTACATCTAAATCATTGCCAAATAACCTCTCAATAATCAGTTTTCTTAAATTTAATTAGCTTATAGAATTAAAGGTGACCCATAATATTTACATAATATCTATTATTATTATAAACCTTTATTAGTCTATTCATCAACAATCAATTTAAATTATTTTTATGTATTTTTAATACCTGTAGTGTATTATTCATGTAAATTATTTGTATTAACATATTTATGTATTTTATAACAATATATTGTTTACATTAGTTAAAATATCCTATAATTATAATAACTTGACAGTTAGCTGTGTAAAGCCTAGAATAAAGAAAAATAGTGTTGTTAATAACGCTTAAAGAAAGGAGGAAAACACCTTTAGATTGCTTATTATGAAATTATAATTAGGGGGGGAAATTAATGTTCAATAAAAATTTAATACTGACAAAAAAAATATCTTTATTTCTATTATTTGCAATGACTCTTTCAGTAATGCCACCAGTTTTACATAGTTCTGTAAACGTTCTTGCAGATGAGGTACAAGCTGTCAAGCCTACTTCAAATTTTCCAACTGAAAGTGTAATAGGAAAAACAATTCCTATAAAATTATCTGATTCAAGCTCTGGTACAATTTATTTTACTACAGATGGGAGTGATCCTACTACTAAAAGCTACAAGTATAGCACTCCTATAACTATAAATGATTCTATAATTAAAAATAATACTATAACAATCAAAGCTCTTGTTGACGATAGTTCTATAGCTTCATTTGTATATACTGTAGATAATGATTTAGTACTTCTAAATAATGAGGCCTCTATCCCTGCTGTTATTAATGAAATGACGCTACAAGAAAAAGCAACACTACTTGGTGGTTCTAAAATAAAACCGTTAGCCGGTGCAGCAGGAAGCACTCAGGCAATAGCAAGATTAAACATCATTGGAACATCACTTTCTGATGGCCCAGCTGGAATTAGGATTACTGCAAAACCTGCAGGTTTCACTGATTCTCAGGGTAATCAGGCTGTAAGAAATGCTACCTGGTGGGCTAATGGATCAGCGCGTGCATCTACATGGAATACTTCTCTTCAAAACCAAATGGGTACAGCTTGGGGCAAAGAGATGTATTTCTTTGGTAATGATCTTTTGTTGGGACCCGGAATGAACATTCAAAGATATGCACTAAACGGCAGAAACTTTGAATATTACTCTGAAGATCCACTGCTTACTGGCAAGACTGGAATCGCAGAGGTTAACGGTATTCAGTCTCAAGGGGTTGGTACTACAGTTAAGCACTACGCTGCAAATAATCAGGAAAACGGTAGAAGCAACTTACCAGAAACCATTAGCACGAGAGCACTTCGTGAGATATATTTAAGAGGTTTTGAATATGTTGTTGAAGGAGCTCAACCTTGGTCAATTATGACATCTTATAACCAAATTAATGGTGTAAGTACAGCAGCGAACCCTGAGCTATTGAAATCAGTTCTCAGAACCGATTTTGGGTTTAAGGGATTTGCTATGACGGATTGGGGTGGACAAGGTAATGCTTCGTATTGGCCAGCACAAGCAGGAAATAATGTACACTCCTCATTAGTAAAGGCTGGTAACGACCTATCTATGCCAAGTGGTAATCCAACCAACATTATAGCTGGATTAGACTCAAAATTTATAACAATGTCTAATGTTGATACAAGTGTTAAAAAAATTCTTGAGTATGTTATTAAGACGCCGGCATTTAAAGGTGTTACTGTAAGCACAGAACCTAGTCCCTATACATCAGAAAACTTAGAAATTGCTAATAATGTAGCTGTTGAAAGTATGACTTTATTAAAAAACGACACTATAAATAAAAAACATTTAGTTCAAATAAAAGGAAAAGATAGTGGAGTAAATAACAAACAGTCACTCCCAATTAAAGGTAAAAACATTATTGCCATAGGTACTGGAAACGATAATATGGTAAGAGGTGGTTCAGGTAGTGGAAGTACTAATGCTGACACTACAAATTCACTACAACTTCCAGCTGCACTTTCAGCTCTCGGTAAAACTGTAATAAATTCTACTTCTTCAACTTATAACTTTCCACAAGTAGATAGTGTTATTGGCGCTACTGATATGTTTACCGGTATAAGTACTATAAATAAAGAGATTCAGGTAAGCGATACTCAAATGGTAGATCTCGTACGCGGAAAAGATGCTGCAGTAATGACACTTCGAGGAGATTCAGGTGAAGGGTCAGACATAAAGGATATAAAAGGGGCATACTATCTCAGTGATGCCGAAAGAGCATTGATCAATACAGCTTCTGTTAAATGCCGCGCCGCAGGTGTGCCATTTATAATTGTCATGAATATGGGAGCTCCAATAGAAATGGATAGTTGGAGAGATAAGGCAGATGCTATATTATTTGCATGGGAACCAGGTGTAGTTCTTGGTAGGCCTGTTGCCGAAGTATTGACAGGTGCTGCAAATCCATCTGGTAAATTATCAACAACTTTCCCTGTGAATGTTAAAGGATACTATAATAATGGTACTAAATTGCTACCATATTCATCTGCAGAGGACAACTTTGGTTCAACCACTGGAACTACTTATGATGAAGGTATTTATGTAGGATATCGTTATTACGATAAATACAAGGTTCCTGTATCTTATGAGTTTGGATATGGAAAGAACTACTCAACATTTGATTATAAGAAGCTTAAACTGAATTCATCTTCATTTACTAATTCTAAGAGTATTCTAAATGTAACTTTGGATGTTAAGAATACAAGTAGTGTTAACGGTAAAGAAGTTACTGAATTGTATGTAGGCGCTCCTGGCAAATCAATGGATAAACCAGTTAAGGAATTAAAAGGCTTTGCTAAGACCAATGTTCTATCAAAAAATAAGAAACAAACTTTGAACTTTAACCTTGATGCAATGTCTCTTGCCTCATTTGATGAAAAACGTTCAGCATGGGTTATAGAGCCAGGTAATTACAAAGTATATGCTGCAGCATCCTCTAAGGATATAAGACAAACTGCAAAGTTTAATGTACCACGAGAAATAGTTGTTAAGACAGTGAGCAATGTGCTTAAACCTAATTAAGTACTTAGTTTAGAAAATGTGATTTACTATCTTAACTTAACCCCCTTAACATACTATATTAAGGGGGTTAAGTTATATTAAGAATCAACATTATTTTAAAACATAATAGACTCATACGAAAACTTCATACTTAACGCCCATATACCTTTTCTATTATATTCTGACATTTTAATGCTTCATCAAAATTAGCATCTATGCCTTCTGAGCTGTTATTATAAATCTTATTTGCAAAATTTATAAGTGAAGCTGTATGACAATTTTGAAAGAATCCTAATGAATTTCTTTTGTCAGCATAATATCTTAATAAACTATCTCCTGATGCTACATTTTTAATTTCTGTTGAATTGCTTTCATATTTATATATCTCAATTTCATAAGGATTATTAAAGTTAATTTTTATGCTACCGTGGCTTCCGTAAACTACATAATCATCTGTTTGATCCCTTTCAGTGAATATTCTTGAAACCTCTAGGCTTCCAATGGTTCCATCTTTTAGTGTAAAATCACAGTTTGCTATTTCATCAACTTGTGTTCTTTCCTTAAAAAAAATCCTAGTCCTAGCTTCTACTTTTTCTATATCGCCCATAGTGAATTGTATCATATCAATTAAATGAACTCCTAAATCAAGTAGTGCTCCTCCACCAGAATTTTTTCCAGTTCTCCAAGTATCCTTTTTCTTTTCATTTAAATAACTATCATGATATGTTCTCACTTTAAAATCTATAATTTGTCCTATTGTCCCCTCCTCAAGTTCTCTTTTTAAGAGCGTAAGAGATGGCATAAATCTGTAAACTAAAGATACAGAATTTATTATATTATTATCCTTAACAAGCCTCGCCATTTCCACAGCATCTTGCATACTTGAAGCTAGTGGTTTTTCGCAATATATTGCTTTGCCATATTGAACTGCTTTTTTTACTACATCAAAATGTGCATCATTTGGTGTACATATATCTATGAAATCAATCTCTTTATCCTTAAATACTTGTTCTACATCAGTGACATTTATAGTGCCACTAATTGGAACATTTATAGGCTTTCTTGTTACAATATATTTTAAATTCAACTCATAAGGAAGTTCAAACCTAATGTTTGCATCACAAACTGCTAACGAGTGAGTTATCGCTATCGCGCCATATCCTATCATTGCAAAATTTATCTTTCTCATAATTTAATACCTCACTTTTCATATTAAATATTATACCCTATCTATAAAATTAGATGTAGTTATTCACAATAGTTCTAAATTAGTTCTACGCTTACTTTTTCCAGTTCACTGCATATTAACTCATCTGGCCTTTCATCTACAATTATTGCATCTATATCATATATATTTGCAAATTGATATGTTGCATCATAATAAAATTTCTTGCTTTCCATAACTAAATAGACTTTTTTTCCTGAAGTAATAATAGCTTTTTTCGTATTTCCATCTTCCACATCATAAGTTGTAACACTTTTATCGAACATATTAACTCCACAGCTACCTATAAATGCTCTATTTACCTTGTGCTTTAATATACTCTCTATAGCAGTTGATCCTGCGAACCCATTTACTTCTTTATTAAACACTCCACCAGTCCCTATTACGTCTACATTGTCACAATGTGAAAAGGTTCTAATAATATCAATCATATTAGTTATAACTATGAGTTTTTTATTCCCTTTTGCGATCATCTCAGCAATTAGTATATTTGTGGATGATATATCTAAAAAAATCGTTTCTCTTGACTTTATAAGTTCGTAAGCCTTTTCTGCAATCTTTATTTTACCTTCTATATTTATATTTTTTCTAGTTAATATGTCATTATGTGGAGCAAATTTTCTACTTAATACTCCGCCTCCATATGTTCTTTTAATAATCCCTCGTTTTTCTAAATTTTTCAGATCTTTTCTTATACAATCTTCTGTTACATCAAACCTTTTGCTTAGCTCCTTTACAACTACCTTTTGGTTTTCATTTAGCAGCTTAATAATTTCTTCTACTCTTTCCTCTGCAAACAAAGTATCTCCACCTTACCCTATTGAATATATACATATAATGAAGCACAATATATTATTTCCTATAAAGCCTATTAATCTACATTATAATTTATTAATATTTTCTTCTAAATTATTATCATTTCCATTTAACCTATTTATGCTACCATATACTTTATTAATCTTTTCATCTAACCTTTCGATGTTTATTAGACTACTTTATCATTTAGTATAAACTTGTCTATAACATGAGCAACGCCATTCTCCTCGTTTGTATAGGTAACATAATCAGCAATTTCCTTAATTTCTGGGAATGCATTTCCCATTGCTACCCCTAGTCCTGCATACTCGATCATTTGTTTATCATTCCCCGAATCCCCTATACAAATAACCTCATATGGCTTAATTTTAAGCTCTTTTGCAAGCTTTTCTATGCCCGATCTTTTACTAGAGTCTTTCTTCATAACTTCCACAATAAAAGGTGCTACCTTTGAAACAGTAAATTTTTCTAACAACTCTTGCGGTAGCTTTGACATGTCTGTAAATAATTCTTTGTTAAAATCTTTTTTAGCTTTAATTTCGATATCTTTTACTACAATGCTTGGAAACAACGCTTGGATATCTCCTACCATACTTAAATCTTCATTTATTAACATGATTTTTGTAATTAGAGTATCCTCTTTAAGAGAATTGAAATCCATCATTTGAAGTGGTAGGTTATTTGCTATAGAATCAATCTTACTAAAATAGTTGCTAGAGTGTATTAATATACTTTCCTCTGAATACATATTTAAGTTTATATTGAGCTGCTTTACTAAATCAAATACATACTTAAAGTCTTCATAACTAATTGGGTCACATTGAATTATTTTTTCTTTTGTATTATTCATAACTACAGCTCCACTACATACCACCGAGTAATTGTCCTCACTTATTAAATCAAGTTCTTCTAAATAATTCTCAATACCTTGAATTGTACGACCTGAAGCAATTACGACTTTAACTCCCTGCTGTTTAGCTTTTTTAATTGCCACAATGTTTTCTTTAGAAATTTTTTTATTATCAGAAAGCAATGTACCGTCCATATCTAACACCAATAATTTATACATATAAAAATCCCCTTATTTTCGTAAAAATTCTTCTAAAACCTCTACAATTAGATTATGTTCTGTTATTTGTCTTAAACCAGATGAAGAAATAGTGCCTACCACTCCAACATTTTTAATGATTATTGGGAATGCACCTCCGTAGGGACAATACTCCTCAGACGAAATATGGTACTTTTCTTCAATTGTCTTTTTTAAAAGTTTTAGTGTTGTTCCTATGTACAAAGAGCTGACACCAAATCTATTAACCACTCTGTTTTTTCTAATAATCCATTGATCATTATCTGGTGATGTTCCCGCAAATGCATAATGAAATAATTGATGACCACACTTTGTAATATCAATTGTCATTGATAAATTCTCTTTTTTTGCTTTCTCAATCAACCTCATTCCTATTTGTAATGCTGTTTCATTTGTAAATTCAGTGAATTGTATCAATTCCTCTTGTTTTTCTATATCTCTTAGCATTTTTTCATAATCTTCCATAACATTTCTCCTTTTCCACATGTTTTAATCATACGAAAATAATTAAATAAATCTTAATTACGTATTGAAGTTTTCTTATTTTAATTATACAATAGGAGAAAACAATAAACAATAATAATAAACAATAAACAGTTAACAAATAACACTAAATGAAAAAACAATGAATAATTAACAACAGTTTTATAAACTATATAATCTACTATAAAAAGGAGGTATAATATTTAATTAGATATAGAATTCAATTTTCTATAATATTTAATGGTTAATATTTTATACCAGTAACTTAAGTTTACCAATATATTGTTGATAATCTAGTGTTTGCAATTAGAGACTTATAAAAATTTAAGATGAGGTGTTAAAATGGAAAAAATATTATTAACAGGCGGAAATGGTTTCTTTTGTACAAGATTTGCTCAGAGATATCAAAACACTTATGAAATTCTCTCAGCAAATACGTCCATGCTTGACGTTACTAATGAAGCGCAAGTAAATGAAACTATTAAAAATTTTAACCCAGACTACGTTATTCATGCAGCCGCCAAAGCAAGTACTGATTTTTGTAATGAAAATCCAGAGCTTGCATATAAAATTAATGTTACAGGAGCAATAAATGTCGCTAAAGCTTGCAAGGAAGTACATTCTAAAATGATATTCATTAGTTCTGAGCAAGTTTTTAATGGTAACACTAATGGTGGCCCCTATACAGAAGATGTTACTCCCTGTCCTGATACAGTTTATGGACAAAATAAACTTGAAGCTGAAGGCTTACTAAAAGAAATACTCCCTGAACTTTGGGTTTTAAGATTCACTTGGCTATTTGGTATCCCTGAAAGAAATTGTGGTATGTCGGCTAATATACTTTGGGGTACATTGACCGATATTTTAAAAGGCAAAAAATCATTGGTTACTCCAAATGAATATAGAGGGCTAACTTATGTCCATGAAGTTATAAACCAATTTCCAAAAATATTTCAAATTCCTTATGGTACCTATCATGTTGGAAGTCATAACGATTTAAGCCGTTATGATATATGCACTTTAATTATAAAGGAAGTTGGCCTTGAACATAGATTAAATGAATTATTAGGGAAGGATTTAGAAAAATATAAAAACCATACAAGAGATATCAGGTTATGTACTGATAAAATTAAAAGTTTTGGTCTAGAGTTTTCAGAATCAGCAGATGGTGTCAAAAAATGTATAAAAGAATTCAAATTAAAATTATAATAAAAAGAGTAAAATATGGTATAATACCATTACACTGCAAATTTAGAATCAACAGAAAACATTTACAACTTCTACCTTATAGATAGAGTTACTAAAAATTTAACAACCAATTCTAAGGAAAGCAGAAATTTTCTAGGTATTTTATATTAGAAAATTATAGGTAATAAATTAGTTTTAAAATTTTAGGAGGTTACATTAATGGAAAAAGTAGTTACAATATTAAATGAACAAGGATTACATGCTAGACCAGCTTCTATTTTCGTAAAAACTGCAAGCAAATTTAAATCTAATGTTAGCATTGTACATGGTAGCGGAGTTGCAAATGCAAAATCTATAATAAACATAATGAGTTTAGGTTTAAAGAAAGATGAAGAAATTAAAATCATCACAGAAGGAATAGATGAAAAGGAAGCTATGGATGCTTTATTAGCCCTTGTAGAAAGTAAATTTGGCGAAAAATAAAATCGGTTTGGATTAAGAACATAAAAAGGTGTTAGGATTAAATGACACTTATAAAAAGATAAAGTAACATATAACTATAATAAGTTTATGTTACTTTATTTATTTAATTATACCTTTTATAGCTATTCAAGGACTTATACAACCAAACAATACAGCTATATTAAAGAACAAAACCTTAAGTCGCAAGCTTCCAAGTAATAATAATATATTATTTATTTGATTTCGCTAATAAAACTATAATTAGCTGAGTTTATAAGTCTTAATAGTTTGAAAGATAATGATACATCTCTTTTTTATATTTATTATACATAAACTTACACATTTTTTACAATATTCTATGTTAACGATTTATATTCTAATTAGATAAACAAAATTATTATTGTATACATTTATGAATACTATTATAATTATAAAGATTAAATAAACCCATATCTTAATTAAATTAAGGTACGGGTTAATACTTATTGAGAACATTATTATAGTCTACCATTATAGAATTTTATTTCAAACTATTATAAATATTGAGAAGATTTTCTTTCATGCTTTCAATATAGGTCTTATTTTCTTCTTTGCTTTCTATTGTATATATCTTTTGAACCTTAGCCCCTGCAGATTTTGCAAGAGTTTCGGACACTCTTGGGCTAGCTAATTCTTCCATAAAAATCACTCTTATTTTATCTTTTTTAACAATGTCTACTAGTTTTTTTAGTGTTTGAGGGCTAGGCTCGCCTCCTCCAAATACACTTTCTACACTATTTTGTTTTAATCCAAAATCTCTGCATAAATACCCAAAGGCAGCATGACCTGTAACAAAATTTTTATTTTGTACTCCCTTAAATTTAACTTTATATTCGTTATAGAGCTTATCAAGTTGAGCTGAAAACTCTTCATAGTTTTCCTCATAAAATTTTTCATTTTTCTTATCAGCTTTAACCAATGCATCTTTTATGTTTTTAGTTTGTATTTTTGCGTCTTGCAAACTAAGCCATATATGTGGATCATACTGACCAGTCTCTTTTCCTGCTGGGTTATTTAATGGAGTTATCCCCTTTGATGAATCAACTACAACTAAATCCTCATTATCTATAGAAGTTAAAGTTTTATCCACCCAGGTTTCCATTCCAAATCCAGAATATACAAACAAACTTGAGTTACTTATGTCTTTCATATCTTTTATTGTTAAATCAAAGTCATGAGGTTCAACACCTTCAGGCACAACCGTTGTTACTTCTATTTTATCTTTACCAACCGCCTGTGCAAATTCCTTTAAAGGATTAAAAGATACTACAACCTTTAATTTTGAATTTTCACTTTGATTACTGTTATTAACAGCTCTCTCTTTTGCACTACTTGTAGATTTTGAGCATCCTACTAATGTAGCTAAAATACAAGTTGAAAGTATGATCATAATAAATTTTTTCAATATTTTTTTCACTCCTCAGTATTGTTGCAAACCATTTGCATTCACTATATTAATATACCCGTGTATATGCAACTTGTCAATGTTTTAATTATCACCTTAGTGCTCTATACTTATACATTTGCTCCTACTTTTAATTGTTGCATGCGTGTTTATGGATTTTAATGTTATATATATTACACGAAAAAAAAGTATGTATTTCTACAATACATACTTTTCTAGCAATCTTAATATAAATTGCTTTAACTCCAATTATATTTCCATTATAATTGGTATAATTATAGGTCTTCTCTTAGTTTTTATATATAGGAATTGGCCTAAAGCATTTCTAATACTTGATTTTATTACAGCCCACTCTTTAATTTTATTATCTAAACACTGTTCTAACTCTTTTCTCACAATGTCCCTAGCTTCATTAATAAGTTCATTGGATTCTTTCATATATACAAACCCTCTAGTTATTATGTCGGGGCCTGCAACTATACTATAAGTTTCTCTTTCTATAGTAACTACAACAGTAAGAATACCTTCTTCAGCTAAATGCTTTCTATCGCGAAGTACAATATTACCTACATCTCCTACTCCAAGACCATCTACCATTATAGCTCCTGTTTGTACTCTTCCAGCTATCCTACATTCACTTGGAGCTACTTCTAATATCTGTCCGGTTTCTGCTATAAAAATGTTATCTGGGCTCATTCCTAATTTTTCCGCAAGTAGTGCATGTTGTTTAAGATGTCTATATTCACCATGTACTGGCATGAAATATTTAGGTTTAACTAATGCATGCATTAATTTTAATTCTTCTTGACATGCATGCCCAGAAACGTGAATCTCTTCTGTAGTATTGTATATTACATTAGCTCCCCTTTTGAATAGTTCATTTATAACATTGTATATGAACTTTTCGTTTCCTGGAATAGGAGACGCAGATAAAATAACCATATCACCCTTTTGTATCTGAATGCTTCTATGAGTAGCTGATGCCATCCTTGTTAATGCAGCTAGTGGCTCACCTTGGCTACCAGTAGTTACTATTGTTACCTTATCATCAGGGTAATTATGAAGATCCGCTACTGTAATTATAAATTCTGGTGGTATATGCAAATATCCGAGATCTATAGCTACTTCAGATATTCTCTCCATACTTCTTCCACTGAACGCTATTTTTCTTCCATTTTGAACTGAAGCATTGGCAATTTGTTGTATTCTATGGATATTTGATGCAAAGGAAGCTATTATAATTCTACCTTCTGCTTTATAGAATATTTTCTTTAAATTCTCTCCAATTACTTTCTCAGATATAGTGAACCCAGGGCGTTCTACATTTGTGCTATCACACATTAGTAATAAAACTCCTTGGCCACCTAATTTTGCAAATCTCTCTAAATCAATAACTTCTCCATCAATTGGAGTATAATCTATTTTAAAATCTCCTGTGTGTATTATTCTACCGATAGGAGTATGAATACAAAGTGAGCAAGCATCTGCTATACTATGACTAACTCTTATAAACTCTACACTGATTTTTTCTAGCTTTACAATGTCGCCAGCATTTACTACATTCAAAGTACAATCTGCCAATATCCCATGCTCTTGCAACTTATTTTCTACTAGCCCAAGTGTTAAACGTGTTCCGTACACCGGAACATTCAATTGTTTTAAAACATAAGGTAATGCACCTATATGATCTTCATGACCATGTGTTAAAAATATTCCTTTTATCCTATCTTTATTCTCTAAAAGATAAGTTATATCAGGAATAACTAAATCCACTCCATACATATCTACGTCTGGAAATGCAATTCCACAATCTATAACGATGATTTCATCTTTGTATTCAATTGCAGTAATATTTTTCCCGATTTCTCCGAGTCCACCAATTGGTATAACCCTAATTTTATTTTTACCTTTACTCTTATAATTATTATTCAATATGTCCCTGATTCCTAAATATTTGGCATTTTACTATCCAATATTTTCGTTCTGTCGACTAAACATAATGGTTGTATTACAAGGTTCAACTACTTAAGTTAGTTTGTTATATTAACAATATAGTTATACTAACATTAGTATTAACTTACTATTCCAAGTGTTTTCTTCCCATTAACTAACCATAAATCAGGATTTTCACCTACCTTTTCTTTTATATTTTTGTTACATTGTGTTCATATTTTTGAGAGAGAACAATTTGTCTTGCCAATTTTAATACATCTTTTAATTTTTATTCATTGAAGTTACTTTATCTATGTCAGTAGTTATTTTATATCTATTCAATAATTTTAAAAATTGGTTAAGATAATTACATTAAAATTCAGCTAACTTATCTCTTTTATACTCGTTTACTTTGTTTCAATAAACTCGCTTATATCGATTTTTTTCACTCTATAATGCTCTCCAATTTTTTCAACCTTATTAACGTTTTCATAATTTTCAGCCATGTATTCTCCTTTCTAATTTTTTTGTATGACTTATATTTCAAAGTGCTGCTTGTTTATAAACATCACTTTCTTTTTATATTATATGTTTTAAAACTTTTTTTCTTATTAAAATAATTGCTTAAGGTAATAATACTATATACATTACTATTATTCTTATTTCTAGTATTACTACAGTATGAGATATTTATAATTTCCTAATAAATACAATACGAAAGAGTACTTTTATACTAATCAAATATAATTATACCATATTATATTTGATTATATTCATTAATAATGTAAAAAAGGTTGAGAAATAAATTCTCAACCTTAAAAACCTATTTTGGATAATACCTATTTCTTATAGATATCACTATAATTAGTTATATTTCTAATTATTTATTTATCAAGAAGAATTCTCTTTTCAAATCGTCCACCTTGCTTAGTATATTGAAGGATATATTCCTTATCATAAACATTATGCATGTCTAAATTAATAATTCCTTTAGTTTTTAGGACCAATTTTATTTTATTAAACTCGTCAAGTCCATTTTTTTCAGTTAGCATAGTATAGACAAGTTTTTGTGAATACTTTGACCAAGCCTCTAGTAATTCATCAAGTGGTGTATTTACATCTATATTCATTTATGTTCCTCCTTGTATAATAAAAATAATATTATTATTTTCTTATTTTCTTGTATAGATTTTTATCTCGTACACTCTATTATATATAATTAATTATATATAATCAACTTACATTATTAATACTACTGATAAATTTATTACTTTTTTATAATATATTAGTTCCTAAACATATTTTAAATTAATATAATTACTTATAATTATTAACATATTTATAGAAAACAAAACAATTATTATTAATATTATGTTAAAAACTTATATTAAACCCATTTAAATTTTAACGTATATAAAAAGTGTAAGATATTTTTTAATAAATTATATCAGTATTTATCAAGTCTAAAATCAACCTCTAACTCAGTGACCGAGCTGAATATCAACTTTCTTATAATTGAATTCATAAATATTGTATGGTAATATTAAATTATAAATAGGTGATGGAATTCACCATAATTACTATATCCAAGCTTCTCCTAATGCTTTTTATGGAGTTTTTGTAGGAGTTTAATTTCTATTATAAAACATTTTTTATTAATATTATAAATAAATTATTATTTTATTAAAACTAGATAAAATAATTTGAGGAAGTGATAGATTTATGAGAAAATACATATTTATAGCTGTAGGCGGAATGCTAGGCGCAATTCTTAGATATGTTATAAAGAACATACATATTAATAATTATAAAGAAGCTATACCTATAAATACATTGTTTATTAATGTTTCTGGAAGCTTGCTTTTAGCCCTTATACTAACTATCGCCTTCGAAGTCTTTGAGTTTGATGCTGATATAAGATTGGGGATAGCCACTGGATTTTTTGGAGCCTACACAACTTTTTCGACATTATGCAAGGAGACTGTAAATCTTATGACTCAAGGTGACTATTATTCCGCTGTATCATATATTGGGTTTTCTGTGATGCTAGGACTTGCCGCCTCCTACTTTGGAGTGGTACTTGCAAGGGAAGTAGTTTCAATGTTTAAAACGGAGCGGAATATCTCTTAAGATGAAAACTTAGAAATTACAAGGAGGTTAAAATATGACATATGTGCTCGTTGCAGTTGGTGGAGCCGCCGGAAGTTTGGTTCGGTACAGCATTGGTAAATTTATAAGTGAAAAGTCAAAAACCTCTTTTCCAATAGGGACTTTTATTATTAATATTACAGGTTCACTTTTACTTGGCATTGTTAGTACTATTGGGGTAAGTAATAATATGATGCTTCTTCTCGGGGATGGTTTCTTAGGTGCATACACAACTTTTTCAACTTTTATGTATGAGGGCTTTAATTTATTTCAAGAAAAAGAAAAACTGAATGCCTTTATATATATATTGTGTTCAGTAATACTCGGTTTAGTTGGTTTTTTTATAGGAAGTAAAATAGGTAGGATATAAGATAGTGTTAACTAACTTATGAAAAAACAGGAATGTAAATATTAGGGTTTTAATTGCACGTTGAAAAGTGAAAAAATACTTTGAAGAAATACAATGCAGTTTTGTTT
>NZ_JAIZZK010000019.1 GCF_020443705.1 Clostridium algoriphilum
ATGAATAATCTGCGACAACTGTTAAGTTAATTCGCAAGCTCATTACATACTTTTTAGTCTTACGACTAAAATATTACTTTTACTAAAGTAATTAACTGGTTAAAACAAAATATTATTTCGTCTCTTTACCTATTTCTCTGTTTAATTTTCAAAGACCAAAATACTTCTTGTCATCATATGATGACTTCTATTATTTTACTGTTTAACTTTAACGTTGTCAATATATTTTTTTATTTATTTAAATTATTATTTAAAATAATAAAAAAAGTAACTCTTAAAATTAAACCTATGTTGTTACTCATTCGTAACGACAAGATGTATTGTATCAAATCTATAAGATACTGTATTCAGTATTATTCTATACCTCAATAGATTATACTGCTACAACTTTACCTATCTTTATTTTTCACTGTTTTACTGCTTGAGATACACTAGGTTAGTTATATTTTAATATGAATTAAAGAAAGTACTTATTTGAAGTTATTTCAAATAAGTACTTTCTAATTTTATCATTTACTTCATTAAATTATTTATCATTAGGTTCCTCATGTGTTTCTGGTTCATGATCCTCTTTAACAGAAGTTTCCTTAGTTTCTTCTTGAGCAGAATCTGCTTCAATTTGCAAAGGTTTCACTTCTTCTTGATTAGAATCTTCATCTGTGCTAATTACATCACTACAATTTATTTTAGCTATAGCAACTATGTTATCACCTTCACCATTCTTCATCAAAGTTACTCCCATAGTATTCCTACTTGTAGTTGATATTCCAGCTACGCTTAATCTTATAACAATACCATTACTGTTTATAAGTATCATTTCGTCTCCGTCTTTTACTATTCTAGCACCTACAAGTTTGCCTGTTTTCTCGGATACCTTATAGGTTATTACTCCTTTACCACCTCTATGTTGAAGTGAGTATTCTGAAACTAAGGTTCTTTTTCCAAAACCATTTTCACTTATAACTAGAAGTTCTTCCTCAGGTGTAACAATATTCATAGACACTACAATATCTTCTTGCCTCAAGGTTAAGGACTTAACTCCAGTTGCAGTTCTTCCCATACCTCTTACATCTTTTTCACTAAATCTTATGGAATAACCGTTTCTTGTAACAAACAGCATCTCACTATCTCCATTAGTTATTGCAGCTCCAATTAGTTCATCATCTTCTCTTAAATTAATTGCATTTAAACCATTTTTTCTAATTGCTGAATATTTATCAAGTGATGTTTTTTTAACTAAACCATGTTTTGTTCCCATTACAAGATAATTATCTTCAGCGAACTCTTTAAGAGATATAACAGCTTGAATCTTTTCATCACTAGCTAAAGGTATAATATTTATTAAGTTTGTTCCCTTAGCTGTTCTTCCACCTTCGGGAATTTCATATGCCTTTAACTTAAATGATTTTCCCTTGTTTGTGAAAAATAAAATATTATTATGGGTTGTAGTTATAAAAATATGTTCTACAAAATCATCTTCTTTTGTAGTAACACCTTGTATCCCTCTACCCCCTCTTTTTTGTGCACTATAAGTATCAGCCGGTAGTCTCTTTATGTAACCTGCATGAGTTAGAGTAATTACGATATCTTGTTCTTGAATTAAGTCTTCCTCATCTAAACTATATGGATTTTTTTCTATTGCTGATCTTCTAGTATCACCATATTTATTTCTAACTTCTATTAACTCATCCTTAATTATGTTTAATAATACTAATTCATCTGCTAAAATTCCTTTTAAATAATTTACTGTTTTAATTAATTCATTATACTCATCTTCAATTTTACCTCTCTCAAGACCTGTAAGTCTTCCAAGTCTCATCTCAACAATAGCAGTTGATTGTTTTTCAGATAAATTAAATGCATTTATTAAACTTTCTTTAGCTTCACTAATATTTTTAGATGCTCTTATTAATCGAATTACTTCGTCAATGTGATCTAAAGCAATTTTCAAACCCTCTAAAATATGAGCTCTAGCCAATGCTTTATCAAGATCAAATTGAGTTCTTCTTCTTATTACATCCTTTTGATGTTCTAAATAATAAACTAGAACTTGTTTTAAATTTAAAGTTTGAGGTTGATTCTTTACAAGAGCTATCATTATAACTCCAAAAGTATCTTGCATCCTAGTATGTTTAAATAACCTATTTAATACGATATTAGGATTTGCATCCCTTTTTAGTTCTATAACAATTCTCATACCTTCTCTATCTGATTCATCTCTTAAGTCCGATATTCCATCTATTTTCTTATCTTTTACTAAATCTGCAATACCTTCTATAAGTTTTGCTTTATTAACTTGATAAGGTAATTCTGTTACTATTATTGCATTTCTACCTTTATTCTCTTCAATGTCTGTTTTAGCCCTTACGAGTATTCTTCCTCTGCCTGTTTCATAAGCACTTTTTATTCCCGCTCTTCCTAGAATAATTCCACCTGTAGGAAAATCTGGCCCTTTTATTTTTGTCATTAAATCACTTATAGTAACTTCTGAGTCTTCAATAACCATGAGCACTCCGTCTATAACTTCTATTAAATTATGTGGAGGTATATTGGTTGCCATGCCTACTGCAATTCCTGTTGATCCATTAACTAAAAGATTAGGGAATCTTGAAGGCAGCACTGATGGTTCTTTTTCTTCTCCATCAAAGTTAGGAATGAAATCTACTGTATCTTTATTAATATCGCGAAGCATCTGAGTTGTAATTTTACTCATCTTAGCTTCTGTATATCTCATTGCAGCTGCCCCATCACCATCTACAGAACCAAAATTTCCATGACCATCGACCAAAGTACATCTTTGGGAAAAGTCTTGAGCCATTCTAACTAATGCACCATATACCGCAGTATCACCATGTGGATGATACTTACCTAAAACATCTCCTACTATTCTGGCACACTTTCTATATCCCTTCTCCGGTGTTAACCCTAGTTCATGCATAGAAAATAATATTCTTCTATGAACAGGTTTAAGTCCATCTCGCACATCTGGAAGAGCACGACTTACAATAACACTCATAGCGTAATCTATATAAGATTTTTTCATTTCGTATCTTATATCAATAGGTAAAATATTCCCCTGATTATTAATCATGTTACACCTCTTTAAACAAAATATTTTAATGTCACTCTGAAAAAAATATCAACATATTCCAAGAATGACGGTAATTACTTTAATTGATTAACCTCAGTAATAGTTAACTAATCCACTAAAGTGAATTAGTCTACTTTAGTAAATTATATATCTAAGTTAAGCACACTTTTAGCATTCTCTTGTATAAATTCCCGACGTGGTTCTACTTTATCACCCATGAGAATAGTGAATATTTCATCTGCCGCCATTGCATCCTCTACATGGACCTGAAGCATAGTTCTCTCCTCAGGGTTCATTGTTGTATCCCAAAGCTGATTTGGATTCATTTCCCCAAGACCTTTATATCTTTGTATATCAGTGTTACTATCTTTCCCACCAAATTCCACAAGTGTCTCTTGAAGTTCTTTTTCGGTATATACATAATGTTCTTTTTTACCTTTAGAAACCTTGAATAGTGGAGGTTGAGCTACATATACGTGCCCTTGTTCTACTAATTCCTTCATGTATCTATAGAAAAATGTTAATAATAAAGTCCTAATATGAGCCCCATCTACATCTGCATCTGTCATAATAATAATACGATCATATCTTATTTTTTTCACATCAAAATCCTTACCTATACCAGCACCAAAAGCAGTTATCATAGCCCTAATTTCAAGAGATGCAAGCATTTTATCAATTCTTTGCTTTTCAACATTCATTATTTTACCTTTAAGTGGGAGTATAGCTTGAAATTTTCTATCTCTACCCTGTTTTGCTGAACCACCTGCGGAATCACCCTCGACTAAATATATTTCACATTCCATAGGATCTTTTGATGCACAATCTGATAATTTACCTGGAAGAGTAGTACTCTCAAGTATTGATTTTCTTCTAGTAAATTCTCTTGCTTTTTTTGCTGCCTCTCTGGCTCTAGCTGCATTTAATCCTTTATCTATTATATTTTTACCAAGTTGAGGATCTTCCTCTAAAACATTACTAATTGCCTCACCAACTATACTATCGACAATGCCTCTTACTTCACTATTACCAAGTTTAGTTTTTGTTTGACCTTCAAATTGAGGATCAGTAAGCTTTATAGATATTACTGCTGTAAGCCCTTCACGTACATCCTCACCTGATAGATTTTTATCATTATCTTTTAGAAAACCAAATTTTTTAGCATAATCATTTACTACTCTTGTTAATGCTGTCTTAAAACCAACTAAGTGCGTTCCACCCTCAACGGTATCTATATTATTTGCGAATGAAAATATATTTTCTGTGTATGTATCATTGTATTGCAGAGCTATTTCAACAACGTAATCATCCCTGCGTCCTTCCATGTATATAGTCTCATGAATTGTTCCTTTATTTCTATTTAAATAATCTACAAAGGATTTTATTCCACCCTCATACCAAAACTCCTGATTTTTATCGTCTCTTTCATCCGTAAGTGTTATTCTTAAGCCTTTATTTAAAAAGGCTAATTCTCTTAATCTTTGAGAAAGTGTTTCATAATCGAAATTAATTTCTTCAAAAATTTCCGGGTCAGGAGTAAAAAAGACTTTCGTTCCATGTTCCTCAGTTGTTCCTATGTTTACAAGTGTACTAGTAGTTTTTCCTTTAGAAAAAGTTTGTTTCCATATGTTCCCATCTTTTTTGACTTCTACTTCACAAACAACGGATAAAGCATTAACTACAGATGACCCAACACCATGAAGACCACCCGATACTTTGTATGCTCCCCCACCAAATTTTCCACCTGCATGTAGTACTGTCATTATAACTTCTACAGTAGGTATTTTCATTTTATGATGTATTCCTACAGGCATACCTCGACCATCATCTATTACAGTTATAGAATTGTTTTGGTGTATAAATACATTAATATTTTTACAAAAACCTGCCAAAGCCTCATCTATACTATTATCTACAATTTCATAAACCAGATGATGAAGACCGCGAATACTCGTGCTTCCTATATACATACCAGGTCTTTTTCTTACAGCTTCTAATCCTTCAAGTACTTGTATTTGGCTCTCGTCATAAACATTATTTATTTCCATGCATATCCTCCTAATTCACTTTAAAGCTCATAATATACAGTTTCTGTTCTCTTGCATAAAGTTGAAGATGATATTGGTGATAAAAAAATTTTACTTTTTTTATCTACCTCAGCTATTACAAAAGATTTAGCAATATTATTTGTTATCCGCTCTACAAAACCATCTTCTTCAGCCATTCTTAAAAATTGGATAGTGTCCGAACTATACATAGTAGTATCTATATCAAATATACCTATAATATCTTTTATAGGCACTACTACATTTTCTCCTAAATGTAAAAACATATAATATCCTCCTTTATAATCTTTTTTCGTTTGAACTTATATAATTTCTTTTAATTTACCTGACATAACTTCAAATATCTTACTTTCAGGATTTAAATATTTTCTTATATTATTAACACCAGTACATGTAATTAATGTTTGAACATCTTTTATTGAATTTAATATATATTCTTGCCTTTTTGTATCAAGTTCAGACAAAACATCATCAAGTAACAATACTGGGTACTCTCCAGTTAGTTCTTTTATTATTGCTAGTGCTCCAAACTTAATGGTTAAAACAGAAGTTCTCTGCTGCCCTTGGGATCCAAATATTCTAGCATCTATACCATTAATTTCTATAGAAAAATCATCTCTATGTGGCCCTGTTGAAGTAGTTTTAGTTTCTATATCTCTTTTTCTATTTTTACATAGGAGCAAATAAAAGTTTTCTTGTATATTATCCAATTCTTTTATAGGGGTTAAATATTTTATATCTATAATTTCACTTTTAGATGTTATATTGCTATGTATTACTTTTCCTAATTTATTCAATTTTTCTATGTAATTAATTCTATCTTTTATTATAATTGCGCCAAATTCACTAAGTTGTTTGTCATATACATCTATAATATCAATATTAGTGTTCCATTGTTTTATAGCTAAGTTCCTCTCATTTAAAATTTTTTTATATTGAGATAAACTATAATAATAACGACTGTTTAATTTACATAATTCTATATCTAAAAATTTTCGTCTGTAAGATGGTGATTCTTTAACAATATTTAGATCTTCTGGAGAAAACATAATCACATTGAAGCTTCCTACTAGTTCGGACATCTTTTGAACTTTTATTGAATTTATATTAACGCCTTTTTTACCTTCTTTAAAAATTTTTATCTCTATTTTTTTATCTAACCTAGTTTTACATACATAAAGTTTTATGTATGCTTCTGTACCATTCCAATTTATTAATTCTTTATCTCTATTAGTTCTGTGAGACTTAGCTAGACTACAATAATAAATTGCTTCCAAAACATTTGTTTTCCCTTGTGCATTATCTCCTACAAATACGTTAGTGCCTTTATTAAGTTGTATAACTAACTCATTATAATTTCTAAAATTTCTAAGTTGTAAATATTTTATGTACATACAATCACCTATTATGATTATAACATATATATATATTTATATTATTTTATAATCATAAATATATATATATAATTTTTTTTAATATTGACATAAATTGTGCACCGGAGATTTTTTAAAATTTTCCGGTGCATTAATATATTTTATACTATTTTATAAGTTTCGCCATTAAATTCAATTATATCACCTTTAACTAATTTTTTACCTCTTTGGGTTTCTACTTCACCATTAAGCTTTATTTCCTCATTTTTAATATAAAATTTTGCTTCTGAACCTAAACTTGCTATTCCAGCCCACTTTAGAAAAGCATCCAATTTTATTATTCCTGTATCTACTTGTATTTCATTCATTTTAAAACCACCTTTTTTTAATATTATAATATATATTATTTTTAATTAGTTAGTCGTCCTTATTCTTACTGGTAATACCATATATGTGCAGTTATTTTTTTCTTTATTTCTTACTACGCAAGGATTAACCCCACTTGAAAACTCCATGATGATTTCTTCTTCTTCCATTATTTTAAGAAGTTCTATTAGGTATTTTGAGTTAAATGCAATTTGAAGAGGCTCACCTTGCAAAATTATATTTATTTCCTCTCTAGCCTTTCCCAATTGAGAATTAGAGGTAATAACCATATTGTCTTCCTCTATGTTAAATTTAACTAAGTTAGTATTTCCCTCTTTGGCCATGAGAGATGCTCTTTCTATACAATTCAATAATTCAGATCTTTTAGCTGTTATTTTTAAATTATATTCTTCTGGTATTATTGAGCTATATTTTATGAATTCTCCTTCTAGTAATCTTGATATAACCTTTGTTTTTCCAAGATTAAATAAAATATGATTCGCTGTGAATGTTATATTAACTGGTTCATCAGTTTCTTCTAATATTTTTGAAACCTCACTTAATGTTTTACCAGGAATTACAGCATTTATACTATTGTCGTTATCTACGTCTTCACTTCTAAATGCAACTCTATAGCCATCCAGTGCTACAAGATTAAGTTTTTTATCTTTTATTTCAAATAAGACCCCTGTAAGAATTGGTCTAGTCTCATCTTGAGCAACAGCAAATATTGTACCTTTCATCATACTTTTTAATACTCTTTGAGAAACAGAAAAAATCATATTTTCTATTATATTAGGTAAATTAGGATAGTCATCACTATTCATATGTATTATAGTAGCATATGATTTTTGACAAACTATTTTAATAGAGTTTTTTTCTTCAGAAGTTATTTCAACTGCACTATTGGGTAATTTTCTTATAATTTCACCAAACAACTTAGAGTCCAGTACTACACTTCCGTCTTCCATAACGTCTGCATTAATCTTAGCCTCAATACTTAAATCAATATCAGATCCTATAAGAGTAACCTCACTATCTTTTGCAACTATTAAAATACCTTGTAATACGGGCATTGTTGATTTTCCAGTAATAGCTTTTTGTACATTTGAAATTGCTTCTTGTAATATACTTTTTTCACATATAAACTTCATAAAAAAAAGACCTCCTTATCCACATGGGAAATTGATTAAAGATAGGTAAGATAATAATTAAAACTAGTAGTAATAGTAGTAGGGGCTGTTGATATGTTAAAAACCTATCTTAGCCTTTAGGATTCAGTGATACTCAGTAAAAGTAATTGTGGATAAGTATGCAAAAAAAAATCATAGTTATCCACAATACTAACAGTTAGATTTTATGTATTATTTTATGCACAGGATTATATATATATAGTATCAACACTTGTTAGTAACAGTATTGTTTTACTTTTGACTTATTTTCTTAGTTAGTTCAGCTACGTTATCTTGTAAATTTTCATCTACTTTAAGACCATTAGATATTTTCTCACATGCATGAATTACAGTTGTATGATCTCGACCTCCAAACTCCTCACCAATTTTTGGAAGAGACATGTCTGTAAGTTTTCTGCACAAATACATTGCTATTTGTCTTGGGAATGTTATGTTTCTAGTTCGTCTTGAAGATTTAAAATCCTCAACTTTTAAATTAAAATAGCTAGAAACTATATCTTGTATTAATTCAATAGTAACTTGTTTCGAATTTCTACTAGATATAATATCTTTTAGTGCTTCAGATGCTAAGTCTATGCCAATTTCTTTATTGGTAAGCGAAGAAAAAGCAACAATTCTAATAAGAGCACCTTCTAGTTCTCTAATGTTTGATTTAATTTTAGTAGCGATATACACCATTACTTCATTTGGAATGTTTAAGTTTTCTACATCTGCTTTTTTCTTTAAAATAGCTATTCTAGTTTCAAAATCAGGCGGTTGTATATCAGCTATAAGACCCCATTCGAATCTAGAGCGCAATCTATCTTCTAGAGTAGGTATCTCTTTAGGAGGTCTATCACTAGATAAAATAATTTGTTTATTGGCTTCATGTAGATCATTGAATGTATGAAAGAATTCTTCTTGCGTGCGTTCTTTACCAGCAATAAATTGAATATCATCGATCAAAAGCACATCTACATTTCTGTACTTGTTTCTAAATTCTACATTTTTATCATCCTTAATAGAATTGATAAGTTCGTTTGTAAATTTTTCAGAAGATACATAAACAACTTTAGATTTTGGGTTATTTGCCAATATATAATGACCAATGGCATGCATTAAATGTGTTTTACCAAGACCAACTCCACCATAAATGAATAGTGGATTATAGGCTTTCGCAGGGGATTCGGCTACAGCAAGTGATGCAGCATGGGCGAACCTATTACTATTACCAATGACAAAAGAATTAAAAGTATACTTTGGATTTAGTGTTGCAGACATTTCGTCATTAACTATTAGGTTATGTCTTTCTGATTCTCGTTTAGCTTTAGGTGTTTCAATTTCAGCTACTTCTTCAGATAATATAAAGAATTCTATTTTATATGTTTTAGAAGTAAGTAATTTAACAGCATTCATTATTAAATCCTTATATCTATTTTCAAGAATATCTTTGGTAAAATTATTAGGAACACCTAATTTAAATGTATTATTATCTAAGGCCATAGGTTCTATACTTTTAATCCAAGTATTAAAACTAACTTCTGTCAGTTCGCCTTTTATTATATTTAAGGTTTTTTCCCAGATATCTTTAATTTGGGTGCTCATTTCCTACCCTCCAGTTCAAATAAAAAAAATTTTTATGTAAAAACAAACAATGTATTAACAAAGTTATAAACAATAAATTAATATATTGTAGGTTGTTGATAAATAGCAATAAAAATATGCACATGTTAATAACTATGTTTATATCTTTAAGGTGACTTAAAGTATTAACAATTTAGGTGAAAAAGTTATTAACATATTAAAAAAGGAATAAATCTGCTAATATAGTCAAAAATAGATAAGTAAAAAGAAGTTTAAGATAACATTGTAATAGTTATTCACAATTTTGTCCACAAGTTGTGAATAACTTTACTTATAATTAAGTTATTCACAGTTCTTTCTTATATAATATCAAAAAATAACAAGGTGTTCAAGAAGTTATCCACAAAAAAACATATAAATAAAAAAAACATCAACAATATTAATAAAAATGCTTATCTTGACATTATGAGAGTGTCACTATATAATCTAATAGTAAAACCATACGTATGCAATTGCATAATGGTTGCTATAATGTATGAGTTAAAAGAAGGGGGTGTAGTAGATATGTTCATGACTTACCAACCTAAAAAAAGACAAAGAAAAAAAGAACACGGATTTAGAAAGAGAATGAAAACCGCTTCTGGCAGAAATATTCTTCAGAAAAGAAGACAAAAAGGTAGAAAAAGATTGACAGCATAAAGGCCGCTAATGTGGCCTTTTTCTGCAATTTGCGGAAAAGAGGGCGGCTAATATGAAGAGTGATGTGAAGAAATACAGAATTAGAAAGAATACTGAATTTAGAACAGTATATAGAAAAGGAAAATCTTTTTCTAACCTATTATTAGTATTATACATTTATAGAAATGGTAAAGATATTAATAGATGTGGAATATCTGTAAGTAAAAAGGTAGGAAACAGTGTAATTAGAGGTCGAGTTAAAAGATTAATAAGTGAAAGTTATAGGCTTAATACTGAAGGATTAAAGACAGGATACGATCTGGTTTTTATTGCAAGGAATCCTTCTAATACTAAAAATTACAAAGAAATAGAGAGTGCTTTAAAGAAATTGCTTAAGAAAGCTGGTTTAATTAATAATGAAAAAAATACTTATACTGGGTATTAATTGTTATAGAAATTATATATCACCTCTTAAGAGGCCTTGTTGTATTTTCTACCCCACATGTTCTCAGTATACTTTAGAGGCTATTGAAAAGTATGGAGCAATAAAAGGCTTAATTATGGGAATAAAGAGAATACTTAGATGTCATCCTTATAATAAGGGCGGCTTTGATCCAGTTAAATAAACATTTGGGAGGTTTTATATTTGAAATTTACTTTTTTAACTGATCCGCTTCAAAAGTTCTTTTTCTTTATACATGGCGGCATTCATACACTTATACCAAATAATGATTTATCATTTGGACTGACAATAATTATTTTCACTGTTATAATAAGATTAATATTGTTACCATTGAGTATTAAACAACTTAAATCAACTGCTAAAATGGGTGCAATTCAACCAGAAATGAAGAAAGTTCAAGCAAAATATAAAAGTGATCCCCAAAAGGCTCAGCAAGAAGTAATGAAACTTTATAAGGAAAATGGAGTAAATCCAATGGGTGGATGTTTACCAATGCTTATTCAAATGCCTATCTTATTTGCTTTATACGCTGTGTTTCAAAATTTAAATATGCAGGGTGCTGGTTTCTTATGGATGAAGGATTTAACAAAAGCAGATCCTATGTACATATTACCAATTTTGTCTACTGTTACAACATATTTTTCATCAAAGCTTATGCAACCGCCGTCAGCGGATGGTTCTCAATCAAAACAAACTTCAACAATGTATACTGGAATGGCTATCTTTATGGGTTTTATGAGTCTTAAATTTAAAGGTGCACTAGTGTTATATTGGGTAATAAATAATGTAGTACAAATAGTTCAAACTGTAGCTATAAATAAATTAGAATTAAAAAACAAAGAGAGTTAACACAAGTGCCTAATTTTGATATATAGAAAGGCGGGTGTAGCACTATATGAAAATTATAGAAATGATGGGAAAAACCGTAGATGATGCAATAAGTAAATCACTTATGGAATTAAAAGTTACAATAGACAAAGTAAAAGTGGAAACTATAGATGAAGGAAGTAAAGGGTTTTTAAATATTATAGGGGTAAAACCTGCCAAAATTAGAGTTACGGTTAAAAGAGATAGTTTAAATGAAGCTAAAATTTTTTTAAAAGAAGTATTAAATTCAATGAACATGAAAGCAGAAGTGAATCTTAAGGATGAAAATAATGAGATTAAGGTTGATTTAATTGGACCTAACATGGGATTATTAATTGGATATAGAGGCGAAACTTTAGATGCACTTCAATACCTTGTAAGTTTAGTTGTAAACAAGAATCATGATGAAGAGTATAAAAGAGTAGTATTAGATACTGAAAATTATAGAGCAAAACGAGAAGAGACTTTGAAAAGACTTGCATCTAAAATTGCATATAAAGTAAGGGTTAGTGGTAGAGTGTTAAAACTTGAGCCTATGAATCCTTACGAGAGAAGAATAATACATTCTACGCTTCAAAATGATTCATATATTTACACATTTAGCGAAGGTGAAGAGCCCTATAGAAGAGTTGTAGTTGATTTAAAGAAAGCCTAAGGGCTTTCTTTTTAAATTAAAAAATAATTGTAACGGTGATTCTATTCTTAAAATCCAAAGTTACTAATATACAGTTAAGTTAATAATCTAACGTTGAATTTTACGAATACAATTAAAATGCTAATAAAGAGGCAATACAAATAACAAAGATTTTAGATATAATGTAATTAATATGGATATAATAATAAATACTTATAAAATTAGGAGGGCATATTTAATGAAAGAATTTGATACTATAGCTGCGATATCAACTAGTATAGGAGAAGGTGGGATATCTATTATTAGGATATCTGGTGATAAGTCAATAGAAATAGTGGGAAGTCTATTTGTAGGTAAAAATGATAGAAAACTTAATGATTTCAAATCTTATACTATGAGATATGGCCATGTGGTTGATAAAAATGGGAGTAGACTAGATGAAGTGATTATTTCCTATATGAAAGGGCCTAGAAGTTTTACTGCAGAGGATACAATTGAAATCAATTGTCATGGAGGAGTAGTTGGGACTAATAGAATATTACAGGAAATTATTCGCGCAGGAGCGAGAATGGCGGAACCTGGAGAATTTACTAAAAGAGCATTTCTAAATGGAAGAATTGATTTAAGTCAGGCAGAAGCAGTTATAGATATAATAAGAGCAAAGACAGAACTTAGTATGAAGTCAGCGCTTATGCAATCAGAAGGTTCTATTTCCAAGGAAATAAAAGCGATTAGAAATACATTACTTACTGTAATTGCGCGTATTGAGGTTACGGTTGATTACCCAGAAGAGGATATTGAAGAAGTAACTGCAAAAGATGTTATTGAAGATGTTAATAAAGTAATAAGTAATATAGATCTACTTTTAAGCACAGCTGATGAAGGCAAAATTTTAAGAGAGGGGCTTAGCACTGTTATAGTTGGAAAACCTAATGTAGGAAAATCATCACTTTTAAATGCGCTTGTTAAAGAGAAAAGAGCTATTGTTACAGACGTACCAGGTACAACTCGGGATGCAATAGAAGAGTATATAAGTATTGAAGGGATACCAATTAAGATAGTAGATACTGCAGGTATTCGCGAGACTGATGACAAAGTTGAAAAAATTGGAGTGGAAAAATCAAAAGAAAAAATAGATGAAGCAGATTTAGTTATTTTAATATTAGATTCAAGTATGGAGTTAAGTCATGAGGATAAAGAAATTATTGAATATATTAAAGAAAAAAAATATATAGTATTATTAAATAAAAGCGATTTAGGTGGTAAAATAGATATAAGTGAATTAAAAACTCTAAAGTCAAAATATATAACTAATATTTCAGTAAAAACAGGTGAAGGGTTACATTATGTTAAAGATCATATAAAAGATTTGTTTTTTAATGGAGAAATTAAAACTGAAGGTGTGTTCGTTACAAATAATAGACATAAACAATCTTTAATAAGAGCAAAAGAAAACTTAGAATCATCATTAAATGCACTAGAATATACATCAGCTATAGATCTGGCATCAATTGACATTCGAAATGCATGGGTGAATTTAGGCGAGATTACGGGAGAAGCTTTAGAGGAAGATATTATACACAAGATATTTTCAGAATTTTGTTTAGGAAAGTAGGGATAAATATGAAATACGATGCAGGAAATTTTGATGTTATAGTTATTGGAGCTGGTCATGCAGGTTGTGAGGCAGCTCTAGCATCTGCAAGAATAGGATGCAAAACTTTAATTTGTGCTATTAATTTAGATAGCGTGGCTTTAATGCCATGTAATCCTAATATTGGCGGCACTGCCAAAGGACATCTAGTAAGGGAAATAGATGCACTTGGTGGTGAAATGGGAATAAATATTGATAATACATATATACAATCAAGAATGCTAAATAAATCTAAAGGTCCAGCAGTGTTCTCATTAAGGGCTCAAGCGGATAAAAAAGCATACGGTCTTAGAATGAAAAATGTATTGGAAAATCAAGAAAATTTACAATTAAGACAATTAGAAATAATATCAATAGATGTAGCTGATGGAAAAATAAAGGGTGTACTTACAAAACATGGTGCATATTTCACTACAAAAGCAATTGTTATAGCTTCTGGAACATACTTAAAATCAAAAGTTATAATTGGAGATCTTAGTTATAGTGAAGGCCCTAGCGGATTGCTTCCGGCGAACGAACTATCTAATTCGTTAGATAAACTGGGAATAACACTTCGACGATTTAAAACAGGAACTCCTGCTAGAATAAATAGACGTTCAGTAGATTTTTCTAAAATGGAAGCTCAAAATGGTGATTCAGAAATAGTTCCATTTTCATTTATTAGTGAAGATATAAGTCGCGATCAGCTATGTTGTTATTTAACTTATACGAATGAGAATACTCATAACGTAATTAGAAAGAATATTCATAGATCCCCCCTTTATAATGGCTCAATTACAAGTACAGGACCTAGATATTGTCCATCTATTGAAGATAAAGTAATGAGATTTACAGATAAGGAAAGACACCAGATATTTATAGAACCTGAAGGTGAGAATACAGAGGAGATGTATGTTCAAGGTATGTCTAGCTCACTTCCTGAAGAAGTACAAGTAGAAATGTTAAAAACAGTGCAGGGACTTGAGAATGTAGAAATTATGAGAACAGCATACGCTATAGAATATGACTGTATAGATTCAACGGATTTAAAACTCTCTTTGGAATTTAAAAATATTAAGGGATTATTTTCAGCTGGTCAAATAAATGGTAGCTCAGGATATGAAGAAGCAGCTTCTCAAGGCATTATTGCAGGAATTAATGCGGCACTTACTATTCAAGGTAAAGAACCATTAATACTTAAAAGGTCGGATGGTTATATAGGTGTTCTAATTGATGATTTAGTTACTAAAGGGACCAATGAACCATATAGAATGATGACTTCAAGGGCAGAGTATAGATTGTTATTAAGACAGGATAATGCTGATTTAAGATTAACTGAAATTGGATATAATGTAGGACTAGTTAAAGAACATAGATACGAAATATTTACAAAAAAGAAGACGCAGATCGAAGAGGAAATTGAAAGAATAAAACATTTGCAGATTACAAACAAAAAGGAAATTGAAGAATTTCTAATTTCTGTTAATTCAACGCCTCTAAAGAAACCTATAAGTTTATATGAACTTATAAAAAGACCGGAACTTGATTATTATATAATTGAAAAATTGGACAAGGATAGACCTAAATTAAATAAGTATATACAACAGCAGGTTAATATTGTTTCAAAATATGAAGGTTACATCCAAAAGCAGTTAGATCAAATCAAACAATTTAAGAAGTTTGAAAATAAAATCATATCAAAAGACATAAATTATGACAAAGTAAAGGGATTAAGAATAGAGGCTATGCAAAAACTAGGTAAAATTAAACCGGAAAGTATAGGTCAAGCTTCTAGAATATCTGGGGTTTCACCCGCTGATATGTCTGTTTTAATGATATACCTAGAACAACAAAAGAGGCTTAACAACATTTCAAAGGAATAGTCTTATAAATACGGAGGTGAAATATGGAATACTTTGATATATTAAATAAAGCAAGCAATAATGTAGGACTTAAATATGATGAAAAAAAGCATGAACAGTTTATGAAATATAAAGGGCTTATAAAGGAATGGAATGAAAAAGTTAATTTGACTGCTATAAAAGAAGATGAGGCAATAGTAAAAAAACACTTTATTGATTCTATGAAGGTTTTTAAATTTGATCAGCTAAAGAATGCAAAAAATATAATAGATATTGGTACTGGAGGAGGTTTTCCAGGTATCCCTATGAAAATAATAAAACCAGAAATAAATATAGTTTTATTAGATTCACTTAATAAGAGGATTAATTTTTTAAATGAAGTAATTAAATCACTGCAATTAGAGAATATTAAAGCTATTCATGGTAGAGCAGAGGATTTTGCACAAGAAATGAAATATAGAGAAAAATTTGATGTTGCAGTTTCAAGGGCTGTTGCTAATTTAACAGTTTTAAGTGAATATTGTATACCTTATGTAAAGGTTGGAGGATATTTTGTTGCAATGAAGGGTCCAGCGGTTGAAGAGGAAATAAAGCAATCGAGGAATGCAATAAGACTTCTTGGTGGACGGATAGAACATATAGAAAAAGTACAAATTGAAGATAGTGATTTAGATCATAATCTAGTAATAATAAGTAAAATTACGTCTACCAATAAAAAATATCCTAGAAAAGCAGGAATGGTTGCTAAAAGTCCTTTATTATAATATTGTTGGAGAACCATAGGTTAAGAACACCATGCCAATTGATGATAAATGTTATAATTTGTCGTACGAAATATATAAAAAAAAGAAGGAAATAACATAAAAATAGAGAATTGTTAATAAAAGGTAAAAAAAGGTAAAAAGAAAATACAAAAGGAAAAGGAAAAATTGAGGGATGGTATATTATGCAAAATAATGTAAATTACGTATCTATAGAATTGATTTCTCCAAATGTTTATCAGCCTAGAAAACATTTTAATGAAGAAACTATTGAGGAACTATCTCAGTCAATAAAAGCATATGGAATAATTCAACCACTAACAGTTAGAAAAAGTGGGGAAAACAGATATGAATTAGTAGCCGGCGAGAGAAGATTAAGAGCAGCGAAAAAAATAGGGCTTGAACAAGTCCCAGTAATTATTATAGATATTACAGACAAAGATTCTGCAGCAATTGCACTACTCGAAAATTTACAACGGGAAGACCTAAACTTTTTTGAAGAAGCTATGGCTTATTATAACCTTATTAAAGATCATTCTTACACACAAGAACATTTGGCACAAATGATAGGAAAAAAACAATCAACTATTGCAAATAAATTAAGACTACTTAAGTTAGATAATGAAATAACCAATATATTAGTTGAAAATAAGCTCACTGAGAGGCATGCTAGAGCTTTGCTAAGACTATCTGATGTGAACATCCAAAAGAAAGTACTTAAGATAATTGTTGATAAGTCGCTTAATGTTAAAAAGACTGAAGAACTTATTGAAAAAGAATTGTTGAAGTTATGTAGAGATGAAGTATCTACTAGCGGAAAGAAAAAAATAAAAGGGATTTTTGCACCTAGAGTATACATAAATACTATTAAACAAGTTTTTGATAAATATGGCATTAATGCAGAATATAAATCTAAAGAATTAGAAGACAGTATAGAGGTAATAATAAGAATACCAAAAAAATAAATAAAAAAACAGAGTGTTTCACGTGAAACACTCTGTTTTTTTTATATTTATGTTAAATATCTTTAAAAGCACTATTAAAACATATAACATAAATATATAATGAACTATATGCAAAAATAACATGTCGAAATATATACATTATTTTGAAGGGTAGGTGTAGTCATGAAAACAATATGTATTTTTAATCAAAAGGGGGGAGTAGGTAAAACTACTACGAATATAAATTTATGCTCTTATTTAGCTATGCAAGGTAAAAAAATATTAACTATAGATATTGATCCTCAAGGAAATACTACAAGTGGATTAGGATTTGATAAAAAAAATATTAATTTATCAACATATGATTTATTAATATCTGATATTTCCATTAGGGAAACTATAAAAGAATGCGAACTTGTAAATAATTTATACCTAGTACCCTCTACAATGGAACTTGCGGGTGCAGAAATAGAATTGATAAATAAAAGTAATCGTGAAAACATATTAAAAGAGAAACTCAAAGAAATTGAAGGAGAATTTGATTATATTTTTATAGATTGTCCTCCTTCATTAGGAATTTTAACTATTAATGCACTTACGGCAGCTAGTAATGTGTTAACACCTATTCAATGTGAATATTATGCTTTAGAAGGGGTTGGCCAATTAGTAAATACAATACAATTAGTTAAAAAATCTTTAAATAAAAATCTTGAATTCGAGGGTATTATTTTAAGTATGTACGATAACAGAACCAAACTTTGTAATGAAGTTGTATTAGAAGTTAAAAAATATTTTAATGATAAAGTATACGTTACAACTATACCTAGAAATATACGATTAGCTGAAGCACCAAGTTTTGGATTACCAATTATGCTTTATGACGATAAATGCAAGGGAGCAGATGCTTACAAAGATTTAGCAATTGAGTTTTTAGATAGACAAAGGAGATGATAGAAGTTGAGTAAAAAATTTGGATTAGGTAAAGGTTTGAGCGCTTTAATACCAGAAGAAGAAATTATTGAAGGTGATTCCACTGTTTTTAAGATACCTATAAATTTAATTAAAGCTAATAAAGATCAGCCAAGAAAAAACTTTGATCCTGAAAAAATATCGGAATTGGCACAGTCAATAAAAGAGCATGGAGTTATTCAACCTATTATTTTAAATAAACAAGAAAATATATACATAGTTATAGCGGGCGAAAGAAGGTTTAGGGCTGCAAAAAGTATTGGACTTGAAGAAATACCTGCAATCATTATGGAGTTAGATAATAAAGAAGTATTAGAAATATCATTAATAGAAAATATCCAAAGAGAGGACTTGAATCCTATTGAAGAAGCAATAGCTTATAAGAAACTGTTAAAAGATTTTGGTCTTACACAGGAAGAAATAAGTAAGAAGGTATCTAAATCAAGAACTGCTATAACCAATTGCATGAGATTATTAAATTTAGATGAAAGAGTTCAAGAGTACATAGTAGATCAAGTAATATCAGAGGGGCATGGACGTGCTATATTGGGAATAAATGATAAGCAGCTCCAATATGAGGTTGCTCAAAAAGTGATTGAAAACAACCTTAGTGTTAGGGAAACTGAGAGATTAGTAAAAAATTTGGGGAAAGAAAATCAAGAAAGAATAGTTGAAAATAAAAATGATATATATTATAAAGACATAATGAATAAATTAGAAAATCATTTTGGAACTAAGGTTTTAATAAATTCTAAAAACAAAAATAAGGGTAAAATAGAAATTGAGTATTATTCAGAAGAAGATTTTGAAAGGATTTTAGAAGTTTTTAATATATAATGTTTCACGTGAAACATAATGGAAAGGATGTAATTTTTAATGCAGAATATAATTAATTTTATAAATAGTGCACAAATATATATAACAATAGCTCTTATGATTCTTGTATTTATTTTAATTATAATAGTTATAATTACCTATACATCTTTAATTAAAATAGAATCAAGATACCGAAAACTAATGAGAGGTGCAAGTACAAAAAATTTAGAAGACATAGTTATATCTTATTTAGATAAAATAGATGAAGTACAAAAACAAAATGGAATTATGAAACAACTTTATGAACAAATAAATGGAAAATTATCGGGTTGTGTGCAAAAAACTTCAATGATAAGATACAAAGCCTTTGACGATATGGGAAGTGATTTAAGTTTTTCTATAGCATTACTTGATGGAGACATAAATGGCGTTATATTAACAAGTATTTACGGTAGAAATGAGAGTACGACTTATGCAAAACCAATAAATAAAGGAATATCTAGGTACGAATTATCTGATGAAGAAAATAAAGTGTTAGAGCAAGCTATAATTTCAAAAGAATAAGTAATAAGAATAAAATTAATTATTGTCATAGAAAACTTATTATAGAATACATATTAAGGTGAATTAAAAGATAATATAAAAACATGATTATTTCAAAACCTAAATCTAAATCTAAATCTAAAGTAAAAGATAACACAAAAAAATATAAAATTAAAAATGTGCTAAAACTAATTTTTAATTTTATATTTTAATTAAATCAAAATAATATAAGTAATTACCAAATCTAATTAACCTTCAACATCCTTTATATTAAACTCATCATAAATAGAGCTATATTTTTTTTCACCTACAGTTTTCAGTATTGAATGATATAGACCTTTTGAAATAGCATCAGCAAGCATCATTACAGTATATAATCTCGTGTTCTGGAGAACCATAAATTCAAAAGCTCCGGATATGTTTACTACTCCTGTTATGCTTAGATTACCTATTTTAGGCAAATTTTTATTCATAGCTGCACCGGGGCTTAAAGGTTTTTCTTCAACAATGATTTTACCTACATTTTGTAAACTCCCTAGGCAAGCATCTATTGCAATAATGTAGGGGTTGGTGTACGAATAATTAATTTCATCAATTGTTTCACATAAATTTTTCGCATGTACGGGACACTCAAGACTACCATATATATGAATCTTGTTTCTAACTAAAAACTTAAGCTTGTTTCCAACTAGTGGTCCTAGACTATCACCAGTAGATCTGTCGGTTCCGATACATAAAACAACAATAGGGCGTGAACATTTAGCTATTGGAAAAATATATTGACTTATAGTATCTCTTAATTTAAAAGTGCAATCATTTGACATAGAGTCTAAAATAACCTTATTTACCATATATAAAAAACCTCCTATTTGGATTTTAGCCAGGTAGGAGGTTTTCTATTCTATAAAACTTTAACTTTTCTTAATATATTATAAAATACCAATAAAAACATACAAAATAACATACCGACTATACCATTTGCTTTAAGTCCTATAAATATAGAAGCAAGAACAGCCACAGGGTGGATGCCTAGTGAAGATGATACAATCTTAGGTTCAATAATTTGTCTTACAATTGTAATAATTATATAGGATATTAAAAGTCCTAAAGCGGATATATAATTATTAGATATAAAAAATATAATTATTAAAGGAAGATATATAGTTCCAATACCGAAAATAGGCAGTAAATCAAATATACCACAGAGTACACTTAGGGTTACAGCATACTTAACTTTAAAAATTAAAAAAACAACTAATGTTTCTAAAAATGTTATAGTTATTATTAATAGATATGAAAGTAAGTAGTTTTTCAACATTTTTTTTGATTCATCAAATATATAATGTATTCTGTCTTCATTTTTAGATGGAATCAAATTAAACTTTTTTCTATCTGTTGATGATAAATCTTTTGTGAAAAAATATGTAGTAAGTAAAGTAAATAATAATACCATCAGAACATATGGTATGGCAGATACAAAATCTAGAGTTTGTGAAAATATTTTTGTAGATGCATTCATACTAATATTTATGGTTTTAGTTATATAGTTAGTAATATTTGATTCTATATTGTTAATTATAGTAGGATCTAAATTTTTATAATAATTTTGTAAATTACTGAAAAAATTAAGTATAATGTCTTTATTTAAGGTAATATACGATTGAATATATTTAACAAGTTGTATTGATTCTGAGGTTAAAGTAGTGATTATTATAGACAATAATATGACAATTATAGTAAAGAATATCGTAGTAGTAAATAATGAAGCTATAGTATTTTTAATCTTCAGTTTTCTCATTAAATATATAGTTGGTATTTTAAGGAATGAAGCTAAAATAAGAGCAAATACAAAGGGGAGCGTGTAACCTATAGTTCCAAAGAAAATTACAAAAACAAATGTATACAAAACAAAAAAAATAGATAATTTATCGATTTTTTTAAAAATATTTTCCATCTATTTTAAATCACACCTTTCTAATAATAGTATTGAGAGCGCTTAGGGTATAATTAATATCTTTAATATCGTTAAAAGGGCCAATGCCAAATCTTAAAGTACCAGATGGATATGTCCCGATAGTTTTATGAGCATTTGGTGCACAGTGAAGTCCGGTTCTTGTTGTAATTCCATACTCACTATCTAGAATAAATCCTAAATCTGAATTATCAATTTTTGATGAATTGATAGAAATGGTAGCAGTTCTCTTCGATGAACATTTGGAACCATAAACATTAATTGAAGATATATTTAATAGCCCATCTATAAAAGATTTACATAAATATTCTTCGTTTTTGCGAATTGACTCTAATCCTTCGGAATTAATAAAATTAAGACCTTCTAAAAGGCCTGCTATACCTGGGGCATTTAAGGTTCCACTTTCAAATTTATCAGGTAAGAAATCTGGTTGAACAATACTAGACGAAAGACTACCAGTACCGCCTTCTATAAATGAAGTACACTGCTGATTTAATTTATCGTCAATTATGAAACCACCTGTGCCTTGAGGGCCTAGCAAACTTTTATGCCCTGTAAAAGCTAAAGCATTACAATTTAATTTATAGAAGTCTAATGGTAGCACTCCAGCAGTTTGAGCTGCATCTATAATAAAATAAATATTTTTATTCTTACATATTTCACCTATGGCCTCTAGAGGTTGAATACTTCCAATGATGTTAGAGGCATGTGATAAAACTACTAATTTTGTGTTAGGTTTAAGTTTATTTATAAAATCATCTACATTAATGAAACCTTCTTTTGAACAAGGAAGAATGTCTAGTTCTATAATACCTTTTTGGAAAAGAGAGTTTAATGGTCTTAACGTAGCATTATGATCCATTGAAGAAGTTATTACGTGCCATCCGGTTTGTACAGATGATTTTATAAGAGTATTTAATGAAGTAGTAATATTTGGTGTAAAAATTACATTTTCAACTTTATCAAAGTGGAAAAAATCCATAATTGCGTATCTACAATTTAAAATAACTCTATTTCCGGCGAGTGAAGCAGTTGATACACCTCTTCCGGGGTTTGTGCCTATATTCATCATATAATTCATCATTGAAGAATATACCTCTGGCGGTTTGGGAAATGTAGTTGCTGCGTTATCTAAATATACTTTCATGATTCCCTCCAGTTTAATACTATAAGTTAATAGTATTACTATATTTTATAGAAAAATACAGTAGCGATCAACATTATAAAAACATGTTTAATTTTGTTTCCATATGATTAAAACTATAAATAGTTTATAATAAAATTAGTTAATGTATAATATATAACTTTATATAAGGCACAATCATACATCATAACTGTATATTTTCAAATTAACATATAATATAATATTATAATCTAAAGTTTTGTAATTGTATATGAAATGAGAAGGTTTAACAAACATGTTAACTATAAAATAAAAAGCAGGGTGAAAACATTGGAAAAATATTATTTGGTAACATTTCAAAATACACATGAAGCTATGAAAGCTGAGAGAGAAGCTCTGAGAAAACGGGTTAAGGTAGTAGTTGTACCTACACCTACGCATATAACTAAAAGTTGTGGTATAAGTTTAAAAATAGACGACGAGAATATTAAAAGCACAATTAAACTTATTGAGGCAGATATCATAAAAGTAAAAAAAATTTTTGCCGTAGATGAAGAAGGTATAAGAACTATGAGTATCGAGTTAATATAAGTATATAACATAAAATATTTAGCAAGAGTTAAAGGTGGGATGGTTAATGAAAGTATTTAATTTAGGTGACATTGTTGAAATGAAAAAAATTCACCCTTGCGGTAGTAAAAATTGGGAAATTATAAGATTGGGTGCCGATATAAAAATAAAATGTTTAGGGTGTGGAAGGATAGTAATGCTTCCACGAATTAAGTTTGACTCCGGAGTGAGAAAAATTATAAAAAATAATGCACTAAACAAAGAAAGTATACTTAAAAAAGAAGAATAACTTGATTAATGTAGAATTAAGTGATATAATTTATTATTGTAATCCCTGCCGTGCAATGCATGGCCGTTAGTCCGAGGGGAGGAGGTGAAATTAATGAGAAAATATGAAACTATATTCGTATTACATCCTTCATTAGACGAAGAAGCTGTTAAAGCTAACGTTGAAAAGTTTAAAGGTGTAATAGAAAATAATGGTGGAGAAGTTGAAAATGTTGATGCGTGGGGCAAAAGAAAATTAGCTTATGAGATACAAAAAGTAAGTGAAGGTCACTATACATTGATAAATTTTAATTCAAACCCTGATTTACCGAAAGAATTAGATAGAGTATTCAGAATTACTGACAGTGTTATAAGACATATCATAATAAATCCAGAAAAATAGGTGGTGTTTTTATGAATAAAGTTGTTTTAGTTGGTAGATTGACAAAAGATCCTGAGCTAAAGTTTGCTCAAGGAACAGGAACAGCTGTAGCCACTTTCACTGTAGCCGTTAATAGAAGATTTAAAAGAGAAGGTCAACCAGATGCAGACTTTATACCAATAGTGGTATTTGGAAAGCAAGCGGAAGCCACTGCCAATTACATGAGTAAGGGCAAACTTTTAAGCGTTTCTGGGAACATTCAAACTAGAAATTATGAGGCTAAAGATGGAAATAGGAGATATGTTACTGAAGTGATTGCTGATGAAGTTGACTTCCTTGAATGGGGAGGAAATAAATCATCAGATACGAATACTAATCAAGGTGGAAATAGAAGCGAATCAAATGCTAAATCTCAAGATTTTGGCAGTGATAGCGATATAACACCAATTGATGATGGAGATATACCATTCTAATATTAGGTAAGGAGGGAAAAAATCAATGGCTATGAATGAACATAAAAGAAGCGGCGGCGGTGCTGGTGGAAACAGAAAGAGAATGAAAAGAAAAGTTTGTGCTTTCTGTATGGATAAAGCAACTGCAATCGACTATAAAGATATAAATAAATTGAGAAAATATGTTACAGAAAGAGGAAAGATTCTTCCAAGAAGAATTTCTGGAAACTGTGCAAAACACCAAAGAATGCTCACTGTATCTATTAAAAGAGCAAGAAACATAGCATTATTACCATTTACTACTGAATAGTAAATGATTGAAAGCAGCGCCTTAAGGTAGCTGCTTTTATTTTTTTAATATAAAATGAAAGTTTTTAGAAAATAATTAATATATAATAAAAATATAAATATAAATATAAATATAAATATAAATATAAATATAAATATAAATATAAAATTGTATATTCTGTAGTGTGATTTGTAGTATACTTATAATTGTAACCCATATAATGTAAACATAAAGAGTAAGATATGTTAGATTATGAATTGTTTATATAAAAACAAACTTTAGTTGCATAAATTTAGAAAACTAACTAAAATAGAGTTATAAGCATAAGCCTACAAGGGGAGATGATATACTATGAAAAAGGATGATTTTAATATTATGTCTAATGTTAAGTTAATTGAAAATTTGAAGGCTGAGCTACTATGTATAATAGGAGATTTCTTCAAGTTGCTAAGTAAAGGGAGCAATGTTGCTCAAGATGCCATACTCGATTGCATTTCAGGGGCAATAATACTTTTATATATATTAGGTGAAAGGTTAGGCTATTCAAGTGTGGCTGTGGATGAGAGTATGAAAAAGAAACTCAAGATAGGAATAGTTGAAGGAGATAATATAGAAAAGGATGGAAAGGATTTAAGCAAGTTATATACGCATATAAAGGGAAGATAAATACTGGAGGAAAAAATGGAGAATAATAATTATAGTACAAAGGCAATTGTAGAGGCTTCACTTATATCTGTTATAATATCAGTGATAATGATTATAACAGGATACTTGCCAATTGTATCATTTATAGGATCATTAATATTACCAATTCCTGTAGCGGTGCTTTACATAAGGCATAATAAAAAAATAACAATCACTGCTACATTTGTAAGTATAATATTAGTATCTTTAGTCTATAATCCAATAATGGCAATATATTCTGCTATAACTTATAGTATTATTGGTATTGTACTTGGGTACTGTGTTAAGAAAAATAAGGAATCATCTATAACTTTAATATTTTTAGCTATCGGTTCTGGAATATCGAATATATTAACCGTAGCTTTTTCTATGTTATTTATAGAAAAAGTAGGTTTTGTAGATTTTCTTTCTAAAAATTTGGAATTTATGAAAAGGGCAATGAAAGTATCCTTTGATAGCACAAAGAGCCTTTATTTACAATCCGGAATAACGCCAGAGCAATTAAAGCTTTTAGATAAAAATTTAGAAATGATGAACAAAATAGATGTTGCTTTAATTTTGGCATTTATACCTGCAGGTCTTTTAATTTTTTCCTTTATATCAGCCTACTTAAATTATATAGTGGCTAGAGCAATATTAAAAAAGTTAAATTATAAAATGGATGCAGTATTACCTTTAAGCAGAGTTTACGTTTCGAACATTGTGGGGGCTGTATTAATAGGTATAGTTTGCATAGGAATAATACTCGCATCAAGGAATATTCCTGGTGGGGAGTATATACAAAAGTCCTCTGAATTCCTAATACTCTTTGTATTCATTATAAATGGAATTGCGGCAAGTACATATTTTTTAAGGGTTAAAAGAAACATATCGAAGCCTTTAGTAATATTAATTCTGGTTTTAACAATACTTTCGCCTCTTTGTAATATTTACTTTTCAATAGGACTCATGGAAATGGCATTTGATTTTAGAAGGCTAGATCCATATAGAATTAAAAGAAAATAATTGGGGGCTAATTATGGACAATAAATATAATTACTTTAATGTAAATAATAAAATATATATGGTGACAATGGCCCTACTCATATATATAATATTTTATTATGGACATTTTCAAGTAGGATTAGTAACACTCGGACTATACGCAATACTTGTAGTGTATAATATATATAACTCGAAAATAAAAAAAGGCGAATGGAAAAAGTTTATAGAAAATTTTTCTTCTAAACTTGATATAGCAACTACAAGTACTTTAGTTAAACTTCCATTTCCTTTAATAATAATAGGATATATGGGAAACATTTTATGGTACAATCAAAGTGTAACAACAATGCTTGAGGGAGAAGACCTTTTAAACAAAAATATTAGAGACATAATTAAGGAACTAAATTTGAAACAAGTTTTAGAAGGAAAAAAGAATTTGTTTCCAAATATTAAAATAAAAGATAATTGTTATGAGATTTACACAAATATTGTGGATACAAATGAGAATAAAAATATTAAAGACAAGATTATGCTCTTATATTTTTATGATACAACTGAAAAAACCAATTTAATAAAAGGCATCAACGGTAATCGTGAAAGTGTTATGTTAGTAGAAGTTGATAACCTTGATGATGTTGTTAAAACTACAGAAGAAGATAAGGCACCGCTACTCGTAGCAGATATTGAGAGAACAATAAATAGCTATAGTCAGAGTGTAAATGCTGTAGTAAAGAAGTATACATCAAGTAAATATGTTATTATAGTTCAAGACAAGTATATTGAAAAAGAAATAGAAAAGAAATTTGATATACTAGATAGTATAAGAGAAATAAGTAATGGTAATAAGCTTGCAGTTACTTTAAGTGTGGGTGTAGGAAGGGGAGAAGATACACCTCTAAAAAACTATGAATTTGCGACATCAGCGAAAGAACTTGCTTTAGGTCGCGGTGGCGATCAAGTAGTAGTAAAAAAGGGTGATAAATTATCTTTCTTTGGAGGGAAAACAAAAGAAGTTGAGAAAAGAACTAAAGTGCGTGCGAGAGTCATAGCACATGCACTAATGGATTTAGTAAATGAGAGTAATACAATATTTATTATGGGGCACAAAAATGCTGATCCTGATTGTTTAGGTTCTGCGATTGGTCTATATAGTATTATAAAAAGATTAGATAAAGAATGCTATATTATTCTTGAGGGAGTTAATAGTGGTATAAAAAGCATGATGGACATAATACTAGAAGATGAAGAATATAAGAACACTTTTATAACAACTGAAAGATTTAAAAGTGTTAAAAGCTTAAATAGCCTAATAATATTAGTGGATGTGCATAATGAAAGCCATGTGCAGAGTTTAGAAATAGTTAAAGAAGTAGAAAAAGTAGTTATAATTGATCATCATAGAAAATCACAAGACTTTATACAAGGCGCAGTGCTCAGTTATATGGAAACTTACGCATCGTCTACTGCAGAATTAGTTACTGAAATGATTCAATACATGGTAGATAAGCCAAAACTTAAACATATAGAAGCAGTTAGTCTTTTGGCAGGAATATGTGTGGATACAAAGAATTTCAGTTTTAAAACAGGGGTTAGAACCTTTGAAGCAGCAGCATTTTTGAGGCGTCATGGCGCAGATACTATGGATGTTAAAAAGATGTTTTCAGACGACTTGAATGTTTTCTTAAAGAAAGCTGATATTATAAGATCTGCAAAAATTAAAAATGAAATTGCCATAGCAGTTTGTCCGAAAGACATAGAAGATTCTGTAATAGCAGCTCAGGCGGCGGATGAACTTTTAAATATCACTGGTATTGAAGCATCATTTGTTATTGTTAAAATAGAAGATGAAGTATTTATAAGTGGAAGGTCTCTTGGTAAAATAAATGTTCAGTTAATACTGGAAACATTAGGTGGAGGCGGACACATGACTATGGCGGGTACTAAATTCACTTCGATGAAACTTGAAGAAGTAGTGGATAAATTAGATGAAGCAATTGAAGAATACATAAAGGAGGATGAAAAATAATGAAAATTATATTATTAAAAGATATTAAAAGTATGGGTAAAAAGGGTGATGTGGTAAATGCCGCAGATGGATATGCTAGGAATTATTTATTTCCTAGGCAATTAGCCCAAGAAGCTACAGAACCAAACATGCACATATTAACTAAGAAAAATGACATAGAAAGAAAAAAGAAAACATCTGAAATTGAAGATGCACAGAAATCAGCAAATGAACTTAAAGATAAGGTTGTAAAAATAATTGGTAAAGCCGGCGAAAATGGTAAACTTTTCGGTGCAATTACAAGCAAAGATATAGCGTTAGCGATAAGTGAACAATGCAATTTAGATATAGATAAAAAGAAAATAGTAACAGACACAATAAAATTATTAGGAACTTATGATGTAGAGATTAAAATATATCCAGAAATATCTACTAAGATAAAAGTTCTTGTTTGTGAGCAATAATCATATAAAACGAAGGGAGGAAACGCTCTAGTAAATAAGCGATAATTTTATTTATTAAAGCGGATCAAGTTTGAAGACATTAATTGAAAATCAGAGCGCAGAACAGATAGTGAAAGATGCATTACCACTAGACACACAAATTGACGTTTTATATGAAATAATGAGGAATGTACTTGACGAGGGCAGTATAAAAGCTAAAACTATAAAATTCAAACTCCAAAAATACGTTAAAAGCGAAGATATATATAAAAGGGTATATGCACTTAACAAGATTATTAGTAACGGTAAAGGTATTGAAGCTATCCCTAATGAAAATAATATACAAGAGGTGCTAAACAGCACCGACGAGTGGTTGACTGATGAAATAGCCAAAAGATATGTTCAAAATAAAATAGAAGCAGATGTAGAAAAAAATCTAATGGAAAAGCAAGATAAATATATTGATGAAATAAGACTCGGAATAATCAAGAAACAAAAGGGTCCTGAAAATGCTAAGACAAAAAAGAAGTATAATGAATTAAAAGCACTTGATAGTAGAAAACTTACTAAAAATATACAAGCTATGTTAAGACCAGAGAATTTTAGTGAAATAGTTGGGCAAGAAAGAGCCATAAAATCTCTTATATCAAAAATGGCATCACCGTATCCTCAACATATTATTCTTTATGGACCGCCAGGAGTTGGTAAGACCACTGCGGCTAGACTTGCTCTTGAGGAAGCTAAAAAGCTAAGTTACACTATTTATGATGAAGATGCTAAATTTGTAGAAGTGGATGGTACAACACTAAGATGGGACCCAAGAGAAATAACAAATCCACTGTTAGGTTCAGTTCATGACCCAATATATCAGGGAAGTAAAAGAGACCTTGCTGAGGGTGGAATTCCTGAACCAAAACCAGGACTTGTAACAAAAGCACATGGAGGAGTATTATTTATTGATGAAATAGCAGAACTTGATAGTATACTTCAAAATAAGTTGCTTAAAGTATTAGAAGATAAAAGAGTTGAGTTTTCATCATCTTATTATGATCCTGAAGATGAAAACACACCTAAATATATAAAATATTTATTTGATAAAGGGGCTCCAGCAGATTTTGTTTTAATAGGGGCTACCACTAAAGAACCATCAGAAATAAACCCAGCATTAAGATCGAGATGTACTGAAGTTTATTTTGAACCATTAACTGCAATGGACATAGAGAATATCGTAGTAAATGCTGCTGACAAATTAAAAGTTGAAATTGGAGATGGAGTAGCACAAACTATTGGAAGATATACTATTGAAGGAAGAAAAGCTATAAATATATTAGCAGATGCTTATGGATATGTTTTGCATAATAGAAAGCAAGCAGATGACTCACACGTTAAAATTGAGATGGAGGATTTGTCAGATGTTATATCTATAAGTAGATTATCACCTTATGAGGAATTAAGTGATGAGGTAAAATTTGAAGTTGGTCACATATATGGTCTTGGAGTATCAGGTTATATAGGATCAACTATAGAAATAGAAACATCAGTATTTGAGGCTAAGGAAAAAGGTAAAGGTCAAGTAAGATTTAATGATACTGCTGGAAGTATGGCTAAAGATTCGGTATTTAATGCTGCATCTGTAATAAGAAAAACAACCAATAAGGATATTAAGGATTATGACATACATGTAAATATAGTAGGCGGAGGTAAGATTGATGGACCGTCTGCGGGAGCAGCTATAACTGTATGTATAATTAGTTCACTTATAGATAGACCTATAAGGCAGGATGTTGCAGTAACTGGGGAGATATCCCTAAGAGGAATTATAAAACCAGTAGGTGGCATATTTGAAAAAATTTATGGCGCAAGAAGAAAAGGGATTAAGCTTGTTATCCTTCCTAAAGATAATGAAAAAGAAGTACCTACAGGTCTAAAAGATATTGAAACAAAAACTGCATCAAACATTGAAGAACTAATGAAATTAGTTTTTATGTAAAGTACAATTAATTATAATTAATGGCCCTGTTAAATCATCACCTTAGGTGCTGCATTTTTAGCAGGGCATAAAACATTAGTTTAGGAGAGATAAAAAAATGGATACACAGCTTAGAAGTCTGCCTTATAACTTAGAAGCAGAACAATCTGTAATTGGATCAATGCTTATAGATAAAACAGCTATATCAAGCGTCGTTGAGGTTTTGAAAGCTGATGATTTTTACAGAGATTCACATAAAGTTATATTTAGTGCCATATTTGATTTATATCAAAAGGACACACCTATTGACATGATTACTTTACTTGAGCATTTACGTTCTGCTGAAAAGTTAGAAGCTTCAGGAGGAATTACTTATATATCAGAGATAAGTAACTCAGTACCATCCACTGCTAATTTAAGCTCGTATATAAAGATTGTAGATGACAAATCTATTTTAAGAAGACTTATTAGAGCATCTACTGAAATCATGGAAAATTGTTATAATAAGCAGGATGATGTAGATGCAGTAATGGATCTTGCAGAGCAAAAGGTCTTTAATATATCAGAGAAAAAAAATACTGGTGATTTTGAACCAATGAATACGGTGCTAGAGAGAGGTTTCTTAGAAATAGAAAGAATTTTTAATAATAAAGGGGAAACAACTGGAATATCTAGTGGGTTTCCAGAACTCGATGATAAAACAGCTGGATTTCAAAAGGGAGATATGATTCTTATTGCAGCAAGGCCATCCATGGGTAAAACTACATTTGCACTTAATCTTGCTGAGTATGCGGCTCTTAGGCAAGGAAAAAGTGTAGCTGTATTTTCCCTTGAAATGTCTAAGGAACAACTTGCCTATAAATTGCTTTGTTCAGAAGCAAATGTTGATATGTCAAAGCTTAGACATGGTGATTTAGAAGATAGGGATTGGGAAAACATAGCAAAAGCATCAGGACCGCTAGCTGCTGCTAAAATATTTATTGATGATACAGCAGGAACTTCTGTTATGGATATGCGTTCAAAATGTAGAAAATTAAAAATGGAACATGGTATAGATATGATAGTTATAGATTATCTTCAACTTATGACTGGTAGCAATTCAGAAAGTAGACAACAAGAAGTCTCAGAAATATCAAGATCTATTAAGGCCCTTGCAAAGGAGATGCAATGCCCGGTTATAGCATTATCACAGCTATCACGTGCGCCAGAGCAGAGAACTGACCATAGGCCAATGCTATCTGACCTTAGAGAATCGGGATCTATAGAGCAGGATGCTGACCTTGTTATGTTCTTATATAGAGATGAGTATTATAACGAGGAAACAGAAGATAAAAACGTAGCAGAACTTATAATAGCAAAGCAGAGGAATGGTCCTGTAGGGACAGTAAAACTTGCATGGATAGGTCAATTCAGTAAGTTTGCAAGACTTGATGTAATTCATAGAGATTAAATGTAATTCATAAAGATTTTATAAGAGTAAAATTTAAAATAGGATAACAAAACTTATAAGTTTTGTTATCCTATTTTATTCGTGCATAGATATGTGGAAGAGGTTGCTATAACAGAAATGCTATTAAGGCAGCTTTATTCGAATTATATATATATATCTACATTTGTATATATATATATCTACATTTGTAGAGAGATATATATACATTTACAAGTAATCAGATAGATGTATACAAATAAATTTATAAATATAAATAAATATTTCATTACAAAAGAAGGATTTTCATACAAAATATAGAATATATAATAATATAGTATAATATGAAATATTTAGGAGGAAAAAAATAATGAACTTAACAGAAATATCAAAAAAATATCCTGCATTAAATAAGATGTTAGCATCTGTACTAACTGTAGATATAGGAAATACATTTACGAAATCAAGTACTAATGTAATTTTTGCAAGTAGGGTATCGGCCGTTAGCAAACATGGTTCGAGAGCAACTGGAATAAGTAATATTACCTGGAATGGTAAACTATATACTGTAGGTAATAAAGAAGGTAAGCTTAATATGGAAGCTAATAAATATATGTCAGATCATTATAAGTTAAATTTGCTTAACGCAATTGCACTAAGTTTTAAAGGTGAGACTAAGATAAAGGTAAGACTTGCTGTAGGACTTCCTGCGGAGTACTATATAGATCACAGTATTCCACTTAAGAATGAAATTAAGAAAATGGAAAAGCAATCTATAACTATAAATAATATAACGTATGATATAGAAATTATAGATGTACAAGTGTTTAAACAAGGGGGTACATTAAGTGCTGAAACAATGGAAACATTTAATTATCCAATGTTGCTTCTAGATTTTGGTGGTGGTACTTTAGATGTATCTCATTGGAAATATGAAAAAGATGAATTTGGTAATAAGGTCCTCGGAATGACAAAGGCTAGTAGTTTTGCGCAACATGGGTTTGAGCCAACAATAGAACAACTACTTACAAAGTTTAATTCTGCTGAAGGTTCTGATGGTAATTATGATATATCAGATGCCATTGAATATTTAGAGGACAATGAATTACCATTTGGAGAGGAAAACGTCTTACAAGACATTAAAGACCTAGTATTAAGGCCTTATGTAGAGAAAGCGATTAGTTCAATTAATAGTTCTTTTAAACCGAATACTTGTAAAGATATAAGAATAATAGGAGGGCCTGCAGAATTATTACTAGAATACTTACAAAGTGAATTTATAAAAACTGAGCCTAAACTAATAGATGATAAAAACCCACAATGTGCTAATGCTATATTATTTGCTGAGAGATATAAAGAACTATTAGTTATTGATTACCTAGATGGAAATAAAGAAGTTGCCGCAACAACAATAGAAGGACAATAATTATGGGAGCACTCCGTAAAACTGTATCATCAAACCTAGGAGAGGAAACAGATAAAGATTTAATTAATTATGTGAGCAGTATGGAGAAGAAAGGTATTAATAACTCTAAACTTATAAAGCAGGCCCTAAGGTTTTATAGAGACTACGGAGATAAAGTAAAGCAATTAGATTCTGTAGATATTGCAAATATTTTAGATAACCCTGAAGTTAAAGAATATATAGGCAATATAGTGGGGGAGCTTATCAAAGGTTCTATGTCAAAAATTAACGATGGTATTACTGATGAAAAAGCAGATGAAAAGAAACAAAACAAGGATCTAGATTCTGTTGAAAGTGATTATATGAAAAGGCTTAATTGTGTTAAAGATATGTCGTTATAATGTGGAGTACCACTCCACATTGTTTTTTACTTTATATAATCCATCATTGTTAGAAAAAACACTTCTACATACATATAGTAAAATGTTGTTACATATGATAAAATATAAATGTAGCATTCTAAGTAATGTGAAAAGGGTGATCTAATGTTTTGTCCTAAGTGTAGATCTCAAAATGATGATGGATTAAATTTTTGTAAAAACTGTGGTACCAATCTATTAATTCAATGTAATATGACTGAGACGAGTAATATTAGTGAAAAAAATAGTTTAGTTGCATTATTTCTGTGTATTTTCCTTGGTGCAATTGGTATTCATAGATTTTATGTAGGCAAAATAGGAACAGGGATTTTAATGATGTTAACCTTTGGTGGTTTTGGAATATGGGTGGTAGTTGATTTGATTTTAATTGTTACTAATTTATTTACAGATGTAAATGGATTAAAACTAAATAAGTCTTTATATGTTATTAAATAAATGTAAAGTTTTAAAACTTTTTATATATGCTGAAATAGCTCAGTTGGTAGAGTAACGCACTCGTAATGCGTGGGTCGAGGGTTCAACTCCCTTTTTCAGCTCCAGTTGTGCATTATAGAAATAAAGCTTAAAGTATACATATTAAGCTTTATTTTTTAGCAATTTATTCTTTGATATAAAATATATTATAGTATACGCTTTTATATGAAATTTGAGGTATAATTAAACTATGTAAACTTAATTACAGATTGGAGATAGACAATGAAATTAATGTGTAAATGTGGAAACATAGAAGATTTAAAAACGGACAATGAAATAGTAAGTTTTGAATTTAGAAATTGTGATGATGGTACTATAGCATTAATTTGTAAAAAATGTAACGAGGTTGTTTTTATAAAATTAAAAAATAGTTAATATACTCTGAGACTAATATCTCGGAGCTTTCTGATTTTTTGTACAAGATTTTAAGGATAACTTAATATATGTTTGTTTAGCTTAAATTGAATGTCTTAATAGTTATGAATTTTATTATATAATATGGAGGTATCTTTTATGAGCGAAAAGGAAAAAATGTTACATGGAAAACCATATAAAGCATCTGGGGAAGAATTAGTATCTGAACGGCAATATGCAAAAGAAATGATATTTGATTATAACATGCTACACCCAAACGAAGATTGTAAGAAGAATGAAATTATAAAGGGCCTATTTCATAATATAGGTAAAAATTTTTATATAGAACCACCGTTTAGGTGTGATTATGGGTATAATATTTCTGTTGGAGAAAATTTTTATACAAACTATAATTGTACTATCTTAGATTGTGCTAAGGTTACAATTGGTAATAATGTTATGATTGCACCGAACGTAAGCATTTTTACAGCAGGACATCCCATTCATCCTGAATTAAGAAATCAATCCATTGAATATGCCTTTCCAATTAATATTGGCAATGATGTTTGGATAGGAGGCGGCGTTATAGTAAACCCAGGAATTACAATTGGTGATAATGTAGTAATTGGATCGGGTAGTGTTGTAACTAAAGATATTGTGTCTAATTCAATAGCTGTAGGTAATCCTTGCAGAGTAATACGGGAAATTACAAATGATGATAAGCAATATTACTTTAAGAAATTAAAAATTAAATAAAACACATATATATATTTAAAAAAGCTATATTAGTTATTATATTAAAACACCAAGTACATTAGTATTTGGTGTTTTAATATTGCCTAAATATATTACCTATAATAAATTATTATATTCAAGAATGATTAACATAATAATAATTGGTTAATAATACTAATATAGAAGAAGATAAAAAAGGGAATTATATTAATAATATATAAATAATTTATTCTTTTTTATGAGCACTATAAGTGTAATTATATATAAGGTGAGGTTAAATGTGTATGAAAAAGATAAAAGTTAAAGTTGGAATAGATAAAAGTAAGTTAATAAAAAGTGACAAGAAACTAGTTGCTTGTGGTAAAAATTTTTAAAAGTATAGAAAGATATTGAAAATTAATTAATAAATTATCCAATATTGCATGTAGCAAAAAAGTAGTTGAGAGTTATATCTTGACTACTTTTTATGTTGTGTGTTTATGGATGTCTGATATTTTTGTATAAATTATGAATAGCATATAATTTACACAAAATGTTTATTATTTTAAGATACTCTCAAGGAGAAGTCTTATCCCTTCGCTCTTTGTAATATTGCTTGCTTTGCAAAAACTTTCTAAAGAGCTTGATAGCTCTTCGTTTATTCTCACATGAATTAATTCGCTTTTAGAATTTTCAATTTTTTTTCGTCCTCTAGGCATGATTATCACCTCAAAATATTTGAGTTACATAAATAAGATCAATGATGTATTACAATATCATTATAATATACATTTACACATATTTCCACAATTTTAAACTAAAAATTACAATAATATTTCCAGCTATATTATTTATTAAATTCATAAAATAAGCTTTAAAAACAATTGTATATAACGTGTTACAGAATATAACCCTCTATTAGTAAACATAATTTGAAAAAGTTATAAATTATGAGTTGTGTATTTTTTATAAACTATAAGTATATGAAAAGTCATTATTTTCTGTTACAATAGTAATGTAAAAAAAAAGGAAAAATTTATGATATTAGTAGATTTGATATTAGTGTTAAACAAAGGAGGAATTAATGTAAATACATGGACTCATTATATATAACTAATGGATAAGCAGAAGTTTCAAAACATTTCTTTGAATTTTTTTCATTAAAATGTGGTAGAAAATAATTATGCATTGTATAAAGTTAGTTTGAAAAGTTGAAAAATTTATTATTATTTTTCTTTAAATATTGAATTATATTGCATTTTTTATTTTTTAATTTATTTAAGATTTATATTAATTTAAAATATTGGAGGTAATTATATGAAAAAGAGAATAGCTTTTATAGCAATGTTATTAACTATGGCCAGTTCATCTATTGCGTTTGCGCAGAGCGCAACAATAAGTGCAAGTTCATTACGTATTAGGCAAAGTCCTTCACTTTCATCGTCTATAATAGCTTCACTGACGAGAAATACGAAGATAAACACGCTTGGTAAACAAGGAAATTTTTATAAAATAAGTTATAATGGAAGAATTGGATACGTACACAGTTCGTATGTAAAACTAAGTACTTCTACAAGTACAACAAACGTTACACCAACAACGAATGGGAAAAATGGCGTAATAACAACTGGATGTTTAAACGTAAGATCCGGATCTGGGTTAACTTATCCAGTGATTAGTGTTATTAGACTAGGAAATAAAGTGACAATGTATGAAAAATCAAATGGTTTCTACAAAATAAATTATAGTGGTAGAATTGGGTATATAAGCGAGTTATATGTGAAAGCATCAAGTACAACCACAAATAGTACAAGCACTGCGTCTACGCCTGTATTAGAATCTACAGGAACTGGTAATGTTACAGCAGCTAGTTTAAATGTGAGAAAATCAGCTTCTATGGGTAGTAACATTATGGGAACTGTAAAAAAAGGTCTAAAAGTAAAATTATATGGGGCGAAAGATGGCTTTTATAAAATTATGTGCAATGGACAAGTAGGCTATGTATCCAAAACATACATAAGTACATCTAATTCAGCAGTAATTAATTCTTCAAATACTGGAACTAAAAGTATTAGTAGCTTTATGTCATATTTAAATACATTCTTAGGAACACCATATTTATGGGGCGGAACATCACCAGCCAAATATAATACTGCTGGAAAATATGTAAGTGGCGGTTTTGATTGTTCAGGCCTTATTCAATATGCTTATAAAAGCATGGGTATAAATTTACCTAGAACAACTATGGATCAAGTAAATGTGGGTACATCAGTTAGTATAAATAATCTTCAGCAAGGAGATTTAGTATTTTTTAGGACAAATTCATCAGAACCTAATCAAATATCTCATGCTGGAATATATGTGGGGAATAATAAATTTATGCAATCACCTAAAACTGGTGATGTTGTAAAAATAACTGATTTATCAGGATATTTTAGAACTAATTTTGTAACAGGAAATAGAGTTATAAAATAGGTATATTAAGTTGCTTATCATTATATGTCTGAAAAATATGAAATTTATTAATTTTACATAACAATAATATATTACAAGTAATTGTACAATATTATAAAAAAAATATAATATATCTAGTCATTAATGAATGTACGATTTTGATAAAAATCATACATTCATTTTTTGTATTTGATTATAGATTGAATTTCTACTTGTTTAACTTACCTTTATAATATAATTATTTGGTATAGGGTTAATATATTACATTTTTTTTAATAAAATAAATATATTGTAAGAATATAAAAAATAGTATACCATTATAAATATTTGTTTATTATAAAAAATATAAATTAATAATTACAATTTACTAAGTGTAATAAAACTAAGCAAAACTAATTATTTTATTTATATAAACAATAATGATGTATAATTGAAAGATAGATTAAAGTTATGATATCAATTAATACAATATAAGGAGATAAATATGGAAATGAAGAAAATAAGTGAAATAAAAAAGGGAGATAGGGTTGAAGGGTTTTTTATTATTAAATCTGTGGATACCAAGGTCTCTAACAATAGTAATACAAATAAGTATTTAGATTTTAATTTAGGTGATGCCTCAGGTGACATTAATGCAAAGCTATGGGAATGCAATGAAGAGTTAGAAAATGCATTTAAACAAAGCAAATTAGTAAAGATAAAAGGAACTGTAAATGAGTGGAGAGGAAAACTTCAACTAAAAATTGAAAAGATAAGATTAACTGAGGAAAAAGATGAAGTGAATGTTTGTGATTATGTTGCGGTGGCACCATATACGCCAGAAATAATGTATGATGATATTTTAAATTATTTATCTAAAATACAAAATACAGATATTCAAAATATAGTTACTAATATCTTAAGTAATAATGAGGAAAAGCTAATGCATTATCCTGCAGCTAAATCTAATCATCATGCAGTGAGATCAGGCCTTTTATATCATACAACTACCATGCTTAAGGCAGGAGAAAAATTAAGTAAGATTTACACATTTCTAAATACAGATTTACTATATGCAGGTATAATACTTCATGATATTGGCAAAATATATGAAATGAATGCTAGTGAGCTCGGAATTGTAAGTGAGTATTCAGTTGAGGGTCAACTTCTAGGACATATAGTTCAAGGAGTTAAGATGATAGAAACAGCAAGTATTGAAGTTGAAGCGGACAAGGAAGTAACTATGTTATTACAGCATATGGTTCTTGCTCATCACTACGAAGCAGAGTATGGAAGTCCTAAAAAGCCTATGATACCAGAGGCAGAAATGTTACATCATTTAGATATAATGGATGCAAGAATGTATGATATGAATAAGGCATTAAGTGATACAAAGGAAGGAAAATTTTCAGAAAGAATAAGGTCCCTAGATAATATAAATGTTTATAAGACTTTTGTTAAAAGATAAATATAAAATACTGTAATAAGGTGATGAAAATGAAGGGGATAATAGATAGATTTGAAGGAAAATATGCGGTAGTTGAGCTTGAGGATGGAAAAATGATTAATATAGATAAAATTAAATTACCGATAGGAGTACACGAGGGAATAGTTATACAAATAGCGGAGACTATAACTATAAATATTGAGGAGACTAAGAAAAGAAAAGAAGTGATAGAAAAATTGACAGAGAATTTATGGGAGGAGTAAAAATATTAAATAGAAAGATAGTATAAAGGATTGTTAATAGAAAAATGCACTTGCTCAGCCAGTATGAGTAAGTGTATTTATTTAGTTCTAGGTGTAAATATACGAACTATTAGTTAAAATGTATTATTAATATTCGCATTTAATATTGACTGGTTTACACTGCTCTGATATTATTAAGAAGTATGGTGACCATTAATAATTACGATTCCCTACAGAGCAATACAAGGAGAAATACAGGAGGGTTCATATAATGAAAAAAAATTACGATGTAATTATTGTAGGAGCTGGCCCAGCGGGAATATTTACGGCACTAGAAATTTCTAACAAAAAACCTAAACTTAGTGTACTTATAGTTGATAAGGGTAGAAATATAGAGAAAAGAAAATGTCCAGCTAGAGTTACCGGCAAATGTGTTAAGTGTGACCCTTGTGGGATAACGTTTGGATGGGCAGGTGCAGGTGCTTTCTCAGATGGTAAGCTTTCCTTAAGCCCAGAGGTGGGTGGAAGACTTCTTGAATATTTCTCTGAAGATGAATCAAAGGAATTAATAAAATATTGTGATGATATTTATATAAAATTTGGAGCAAATGAAAAGGTATATGGACTTAATTCTGATAAAGTTGACGAAATTAAATATGAAGCAAGTAAACACAATATTCGTCTTGTTGAATGTCCAGTAAGGCATTTAGGAACAGAACTTGCCTATGAGGTTTTAAAATCTATGTACCATCATTTAGTTGATAATACAAATACAGAATTTATTGAACTTAGTGAAGTTGAAGAAATATTAATAGACGACAATAAAGTTACTGGAATATTACTAAATAATAAAGAAGGTAAGTTTAAGGTTTCTGCAAAGTATGTTGTAGCGGCGCCAGGTAGAGGCGGGGCAGAATGGGTTGCAAATGAAGCTAAAAAACATAACATTAAGGTTACTAATAATGCAGTAGATATTGGAGTAAGAGTTGAGGTACCTAACTCTGTTATGGATCATCTAACAAAGGATTTATATGAAGCAAAATTAGTATATTATTCTGATACATTTGACAATAAAGTTAGGACCTTTTGCATGAATCCAGGTGGAGTAGTGTCAGCAGAGTATTATGATGATAATACAATTGCCGTTGTAAATGGTCACAGTTATTCAGAGCAAAAGCTTAGAACAACTAATACAAATTTTGCTATGCTTGTATCTACTAGTTTTACTGAGCCTTTTAACCAACCAATTGGGTATGGAAAATATATAGCACAGCTAGGTAATATGTTAACTGGCGGGGGCATAATGGTTCAAAGACTTGGGGATTTACTAAAAGGAAGAAGAACGGATTATTCTAGATTAGCTAAATCAACTACAATTCCTACTTTAAAATCGGCAGTACCGGGTGATTTAAGCTTTGTGTTGCCTCAAAGGCATTTAACTTCTATTGTAGAATCATTAAAGGCTTTTGACAAGTTAGCACCTGGCCTATATAGTAAAAATACATTACTATATGGAGTAGAAGTGAAGTTCTATTCTAGTAAGTTCAGCACAAATAATAAGTTTGAAACATCAATTAGCAATTTGTACACTATAGGAGATGGAGCAGGAATAACTAGAGGATTAATGCAAGCATCAACAACAGGGGTTGTAGTAGCAAGAGACATAACTAATAAAGAAAACTAAAAGTATATAACCTAAATAATTGGTTATATGAGTGTTAAACGTGTATAATTCAGATGTAGTGTAAACGTAATAAATAACAAAATTATTTAATCTCAGTAGATAAGTGATTATATTGTCAACTGAAAGAAAGTGAGGAATTTATATGTCAGCATTTATAGTTTTAGGGGCCCAGTGGGGAGACGAAGGTAAAGGTAAGATGACAGATTATCTTGCGCAGGGAGCAGACGTTGTAGTCAGGTTCCAAGGCGGAAACAATGCAGGTCATACTGTAGTTGTAGGAGAAAAGGAATATAAACTTCATTTAATACCATCAGGGATATTATATAAGGAGAAATTGAATGTAATAGGTAATGGTGTTGTTGTAGACCCAGAAGCTTTATTCACAGAAATTGACTACTTAGAAGCGTTAGGTGAAAATATAACACCTGAGAGACTAATGATTAGTGATAGATCGCAAGTTATAATGCCTTACCATAAAGAGTTAGACAATTTATATGAGATAGCTAGAGGCAAAAATGATATTGGAACTACAAAAAAAGGTATAGGCCCTTGTTATACTGACAAGTTCGAGCGAAGTGGAATTAGAGTTTGTGATTTAATGAAAAAGGATGTTTTGAAAGAAAAACTTAAAACTAACCTAACAATTAAGAATGACATAATAACAAAAGTTTTGGGTGGAAAAGCTTTAGATTTTGATACAATATATACCGAGTACCTAGAGTATGCAGAAAGAATGAGACCATATGTCAAAGACATATCAGTTAAAGTTTTTGATTCAATAAAAGCTGGAAAAAATGTTTTATTTGAAGGAGCACAAGGAACCCTACTTGATATAGATTATGGTTCATATCCTTTTGTAACTTCATCAAACACTATTGCAGGTGGAGTTTGTGTTGGAGCAGGAATAGGTCCTACTATGATAACAAGTGTTGTAGGAGTGGCGAAAGCTTACACTACAAGAGTAGGAAAAGGACCATTTCCAACAGAACTTGAGGATAAAACAGGAGAATGGATTCGCGAAAAAGGTTTTGAATTTGGTGTAACAACAGGCAGAGCAAGAAGATGTGGATGGCTTGATCTTGTTATATTAAAATCTGCAGCAAGAGTTTCAGGAATTACAAGCTTTGCTGTAACTAAAATAGATACATTAGCAGGACTTGAGAAAATTAAAATTTGTGTAGGATATGAATTTGAAGGTAACATTATAGATTATTTCACAGCAAGCCTTGAGGATTTAGCGTGTTGCGTGCCAGTATATGAAGAATTCGATGGTTGGGATGAAAATATAGCTGATGCAAGAAGTTATGATGAGCTTCCTGAAAATGCAAAAATATACTTAAAGAAAATTGAAGACTTTACAGGAGTTAAAGTTTCAATAGTTTCAGTTGGGCCTAAAAGAGATCAAACAATGGTATTAACTGAAATATAGAATATGATTACATATAATATAGAGTTTATTTTTTCGACATGTATGTTTTTTATTTTATAGGAAATTCTAATATTGTAGAAATATATTAAGGTATACAAATGTATACTAAAGATTATAAAAGTGCGTACTAGTAAAATACAAATATATAGATTATAATGAGAATGAGAATTAAAGTTAAACAATTATTCTTATTCAGTTAACTTTTATTCTAATAAAATGAATCAAAATTAACATAAAGCGAGGTAGATAATATGAAAATAACTAAGGATATGACAATAGGTGAAGTTGTAAGACAAAGTCCAGAATCAGTTCAAGTATTAATGAATTTTGGAATGGGTTGTGTAGGATGTCCTTCAGCACAAGCTGAAACATTAGAAGAAGCAGCAATGGTTCATGGTCTTAATTTAGAAGAATTGATGACTGCATTAAACGTATAAAAAAGGAGACACTTAGCAAATGCTAAGTGTCTTATTTTTTCTTTATTTTCTTAATGGCAAGTATTACAGGAATGGTAATTACAGTAGCTATAATGGCTTCTGGAACACCGTTTATTATTGCTATGCCATAAATAGTCTTTGCAGCAATAGATGGATCTATGCCTTTAGAAACGGCAAATTTTGCTGCATATAAAACATAAACCATAGTAAGAACGCCAAAAGTGTTAGTTAGAGAACCAATAACGGTAGCGAGTCCAATTCTTAAACCTTCGTTTTTAGTATAGCTTAGTTTATAAACATAGTAAGAAGTAAGGCCTATAAGAACTCTTGGTAATACGGATACTAAAGGATTTATAAAAGCAAAAGAAAGTATATTAGGAGCTGTTATGTTTTGCATAACGCTAAAAACCCCAAATATGAAACCAATAGTCATTCCTACCATAGGGCCGCCTATTATTGAACCTATAATAACAGGAATGTGCATGATAGTAGCTTTGGCACCAGGAAGTGGAATAAAACCATATCCAGTTAGTCCAAGTACTACGCAAATAGCTGAAAGCATACCAATAGTTGTGAGTTCACTTGTCTTTATTCGTCTTAGTTTAATAGAATTGTTAATCATTTTTTCCCTCCGCTCTTATTCCATAAGGATATAAGTCGTCCTATTCATAATCCTTATTTATAGTTCAGTTTCATAATGAATACTGACAATAACAGTTTAGCACGTATTTGATAACAATTACATAGATAAAAAAATATAGGGGTGATAGTATGAGCAAAAGTCCAGTGGTTACAGATAGAGATTATACCATTCATTACTATGAAGTAGATATTAATAAAAGAGTCTTAATGACAAGTATTATGAATTATCTTGGAGATATGGCAATGTACCAAAGTGAAATATTGGGCGTTGGAATTGAACAGCTTAGTGCAAATAAAATGGCTTGGGTACTATATAAATGGGACATAAAAATGGAGTCATACCCTTTATTAAATGAAACTGTAAAGGTAAAAACTTTTGCATGTTCTTTTAGAGGGTTTTATGCATATAGAAAATACGAGATTATGGATGTCAAGGGAAATAATATTGGTTATGCCGATTCTGTTTGGATTTTAATAAATACAGATAGGAAAAGGCCAATGAGAATTACGAAAGATATATATGCAGCTTATGGTATAGATGATAGCAATAATATATCTATAGACATTGATGATATATTATCGATAACTAAGGTGGATATCGAAAAAAGTTTTGAAGTTAGGTATGGCGATATTGATACTAATATGCATGTAAATAATGTTAAGTATGCTACATGGGCTTTAGAAACAGTCCCTAAAGATATAGTACTAAATTATAAACTAAAAAATATTAAGATAACTTACGAGAAGGAAACAACATATGGAGAAACCATAAAGGTAAGCACGGAAGTTTTAAGAGAAGAAGATAAGATAATATGTAGACATAAAATTATAAATAAAGAGGGATCAGAGCTCACCCTTTTAGAAAGTACTTGGATATAATAGCTTAAAACTTTTAAGTAATGGTCAGTTTGAATCAGTATTTTTTCTTGGATTATGCTAACAAAAGTATATAGTGCGTAGGATGCATTTGAACAAACATAGTAATTCTTAATTTATTTTAGAATTATTTGGTGAAGTTAAAGCAATCCCAGCAATATATACTTTTCGTTATATCATAATATAAAAAAAACTAGGGCTATCTATTTGGAAGCGTTTCTCCCAGCAATAGCACCAGAACTCCATGCCCATTGAAGGTTAAAACCGCCACAATCGCCATCTACATCTAATATTTCACCGGCAAAGAATAGATTTTTAGTGATTTTAGATTCTAAAGTTTTAGCGTTAATTTCTTCTGTATTAATGCCACCTGCTGTTACTTGAGCATTTGCAAAAGAATTAGTGCCTGAAACTTCAAATTGCCATCTCTTTAACAAATTATAGATAGCATTCTTTTCCTCAGTTAGTAGGTTACAGCAAGGTTTATGAATATCGCAAACATTTGCTTGTTTTAACATTATTGGAATGATTTTTTTGTTTATTATACCAATAAAAGAATCTATAACACTTCTATTTTCAAGTAATGACCAATGCTTGTTTAAAAACTTTTTTAGGTCCTCGTAGCTAAGGGTAGGTAACATATCAATAGTTAAAGAAACTTTTTTATTTTTAGATAACCCATATGATACGTTTCGACTAAGCGTGAGAATTGGAGGGCCAGAAATTCCGTAGTCAGTAAAAAGTATTTCACCAAATTCCTTTTGAATGCATTCATCATTTATAGATATTTGTGCATAACCATCAAATTTAACTCCAGACAAAGCCTTTAGTCTATCATAGTTTAATTTAAGCTGTACAAGAGAGGGTACTTGTGGAATTACACTATGGCCTAACTGTTTAGCCAACATGTAACCGGAGCCATCAGAACCCGTTTTAGGGGCTGATTTACCACCGGTTGTTATAATCAATTTTTCACACTCATATGTACTATTATTTGAACTATAAATTTTAAAGCCGTTTTTTTCTTTTATAATTTCCTTAACTTTTGTGTTTATATATACAGGAATTTTTTTTTCTTCTATAGAAAAACGAAATATATCAAGTACAGACGATGCTTGCATGGACATTGGAAACATTTTACCACCATCTATTGTTACTAAAGGTATCCCTAAACATTCAAAAAAATCTACAGTATCATTTTTAGTAAAACAATCTAATATATGTTTAGCAAAATATTGATTTTCACTATGGTACCTATCGTTAGTAATATTAGCATTACTAATATTACACCTCCCGTTACCAGTGGTTAATAATTTTTTACCTATTCTATCGGTTGCTTCTATTATTGCTACATCAATTCCAAGATCTTTTGATATCAAAGCAGAGGTTAAACCAGCGGCACCTCCACCAACTATTATAAGAGAATGTTTCAAGCAAATCTCTCCTTTCGAGAAAAAATTGTATTTGTATTATATAGTGTTTTGTCTATAATCTTACCCTAAAATGGCTAGCTTGAACATAAGTTTTTAATTAATTGTATAATAAATTATAAAATACATTTTGAATAATTAATAAATAGGCGAGTATCATGAGAAAAAAATAATAGATCATTAATATGGGCAACCGTTGATATTGCTGGATTTGTTCATTCAATAAAAAAAAAAATAAAAAAAAACGTTAAAATATGTTGACACTTTAAGATAAATTAGGTATTATAGTCTTTGTCGGGTTGCGAAAGCCAAGTACATAACATATATAGTGACAACGAATATGGCTCCTTGGTCAAGCGGTTAAGACACCACCCTTTCACGGTGGTAACAGGGGTTCAATTCCCCTAGGAGTCACCATAAAACATATGTGGGAGCATAGCTCAGCTGGGAGAGCATCTGCCTTACAAGCAGAGGGTCACAGGTTCGAACCCTGTTGTTCCCACCACATATGGCTCAGTAGCTCAGTTGGTTAGAGTGCCGCCCTGTCACGGCGGAGGTCGAGGGTCCGAGTCCCTTCTGGGTCGCCATGTTTTTTAAGTAGTATACTTTAATGTTAGGTAAGATAATTTGTAATTATCAGATTAACCATTAACGTAAGATCATTAAAGATTTAATAAGGCTCCTTGGTCAAGCGGTTAAGACACCACCCTTTCACGGTGGTAACAGGGGTTCAATTCCCCTAGGAGTCACCACATAAAACATATATGGGAGCATAGCTCAGCTGGGAGAGCATCTGCCTTACAAGCAGAGGGTCACAGGTTCGAACCCTGTTGTTCCCACCATATATGGCTCAGTAGCTCAGTTGGTTAGAGTGCCGCCCTGTCACGGCGGAGGTCGAGGGTCCGAGTCCCTTCTGGGTCGCCATTTTTGCTGGCATGGCTCAACGGTAGAGCAGCTGACTTGTAATCAGCAGGTTGTAGGTTCAATTCCTATTGCCAGCTCCAAAAAGTCCTAAACATTTGTTTAGGACTTTTTTTTATTTGCTAGAAAATTGTAAATCGTCATAGGATTTAATAATATATTTAAGTTAAAAAGCACATATTACGTAAAATTCATTTTAACAGATCATGAAATACTTCACTATTAGAAATGTATTTATACTAACATATGCTATTTATTATTTTGATTTACTTAAATTTTTCTTTATTCTTATATCATCTCCAAAGAATTTACAAAGTGTAAAGTTTCCCATTAACCTAGAAGTTATTCTTTCTGAATAGGTTTTAAGTAGACTTTCAAGAGTTAAATTAGTGGACACTAGCATTTTCTTTTGCTTTAATAATTTAGTGTTAAGTAAGTTAAACATTTCTGCTTTATTAAAATCTGAAAGTTGCTCAGTTCCTAAATCATCTATAATAAGTAGATCACAGTCTATTAAAAGTTCCTCTAAAGAACTGTTATTATTAAATCGAATATCTTTTAATGCTCTTATTAATTCCTCGGCTGTCCTATATACTACGAAAGAGCCTTTATCAATTAGTTCCTTTGTAATGCAATGAGACAGAAATGTTTTTCCCGTGCCAGAACTTCCGTAGAATAATAGGTTTTCGTCAGTTGTATAGAAGTTTTTTAAAAAGCTCATAGATTTAGATAATATCTTTTCCATGTTCTTTTTTGGTGATTCTGATTGGAGTTCACTTTTTCTAGAAGGATAATAATCTAATTTAAAATTATCAAAATTGTGGGTTTTTAACATGCTTTTCAATTCAGACCCAGTATAATAGACATCTATAACTTTTTGTTTAAAGCAAGAGCATTTTGTGTTTCCGATAAATCCAGTGTCACGGCATTTGTTACATCTATAATGTAAATTCAAGTACTCCATGTCAAAACCATTAGAAACTAATAATTCAGATTTTTTCACTCTTAGATCCATTATTTTTTCTTTTAAATTATGTAAATATTCATCTCTATCATCAATACTCTTCAAGGCGCTAATAGATAATTCTATGCATAATTTACCTATTTTTTGATCTAGCCCAATAATTTCAGGATGAGTCTTTTCTATATGAATTTTTCTTTTTCTAAAATCAGCTTCTTCTGTTTGTCTTATTCCATCATAAATAGCTAATATTTTTGTCTGATAACCTTTAATCATTTTTATCCCATCCTAGTAATTTTTTTTCTAGTTCATCAAAGTCATATGCTCTTTGTTCATAATCATTAAAACTTCCCTTAGTTGGTTTACCACCAGCAGTCTTGTTTTTATTAGTAACCAATCGTTTTTTATCCTTTTTCTCTATGTCCTCTAATGATTTTATGTCATCTTTAAACCAACTATTTAGTATTCCATCAATGTACTTAAAATCAGCTCTATTAAGCCTATCAAAGCATATATCGCAAGCTTTAAATATAATTTCTAGAGAAAATTTATATACATTTATCCATTTATCTAATATTTGTTCTTGAGGTTTCATTATTTCTGGAGCTTTTATTCCTAAGTAATTTAATATTTTTCTTATATTTATCCATTTATCCTCATGTTTTTTTATATATGATTGTGCATCTTCAATATTTTTAATATTAGATTCATGCCATGCAATTGCAATAGTTTCAATATATCTATAATCAACTTTCCCTTTTGATACACAATATTGAACTAAGAGTAATATTAGTTCTGGTGGAAAGCTGTAATCCTTTTGCCAGCTTAGGTACATAGTCATTTCTTTTGGTGAAAGAGGTTTAGCCAATAATTTTTCAATGTCTTGAAGCATACCTTTTATTGAGGAATTGGTTAATTCCTCAAGTAAATTTATATTCGTTATATGTTCAGTAGGAACATCTATTAAATCTAAGAACTCAATGTTATAATTACCCATATTATCAATAGGGGTCATTTTAATTAAATTCTCATCATTCCAATAGTTCCAAGCATTAACAACATCAGTTTCTAAAAGTCCAAGGGTATTCGCTATAACTGAAGAGGTAGCGCCAATTTCTCCTGAGGTACAATATTTTAGCCCAAGAAGATAGACTTTAACAAATTCTCCTCTAGCTCTTGGCATAAACTTATCTATAAAAATATTACTCACAGGAGTATATTTATAATTTTCGTTTTTAAACATGAAAGTGCTCATAAAGTCACTACCTTCCTTTTTATAATATAGAGCTATGATTTTAAAATTTATGATTTAGTTTATCTATACAATGTGTATAGTAATTATATTTAATATCTTAGTCTATAAAAATTTTATTATTCAACCTATAGTATACCATATAGTTAAAGTTACTAATAAAAAAAATATTGGATAATGATTAATATTTGGTATAAAGGACATATTAAGTAAGTGTAACAGGAGGTATAGTATTGAATATTTTAAAGGAAGACAAAAAGATTATATGGGTGCTAATTACAACACTTGTACTTACTGCTACTATTTTGTATTTAAATGTGTACAAAATGTATGGATATAAGGTATCTGTAGGAAGTAGTACTATAACTTTTGTAAAAAGTAAGAGAGAATTTAATAAAACATATAACGAATTACAAAGAGACATTAAATTTAAATATGGAAACTCAATTACAATAAAAGATTTTACTTTAAACAAAGTAAAAGTAGATGATGATGTTATGTTTATAAATGGGGATAACCTTAAGAAGGTAATGCTAAAAAACTTCAATATAAGTGTAGACGTATTTGTCATGAAATCAGATGATAAAAAAATAGCATATGTCGCATCTGAGAATCAAGGAAAAGAAATTTTAAGTTCTTTAAAAAATTATTATAAGAAAGCGGGGCTGAAAAGTGCTAAAAGTATAAATATACAAAATAGTATCACATATGAACCCGTCAAAGTTAGGATCGGGGAAATACATGAAAACTCTGAAATTACTAAGGCTGTAATAAAATATAATGATAGTTCACAAATACCATTAATAGCTGTAAAAATAGTAAGAAATATAACTAAAAATCAAACAATATACCCAACTACAATTATAAAGTCATCTAATCAAGTCATGTATGGTGTTAGCAAGGTTGAACATAAGGGTATTAATGGAATAAGAAAGGTTACAAGCGTAGTAATAGCACTTAACAACATTGTAGTCTCTGAAAAAGTTTTAAAATCAGAAACTATTAAGCAAGTGCAAAATAAAGAAATATACGTAGGAACTAATGGACCAATAATACTTCAAGCAGCATCTATAAACAGTCCATCAAGAGGTAGTATAAGTTCAGGGTTTGGAACGCGATGGGGTAAAATGCATAAAGGTATTGATATAGCGGCGAATTTTGGTTCAGCAATAAATGCCGCATTAGATGGCACAGTTACTTATGCAGATTGGGAAGATGGTTATGGCAATGTGATAAAGATTTCTCATGGAGAAGGTTTACAAACTACATATGCACATTGTAGCGTTATTATTGTAAAAAAAGGTGAATTAGTAAAGAGAGGGATGAAAATAGGTCAAGTGGGAAGCACAGGTCATAGTACAGGTCCTCATTTACATTTTGAAGTAAGAGAGAATGGCGAACCTATAAATCCTCAAAAATACATAAAGTAAAAATAAATATATGAATAAAATTATATCTACAAGTGAAAAATATTTTATAAAGGAGTGATTTTATGCCATATGAAGAAATGAAAACACCAGCGAAGGAAAAAGATAATAAACCTAAGAAACCAGAAATTATAGAAGCTTCCGATATGAAAAAGAAAAAACGTAAGTCGGCAATAAAATTTGATGAATAATTAAATTAATTTTTGAATGTTTAATAAAGAGAGCTTTAATGCTCTTTTTATTTTTTTTAAAATTCTTGTTAAGTAATTTCACGACGATAATAACTAACTCATACTTATATTTTATATGGTAACATAGGGTACTGTAAGAATAGGCCCAATATAGTATTATATAAATTATAGATTTATAATTTGAGAGAATAAATAGATATTGGAGGAATAATAATGAGCGCTTTTTTAGCACCTATTCACACATGGTTATTTAGTAAAATTTTATTGGCAGAGAAACTAGAGGCTAATTTGAAAAAAAGTTATATAGACAAATACAAAGATATTGCAAAAGATATTGTCCAGAAATCTTTAGTTTACGGAAACCCAATAGACACCACAAAAGATATAGAAGATGTTATTGATGTATCTAATATACATGGGTGGTTACAGGATAAAATCGGAAAAGTTGAAACTAGAACGGCATTTATCATAACCGAAATGGTTAAAAAATATGGAGAAGAAGCACAAGTTATTGCTAAGGAATGTTTTATCCTTCAAGGCACAATTGTTGGGGAAACTTTAAAAGGAAAAGAGACGGTAGAAAGTCCTGAAGAGGTATATAATGCCATTAATAATTATTTATTAGAGGGTATGCCTTGTGATAGAGTAACAAGACTTACTAAATCAGAGAGTGACATATACGAATGGGAAACTACAAGTTGCATTCATAAAGATTATTGGAAAATGGTAAATGGAGATGTAAATATTTTTTATAATTTAAGACATGTATGGACTAAAGCATTCATTGAAAACTCGAACGATAAATATACTTATAATTTTATTAAAGGATCAGAACATAGTGGTATAATTGGGATAAATCAAATTATAAGTAAGTAAATGTAGTGAGGAACATAATAACTAATAGTTGTTACAATCCCCATGGGATAGGAGGAAATTAGATGGAGCCTAAATATGCTGTACTTCAAAAGGTGAGAAATGGAAAAAGAACTTATGGTGTAACCCCTCATATTCCAGGGGGATTTATAACCTCAAAACAACTTTTGAAAATAGCTGAAGTTTCCGAAAAGTACAAGGGAATATTAAAAATGACTTCTGGACAGAGAATTGCAATTTTAGGACTAGAAGCTGACGATGTTGCAAAAGTGTGGGAAGAATTAGATATGCATCCAGGTGTTAAATCCTTAAACTCTGTGAAAAATATTCATATGTGTCCCGCAGCCTTTTGCAAAAGAGCAAAACAAAATTCTTTAAAGATTGGTATGGTTTTAGACAAACGCTACCATGGTATGCAGATGCCTTGTAGAACAAAAATTGGAGTGGCTGGTTGTAGAAATGCGTGTACTAGTGTTTATGCAAGGGATATAGGGGTAATAGGAGATAAAGAAGGATATATGATAGCTGCAGGTGGGAGTGGAGGATTTACCCCTAGGGTTGCTGATATTATTATAGATAAATTAACAGAGGAGCAGGTATTACTCGTGGTTGATATTTTGATAGAGTATTATAAGGCTGATGGAAACATGGGAGAAAAACTAGGGGATTTTATTTTGCGAATAGGGTTAGATAAATTTAAAAATTATATATTTAATAAGTTTAATAAGTTTAATAAATAAAAATAAAATCTAAGTAAGATAGCGTTAGGAATGCTTTTAGAATTCCTAACGCTATCTTACTTTTGGTTAAATTTGACGCATCAATCTGTACGAGTTTTTTTGAAAATGAATTTAAAGAATTAAATAGAAATGAAAGAGTATATAAGCAATTATATATGGATAGCCTAATGTTTAAAAGGAGGGATAAAGTTTGAAAATTATGAAGGGAAGAGAATTAGGTAATGATGAATATGAAGAATTTAAAGAGAAATTAGATAGGTATGTTAATATCCAAGGTGTAGATAGCAAGCTTGTAAATATACCCACAATAGTTACAGGGGTTAATGATGATGGTACTATAAGGCAAGAAGAAATTCAGCCCTACGCATATGAGGTAGTTGAGCAGGACGAAAGATTTACGGACTAGATTAAACAAAATTACAAAGCATATAACTAGAAGTATAATTTATACTGTTTAGTTATATGCTTTGTAAATGATTAAACAGTATATTTGGGTTCTCATAAAAACTTACTTGATTTTTTATGTAAATTTAGGGACTTATATCTATATGCCTTAGTTAAATTAACTAAGGCACCTTAAAAAAATAGACTATCATAGTGACTAGTTATTTTCTAAAAGATACCTTAACCACCAAGGGTTACATCTTGTTCATTATACCAGTTTAAAGCGCTTGATAAATGTTCGGGTTTAAAATCAGGCCAAAAGTCATCTATAATATAAAAGTCAGAATATATGGATTGTAGCGGTAAAAATCCACTAAGACGCCTTCGTCCACCCCAACGTATAATTAAATCTACTCTAGAAATTTGATTGGTTTTTATACAACTCATTATAGTACTTCTTTTACTACTTTTGTTTTGAGAAAGATTGCTTAGATCCCATTCCCAACCATAGTTTACAAGGAAATTTAGCTTTATACCACCCTTACCAAAGGTTTTTCGCGTGGTATAGGGAAGTAGTTCTTTAGGAAACATAGGTGAGTCACTATTTCCTACTACTAATAATTCAGCATCCTGAGTACTTAGAAGTTTTACTGCATCCACACAAGCTTTAACAAAAGCTTCTCTTTGAAGGGCTGGTCTTTTGGTATTATCGGTAGTAAAGCCGTAATATGTTATTTCTTTTACACCCATCTCCTTACAAAGTTTATACAAAGATAAACCAGGATCTAGTCCGAAGGTGTACCCTTTGTCTTTTGATAAACCATTATCTACAGACCATCTTCTATTCCCATCGGGGATTATTCCGATATGATTTGGTATTCTCATATTATCACCCTTTAATTATGAATTTTTATAACTTATAAATCATAGTATATCCATTAATGCTATATTAATCCATTAAATTATATATTATTATTTGTTTATTCTTAAAAAGTTAATATCATTTTTAATATAGATATATAGTCCATAAAAAGATAAACTTAGGGTAGACATCTATATAGACTACTAAATGTTCCAAAGAAATAGAAATTTAAAAATTGTTAATAATTAATAAAAATGATTTTAACTTATCGTTATATAGTATAATATTATTGAAATATTGATTAATGTAGTTAAAATTATTGTGGCAACGTAACATAAATTTTATGATAAGTCGAGGTGTATTAATGAATAAAACAAAACGAGCTATATTTCAATCGGCTATTAAAATTTTTTCCACTAATGGATATGATGGAGCTACTATGGATGAAATTTCAGCAAGTGCAGGAGTGGCTAAAGGTACGGTCTATTATTACTTTAAAAGCAAAGATGAGGTTTTTAAATACATAATTACCGAAGGAGTAAGATTACTAAGGCAACAAATAGAAAGCATTAATATAGGTGAGGGTAACTATGATTATAAATTAAGAGAACTAAGCAAGGATCAGTTAAAATTGGTATATGAAAATAGAGATTTATTTAAGGTTATAATGAGTCAAGCATGGGGAGGGAAGATAAGACATTTTCAACTCAGGGAATTGCTTAAGGTTTATATGGAAGATATTGAAAATTTTTTAATTAAGGCTATGGATGATGGTACTATAAAAAAATGTGAATCTTCTTTTTTAACATACATATATTTTGGGACATTGGTATCGGTAGCAGTCTATAATGTTATAAATAATGATAGTATGAAATTAGATGAAATTACTGATAACTTCATGGAACACTTATTAAATGGAATAAAATAAAAAACAGCAATATAATTCTACAAAATAGAATATATAGCTGTTTTTTTTTATTTAAAAAAATTATAAAAAATACATTGACTTTATAATTTAAAAATGTAAACTATATATAGACTGACCAGTCAGTATACAAAATATTTTACTTGGATTGTTTTAAAAAATAATTAAATTTAGAGGATGAGGTGATAATATGAATTTTTTAAAAGTAGCTCGAAGAGATATTTCAGGTATAGTTAAAAATAGATTTATACGAGTATCGGTAATCGCAATTATTATAGTTCCACTTTTGTACAGTTTACTTTATCTTGATGCTTTTTGGGATCCATATGCTAGGATTACGGATATGCCTGTAGCGGTGGTAAACCAAGATAATGGAAGCATAAAAGATGGAGAAAAAGTTAATTATGGTCAAGATTTGGTGAATAATCTTAAAAAAAAGAAAGCAGTAGGTTGGAGATTTGTTACAAAAAAACAAGCAGAAGATGGAGTTAAGGGCAAAGATTATTATGCTATGTTCGTAATTCCAGTAAATTTTTCAGAAAATGCTTTAAGCGCTACTAAAGGTAAACCACAACAAGCTAAAATATTATACAGTGCAAATGAAAAGAAAAATTTTTTAGCAGCGCAAATTAATGGAAAAGTCTTAGATCAGATTAAATCAGAGTTAACAAAAAATATGTCAAAGGAATATACAATGGTGGTATTTGACAATTTATATGTAATTAAGGATGGCATGAAAAAAGCCTCCGAAGGGAATAAAAAGCTCACTGACGGGTTGGTTACATCGAAGAATGGTACGAGTCAGTTAAAAGATGGAACAGGAAAACTTAATGGTAGTGTCCCAGAAATGTCAGATGGTGTAGGGAAATTATTAGTTGGTTCTAATACATTAACTAGTAGACTAGGGGAGCTTAAATCTCAAGTGCCCGCAATGGTAAGTGGAGTAGATCAGCTTCATGATGGTGCAGATCAGCTAAATAATGGATTAGTTGAGCTTAACGACCAAGTACCAGCTATGGCTACTGGGGTACAAAAGCTTAATGAGGCATATAAAACTCAAATTGTACCTTCAACTAAAAAGCTTAAAGATGGAGCAGCACAACTTGCTTCAGGACTTGGAGCAGCTAAAGGGGGAGCAACTAAGTTAAATGATGCATCAATTAAGTTAAATGATGGATCAAAACTTCTTACAGATGGTTCTACCCAACTTGTTGCAGGATCTGCACCAATTAAAAAAGGTATGAGTGATCTTACGGAAGGAAGTGCACAAGTTGCTGGAGGAGTAGATGTTTTATTAAATAATAGTAAAAAATCTCAAGTGGCATTGCAGCAAGCGGTAGATACTAAGTTCAGAGCATATTTAAAAGCTAATCCAAAAGCTATGGATGATCCAAATATGCAAGGATTTGTATCTGCATTAGATTCATTAAACAAAACTGCTACAGACGAGAAGAATGTAGCGATGATGAATGAGCTTCAAACTGGTGCTCATACTGTAGCAAAAGGATCAAAACAATTGGAGGACGGATCTTTAGCCTTTATAAATGGTTCGCAAAAATTAGCACAAAGTACTGCCACTTTTGCAAAAGGTGCAGATCAGTATTCAAAAGGAGCTGGAAGTTTTGCAGAACAAACGGGAGCCGCCACGGGGGTAGCAAATCAAATTAGTGGAGGGTTAGATAAGCTATATGTGGCTATGAATGGTGATTTTGGAAATGGACTCTCACAAATTAATGATAAAATTCCTGCTTTAACTGGAGGAGTGCAGAAGTTAGCGACAGGTTCAGAAGCTTTATCAGGAGGACTAGCACAATTTAATCAAAAGATGCCAGCTCTAGCAGATGGGACATCAAAACTAAATGATGGTTCCGCTCAACTTACACAAGGAATTACTACCTTAAATGGAAAATTACCTGAGCTTAAAGAGGGGGTAAATAAGTTATATGATGGTGTTAATAAATTAGATGGTGGTATGATAAAATTAGCAGATGGTTCTAAAGAACTTAGTGACAAGACAACAAAAGGGTATAATGACCTTAATGGTAGCTTGAAAAATGATAGTAAAACTATGGCAGCTTCATTTTCAGAGCCTGTAGTTATAGATCAGAAAGCCATAGATCCTGTTAAAACTTATGGTGAAGGGTTTACACCATATTTCATTCCATTATCATTATGGGTAGGAGCTTTAATGATGTTCTTCGTAATTACGGATAAGGTAGATGATGATATTGCAGCAAGCCCGGCGTCAGTTGTAGCTGGTAAGTTCTTATCATATGGGGTAATAGGATTTATGCAAGCAATACTTGCAAGTGGAGCTGTAATGTTACTAGGGCTTAGACCGGATAATGTACTGTTGTATTTCTTATTTAATATATTCTTATCATATGTATTTATAGCGATTATTCAGTGTATGGTATTCTTACTTGGGCAATTAGGAAGATTAATATCGATTGTTTTATTAATTCTTCAACTTACTTCTTGTGCAGGTACATTCCCAATAGAAATTGTACCTAAATTGTTTAAGGTTTTAAATCCATTTATGCCATTTACTTATGCAGTATCCGGTTTAAGAGAAGTAATATCAGGTGTTGATTATGGGGTATTTACAAAAGATGTAACAGTACTTGCAGCAACATTGTTTGTATTCTTATTCACATCGATATTAATGAAAGGACATGCAGATAAAGCACAAAAATTTATACAAGAGAGAAAAGAACAAGCAACAAATACGATTGCATAATGTGAATAAAAGATAATTATACTACAAAAAACACACGTTAACTTGTAAAAAAGTTGTGTGTTTTTTTATTGAATATACATTAAAAGGGATCAATTAATTATATCTGTAATTTCATTGAATTTTTTTCTGTATCCACACTTTCTACATAATTCTTCAACAGCTTCTCTCCTTGAAAAACCATTGAAAATGTCACTTGCTCTTTGACTTTCAATTATTTCAGAGAAATTGGTTCCATGAATATTGCCTAGGTTAATTATACCGTCTCCATCTAAGCAGCAAGGAACTACAGATCCATCTACTAATATAGCTACTTGGTTTCTAAGTCCATAGCAAAACCCAGGGCTAATGTCCTCAATGGCGTTTAAATCTGGCCACTGAAATTCATAATCTTGATTTAAATACACTTTATCACAAATTTTAATACCTCTACCTGGAATTATTTCCTCTTCAATTTTATATGATAAATTAAAGGCATTCTCAATTTCGAAAAGTAAGTCGCAATTTTTTTTAGTTTTTAGATTTGTAATATTATCTTTATCTAAATTCCATAATCTTAGAGAAAATAGAGTATCAGTTTTATCTATAGATTCCTTAACATATGAAATAATATTATTAATATATTCATACTTATTAGAAGAACATTCATTTCCATCGAAACTGTGCAAGGAAAAATTAATTTGTCTTAGTGAAGGTGCAAGTATTAGTTTGTCCTTAACTTTACTTATAAGAGTTCCATTGGTGGTTATGTTAACCTTAAAACCTTTCTTATAGCTTAAGTTTAAAAATTCATCTAATTTTGGATGTAAAAGTGGTTCACCTTTAACATGGAAATATATATAATCCGTATAAGGTTTTATTTGGTCTAATATTTTGATGAATGTTTCTATGCTCATAAATTCAGGAGCCCTACATGTTTGCGGGCAAAAACTGCAGGAAAGGTTACATACATTTGTAATTTCTATATAAAATTTTTTGAACTTTTTCATTTGAGATACTCCAATCATAACTAAATGTTAAGTAAGTTATACGATAAATATATATATATTGTAGCATAAAAAATTCTGAACTATAAATTATTAAATGAATAAAAATACAGAATGAAGCTAAAAATACATGTAAGCTTGAAAAGGAGGAAGAAAATATGGCGTTATTAGGAAATCCATTCGTTGCTAATGTACCAAGACAAATGTCTAATGAGGAGCTTGCGCAAGCAATTCGTGTCGACATTGCTGGTGAACTTGAAGCAATCATAGGTTATGAAGCTCATGCAATGTCTACGGCCGATGAAAGAGTTAAGAAGGTACTGCAACACATTGCAGATGAAGAAAGAAGGCATGTTGGAGAACTTGAAGAAGTTTTGTATATGCTATCTCCAAAGGACTCACAATTCATTGAAGAGGGTAAACAGAAAATCAAGCAACAGCAATCTCAAAACTTTCAGCAACCAATACAGTAATTTTTACAGTTGATATACTTGCCATCCTTTTGGGTGGTATTTTCATTTTTTGTTAGAAGGCATAATTTTATGACCACTTGAACCTGCTTTATAGCTTTTTAAGAATAAATTGTAAAATTCATCTATTACTTGTGAATTTTCAATCTCTTCGTTTATTTTAAAGACTTCAATTGCTGCCTCTATGGTGCATAAGTTACCAGAGCTTGCACCTCTTCTTAAGTCATAATTTGACTTAAAATTTGGATTCAATGAGATAATTGGTACCTTTTTTAAATATGAACTTCTTCTAATTATTTTTCGAGCTTCCTTCCATGTACCGTCTAATATTATAAATGCAGGGATTTTGCCTTTGTTTTTGTATTCAACTTTTCGGGACTGTGTTTCGATGTCTTCTATAGGAAAAAGTAAAAACACATCATATATGTCATTGTTTAAATTAGAAATTAACTTTTTAGGTATCTTCGTTCTTTCCCAAAGAAATATTTCTGTTGAACTTGGATTTGCGAGTGCTAATATTCTGGCGGTATTAGATGGTCTGTAAAATTCTTTTTCAGGAGAGAGAATCCAAATTTTCGCCTTGGTTTTAATATTAGGTGCTCCTTCACAAATACAATTGAGGGAAGGTAACCCACACTTATTACAACTATTATATAAACTAGTTATTTGTTTTACTATGTAATTTGAGTTCATATTTCCTCCTAAATAATTTAATGACCTGGATTATTAATAAAAGAATCCTGTAGAGCACGTAGTAACTTCTTTGTTAAAAAGCAAACACTAAAACTACAGGTTCTTTAAAATGCGGATGAATATTTACTCAAAAAAGATTTTTAATTGAGCATCCATATAGTATAATTTAAAACGCCGGCAAAGGATACCCAAGCGATATACGGAATCATAAGATAAGATGCAATTTTATCCACCTTATAAAACTCAAATGTAGTTCTAAGAATAAATATTAATAATAAAAGTAACTCTAAAAAAGCTATTGCATATAGTCTAAATCTAAAGAATATAATGGACCAAAGAAAGTTTGCAAATAACTGAATACTGTATAAAAGCAATGCTTTTTTTACATCCTTCCCAGACTTCCCAGCCATCCAAACTCTATAGGAAGCTAGAGCCATTATAAAAAATAGTATTGTCCATACTATAGGGAAAACCCAACCAGGTGGTGAAAAAAATGGTTTGTTAAAATTTTTATAGGTGTTTGATGCGCTCATACTTAGCAAAGCACTTAAATACCCTACGCCTTCTGCAAGTATTATACTAATAATAAGAGAAGTAAAGCTCTTTTTACCATTTACTTTAAAGATATTAACCATATTATTTCATCCTTTCTATTATTATTTCTAAAATTTCTATAGAATATATAATTATATATTACTAATATATTTATTTAAGAGTTATTTTATACCTAATATAAAATATATTAATTAATGAAGCTTTCTATTTTTAAATTACAAAAAAGTACACAAAAGTGCTAATTAACAATAATTTCATTATAATACAAATGTTTATAACGACAAACAAACGTTTATAATGACAAACAAATATTTGGTTTATAAAAAAATTATCAAAATTAGTAAATGCTAAAACTGTATATGATTGTATATAAGTATTATGGAAAAATGAACCAAAATAGCTACAAGTTACTTTTGTCTTGACATAGAATATAAAAATATATATACTTTGACTATCAAACTAGTTGAAATTAAAGCAAAGGGAGAGGATAATTATGAAGTTACCTCCTTTAAAAATTGGAGAATTAATAGCAAGTATTCCTATAATTCAAGGCGGTATGGGGGTAGGGGTATCTCTTTCATCTCTTGCATCAGCTGTTGCAAATGAAGGTGGGATTGGGATAATATCTACTGCTCAAATTGGATATAATGAAGAAGACTTTGGAACCAATGCAAAGGAAGCAAACAAAAGAGCATTAAGAAATCAGATTAGAAGAGCTAAAGAATTAAGCCCTAAGGGTATTATTGGGATAAATATTATGGTAGCTATGAATAATTATGAGGAACTAACAACGGTTGCTTTAGAGGAAGGCATAGATTTAATAATATCAGGGGCAGGACTTGCACTTAATTTACCCAAAATAGCTAAAGGATTTAAATCAAAGCTTGCACCTATAGTATCATCAGCAAAAGCAGCTACAGTTATATCAAAAATGTGGGACAGAAAAAACAATTGTGCAGCAGATTTAGTAGTTGTTGAAGGCCCAGAAGCTGGGGGACATCTTGGTTACTCTTTGGAATCGTTACTTGAGAAGACAACACAAGACCTGAAGCAAATAGTTAAAGAAGTTATAGAAGCAATTAAGCCTTTCGAAGAGAAGTATAATAAGAAAATACCTGTAGTAGCTGCTGGTGGAGTTTATACTGGAACCGATATTGCAGAACTCATGAAAATCGGTGCAGCAGGGGTTCAAATGGCAACTAGATTTGTTGCTACTAATGAATGTGATGCTAGCTTAGCTTTTAAAATGGCATATATTAACTCAAAAAAAGAAGATATAAAGATAGTAAAAAGTCCTGTAGGTATGCCTGGAAGAGCTATTAACAATAGTTTTATGAAAGTTGTAGAGGAAAAGGGCTGCAAAGTGAGTAAGTGCTATTTATGTATTAAGGATTGTAATCCTAAAACTACACCTTATTGTATTACAGAAGCACTTATACAAGCAGTGAAAGGGAATTTAGATAAAGGACTTATTTTTGTGGGAAGTAATGCTTACAAAGTAAATAAAATTGTTTCAGTTAAAGAACTTATGAGGGAACTGGTTGAAGAGGCTGAACGCGTTTTTTAACTTTGATATGCAAACATTTGAATACTAAATTTTCATATTTATGGTAAAAATATTGACAAATTACCATTCCATAGATATACTTTGATTATCAAAGTATATGAATAATAGAGTATATGAAAAGTAAAGTATGGGAAATGGTGATAAATATGAGGAAATCTGTTGGGGTTGTTAATGAACTTTTAGTAGAGACCTTTAGTGATATATCACAGATAGAACAGAAGGCACTTAAAGAAGGAATACTTAAAGATATATCTATAACCGAAATACATACTATTGATGCAATAGGTATGTATGAGTACAGAACTATGTCACAGGTGGCTCAAGATCTTAGAATTACTGTAGGTACTCTTACAACTGCTATTAATAAACTCTTGAAAAAAGGGTATGTTGATAGAAAAAGAGGGGAAGAAGATAGAAGATCAGTAATGATTGCGCTTACTAGAAAAGGAAAACTTGCATATAGGATACATGATACATTCCATTCTCATATGGTGCACGCAACTATAGATGGTCTAAATGAGGAAGAAGAAGAAATATTAATAAAATCTCTAGAAAAATTAAATGGCTTCTTTAAAGACAAATACAGATTAGAAAGTTAATGGGGGGAAATAAGTAATGAACGAGGTACAAATAATTGGTACAGGAAGTTATGCTCCGTTAAACATAATGACTAATCATCAGTTATCAGAACTTGTGGATACTTCTGATGAATGGATAGTTTCTATGACAGGTATCAAGGAAAGACATATATCACAAGGTGAAAACACTTCAGACTTAGCTACAAAAGCTGCCTTAGAGGCATTAAAGGATGCAAATGTTAAAGCCGAAGACATAGACTTAATAATTGTTGCAAGTACTTCGCCAGATCAATTTGTACCAGCTACTGCATGTTTAGTTCAAGGAAATATCGGAGCAGTTAATGCTATGGCTTTTGATGTATCAGCGGCATGTACAGGGTTTATATTTGCCCTTAATATAGCAATACAGTTTCTTAAAACTGGAGAACGAACAAGAGCTTTAATAATAGGTGCTGAAGTACTATCAAAAATTGTTGATTGGACAGATCGGAATACTTGCATACTCTTTGGAGATGGTGCAGGGGCAGCAATACTTGAGGCGGGTACTAAAAAAGGTATAATTTCTATAAATTCAGCTTCACAAGGTCAGAAGGCTCGATTTCTAACTTGCCCTACTGTAGATGTGAAAAACACATTCGCAAAAGGAAATAAGGACTTTAAATCTACAATAAGTATGGATGGCAAAGAAATATTTAAGTTTGCAGTAAAAATTATTGCAAGTAGCATAAATAGGATACTAAAAGAAAATAATTATACGCTTGACGATATTAAGTATGTAGTATGTCATCAAGCAAACGCTAGAATAATAGATTTAGTTGTTAGGAGATTAAAGGCTGATAAAAACAAGTTTTTCGTTAATTTAGAGAGATATGGAAATACATCGGCAGCGAGTATAGCCATAGCTATGGACGAAATGAATAAAAAGAAGTTATTAAAAGCTGGAGATAAAATTATACTTGTTGGCTTTGGCGGTGGATTAACCTACGGAGCTTCATTAATAGAATGGACAATTAATAAATAAATTTTAGGAGGAATTAATAATGGTATTTGAAAAAGTTAAAAGTGTAATAGTTGAACAATTAGGAATAGATGAGGCAGAGGTTAAAATGGAGGCAAAATTTGCAGATGATTTAGGTGTAGATTCCCTTGAAATATTTGAAATAGTAATGTCGCTCGAAGAAGCATTTGAAATTGAAATACCAAATGAGGATATAGAAAACATTAAAGATGTTAAGGGAATTGTTAAATATATAGAAGAAAAACTGAAATAATAAAAATTATAAAGTTAGATGATTAAAGAGCTGAACTACTAAGTATAAAAATTTAGTTTCATTCAGTAAGTTGAAAAAGTATATATTACATATTGAGATGTTGTAGTAATATATACTTTTTTTCTGTAATTATCTGACTTTAGCTATATGCTTTTAAGGAATCAAGGAGGGGTAAAATGTTTAATTCCGTATTTTTTGAAGATTTAGGTGTGAAATATCCAATAATTCAAGGTGGGATGGCTTGGGTTGCAGACAGTAGCCTAGCATCTGCAGTATCTAATGCAGGGGGACTAGGAATTATAGCTGCGGCCAATGCACCAACTGATTATATAAGAGATGAAATTAGAAAAGCAAAGAAATTAACAGACAAACCTTTTGGCGTTAACATAATGCTTTTGAGTGATAATGCAGAAGAAATTGCACATCTTGTATGTGAAGAAGGTATTAAAGTTGTTACTACAGGGGCTGGAAACCCAGGTAAATACATGGAACTTTGGAAGTCACACGGAATTAAAGTGATACCAGTTGTGGCCTCTGTTGCCTTGGCTAAGCGTATGGAAAGAGCAGGAGCGGATGCCGTTGTTGCAGAAGGTTGCGAATCTGGTGGACATATTGGGGAACTTACAACCATGGCACTCGTTCCTCAAGTCGTTGATGGTGTTAATATACCAGTAATCGCGGCAGGTGGTATTGGAGATGGACGTGGCGTCGCAGCAGCATTTATGCTTGGTGTGCAGGGAGTTCAGGTAGGAACAAGGTTTTTAGTAGCCAATGAATGTACAATACATGAAAATTATAAAAAGAAGATATTGGCTGCAAAAGATATAGATTCAGTAGTTACAGGAAGACCAACAGGTCACCCTGTTAGGGTTTTAAAAAACAAGTTAGCAAGACAATTTCAAAAGCTTGAAAAAGAACATGCAACTATAGAGGATTTAGAGGAACTTGGAAGAGGATGCCTACAAAAAGCCGTAAAAGAAGGCGACATAGTAATGGGATCTATTTTGGCAGGACAAATAGCAGGTCTTGTTAAAAAAGAACAAAGTTGTAAGGAAATTATAGAAGAAATGTTTAATCAGGCAGAAGAAGCTATTATAAAATTTAAATAAAATTAATATTATTACTTAATATATGTAATTATTTGATATTGAAATGCTAAGGTGATGAATTAAGGAGAGAAATTATGAGTAAAATTGCTTTTATTTTTCCTGGACAAGGAGCTCAATACATTGGTATGGGCAAGGAATTATTTGATAATATAGAAGAATGCAAAGACATATTTAACATAGCAGATAAAGAGCTTAATTTTGAATTAAGTAAACTTTGTTTTGAAGGAACAGATGAGGAGTTAAATATTACAGAAAACACTCAACCAGCCATTTTAACTACTAGTATAGCAGCTCTTATGGCATTAAAACAGCGAGGTATAAAATGTGATGTAACTGCAGGACTTAGTCTTGGAGAATACTCAGCTCTTGTTTGTAGCGGAGTTATGGACTTTAAAGATGCTGTAAAGCTTGTTAAAAAACGTGGGAAATTCATGCAGGAAGCAGTTCCTGTAGGGATAGGAACCATGGCAGCAATTCTAGGACTTGATGCAAATTTAGTTGAAGAAGCTTGCACTGAGGCTAGAGTTTCTGGGATAGTTGAAATTGCTAATTTAAACTGTCCAGGACAAGTAGTAATTGCCGGGGAAATAGCGGCGGTAGAACTTGCTTGTGAAAAAGCAAAGGAAAAGGGTGCAAAACGAGCTATGCTCTTATCTGTAAGTGCACCTTTTCACTCATCTATGTTAAAACCAGCAGCTGCTAAGTTAGAAACAGAACTTAAAAACATAGTCCTTAAAGATATCACTATTCCAGTAATGACAAATGTGAATGGTGATTATATAAAGAACAAAGATGATGTAAAAGGTAACTTAGTACTTCAGGTTATGAGTTCTGTTCTATGGGAAATAATTATAAGAAATATGATAAAAGATGGTGTGGATACTTTCGTAGAGATAGGACCAGGTAGGGTGCTTTGTGGATTTGTTAAAAAAATAGATAGAAAACTTACGGTCCTTAATATAGAAGATATGGCATCTTTAAATAAAGCAGTAGAAATACTTAGACAATAATATTTGTTAAGCATTTAGATTCTTAATAAATAGAGATATATTAGAAATGCAAAGGAGAGCACAAATTTATGTTAAAAGGGAAAACAGCAGTAGTAACAGGAGCTAGTCGTGGTATAGGACGCGCAATAGCTATAAAGCTAGCAAAACTTGGAGCAAATGTAGTTGTTAACTATAGAAAAAACGAAGATGCAGTGTTGGATGTAGTTAAAGAAATAGGAGCTTTAGGAGTTAAGGTATTAGCGGTTAAAGCTGATATAAGTAGTTATAGTGATGTAGAAAATATGATGAAAAAATGTATGGATGAATTTGGGGCTATAGATATTCTAGTTAATAATGCTGGAATAACAAAAGATGGTCTTTTAATGAGAATGAAGGAAGAGGACTTTGATAGTGTTATAGATATTAATCTTAAGGGTGCTTTTAATTGTACAAAGCATGTATCAGCAATAATGCTTAAGCAAAGAAGTGGAAGAGTAATAAATATATCTTCAGTTACTGGACTTACAGGTAATGCAGGTCAAGTTAATTATTCTTCTGCGAAGGCCGGTATAATAGGCATGACAAAATCTGTGGCTAGAGAATTTGCAAGCCGCGGAGTTACATGTAATGCAGTGGCACCAGGGTATATTCAAACAGATATGACTGATGCTTTGCCCGAGAAGGTAAAAGAGGCTATAATGAGTACTATTCCTCTAAAGAGACTTGGAACCCCTGAAGATGTGGCAAATGTAGTAGCATTTTTAGCATCCAATGAAGCATCATACATAACAGGTCAAGTTATAAATATAGATGGTGGAATGGTAATGTAGTTTTAAGACAATTAATAAAGTCCCATTAGGGATATGAAAATAAAATAATATACTTATCATAATATTTATTTTATATGGTTTAGGTGAGGTAGCACCTTTAGGTGATAATTAAAGGAGGAGATACTTTATGAAAAATAGAGTTGTTATTACAGGTATGGGAGCAGTTACTCCTATAGGAAATGATGTAAATAGTTTTTGGAACAATATAAAAGAAGGCACTTGCGGCATAGATGTAATTAAGTCTTTTGATATTACGAACTTCAAATGTAAGCTAGCTGCAGAGGTTAAGGATTTTGATGTAACGGTAGCACTAGACAAAAGAGAAGCTAGGAAAATGGATAAATATTGTCAGTATGCAATGGTTGCAGCGGATGAGGCGGTTAAGAATTCTGGGTTAGACTTAGAAGTCGAAGATAAAGAAAAAATAGCTGTAATAGTTGGTTCAGGTATTGGTGGAATTGGTACTATTGAAAGAGAACATACAAAACTTATTGAAAAGGGACCGAGTAGAGTTACGCCTTACTTAATACCTATGATAATAGGTAACATGGCAGCTGGAAACATTGCAATAAAGTATGGCGCTAAAGGTATGTGCTCAAGTGTTGTTACGGCTTGCGCTACAGGAACAAATGCAATAGGAGATGCTTTTCATCTAATTCAAGATGCAAGAGCAGACATAATAATAGCAGGAGGTGCAGAAGCGTCGGTAAGTCCACTTGCTTTGGCAGGATTTGCTTCCTTAACTGCATTAAGCAAAAGTGAAGATCCTTTAAGAGCATCAATTCCTTTTGATAAAGAGAGAGATGGTTTTATTATGGGAGACGGTGCAGGAATAGTTATACTCGAATCTTTAGAGCATGCACAAAAAAGGAATGCTAATATATATGCAGAGGTAAAGGGTTATGGAGCAACTTGTGATGCTTATCATATAACATCACCAGCACCGAATGGTGAAGGTGCAGCAAGATCAATGGTAATGGCTCTTAAAGATGGAGATATAAAGGCAGAAGATATATCATATATTAATGCACACGGAACAAGTACTCCATATAATGATAAATTTGAAACTGTAGCTATAAAAGCTGCTTTTGGAGATTACGCATATAAAGTACCCGTAAGTTCAACAAAGTCCATGACAGGACATTTGCTTGGAGCATCAGGAGCTATAGAAGCTATAGTATGTGCAAAAGCACTAGAGGAAGGTTTTATACCAGCAACTATAGGATATAAAGTACCAGATGAAGATTGTGATTTAGATTACGTTCCAAACATAGGTAGAAAAGAGCAACTCAAATATACAATGTCAAATTCCTTGGGATTTGGTGGTCACAATGCTACTATTATATTACAAAAATGGGATGGTAGATAATTATGGATTATAAAAATATACAAGAGTTAATAAAAGCTGTTAGTGATTCTGAGGTTACTTGTTTTGAAATCGAAACAGAAGGCATGAGAATAAAGATGGAAAAGAAAGAGCAACAGGTAGTAGAAAGAATGCCTGTAAATGGTACATCTGTAGACCAAGTTACTCAGAATGCAATAAGTAGAGATAATATATCTACAAATGAAGTGTATGTAGAAAAACTACAGAATGATATAGCTAAAACAATACAAAATGCTGCAAAGACAATACCTGAAGAAAATTCATATATAGTTAAATCACCCATTGTTGGAACTATGTATTCAGCACCTGGTGTGGATTCAAAGAACTTCGTGAAAGTCGGTTCTAAGGTTAAAAAGGGTGATACACTTTGTATTTTAGAAGCTATGAAACTTATGAATGAAATTGAAAGCGAAGTAGATGGAGAAATCATGGAAGTATTAGTTGCTAATGAAGATATGGTAGAGTACGGACAGCCATTATTTAAGATAAATGAAAACTAGTGGTTAGTAAGTAGCTTAAAACTATCATCTATCTACTGGTTTAATTACGCATAAGATGGAGGTATCAATATGGAAGATATAAAAGGTACAACTTTAGATATAAAACAAATTCAAGAAATTATTCCTCATAGGTATCCATTTTTATTTGTGGATAAAGTAGAGGAATTAGATCCAGGTAAAAGAGCCGTTGGGTATAAGAATATTACTATGAATGAGTATTTTTTTCAAGGACATTTCCCTACAGAGCCTATACTTCCAGGAGTGATTATTATTGAGGCTCTTGCACAAGTTGGAGCAGTAGCACTTTTAAGTATGGAAGAATATAAGGGGAAAATTGCTTACTTTGGTGGTATTAACAAAGCAAAATTCAAGAAAAAAGTTGTTCCGGGAGATGTACTTAAGCTCGAGGTAGAAATAATTAAGATGAAGGGACCTGTTGGAATAGGGTTAGGAGTAGCTACAGTAAATGGAGTAAAGGCTGCGCAAGCTGAAATTACGTTTGCAGTAGGTATTTAGATCCTTTAAACACTTTAGTCAATAATTTTAAGTATGGGGAAGGTAAACAATATGTTTAAGAAGATATTAATTGCTAATAGAGGCGAGATAGCGGTAAGAATAATTCGGGCATGTAATGAAATGGGTATTCAAACTGTGGCAGTATATTCTGAGGTAGATAAAGATGCCCTTCATACTCAAATGGCAGATGAGGCCATTTGCATTGGACCTGCCAAATCTAAGAATAGTTATTTAAATATGCAAAATATTTTAAGTGCCACAGTGCTTACGGGTGCAGAGGCAATTCATCCTGGTTATGGGTTTTTATCTGAAAATAGTAAGTTCGCACAGATGTGTGAGGAATGTGATATAAAATATATAGGACCAGATTCAAACAATATTGATAATATGGGAAACAAACTAAAAGCAAGAGAAATGATGATAAATGCTGGTGTACCGGTAGTTCCAGGTTCAGATGGAGAGATTGTTGATGAAACGAATGCGTTACAGGAAGCTGAAAAAATAGGGTACCCTGTAATGATAAAGGCTTCAGCAGGAGGCGGTGGACGTGGTATAAGAGTTGTTAGCAAAGAAGAAGACCTTGTATCAGCATATAATACTGCAAAAACAGAAGCAGAAACTGCTTTTGGTGATGGAACAATGTACATGGAAAAATTCATAGAAGAGCCAAGGCATATAGAGTTTCAAATACTCGCAGATGAGCATGGAAATGTGATCCATCTTGGAGAGCGAGACTGCTCTATTCAAAGGCGGAATCAGAAGGTAATAGAAGAGGCTCCTGGAGTCGTAATGACGGATGAACTTAGAAAACAGATGGGTGAGGTTGCAGTTAAAGCGGCTAGGTCTATTAATTATAAAAATGCCGGAACTATAGAATTTTTATTAGATAAGTATGGAAAATACTATTTTATGGAGATGAATACTCGTATACAGGTGGAGCACCCAATAACAGAAATGATTACCGGAGTAGATTTAGTTAAAGCTCAGATAAGAATTGCCTCGGGACAAGTGCTTCCTTATAAACAAGAGGATATAAAAATTCAAGGGCATGCTATTGAATGTAGGATAAATGCAGAAAATCCTAATAAAAATTTTATGCCTTGTCCAGGTGAAATAAAAACACTTCATATTCCTGGTGGATATGGAGTAAGGGTTGATAGTGCAGCATATCAAGGATACAAAATTCCACCTACTTATGACTCTATGATAGGAAAACTTATTGTACTCGGAAGAGATAGAGATGAAGCGATATGCAAAATGAGAAGGGCACTCGGAGAGTTTATAATAGAAGGCGTGGATACTAATATAGACTTTCAATTTAAAATAGTAAATAATAAGAATTATATAAAAGGTGACTTTGATACAAGTTTTATTAGTAAAGAATTTCAAAATCTGTAAAGGTAGCTAAACGCATACTGGAATTAATCCATTAAAAGTTTTATACTATAAGTATGGTTTCTATTATGGAGGCTATAAATTTTAGTGTGTAGGTATGTTTGTAGAAAGGGGTAGCTATATGTTTGAGTTTAAAAGTATATTTAAAAAAAGTAAATATATTGAAGTTAAAAATTTAGAAAACGAATATGGTGAGAAAAAACCTAATATCCCTTCAGGAATGTGGGTTAAATGCGAAACCTGTGGTAAAATTCTTTATAATAAGGATTTAGAGAGTAGTATAATGACCTGTGATAATTGTAGAACCCATTTTAGAATTGGATGTCGAGAGAGAATAAATTATACAATAGATAAAGGGACTTTTATAGAATACGATGAGTTTATGACATCAGAAAACCCCATTAATTTCGAAGGATATACAGAGAAAGTTCAAGGAATACAAGAAAAAACATTACTAAATGAAGGTGTAATTACTGGAGAAGGAAAGATAAATGGAAAAGAAACTATAATTGCAGTGATGGATAGTAATTTTATGATGGGAAGCATGGGTTGCGTTGTTGGAGAAAAAATAACGAGGGCCATTGAAAAAGCAACAGAGAATAAAAAACCAATCATTATATTTACAGCCTCAGGGGGTGCTAGGATGCAGGAAGGAATATTTTCACTAATGCAAATGGCTAAAACCAGTGCAGCTATTGCTAGGCATAATGAAAAAGGTTGCCTTTATATAACTGTTCTAACAGACCCAACTACAGGTGGGGTAACGGCAAGTTTTGCTACGCTGGGGGATATAATTCTCGCAGAACCTAATGCACTAATAGGTTTTGCAGGAAAAAGAGTTATAGAACAAACATTAAAGCAACAATTGCCTGAGGGATTTCAAAGAGCAGAGTTTTTGCTCCAAAAGGGTTTTATAGATAAAGTGGTGGATAGAAAAGTCATGAAAGATACATTAACTCAAATATTAGAAATGCATTCATAGTATCAAGAGAAAGACAAATGTAACACGTAGGGAGTGGAATTTTATGGTAACTTTACCTTTTGAAAAGCACATGTATGAGTTAAAAAGTAAAATAGATGAACTAAAGAATTTAGCAACAGATCAAAATATGGATCTGGATAAAGAAATAAGACAAATGGAAATTAAGCTCTACAATATGCAAAAGGAAGCCTATAAAAATTTAACTGCCTGGGATAAAGTAAGCATTGCAAGGCTTGTGGAACGTCCTACTGCCCTTGATTATATTAATATAATATTTGATTCATTTATGGAGCTACATGGAGATAGATATTATGGAGACGATTCTGCCATTGTTGGTGGAATTGCACTATTTAATGGTATACCTATAACGGTTATAGCCGAGCAAAAGGGAAATAACACCAAGGAAAACATAAAGAGAAATTTTGGAATGCCAAATCCAGAAGGATATAGAAAAGCTTTAAGACTTATGAAACAGGCAGAGAAATTCAAAAGGCCCGTTATTTGTTTTGTAGATACTCCAGGAGCATATTGTGGACTAGGTGCAGAAGAAAGAGGCCAAGGCGAAGCGATTGCTAGAAATCTCATGGAAATGTCTACTTTAAAAACGCCGATCATCTCGATAGTTATAGGAGAAGGTGGAAGTGGAGGGGCATTAGCTATGGCTGTGGCCGATGAGGTTTGGATGCTAGAGCATGCAATTTATTCTATTTTATCACCAGAGGGTTTTGCTAGTATATTGTATAAAGACGCAAGTCGTGCTAAAGAAGCGGCAAATTCGATGAAAATAACAGCCCAGGACTTAATAGGTTTTGGAGTAATAGATAGAATTATAAAAGAGCCTTTGGGTGGAGCGCATACAAATGTTAATGAAATGGCAACAAACATTAAACGCAACTTAGAGGAAGCAATTGGTAGATTAATACATGAACCAATAGAATCATTACTTACCAAGAGATATTATAAATTTAGAAAAATAGGTAAGGTCGTGGAATAATTCTTATTTTGGAGAAGTTAAGAAAAGTTAATATACTTTTCTTTTTTTTGGTATTAAAGTGTATATATAAATCATACATAATAGAAAATGAGAATAATATTTATGAGAATGGTGAAGGGGAATTAAGGTATGAGTAAAACACATAGTGAGATAATTCTAGTAATAGATTCAGGATGCGATTTACCTTTAGAGTACATTAAACAAGATAATATAGTGCCATTAGGTTTAATATGTAACTTTAAAGGTCAATCAATTGAGGATGACTTTGGTGAGAATTTTACTCGTAAAAATTTCTATGATGCTTTAAGACAGGGAGAGATGCCTACTACATCACAAATTAATAGTCAAAGATTTGTTGATGTTTTTAAAAAGTACATAGATATGGGAAAATCTATAATATACATCGCAATGTCTTCTGCCCTAACTGGAACTATAAATAGCGCGAATATAGCAAGAGAAACTATACTTGAAGAGTTACCTGGGGCCGATATAAGCATAGTAGATAGTAAATGTGCAAGCCTCGGACAAGGACTATTAGTTTATTATGCTTATGAAATGTTAAAGAGGGGGAGCGTTAAAGAAGAGATAGTTGAATGGCTTGAGGAAAACAAACTTAAGATTAATCATTGGTTTACAGTTAATGATTTAAATCATCTTAAAAGGGGTGGGAGGATATCCAGTTCGGCTGCAGTTGTTGGCAATTTATTAAATATAAAACCGGTTTTATTTGTTGACAATGAAGGACGACTTATTTCTTACTCTAAATGCCGAGGTAGAAAAAAAGCAATAAATACTTTAGTCCAAATATATAAAGAAAGAACAGACCCTAAAAAGGAGCAAGTTATTGCTATAGGCCATGGCGATTGTCTTGAAGATGCATTAGCTCTAGAGGTATTGCTTCGCGAGCATGGAAATGTTAAAGACGTTATTTTAAGTTATGTAGGTACCGCAATAGGATCCCATACTGGACCAGAAATATTAGGATTATACTTTATAGCTGAGAGAAGATAATAGTTAGATATATTAGAGGAGCACCTGAAGTGCCCCTCTATTTTGATTGCATTATATTTTTACTTCATAATATTGGTAAACAAAATAAAGATGTCATAGGACATCTTTATTTTTTAGGTATTTATAAAAAATAACTAATCAGTATGTTAATCTATTTTGTTTCTTTTCCCAATTTTTTAGATTCTTTAGAAACACCTATTTCATTGGCAGTTTCCATTCTCATTTTATCTAATTCTTTTTTTGTTTTTTGACTAGCCTTTTTATTATCTTTACTGTTTTTGTTGTTTTTATGTGACATATCAAGATCCTCCTTGTATTGCTTAAGGGGACAAAATAATTATTAATTATTGCCTCTTAATATTAAATATTTCAATATTAATATAACCAAGTTTATGAAATGTATGTGGTAAAAACGTTTTTTATTTGAATGTGTATTTTAATGATATAATTAATATTAATAATAAATTATATAGGAGGAATTAATGATATGAATAAAACAATAGGATTTATAGGCTGTGGGAATATGGCTCAGGCTATGATAAGTGGAATAGTAAAATCAAACTTAGTTTCTAGCGAAAAGGTAATAGCTAGTAATCCATCAAATAGGAGTTTAAGTAAGGTAAAAGAAGAACTTAATATTATAGTAACAAATGATAATAAGGAGGTTGCGAGACTTTCTGATATAGTAGTATTAGCTGTAAAGCCTTATAAATATTTTGAAGTTATCGATGAGATAAAAACATATTTAAAAAAAGAGGTAGTTATAGTAACTATAGCGGCCGGGATAACACTTGAACATATGAGTAATTCAATAGGCAGTGAGGCGAAGGTTGTAAGAACTATGCCGAATACTCCAGCACTTGTTGGAGAGGGAATGAGTGCACTATGCGCCAATAAGAACATAACTAAGGATGAATTGGAAGACGTAGTAAAAATTTTTGAAAGCTTTGGTAAGATAGAGATATTAGAAGAAAAACTTATTGATGTCGTTCCAGCTGTTAGTGGGTCATCCCCTGCATATGTGTATATGTTTATTGAAGCACTAGGTGATGGAGCTGTACTTCAAGGGATGCCAAGGGAAAAAGCTTATAAAATGGCGGCTCAAGCAGTGCTCGGCGCAGCGAAAATGGTGCTTGAGACCGGTCAGCACCCAGGAAAACTTAAAGATGATGTATGTTCACCAGGGGGAACTACTATAGAGGCAGTATATTCATTAGAAAAGAATAATTTTCGTGGATCAGTAATTTCAGCTATGGAGAGTTGCACTCAGAAGGCAATTAAAATGGGTAAAAAATGATTAGCTATATAAAAATTAAATAATAAGGAATATCCTAATACATAGAAATATATTGGGGTGACTGGGTACAAGTTTAGAGTAAAAATAACTCAAAGCTTGTACCCATTTATAAGGCATAATATTTATTTAAATATTATGCCTTATAAATATTACGAGTAATAAAAATTGCATACATAACATATGCATATATTAAGACTCTAATATATAATAAATCTGTTGACTTACGAACAAATGTTCGATACAATATAAATACAACATATTAAGACAAAATACCTGTAAAGTATTTAAAAATATATAAAAATCTCATTACTAGCAGCTTTATTTTACAGCTAAACTGCATTTGAAAAAATTAATAGAGTAGTTAAAAGCTAGTTTAGTATATTATTTAACTGGGGGTAAAATAAATGGAAACAAAAGATTTATTAGTTAAGATTAATTATTCGCAAAAAGGTAATGACAGTTTAGCAATAACTTATACTACGAATACAGATAAGGTTAATCATTCTTCTAAATATTTAATTTGCGGGGGAATGTATAATAGAAATGGTGGCACTATAATATTTAAGGCTAAAAATATAGAAGAAGCCACAGAGATAGCTAATAATAATTTGGTAGTTAAAGCAGGAACTAATAAATATGAGTATCTTAAAAGGGATTATATAGTAAATGATATGCAGGAAATAAATTCGATAAAGTCATATTAGTATACTTTTAGTATAGAAGGACATTCTTTAATTTAAGAATGTCCTTTAAGACGTTTAAGAAACATGTAATTAAAATGCTATATATCTAATTTATTTATTGCATATTTAATTAAATATAATTTATTGAAATTACGGATATAAGGTTACATTTAAAAAGAGTTTTGGAAATAATGTTGAATACTTAGAATTATGAACTATAATGTAAGGTGAATCATAAATATACAATATGAACTTTAAAATTCAAGATTCATTAAAAATAAAGATATACTTAGGCACCTTAAAGAATAACAAGTATAGGATGCCTTATTATTAATTTGTAGTTAATTGTAGTCAAATTTATGCTTTGAATAATTTTAGATGGGAGGATATATAATGAACAAACTATCACGAAATGATACTTGTTGGTGTGGCAGTGGTAAAAAATATAAAAAATGTCATATGGATCAAGATGCGTTTATAAGTAATATAGAAGAAAAAGTAGGTTATAGTATTCCTAGAGATATCATGAAAACAGATGAACAAGTTGAAGGTATAAGAAAAAGTTGTAAATTAACTCATGATGTACTTGAAATGGTTGGCGAGAAAATAAAGGTGGGAATAACCACAGACGAAATTAATACTTGGGTGCATGAATATACAGTTGCACATAATGCATATCCAGCACCATTAGGCTATGGCGACTTCCCTAAGAGCGTATGCACATCAATTAATGATGTAATATGTCATGGCATACCAAGTGATACAGTTTTAAAAGATGGCGATATAGTTAATGTAGATGTATCCTGCATATTAGAGGGCTATTATGGCGATGCTAGCAGAATGTATATAATAGGGGAAGCTTCTAAAGAGGCCGTAGACTTGGTACGTGTATCAAAGGAATGCCTAGAAAAAGGAATAGAACAGGTAAAACCATTCAATACACTCGGAGATCTAGGGTATGCTATTCAACAACATGCGGAAGGTCTTGGATATTCAGTAGTATACGATTATGGTGGTCATGGTGTTGGTCTAGAGTTTCATGAAGAACCATTTGTAGCGCATATTGGTAATAAGGGAGAAGGTACAATATTACTTCCTAACATGACATTTACTATTGAGCCTATGATTAACATCGGGAGTCCTGATACGGCTGTACTTGATGATGATTGGACGGCTGTGACAACAGATGGTTCATTGTCTTCACAATGGGAACATACTATACTTGTTACTCAAACCGGATATGAAATACTAACGTAGACTCGCGTAAAAAAATAACAAGCTGGTATAAATAGCTTGTTATTTTTTGTAATGGGTATTAAAAGCAAATTATATAATGAAATACTCTCAGAAATGGGGGTGTTTTTTAGTGTTATATTAATAAGAATTACTACTCTACTTTTATTATATATGTGTATTCATCTAAGGAGCAATTCTCTCTTTTCCAGCTTTTATAGTAAGCAAATTGTATTCTACATTCTCCGTGTTTCAAGCACTTAAATCTCCAAATGATTTGCTTACTTCCTCCAATTATATTTGGTTTGTTAAAATCAAATATTTTTTTAAAATCTAAATCAAGGATGGAAGGATCTGATATATTGTAGTACCAACAATATCCAGTCGATGGAGACTCATCTAATTCAATAAGCATATGTTCTTGTAGTGTCATCACATTTATAAAATCATGGCTCAAAACAGTAGCATTTAATTTAGAATTTTCATATTCATCAGTCAAGTAATCACCACCTTTATAATAGCTATATAAGAAATACGTTATAGATTTAGCAGTTAGAATACATAACACATTAATTAACAATAATTATAAATATATATAATAGTTACTATTGTTTCTTTAATATTTCTTTTTATTCATGCAACAACAGTATTACAAATTTAGTTTTATCAGTAATATGTGATGGGTTATTTGGAAATAGGTAAATTATAATTATTTAGTATAATTAAGTGTAGCTTAAGAAAAACGTTTCTTTTAAGAGCATTCAATAAATTATTTAAAAGTATAATGAAAAAACTGATTTGTACATATACATAATCGTAGTTCAATTAAATAGTTAAAATACAATTAAATTTTTAGGTTAATTATAGTATAGAGAAAATTGAAATAAGGAAGAATATATGTATATATAATAACTTGTGTTATTAGTAACCAGGAATAAAATGGTGTATAATTAATATAATAGGGAAATTTTACTGTTATATGATGTTATTCATAGTTAATCTAGCAAGATTTAAGGAAATGAAACATCTAATAAGTGTTTTAAACTTTCAATGAAAGTATGAGGAGGAGACAAATGAAATTTACGATTGGCAGTACATATCATGGCTTTAAGTTAATCGAGGAAAAAAATATAAAAGAGTTAAATTCAGTGACAAGATTGTTTGAACACGTGAAAAGCGGAGCTAGACTATTGCATTTACAAAATGATGATGATAATAAGGTGTTTTCTATAGGGTTTAGAACACCCCCTAAAGATAGTAAAGGAGTCCCACATATACTTGAGCATTCGGTACTTTGTGGTTCTCGAAAATTTCCAACAAAGGAGCCTTTTGTTGAGCTAATAAAGGGATCTTTAAATACGTTTTTAAATGCTATGACTTTTTCAGATAAAACAATATACCCTCTAGCTAGTAAAAATGAGAAAGATTTTTTTAATCTTATGAATGTGTATTTAGATGCGGTTTTCTATCCCAATATATACACGCAACCAGAAATACTAATGCAAGAAGGGTGGCATTATGAATTAGAGAACAAAGATGACAAACTAAATTATAAAGGTGTAGTTTATAATGAAATGAAGGGTGCATTTTCGTCCCCTGAGGGTTGCCTTATGCGAAAAATTCAAGAATCGCTATTTCCAGATACTTCATATGGTGTAGAGTCCGGTGGAGACCCTGAATGTATACCAGAATTATCTCAGAAAGAATTTCTAGATTTTCACAAGAAATATTACCATCCGTCGAATAGTTATATATTCCTATATGGAGATGGAAATATTGATAAGCAGTTACAATTTATTAGCGATGAATATTTAAATAATTTTGATAAAATTTCAGTAGAATCAGCTATTGAGCTTCAAAAGCCATTTAGCAAAATGAAAGAAGTTAAGATGGATTATCCTATTTCCTGCGATGATGATGAACTGGGAAAAACCTTCTTAAGTTTGAACTTTGTATCAGGAGATAATATTAGCCAGCCAGAATTACATTTAGCATTTGAAATTTTAGAATATTTATTACTCGAGAGTGCGGCTGCACCTTTAAAGAAAGCACTTGTAGACGCTGAGATAGGTAAAGATGTATTTGGAAGTTTTGATAATAGTATATTGCAACCAGTGTTTAGTATAGTAGTAAAAAACTCTAATGAAAGTGAAAAAGAAAAATTTAAAGACGTCGTTCTTACAACTTTAAAAAATATAGTTAAAGAGGGAATAGACAAGAAACTAATAGAAGCCTGCATTAATATTACTGAATTTAAATTAAGAGAAGCTGACCTAGGTGGTTTTCCAAAGGGATTATACTATTATATAACTAGTATGGATAGTTGGCTTTATGACAAAGATCCTACTATACATTTAGAGTATGAAAGTTATTTAAGTAAAATAAAAGCGGCTTTAACTACTAATTATTTTGAAGAGCTTATAGAGAAGTATCTATTAAATAATACCCATAGTTCTATGGTGATTTTAAATGGTAAAAAAGGCTTGGCAGAACTAAAATCTAAGGCAGCAGATGAGAAACTAGCAAAGTTTAAGGCAAGTCTTTCTGAAAAACAGATAGATGAGATTATACAAGAAACAAAATCTCTTAAAAAAAGACAAATGACACCAGATGAGAAAGAAGTGCTTGAAACTATCCCTCTACTTGAACTTTCAGATATTGAAAATAATGTAGAACATTTACCAATAGAGGAAAAAGAGGAGCAAGGAGTAAAGGTATTATCCCATGATATATTTACTAATAAGATTGCTTATATAAATATATTGTTTGACGCTAAAAAAGTAGATATGAAGTTAATACCTTATATAACATTACTATCAACTATTTTAGGAAGAGTAAGTACTGAAAAGACTAACTACTCCGATTTATCTAATGAAGTTAACATTAATACTGGTGGAATTCATTTTACTACAGATGTATATGGTGAAAATGAAAATTTTGAAAAATATAGTCCTAAATTAGTAATAAAAGCTAAAGCATTGTCTGAAAAAATTCCTAAATTATTTGATATTATAGCTGAGATAATAGGCACTACTAAGTTTGATGAAAAAAAGCGTGTGAAGGAATTAATTCAACAACTAAAATCAAGGCATGAAATGAAAATTCTTGATCGAGGACATATGGTAGCAGCTGGAAGACTTACTTCTTATTTTTCACCAGCATCAGCATATATTGAAAAAACAACAGGAATATCTTTTTATAAATTTATAAACGAAATTGAAATGGATTTTGACAATAAATTCGAAGAGATTATTGAAAATCTAAATAAGGTATCAAAGCTTATATTTAACAAGAATAATCTTATTATAAGTGTTACAGGAGAAGAGGATATATATACTACTTTTGCAGCTGAACTTCCTAAAATCATAAATATTTTAGAAAATAAAAAATTGCCAGATGCTTCATATGATTTCGAGCTAAGCAAAGACAATGAAGGACTATTAACTTCATCAGATGTTCAGTATGTAGCTAAAGGCTATAATTTCATTAAGAAAGGCTATACTTATTCAGGCAAGATGCTAGTACTTAAAACTATAGCAAGTCTTGACTATCTATGGAACAGAGTTCGTGTGCAAGGTGGAGCCTATGGTGGGTTTGCAAACTTAGCAAGAAGTGGTAACATAGTTTTTGTTTCTTATCGTGATCCTAATGTTCAAGAGACTTTGAAAGCATATGATGGAATATGTGATTATATAGGGAGCTTTGAGGCATCTGAAAGGGAAATGACAAAATACATTATAGGAACTATTAGTGATCTTGATTCGCCATTAACGCCTTCTATGAAGGGCGAGCGCGCTACAGCATATTATATAAGAGGTATTACAGAAGCTCAAAGACAAAAGGAAAGGGAAGAAGTATTAAGTACAAAGCCTGAAGACATTAAGGCTTTCAACGATTTATTAAGTGATATTATAAATGAGGATTGCTTCTGCATTTTAGGAAATGAAACTAAACTTAAAGATAACAAAGATATATTTACAAGCATTGTAAATGTATTTAAATAAGGTGCCTTATGGCACCTTTTTTTCAAAGGGGGAAAGGAATGACTATCAAGGCACTTTTCACATATAACTACGGAGGAGATAAAAGAAAAGCTATAGAGGAATTTGGATATGATATAAAGCTTATACCAGAGCAAAATCTATTTTATTCTGAAGAACTTGCAGACGTAGAAGTTTTAGTTTGTTATGATCCTTTTAAAACGCTACAGATAGAAAAAATGAAAAAGCTAAAATGGATTCAATTATCTAGCATAGGAATTGACCAACTGCCAGTGGAGTATGTTAAAAACAATTCTATTATAATTACAAATAATAATGGTGGGTATAGTATACCTATGGGGGAGTGGATTGTATTAAAAACGCTAGAGCTTTTAAAAAATAGTAAGGGGCTATATGAAAACCAAGTTAATAGAAAGTGGAAAATAGATACAAGCATTCATGAGTTATATGGTAAAACTATAGGTTTTATAGGAACAGGTACCATAGCACTAGAGGCTGCTAAAAGATTTCGAGGTTTTGGGGTAACCATATTAGGTGTAAATACTAATGGTAGAAATATCGAGCATTTCGATAGATGTTATTCTATGGGTGAACGTTTTGAAATGTTTAAGTTATGTGATGTGGTTGTGGTTACGTTACCATATACTAAGGAAACTTATCATTTAATTAATGAAGATGCATTCAGTGAAATGAAGGATGGAAGTTATTTTATAAATGTAGCTAGAGGAAGTATTGTCGATGAGAGGTTTCTAATTAGTAGCTTAATGAATGGTAAGTTAGCAGGGGCTGCACTAGACGTATATGAAGAAGAACCACTAAAGCAGCATAATCAATTATGGGATTTAAATAATGTTATATTAACTTCCCATAATTCATGGGTATCAGAGATGAAAAATAAAAGAAGATTCGTGACCATATTAGAAAATATGAGAAGGTATACAGCTTGCGAAGAATTGGTAAATGTAGTAGATTTAAAAAAAGGTTACTAAATGCTATGTGGAATTATGAATATTTAACTGGAAAAGTCACATGGGAAATAACTAATAGGAGGAATTTATTATGAAAGCTGAAATATTAGCAGTAGGAACAGAAATATTACTTGGTGATATAATCAATACAAATGCGCAATATATCGCTAAGAGACTCGCAGATTTAGGGGTATCAGTTTATCATCAGTCAGTAGTTGGAGATAATCCAGAAAGACTTTTAGAGGCATATAATTTAGCGTTTAGTAGGGCTGATTTAGTTATAGCTACAGGGGGACTTGGACCTACAAAGGATGATTTGACTAAGGAAGTAGCTTTTGAGTATTTTAAAAAACAAAGTGTGGTGCATGAACCTTCACTGCAAAGTATTGAGAAATATTATAAAGACACAAATAGACAAATGACAGAAAGCGTTAAAAAACAAGCTTATTTCCCAGTAGATGCTGTAATTCTTCCAAATAATAATGGTACAGCACCAGGATGTATAATAGATGAAGATAGAAACATAGTTGCACTTTTACCTGGACCACCTTGGGAAATGAAACCTATGTTTGAGGAATCTGTAGTTCCTTATCTTAAAAAGTTTCAGCAAGGAGTGTTAGTGTCAAAGGTTCTTAGAGTTATTGGAGTGGGTGAGAGCAAGGCAGCAAGTATATTAGAAGATATAATGGATAATCAAACCAATCCAACAGTAGCACCTTATGCTAAAGAAGGGGAAGTAACCTTTAGAATTACTGCAAAAGCTAATACTCAGGAGGAAGGCACGAGACTGATTGTGCCTATGGAAAAAGAAATACGTAGAAGACTTGGCAGTAATATTTATGGAGAAGGAAATATTACTTTAGAACATGTACTTGGAGAAATGTTAGTAAATAAAAAGTTAACTATAGCTACAGCTGAATCTTGCACAGGAGGAATGGTAGCAGCAAGGCTTATAAACTATCCTGGTATATCTTCTGCGTTTGTTGAGGGCGCAGTGACTTACTGCAATGAAGCTAAAGTTAAAAGATTAGGAGTTAAGCAGGAAACCTTAGATAAATATGGTGCAGTTAGTAGTGAAGTGGCGGGAGAAATGGCAGAAGGTATAGCAAAAGCTGCAGGAACTAATATTGGAATTTCGACCACTGGAATTGCAGGTCCAGATGGTGGAAGCGAAGATAAACCAGTTGGACTTGTATATGTAGGGTTATATATAAATGGGAAAGTTAAAACTGAGATGCTTAAATTAGTAGGGGATAGGCAGAAAATACGAGAAAGAGCAACTATGCAGCTACTAGATTTACTTAGGAGAGAATTATTATAGCTTTTAAGTATTAAAAGATTCATGATAATTCAAAGAAGAGACATGATTATAAAATTTTAAAGGCACATATCAATATTGATATGTGCCTTTAAAATTTTATATGTTTTTGAATGAATATATATAATTTATTTAGTAATAGGTGGAATGAAAACTCTTGTTGCAAGTTCATTATCAAGCATATAAATACTTGTAGGATCATCATTAATTCTTCCAAGTCTTTTTATAAGACCATTAAAAGTAGCTTCTTCCTCTACTTGTTCATCTATAAACCATTTAAGCAAGCTGATAGTAGCATGCTCTCTTTCCTCTGTAGCAATGTCAGTAAGATTATAAATTTTACTAGTTACAATCTTTTCATGTTCATATGCTATTTTAAAAACATCAAGAAGCGTTTTATAATTATTTTGAGGTTCAGGCATTCCATCTAGAGTTACCCGTCCATTCATTTCATTTACATAATTATAAAATTTCATAGCATGGAACTTTTCTTCCTCAGCTTGTACTTTAAAGAAATTTGAGAAACCATCAAAGTCTTCTGCGGCACAATAAGCTGCCATAGCTAAATAAAGGTGTGCAGAATAAAATTCAAAGTTCATTTGTTTGTTTAGTTCAGTGAACAATCTTTCGCTTATCATATTAATCCTCCTATTATTCTTCAGGCACACAAAGTAATAATTATACCCTTAGAAATGCAGTTTTTATTAGTTTATAATATTAAATGATACTAATAATAGTTTTTAAGTAATTATCAATATTTAACAATATATATATATTATACACCTAATAAGTATTTTTAATCAATTGATCAAGGTAATAATTTTTCTATGTCCAAAATACCTGAACCTTGCATATATTTAGGAAAATTTATTAAACTCGAAGATACTTTTAGTAGGGCTAATATGTCCTTGAAACATAAATTTATATTGTTCTCATAGAGAAGAGCGCATATGCCACTTATAAAAGCAGCAGAGCAGGAAGTTCCCGTGTAGGTCGTATATAGATTAGTTATGGATTGAGGATAGAGCTTTACGCCATTTTTCTCCGATATGAATTGCGTATCAGAAATAAGGGAACAAATATCAACACAGGCAGCAATTAAGTTTGGTTTATCAAGTTTTTGAAAAGGACCGCAGGAGGAATATTCGTAAATCTTAGCATCGCTTGTGCTATTATAACCACCAACAGTTATGCAATTACTAAGTGTAGCTATGCCTCTTATAGAACTTTTAATATTTTGATTGCTACCGCTTGGGACAATTATCACTATCCCTTTTGATATTGCAAGGTCAAAAAGATTTGAGAATAAAGAAAGTGTAAATTCATTAGTCTCTAGAGTTTCAAAAGGGAGACAGATAATTTTTATATTAAATTCCTTACTTTCATTAATTAAAGCCTCTAAAGAAAATAAGATATCGGATATGAAACCTTTCCCTAGTCTATTAAAGGCTTTGATCATATAAAGATGGCTATTTATTGCAACCCCTTTGTACATACCTCTTGATCCATAACCGCTACTACAAATTAATCCACTAATAAAGGTGCCGTGTCCATTATCATCATAAGGATAGTTTAAATTATTAACTACATCTATGAATTTTTTAATTCTATTGTTGGGATTTATTAAATCACAATGTGGATACACACCACTGTCAATTATTCCAACACCAATACCTTTTCCAGATAGTTCGTAGTTTGTATGGAAGGATATGCCATTGGATGATAATACACTATTGCCACACAAATGTGCATAAGAATCAAAAGTAATATATGCTGTTTGAGGATATTCTAGTAGTCTATTAATAGCAGTAGAAGTTAAAATAGCACAAATACAGCTTATTGAAGGAATATTTCGTATAATATCGCATTTTAAAGATTTAATTTTATTAATAGTTTTATCCTCAAGAGATTTGCAATGTATTATTACCCTATAGTTTTCATATAGATTACATTGCAAAGCGTGTCTTAAGGTAGGGTCCAATTTATTTTTGAAGGAAAACATGTATGCCTCCTAGTGTATTGTTACAATATTATAGTATATGCAAATTATTAAAATATGTTAATGCATTTACAAAAAAACTAGCATTTCAATTTGAATATTATTATACCTACAATCATTATGCCAATACCTATAAATTTAGATAAGGCGAATTTAATTTGATCGGCGCCAAACATCCCAAAGCTATCAATTACACCAGCGGCTAGTAACTGAGCAACTAATATAATTGCGATAGAACAAGTTGGTCCCATGTTCGATATTCCTAGCATAACAGAAAATATAATGATAGCACCTAAAGCTCCACCTAATAAATACAATTTATTAACTTCTTTTATCGCTCTGAAATTACCATTGCCAGCTATTAGTAGTATTATTAAGGTTAGAATTAGCCCAGTACCTTGAACAAATACATTAGTTTCCCAAAGCCCAATTTTTTCACTTACCCTTGTATTAAAAACACCTTGAAGACTCATACATATTCCTGCAATTATAGAAAATATCACACCCAATTACAATCACACTCCTCTAGGTTAGTTTACCCAGAATGCATTGCAATATTAAAAAATTAGTATCCATTGTCCTGTCTTTCATGATTTATTTTGTTTTTATATAAATAGGCACTTTCTATATCATCTTCACAAAAACCTAAATTTTTACCTAAACTTAAAAAATTATGAAAAATGTTTAAATAGTTACCAATAGATGGACAACTAGTAAAATCTGAAACATATATATATATGTTTAAGAACTGCTGAGATAGTTCACAAGAAATATCTTTAACATCTAAAGTGATGTCTTGAAAGTTTTTTTCGATTCCTAAACCTAATATAAAGTGAAGGCAATCTACATACTCTTCAAGAATCACATTGTCGTTTGATGGTTTTTTGTTACTCCAAAATTTAAAACAACGGGTTTCATTGGCTAGCTCACCGAGTTCTACCTGAAGTGATAGTATTTTTTTGTTTAATAATGGTACTCCTTCAAGGTGATGTTCTGCTTGAATTCTATTGTCTAAGGTGCTTTGCATCTGAAATAAATTTTGTAAGTTCATATTGTTTAACCACCATTTCATCATTATTATTTATAGGTTTCCAAAGCTCTACACTATCAATAGTTATAGTTCTTGTGAAATTTTCATCTTTAGCTAAATTACATGCCGCTAAATATTCGCTATTAGACCATTCCCTATCTGCAAAGGTAGTGTTCGCTAATGAAATATGTAAATTCCAATTTTCAATATGCTTTCTAACATCAAAGCCCTGTACATTTAAGTTGGAATTTATCGTTTTAGATAATTCATATATAGTACCTGCGTTTCTAATATTTAGGTTTACAGATTTATAGGGAGGGTCAAAACATATTACACCATTCAATTCAAACTCAAATTTAGTATATTCCTTAAGAATAGTTTTTAATGAAATATCTAGATCATAAAGATTAGGATCAGTTATTATTTCTAGAGTTATATGAAGTTTAGGTAAATTTGCGTCAGAGCTGTATAGGTTATATTTTTTACAGAGTGATTTTTGAATAGACTCCATGTATTTATAAGAAACTTCATCAAATAAGCCGACTAAATAGTATACCATTGCCATCCCCCTCAAACCTAAAACATGTATATATAGTTTTTAGTATTCTCTTAATGCATAAGTTTTAACTAACATTTCTTTTTTATTACTAACTTGCTTCCACAATTCAAGTCTAGAAACCTTTACAAATTTATAAAAATCATCCATATTTAAAGTATCATCAATATGAATTGAACCACCATTATAAGACTTTTTGATTATGTGATTAGCATTAGCAAGTAGAATACGCAAATCAATGTTATCATCATCGGTTTTAACGTTAAAACTATGTAAATCTAAAGTTTCTGTTATATTTCTTGCAAGTCGAAATATATATCCTTTGTCCTCAACTTTGAGGTTGACTTGACTAAGATTTTCACTTAAAACAACACTATTATTTATGCCCACCTTAAATTTTTTATAAGGAACTAAGATTTTAGAAATAACTACATCTAATTTTTCAATATCGGGATTTGTTATAGCACTTATAGTTATATATAGACTAGGCGAGCTCTTATATAGTTTATATTTTTTACAAATATCTCTTTGTATATTTTGAACTGTAGAATTAGATAAATCATCAAATAGTGCAACTAAAAAATATTTCATATTTCTCCTCCAAGCGAAATTAATAACCAATATTGATTATTAATTATTACGAATAAATTATAAGAGTATTATAACATAATATTTAACTTTTGTATTTTATATGTAAAATTTTGTATCAATAATGCGATTTAACATTTATATAAATTAAATACAGGTGGTTTAATTATTTTTTATTGTTTATGCGCATAACTATTTTATTTATGCTAATAATAATAATAGTTGTAATTAATAAATGGAGGTGCTTTTTCGATGAATCATAATGACAGTATAGGTTGTGTAGTTAGTGAGTGTAAATTTCATTGTAAGGATGATAATTTTTGTACTCTAAACAAAATTGAAGTTGTTAAACATGAAAATATTGCTAAAACAACAGAGTGTACAGACTGTGGAAGTTTTAAGAGCATGCAATAGTTAAAACAATATAAAAGATCACCCGTGATATTGAACTGAACCATGGTTAATGGACACTAAAAATAAACCCCTACCATAGAATATCTTGAATTTACGTAAGCTGACACCGTTTTTCATATGGTGTCAGTTTTGTTTTTAGTTG
>NZ_JAIZZK010000020.1 GCF_020443705.1 Clostridium algoriphilum
GCGTAGAAAAAAACCTTGAAAATCAATTACTTAAATTCTCAAATAAATAAAAGATGAATTGTAAAAATAGCTATATGTTATATTATAAATAACTTATAGCTATTTTTATATATTTTTTTATTTATTAAGTTCGTTTTATATCCGATACGCGAACTCCGGCTATATGACTAGCTTCCATGACCTCACTATAAAATAAACGAACTTTAAGTTGATATAACACGAACTTTTGCCCCTATTTAACGTACTTTACCTATATAAGTTTGAGTAACAGTCAATGAATAAGAAAACAAAGTGATATCTCAATTAGTAAGATATCACTTTGTTTTTTATAATTTAAATGTATTCCTCATAAAATTAATTAAGTTTTCCTTAAATGCAGCGGATAAGGGTCATTTAGGATTACCATATGTCTCTGAATTTTTATTCCTTATATTGAATCGTAAACTTAGCTTGTACATTACCTAAAAATACGATTGTTCCATTTTTAGGCAATGTAACTTTTTTAATACCTGTAATTAGAGAATCATTCACTAAAGCTCCATTGCTATCATAAACTACAAAGGCTGCATTCTTCGGTATATCTACAGTAATTTCCTTATCAGCTGATTCCTTATCTATTTTATACCAGCTAGCATATCCGTCTTTCTTAATTGTACATTTGAATTTATTCTTTGTTGGAAAAGTTTCAATTACATCTTCTGATACATAAGTGGCACCACCTGCCTTTAGGTATTCAACCGCACCCTTTTTATAAAATGTGTAGTCCAATAGGTCACGTGACAATCCACCTGGACCATCTAATATAGCAATAGCTGAATTATTATCTACAATTTTATTTGATTGAACATATCCCTCAGGCCCTTTTGTAAGGCTAACTTGTACATCGGGACATGCAAACATATACTTTAATGAAGAGTATTTTTCGTTTATTAAGAAATATTTCTTACCCTCTCTTTTTGCCCAAGCTTGTGAAACACTTTCTGTTAATTTATTTACATCCTCTTTTTGTGCTACATACAAACTTGATATTGTTTGACCTAGCAATGGCAAAGTTGAATAGCCGGTATATTCAATATAAATTTTCCCATTTATCTCTTTTACGAATTTTAAACTTGTCTCTCCTCCACTGGATATAAAAGTTCCATCCTTTGTATAAACAAGAGTTTGCGAACCATTTTGTGGTGCTTGAGGAAATGATGAACTTAATATGCCTGCTTTATCAATTTTGATATCAAGAGATCCTGCAGGTGATACATATAAACCCTCATATTTTTTAATCTCTGGTGGAACAATTACTTTTTCTGGTGCAGTAAAGGTCTTATTCGGCTTGATTTTACTAATTACACCTTTTTCTTTTAATGCAGCAAGAAGTATTTCTTGAGCCAGTACTTGATCATAGCTACTACTTCCACCAGAAGTTACAACAGCCACTGCCATATTTTGTTCTGGTAAAACAGTCAAATTACTGTGATAAAGTACAGTGTCTCCGCTTTTTGATAATCCTTTGATATTATACTGATTGAATGGATAGAGATTTACGCTATCCCAGCCTAATCCGTAGCCCATTGTATTATCAGTATCTTCTGGCCAAATACCCTTTAGATATTCCTTATTCTCCATTGCCTTTAGGGATTTTTTTGAAAGGATTCTATTTGAATTTTTAGTGAAAGTTGTTGCAAAAGTACATAAATCTTCTGCACTTGAATAAATCCCGCCAGCACCAAAAGTATTAACGTTTTCTACTGGTAAGGCACTAGAAATTCCATTATAGTATGTCTTAGCTAATCTAGCTCTATCAAAGGTACTAGCTGGTGTTTTAGTATCACACATTTTTAGAGGATTAATAAATGTATTTGTTATATAGTTTGTATAATTAATTCCTGTCACATGTTCTACTAGGATTTGAGCAAGGGTAAAACCATCATTGCAGTATACTGAATAAGCACCAGGATCTGCTTTTAGACGTTGCGACTTTAATTGCTTTAAAAAAGTATCATGAGCGTATGTATCATTATCATCGAAAAGAACTGCATTAGAAAAACTAGAGCCCATTAAGCCTGATGAATGATTTAACAACATTCTGACTGTAATTTTCTTGTATCTGTCATCTGCCATTTTAAAATCTTTAATATATTGTGTAATCGGGGTATCTAATTTAATTTTACCCGCGTCCACTAATTTCATTACAGCAGTTGTTACGAACATTTTACTAACTGAGCCTATCCCATACATACTATCAGCTGTTAAAGCTGTAGTATTTTCCTTTGAATATACACCTGAATTACCAGATAACACAATCTTTCCATTATCTATTAAGGCATACTGTACACTTGTACTTCCACAATCAGTAGCTATATATGAGGCTTTTTTCTCTGCAACTGCTTTCGTGTTGACATAATCACTTGTTGAAAAGCTTTGAACCTGATTACTACTTTTTTTCTTTGATTTTGAAAGTTTACTTGGCTGTGGTACTTTTACTTCACCACTCTTTTTAATTGAAAAATCTGGTGCACTTGCCTCAGATGGAAATCCTGTTGTTAATGGTCCTATTGGAATGTTATTGGCAGCAAAAGCTGTCATTGATGATGATGTATACATTATCATTATCAATAAAAATGTAAATATACGTTTTTTTATCTTCATTTTCTATGTCCCCCTTTTTATAAATAATAAATCTCACCTAACAAATCAGATATGGTTAATACCACATGATTGTTGGTTAATAGTATATTACTATAAAATAAATGGAATTAAAAGAAATATATTCAAATAGAAATAAATATAGGAAAAAGTTTACCAGGCTAAACATAACGTTGGTACGCGTCCACTTGGTTATGATATTACAGAAGATAAATCATATATAATAAATTAGACAGAAGCTATTATTATACGAAAAGTTTTCTATATATAGGGGGAGTGGGAGCAAAGTAAATTAAACGGTCGTTTGTTTTACCGGTTTAAATTTACATTTTATGTTTCTAAAAGTACTGTTCATGTTTTTTCTATTTGTATTTTATTGTATTTTTTTTAAATGATAATTTAAAGAAAATTTAAAGAAAATGATTAAAGAAGAGACTAATAAACAAGTAAAATACTTAAACTCAAACCCAAAGTGAAAGTAACACAATACCAATTGTGTTACTTTCACTTTGTGGCTATAGGCCAGATGTTCATAAAAATAAAATGATGTGGAATTTTGGTTTCACGTCATTGTTATTTTTTAATTCCAATTAAATAGGTTTTATATGAAAATAACTGCTTATGACAGAAAATGTACGTTTCACGTAATTTGTATTGTTTTTTTTTGAAAAATCAGTAAAATTTCAATAAAGGGGGGACAGAATTTATAACGCGGTTAATTTCAATTTTAACTTTGTTCATGGAATTGAAGGTACAAGTCTTAGAGTTCGTATTGATAAAATTCTAAATTTTAAGGAGTGATTTTATGAGAATTTTTGAAGTACTGACAATTGTTTTTTTAGTTATTACCATTATCAATCTTGTTTTTATAAAGTATAAAAAATTAAGAATTACATTACCTATACTAGCGGTTGTATCATGCACATTAAGCTTGATTTTTGAGGGGTATAGACTACAAATGGTTCCAGCATATTTTTTATCTGTAGTTTTACTTGTTGTATGTATTATTAATACATATTCAGGAATTTCTAAAGTGAAAAAGGTATTTAAAATAGTAGGAATTACTTTTCTTATGATGTCATTAATAATATCAATTGTATTTCCAATGCTGTTTCCTGTAATAAATCTTCCTAAACCAGATGGGGAATATTCCGTTGGAACGAGGATTATGGCTTATACTGACAAATCTAGAAAAGGTATTTTTACAAACGCTGACACACCTAGGGAACTTGCAGTACAAGTTTGGTATCCAACCAATGGAGTAAAAGGTAAAAAAGTTCAGCCTTACATTTCAGACAGTAAGGTTAGCGCCTATATGTGCAAAAGTTTAGGATATCCCAACCTATTGAATCAGTTTGAATTAATTAAAACAAACAGTTTTCTTAATACAGGGATTTATAATAAAAAAGAAAAGTATCCAGTAATAGTTTTTTCACACGGATATGGTGGGTTTAGTGGACAAAATACAATACAAATGGAGGAATTGGCTAGTCATGGATATGTAGTATTCAGCATATCACATACCTATGAAGCTTTTTCTAGTACATTTCCGCAAGGGAAAATCGTACCTCTCAACAATAAACAAATGAAAAGAGTTGGTGAAGAATATAGTAATGTATCAAAACAATTTAAAGGAGATAAAACAAGTAATGAATTTCAGAAATATATGATAAAAAATTCTAAAGTAGTAGAAAAGAGTGTACATATATGGAGTGATGATACTAGTTTTGTTGTTGATGAGATAGAAAAGCTTAATAATGGAGAAATTAAGAGTATATTCAAGAATAAATTGGATATATCAAATTTAGGAATATTTGGTCATTCATTCGGTGGTGCTACAGCAGGACAAGCAAGCCTTACAGATAATAGATTTAAAGCATTTATTAATATGGATGGCACCGCATATGGTGATACTGTAAACAATAAAGTTAAGCAGCCTTTTATGATTTTAACTAATGGAAATATTAAAAACTATATAGACCAAGAATACTCTAAAGATCAAAAAAACTATCTTATTGTATCAATAAACGGAACAAAACATCTTGATTTTACAGATCAGACTGTTATCGTACCATCCGAAAAATTAATTTCACTATTAGGTACTATTAATGGAAATAGGCAGGAACAAATTATGAATGATTATATACTTTCATTTTTTGACAAGCATCTTAAGGGAATGAAGAAGCCTTTGATTGATCAAAAGCTTTCTAAATATCCTGAAGTGAGTGTACAATCAAGATAATACTATATATAGTTTGGGATATAAGTATAACAAGTAATGATTATCCTTTTAAATATATTTGTTTAGCATTTGGTTAATTCCAGGTGCTATTTTTTATGGAATTTTAGTTTTATGCTAAATGGGGTATTCTTATAGAATTCTCTTAGGTCGATGGCTATGTGGCCCCAAATATATATTAATATTCTGAATGTAACATAAATGTAATTGTGTTAAATTCACATAAAACCTCCAAGCCATTGAAACCACTAGGTTTCTTTTAATAAATCATTGATTTTAATCCTAATAGATAATATTAATTTAACATAACGTATTATATTGTATAATTAAATTTATCTTAATACTATGTTAATCAATTATATTAAAAAATGTCATGAAATTATCTTTTCACGTCATTTGTCTTTTAAATATATAATTTTGTGTACTAATTAAACCCAAGTAATATCTAATGGGTTACGATCTACCAATCGCTTATAACCATATTTAGGATAACCAACCATAACTGCGCCTGTTAACACCTTATTTTTAGGAATATTAAACAATTCTAATAATGGATAATAATTAGCAAACACACACATTTCAAAGAGCCCAGCCCAACAGCTACCTAATCCAAGCGTCGTTGCAAACAATTCCAAGTAAGCAAATGAAAATATTGTATTTTCTCTGCCATTTTTCATTTCTTTTGGAGCCATTGCTAAGATTATATTTGGAGCATCGCGTAATATTTGATCTATTCCAGTTTCTCTATAAGCACGAATATGATAAGGGAAACTCCAGTGCAAAGGATTCTCGCCTTGTGATTCCATCCACTCTATTACAACCTCTGTAGCTTTTTTTAGTGTTTTTTTATCTTCAACAATTATATATGATATTCCTTGCTGATTGCTGGCAGTAGGTGCAAAACGTGCACTATTAACTAGTTCAATTAATTGCTCTCGCTGCACTGTCATATCTTTGTAACATCTAATTGATCGTCGAGACCTAAGAAACTGTTTAGCAGTTTCTTTATCTACAACTGGGAACTTTTTTAGAATGGTTTGATTGTTTAAAGGTGTTTTTATATTATCAATTGCAGTGTTAGGACATACCGCAACACATTGCCCACAGGCTATACAGCCTTGTGGCTCAATTGCTAAAGGACCATTTTCTCCCATACCCAAAACTTTTGGTGGGCACACTTTCACACAAATTCCACATTTAATACATTTTGATTGATCTACTTTAATCAATTCCATTGAACTAATACATCTCCTATTCTGCTTGTTTTTATACTAATAACTATATATAATCATAGGTATATAAGCAAGTATGCACTTAAACGAAAGATACTGTATAAAAGGAGAGTAATATGAAAAAATGGTCATCTGACGAAGGAAAATGTTCTATATCATATACATTATCAGTTGTTGGAGGTAGATGGAAATGGCTAATATTATATAAGCTATTTAAAAATAATATACTACGATATGGTGAAATCAAAAAAACTATACCTTCAATTACACATAAAATGCTTAGTAAGGAATTAAAAGATCTTCAATCTTCAAAATTAATTTATAGACAAGAATACTGTCAAATTCCACCTAAAGTCGAATATTCATTAACTGAAAAGGGAACTACTTTGATCCCTATATTATTAGTTATGGCGGAATGGGGGGAAGAAAATAGAGACCCTATTGAGAATGACATATCTTAAATGTCGTGAACGTCTCTTTTCACGGCATTTATTATTTTTTTCGATTTTTTTAGAGGGTTCTAGATCTTTCTTATAGAATAGATAAAAATAGTATAATTAAGTGGATTTTTTATGTTATACTCGTAGAAAATTATGTATTACCTTGGAGGAAAATTTATGAAGCAAGTTGTAATCATTGAGAAATTACCAGATACAAATCAATATATTGAATTAAGAAAACAAGTTGGTTGGGGTTCATTAGATATAGACGCCACCAGAAAAGGAATAAGCAATTCGTGCTATTGTTTATGCGTTGAATGTGAAGGCTCCCTTATTGGATTTGGAAGAGTTGTAGGAGACGGAACAACAGTTTTTTATGTTCACGATATAATCGTATCACCAAAATTCCAAAAACAAAAAATTGGTATTAGAATTATGGAAAAAATAATGGAATATATCAGAATGAATTGCTTAGAAAAATCATTTGTTGGTCTAATAGCAAAAAGTGACCTTCATAATTTTTATAAAAAATTTGGATTTACATATAATGAGAATAATCGTTTCTATCGTTTATAAATTTAGAAGTAATGCCGTGAAACTAATCTTTTTCACGACATTTGTCTTACCCCTCTAATTTTCTTTAAACTATTATTTTAAATGTAACTCAATTAATATTGTTATATGTTGCTAATATTTTGAACAATCTCAATGCCCAACACCGTTACTGCTCCTTAAAATGCTATGGGAAAAATCGTATTGATAAATAAAAAAACGTGCATTTTTATTTTCATTTTTTATAGGGTCAAATTGTTTTTCTCCCATCTTTTGAAATCCCTGACTTTCATAAAATTGATAATTACAGGCTGTATCTGTGAATAGGTAAAAGCTGTCAATTTGTTGTTTCTGCATATATTCTTTCAGATAATGTAGAAACATTTTTCCAATACCTAACCCACGTTGTGTGTCATCAACCACAAAAAATACTAACTCTCCACCAAAATTTTGGTTGCATTTGCTAAGTAAGTTTTGGTCTACTTTTTCGATTTTCGAAAAGATTTCACCGCCAAAACATCCGTCTTTTGATAATGCAAGCAGAAATCTTAACCATCGCGACTGTATCTTATATTGAAAAACGTTTTTCTTCTGATATGCTTTATTACTTCTACCTAATATAACGCCGATAACGCTATTGTGATAAACAGCTACTTTTGAAAAAGTATGTTGCGCCAGACAATCATATAAAAAACATTTTGCCATGAATTTGGCTGTTTGTCGTTTTTTACAACGTTTATCATATTCCCATGTGTGGATAATCATTTCTTCTATTGTACTGTAATCGGATTTTCTTAATTCTCGAAAAGCTAAATTTTTTTCCATTTTTATTTCTCCTAGTAAAGTGTTTGTTTTTTATTGTGACTAAATACCAATAGGGTGTAAATTGAATATTAATTGTTTTATTTTTCTCAACTAACCAAATACCGTATATATTATAAACTATAATTGTATACCTTAACACAAAAAGGTATCTGTTGCATATGGTAATAGCTCTAGAAATTAGGCTATGAAGAGCTATACTAGCTACATAGTACACCTTCGGTATACAACAAGGCATAATACTACTTTAATTTTCCCTGCGGTCAACTTACTTCTAAAAACTTTTGCAAGCCAAATCAAACCGACAAGTCGATTTTGAGAAGACAGCATTGTATTACTCCATGGTTAAATATCAGTACTAAATAACATATAATTCAATAAACCTTTTATTAAAAGGAAAATGGATAAAACAAAGAATAGTACAAGAAATATAGATGACCATGCAGGCAAATTGGGAGCTATATTTTATAATACCCACCCTATATGCAATGTTAGCTTTATTGGCAATATTAAGCTTATCCTATGTGAATAATGCAGTTGATTTCTCATTGGTTATTCACCTCTTATGGCAACTATAACACTTGTTAATAACATAATGTCGTTAAAGTATCATTTCACGTCATTTGTTATTCTCTAATAGCTAATAAAATAGTATTTAATTTATCTCATAATAAACAAATACTATTTTATTTTCTTATATATAATCTATGGTAAAAATAGGTAATAATGAAGGAAGGAGGTTGAAGACATATGACTGAAAAGGAAATGTGGAATTTATATAACAAAAATAATGATGTAAAAAATAAGACTTATGATGCTTGGAGTTTTGGTGGAGATACTTCAATAGCAAATGAACTTGCAAAACTTGTAGTAAATGGCATAAAGACAGGAACCGCATCGGCTTACCAATTATATGAACTTGAAAACAGTCCGTTGCCACCAATCGGTAGTTTGAATATTATTTTGGACTCTGATAATAATGCTATTTGTATAACTGAAACAATTAAAGTTTATACTTGCCCATTTTGGGAAGTGTCAGAAAGTCATGCTTTTAAAGAGGGCGAAGGCGACTGCTCTATAGCGTATTGGAGAACAGTACATAAAGACTTTTTTTCAAGGCAACTCAAAGTATATGACCTCAATTTTGATGAAAATATGCTTATTGTATGTGAAGAATTTAAAGTGGTTTTTAAATAATAGCGCATTAAGAGCATAATATGTAGTTGTATTAGTTCGTTTTCATCATTTATGTCTTCTAAAATGATGTCAATATTATAGTAATAACAAAGTAAGATTATTTGTAAAATAGGAGGATTATACATGAAATTTAACGGACTAATTCCTGAATTATCTGTATCCAGTGTTAACGAGTCAAAAAAATTCTATATAGATATATTGGGGTTTCATTTGGAATATGAAAGGGCAGAAGATAAGTTTGCATTTCTTTCTTATGGTGAAGCACAGATTATGATTGAGGAGATTAATGGGCATTGGAACACAAGCGAATTGCAATGTCCCTTTGGCAGAGGTATAAATTTTCAAATACATACAGATGATGTATATAAAATTGCATATAGCCTTAAACAAAATAATATAACACTGTTTAGAGACATTGTAGAAAACCAATATAAATGTGATGGCGAAGTTATTGTTGAGAAAGAGATTCTATTTCAAGACCCTGATGGATATTTATTAAGATTTTCACAAACTGAAAGCAAATGAGATTATATATTATGATAAATAATAGTTTGGTTAATAAGTTATCATAGTTCAAAATTTTCTTTTATGTCGTCTTAAATAATGTCAATATTAAGCAACAAATTGCATGAATAAGAATAATAATGGCTCTATAAGCTAAACAAATGTCGTGAAGCCTTGATTTCACGACATTTATATTTTTCTATGATTTTTTTTAGAGGGTTGTTAATCTTTCTTATAGAATAGGATAATTAACATTTATTTTATGCGTACTCGTAATCAACTGCGAACTAATGGTTATTATAAATCTTGCCGATAAATACTAATTTGAGGAGTTGTTTATTATTAATATATGAAGAAAATTTATAGATAATGGAATGTACAAATCAGAATTTGAAAAGATAAAGTAATCAATGTATTAAGATGGATAATGTGCAAAGCAAATTAATGCATAATGGAGGAGGCTTGAAGTACATGGAAAACGTATCATTGCCTATTGGAACGAAACAGGGATGTTTTACTATATTTGACGGATTTGAAGCATACCAAAAAGAAGTGGCAGCTGAAAGAATATTGCGTTTAGAGCAAGAAAAACAAAAATTTATAAAAGGAGAAAAAAATATATCGAATAATTTTGATTCTGTAGACACTTTTGACAGTTGGATTCAAGATTACAAAGATGCTAAGATGTACAAATGCCAGTGTAAATGTGGAGAAATAAAATATTTAGATGAAGTTACTTTATTTAGAAAGAGATGGAGGAATTGTGGAGAAAATTGTGGATTAAAACAAGACCACGAGAGAAAAATGATAGCTTCATATCCTAGAGTAAAAGATGAAAGTTATGATATTGATTATTTATATACCACACATGAATCATTAGAGGTATTAGAATGTATTGATGAAAATTATGAGGGAACACCTGTTGCATATGACAAACGAAAAAAGGGAGCTGGCATATGTAAAGTATTTAAGTTATATAAATGTCGTTGCTATCTGTGTGGTAAAGAATATCAATTTAAATCATCAGATTTTGAGATAAAGATTGACAGCTACGGACATAGAGCTAGTGAAGGATACTATTGTGAAGCTTGTTGCGACTGCCATATCATTTCATCGTTCCAATGGAGAACAGCTAAAACATTGAGAGAACATAATGTAGCATATAGAGTTGAAGTTTCGTTTCAAGACTTATATGGTGTAGAGCATAAGAAATTGTTGCGTTATGATTTTGCTGTTCTCGGTTCAGATAATAGCATTAAATGTCTTATTGAGTGTCAAGGTGAACAGCATTATAAGCCTGTAGCTGAGTTCGGTGGTGTTTCACAATATGAGTCTCAAGTAAAGAATGACGAATTAAAACGTGTTTATGCCAAGTCACATAATATATCTTTATTTGAAATTCCATATACTTGTAATACATACGAAAAGGAAATAGAATTTCTTAAAAATGCTGGAATTATTTAATCACATATTTTCAGATATCGACACAAATCATTAGATTTGGTGGAAATTATATTAAAGATGTTAATAACAATAAATGTCGTGAAAGCCTTATTTCACGACATTTGTGTTTTCCTTGACGGACAAAATTGCACTTTAATACTTGAATAATATGATATTATATATACTGGGATGCTGGTTGGTATCAAATCAAAGGACTATTAAAAGCGTATCTGCCAGAAGGGTTAAAGGAATTCAACATTTTATATAAGAAATTTGAGGATAGAATGAGGCCATTGGTTTATGAGTTAGGTTTTTTGTATAAATAGGGGTTAAACCGCTCTTCAAAGACTAAAGGGAGTATAATATTATTTATAGTATATAGTATATAATTCTATATATGGGAGGCGAGCGTATAATGGAAATGGATTGGAAAGAAGAATTAGTATTACAATTTAGGGAATTAGCAATTAATCAAAAGACTGTTGTGAATGCAATGTCTAATTTCGTTGATGTTTTTAATAGAAGCATAACCAAATATGGCATAAAAAATATTGAAGCAGAAACAGATTCACAAAGTTATATTGACATAAAAGGTTATAAAAGAATTATACTAACATATTCTGATGATGGAATTGTTTTCAGTATTATGGATGAAAATGGTCGTGACGATATTGTATTTATTAGATTAAGAATTGTTAAAGAAGCAGGAATGTATCTAATTAATTATGTTAATACGAAAGAATCAGAGCCAGTACTGCTACCATTTATTGATGAGAATACTATTGATGGAATTTTTAAAGATTTGATTCGATTGAATAAAAAACATTTAAGCATAAAAGGATAATTAAATTATTAAATAATAAATTTTAAAATAATGATTGATGGGAGAAAACATGAAGATATTTCAAAAGCTTAAGAAGTTAAAGAAGATTAAAAAGTTACCTACAGTAGAAAAAACAGATTCTGTTAATGCTGATGTTGTAAATAATGATTCTGAGAATACTAAACCTTTTAAACTAGGTCGACAAATATTATTAGAGTATATGGATAAAAAGAATGAAAAATAATAAATACTCAGCATAATAAACGTTGTTAAATATTAATTGGAACAAAAAGACTTATAACAAAAGAAATATTATAGTACATGATGGCAACTTAAACTTTAATTATAATCATGCTGTATCCTTTATCAATTATATTAAAAAACTAAATAAATAAAGCAATACCATTTATTTATTAATGTCGTATCGTAATGATTTTAAAACTACAAAATAGTTCAAAATAGTTCTAAAATACGATAAAAGCATATAATATAATTAAAATTATATTGTATGCCCTTTAACCAACGTTACAATACCAGAGCAATGGAAGTGGTCAACTAATATAGGAATGGTGTCCATTGCTCTTGCATTGTCTTTCTTAAATTTAACTAATTAATTATTAAAATCGAATTTAACTTGTCTAATCTCTAACCTTAAAGAAGCATCAAACTTTTTACCTGCCTTATTTTTAAACCCTTTTATTTTATTCGTCTTACCTTTTTCAATAAGCTGTATTGCTTGCTTTTCTGTTAGCTTTTTACCTGCTATTGTCTTCCAAATTGTAAATTTACAACCTTCTTTCCACTGATTACAACCATATGCCTTAGCATTTTCTACTATATCTCCACCACAAATTGGACATTTGCATATAATATTTAATTTTTTCTATAACTACATCTGAACTTTTATTTATCACTTCAAAAAGCTCATTTTTAACCTCACATACAACATCTTCAATTTTCAATTTATTTATATATATTTGTTTAAGCTCTTTACCAACTTCAACAGTTTTCTCTTTACTCATGTTTATATTGAGCTTATCCAATATCTCTATTAGTTTTATGCCCTTTAGATCCTATATAAGCGAGTTTTTATTGATTTTGATGTAATTGTACATCTAGCAACTGTTCCAATTTCTACGCCAGATAATATGTCTTTATACTCATCATCATCATTAGTGTTTTCAAGTTCGTTAATTTCTTGCTTTTTAAAAGGATGTTTCAAGAAGCTATTTAAGTTTCTGTGTTTCTTTTTTATCAACTTTCTACTTTAATGCTCATAATTTACTCCTCATCATCCAATATAAAATCAGTTCGAATTTGCGTTAAAACATTAGTATTTTCTTTAATTAAAAAAGATAATTGATATACTTAGTTTCACTTTCCTTAAGAACACCTAATACACTTAAAGTTTCAATATAATTTTAAAAAAATTGTTGGCGAGATAATCCTTTTTCTTTAGCAATTTCATCCAACTTTTGCACCGACTTTACATCAAGATTCCTAATTATAATATCCATAACTTCTCCTTTTTTCTTGGTTTTTTAGTAGCGTAAATTTTGATACAACCTTTAAGATAATGGGTACCCCCTAGTTCTCTGTATGAGCATAAGGGGTTTTTGCTATCACCTACAGCGATAGGTTAGGCAAAGCCTAACGAAACAGTGATATCATCATTTTATATGTTTTCGGATACCTTTACGTATCTTTTCAAGTGTGTTTTTTACAAATTATAGTGGCTTTCGTATACCTCTACGTATCCTCAAAACACATTAAATTTTTAAACAAAGGCTGTTTTTTATAATATTATTGAGCATATGTAACGTCATTAATATTTTGATTTGCCTTTGCTATCTTGTCTATAAGTAAAGCTCTAGTAATTATATAGAAGCATTATCTATTCCACTAGCATCAATTTTTGCTTTATAACTATTGATTGTTTGATTCGTTTTATTCTGTTCTGCCTCAATTTCATATTGCAATTGGCTATTTAAATTATTGATTTTTTCGTTAGATATATTGATTATATTGTCATTACTTTTTATTTTATTATCTATAGTAATTACATCATTATTTATGTTTTTTATTTCAGTTTTCAATATATTAATAATATAATATTTTTGTGTTTCAGCTTTAAGATTATTGTTAATTTTCACTCTTCTATAATCACAATATAGTGTAGTTGAGTTGTTTTTATTTGCATTGTCATTATCATTATTTATATTTTTTTCAACAGAATTTGAACTAAAATCATCCGTAGATATATCACTCGTATCTATATTTATATTTGAACCCGAACCTATATTTTGACTAACTTTTAATGCAATAGCTTCATAATTTCTGGTATGTTTTCAATTTGAACAATATAAATATTATTTGTATTTAACATTGTTTTTACCGCTAATTGCTTTTTCACATTAACTTTAGCTTTAGCCGAAAAATCAAATTTTGTTGCAATATAATCTCCAGAATCTTTATAAGATAATTCTATTTCCATAATTTTTTTATTTTCATTGTACTCCCATCTGTTTATAGAAAACTTTGTGGAACCAACCTCTACTTCCCTACCTAAACCGCTATTCATAACAGTAGAATTATCTGTAATATACTATTTGCATTGAAAAATATAAAATACATAATTATTATAAAAACAAATGAAACATAATAAAAAGTTGATTTATTATGTTTCACATTTATTTTAGAATAAGCTAAATTACCAATCATATTCTCACCCCACTTTAATTTTAAAAAAGCATATTTTTTAATGGTTTATTAATTAATAAATCATCAACTGCCCATTTATTATCAATATTTCTTAATTTTAATTCTATTAATATTGGTGTTGTACTATCTACCTTATTTACTAACATTCCTTGGTCAGCTAACACTAAAACACTAACATTATTATCATCTTGTATCGCCTTAGAATATACTCTTATATTTTTAATTCAAATTTTATAATTAACGTACTTTCTAGTTCATTTTCTTCTACTGGTTTTAATTTATTTACTAAAGAAGGCATTGAGTAATGTTTTATATTGTCATAAATAGTTCATAATAATTAAGGTCGTTAATGCTATTACAAAAATTATATTGCTTATAATTAAAAATTTATTTATTTTTTTCATATTTAACACCCTTGATTTTAATTTAAGTTATATTTTCCAAATCCAATAAGGTCAGGTCTTAAATAACCCTGGATTTTAACAACATCATTACTCTTAGGTGCATTCAACCTTTTAACAACTTCCCACCCTACTTCAATTACTTGAATTATAATAGTAAGCAATATTTTTTTGTTCCTTTTGGACTCTGTAAATAATATTCACCTACTTTAATAATTAATTCTTCTAAATTCATATAACCTCCAATTAATAAAGTATAGGGCGATCACTAATAATTTGATAATTAGTATTGTAATAAAGCTTTATTGCTCCTACGTTACCATCTTTGTTCTTTGCAACTAATACTTCAAGAAGTCCAGGTCTAATACTTTTTCTTCCCTCACGCTCCGCGTAATAATCATCACGATATAACATTAGGATCTCATCAGCATCTTGTTCTATACACCCCGAATTCCTTAAATCACTCATTATTGGGTGCTTATCGGTTCTTTTTTCTACCTCTCTATTTAATTGGCTTAATACCACACAACATATATCTAAATCCATTGCCATATTTTTAAATTCCTCTGATATTTGTCCTATTTGGTCATTTTTCGTAGCTTTTGGGTTATCCGGTCTTACTTTTCCAATATGATCCACAAAGATTACATCTAATCCATTTTGTATTTTTATCTTTTTAGCTTCAGCCTTTATTTCCGATACACTTAACCCAGTTCTGCAATTAATGAAAACATTATTTTTATTTGCCATTTTCCCAGCTTCTTTTTGGATCACACTAAAGTCAGTATCTTTTATTAATCCTTTGCTTAAATCTTGTGAGTTTATGTATGTCCGGGGTGCTAACATTCTTATTCCTAATTTCCCTTTAGACATTTCCATTTCAAATATTAAGCCTTTTTTCCCAGGAGGTAGTTTGTTTAACATTTCCATACTTAGTGCAGTTTTGCCCATACTAGGCCTTGCAGCTATAATACATAAATCTCCTTTTACAAAACCATTTATAGCATTATCAAGGAGCTTATATCCTGTAGTCTCTCCTAGTAGTTGTCCCCCATTTTTATATCCATTATCAATTAAATCTATTGATTGAGTCATTAGTTCTTCTAAATTCACTGTTTTTTCTTCATTCATATCGCTTGCGCTAAGCATCTTATTTTCTAAGGTATCAATTACATCTCTTATGTCTATTTCTTCACCATACGCCATGCTTAGAGCATCTTGACATGCCTTTATTAGTTCTCGTTTAATACTTAATTTCTTAACTGTTTTTATATATTGTATATAATTAACTGTACTTACTTCAGATCCAACTATTACTGAAAGATATGTTATTCCTCCAATGCTCTTTAATGTTTCTTTACTTATGTCGTTTGTAAATATTAGTAAATCTATTGAAATGCTCTTTTTATAAAGCTCTACTAATTTTGAATATATAATTTTATGTTAGTTATAATAAAAATCACTTTTTTTCAATGATCCAATACAATCAGCTATAATATCATTTTCTAAAAATATATTTGCTAATAAAGCAATTTCAACTTCTTTATTGCTTGGCAATGGTTTATCCATAAAATCACTCCTTTAGTTAAATTGTTTCATTCCTGCCCACCTGTTCGAAACTTGTCCTTCTTTGTTGGAACTATTGATATTATTAGCTTTACTGCACCAGGTATTTAAAACACGATAATGTTCTTTATATTTTTCTCCCTTACCATTGGTTATATAATTATCTAAGTCAACTATATTTTTATGTACTATTTCTTTGCTAAATTTAGTAAGTAACTCGTCATACTGCTCTTTAGTAATTTTTACTTTATCTATAATCTCATCAATAAAATTTAGGCTTATATATATAGTATTTTTATTAATACTTTTCTTAATACTTTTCGTATGTACATTTTGTACCCTACCTTTAGGTATATTTTGTGCCCTATCTTTAGGTATATTTTGTACATTGGGTACATTTTGTACATTATGTACCTTTTGTACACTACCTTTTAATATATAGTAATGGTTCTTTTGTTTAACTGTTTCTTTTTTTATATACCCTTTTGTAATTAATAAATTAATTATTTTTATAACATATTTTATATGTGAATACCCTAAAAGATTCTTTAAAACTTCAAGGCTTGGGTATGCATATCCTTTTAATTGATTATTAAATTTTATTAACATAATTAATGTTAGTTTTTCCATAGGTCTTAAATCTTCATTATCCAATACTTCACCATTATCTATTACTGTGTATCCCGCCATCTCGTCACCTACTTTTTAGTACCACTCAATTCGATTGTCTTTAGTTATAAACACTCTAAGCCAACCCCATGTAAATGTACCTTTGATGCATACATCCTTTCCAGTCTCTTTAAATATTTATACCCAATTATTTCTTCTTTCCACTCTTTGCTCTGTAGCTTTAAATATTGCTCATATAATAATTTCTCTTTAATCATTAATTAGCCACCACCATCAAATCTTTAATATTATCAAGGTCATCTAAATTTTTACCGTTATAGGTATCAATGAACCTTACAACTTCTAATTTTGTAATTTTCATAGCTCCAAGTTTCAATCCCTGTAATAATCCATGATTTATTAACTCATATACCGCATTTCTATTAATCTTTAGTATCTCAGATACTTCTGCAACTGTATATAAATATCTTTCCATGTTCTTAACCCCCTATATTTTTTTTGACACTATAGAATTTTCAAGATATATTATAAAAATAATTCCAAAATCGGTGTTTTTAAAACCTTGATATTTTCTACATTAAATCAAATCTTAGAGATGTTTCTAACTCGTTTAACTTTTATTTTTATGACACATTCTCACACCATCAATGTTTCATTTGTATCCTTATATCCTTATAATATGCTTCATTCGTTATCACGTCAATGTTTTTTTTAATGTATGTTCCATTTGTTATCATATATGTTATAATATTTTAAGAGGTGATATCGTTGAGTTTAGGTATAAATATAAAAAAAATGAGGTTAGAAAAGAATTTAAAACAGAGTGAACTTGCTGAAATGGCTAAAATATCCCGTGTAGCTATTGGAAATTATGAACGAGGCACTAGAGAACCTACTGCTACAATACTAAATAAAATAGCAACTGCTCTTGGAGTAACAATTAATGATTTAGTTGAAAAAATTAGTTTTGAAGGCGAAACTTTAGAAGAAATAACTTCACAACTAAATAGCAATGAATTAATATCAGAAGAACGTAAAAAACATTTAATTGATATTCTTGAACCTAAAATTAAATTACACGAAACTCCCCCTGATGTTAGCGATGAACAAGCTTTAATTTATGTAAAAGGATTACTTAATTATATCAAATATAATACTGATCTAAATACGAATGAAATGATTGCACTTAAGAACGCTACAGTTATTACAATAAAACTTAAGCTCGAGGAAATGGATAATGACCTAAATAGACTATAATAAAATAACTCTTCGATATAATAATTAAATGATTTTGGAGGTGCACTTATGAAAGGTGGAGTACGTCAACGTGGTCTTACCTGGTCTTACTATTTTGATTTAGGAATGGTTGATGGTAAAAGAAAAAAGAAAGAAAAAGGAGGTTTTAGAACTAAAGGAGAAGCGGAAAAAGCTTTAAGAATTGCAATGACTGAATATGATAACGCGGGATCCGTTATTGACGAAAGTAATATAACCGTATCTGATTATTTTGATTATTGGTTCAAGGAATACGTATTGATTAATTGTAAACACCATACTCAGTCGGGGTATAGAATAATTATAGATAAGCATATTAAAACATCCCTTGGAGTTTATAAACTTAAATCTTTAAATCCTACAACACTTCAACAATTTTTAAACTCTAAATATAAAAATGGATATACGAGAGGATCTGTTGCTAATTTTTATGGTGTCCTTTCAGGCGCATTAAAGGCAGCAGTTTATCCATATCAACTATTAAAAGATAATCCAATGACTTATGTTAGCATGCCTAAATATGATAATACCCCTAAAGGCAAAAATGATTTGAAAATGATAACCTTGGATCAGTTTAACCAAATTATAAATAGGTTCAATAAAACCACTTCCTATTATATTCCTTTACAAATTGCTTTTAATACTGGTATGAGATCATCTGAGGTATGCGGATTAACCTGGGATTGTGTAGACCTGGTAAATAAAACAATTAGAGTTGAAAAAATAATTATAAGCAAAGGTAAAGGTGTGTTTGAGTTCGGAACTCCTAAAACTAAAAGCTCCTATAGAACCATTTCAATTGGTGATACACTCATAAACATACTAAAATCTAATATCATAAGACAAAAAGAAAATAAATTGAAATATGGCGAATTTTATACTAAAAATGATTTTGTATGTACTCAAGCAAATGGTGGACTTGTCTCAAATGATAGTTTAAAATATATTTCTCGTGTAGTAAATAATGAGTTAGGAATTAAATATAATTTCCATTCTTTAAGGCATACGCATGCCACCATTCTTTTAGAAGGTGGCGCAGTTCCAAAAGATATTCAAGAAAGACTTGGACATAGCAAGATAGCCACCACTATGGATACTTATTCTCATGTAACCTTAAAAATGAAAAATGATACTGTAAATATTCTTGAAAATATATTTGCCACCCAAAAATAATTAAGGGTGGCAAAAGGGTGGCATATAGACAATTCGAAGGATTGTTTAACTGTAAAACCCAGTTGTTTCAACGTTAGTTTGCATTATTATTCCACTTGCGTTATAAGTTTTCTCATAATATCCTTTAATTTAAGTTCTGTAGTATCTTCAGTGGCTATAATTATAATAATTTTTATGCAATTATCCGATTTATCCCATTTATAGGATTTAATATCCAATATAGCACCCTCAGGGACATTTTCTTCAATATCCATTGCTATTTCTTCAGCGAGTGATAGGTATTCTTCAAATAATTCATCCTCTGTTAAATCATTTAAATTACATTCACCTTCCATTAAGTCATTCAAGGTATTTATTTCTATACTTAAATTATATGCTAATATGTCATCTCTTTTAGAACCTTTGCTCATGTCCTTAATTACTTTAAATTCTGTGTTTTTATCAAGAGCATCTTTTATATCATTGCTTTCAACCATTTTATTATTAAACTCTACGTACATTAATACATCTCCTCTTGGTGTTATATTTTTGTAATCAACACTACATATCTAAAACCTAAATATCTCCAGAAGCTCTTCTTTTGTAAGCTTCCCCAAAGCATTGCTATTAGTTAATTCTCCTGTTATTACACTATCTATTAGATCCTTTTTATTCTCTTGAAGTAAAATAATCTTTTCCTCAATAGTTCCCTTAGCAACCAATTTAATTACTTGAACAATGTTTCTTTGTCCAATTCTATGAGCTCTATCTGTTGCTTGATTCTCAACCGCAGGATTCCACCAGGGGTCAAAATGAATAACTAAGTTAGCCGATGTTAAGTTAAGTCCTGTACCCCCTGCCTTTAGAGAGATTAAAAATACTTTTTTATCCGGGCTATCATTGAATTCATTTACCAGTTTAATTCTGTCTTTAGATTTTGTTTTACCATCTAGATAAAAATAAGAAATTCCTTTTCCCACTAAATCCTTTCCGATATTTTTAAGGACTGACGTAAATTGAGAAAATAATAACACCTTTCCCTGTCCATCTAAATGCTTTTGAATAAGCTGAGTCGCGATTTTTAGTTTTCCGCTCCCCCCCTCATATTCAGTTAATACAATCGCTGGATCTAGGCATATTTGTCTTAACCTAGTTAAATAAGAAAATACCTCTATTTTACCCCCATCATCATTTTTAATTTTATCGCGGGCGAGCTTAATATAAGATTTATATACACCCTTCTGAACTGTTGTCATCTCGACTAAAAATACCTTTTCTATTTTATCTGGCAATTCTTTAAGCACTTCTTTTTTAGTTCTTCTTAATAGGAACGGTTTAATTAGCGACTTAAGTTCTTCTAAATGAATTTTTTTCCCATATGTGAATTTTGATTCAAATACTTCTCTAGTAAATAAGTATTCCGGTATTACAAAATCAAAGATAGACCAGAGCTCTGTTAAGTTGTTTTCAATCGGAGTTCCTGTTAGTGCAAATCTTACCTTCGCTTTAATTGATTTAATTATCTTTGCGTTTTGTGCTAGATAATTTTTTATGTTTTGTGCTTCATCTATTATGCAATTTTCAAAATTGATATTTTCATATAACTTTATGTCCATCCTTAAAGTTCCATATGTTGTTAGTATTATATCATAATCCTCTAGACTAGTAATTAATTTAAGCCTTTGGCGTTTTACTCCATGGACAATTGCAACCCTTAAAGAAGGTGCAAATTTCTCTATTTCCGCCTTCCAATTGTATATTAAGGATGTTGGACTAATAATAATAGATTTTTTACTTTGCTGGGATAATAGAAATGCTATTATTTGAATAGTTTTACCAAGACCCATTTCGTCTGCCAGTATTCCACCAAGACCTAATATACTTAGACTCTTAAGCCATTTAAATCCATCAATTTGGTATTTTCTAAGTGTAGCATTTAAGGTGATTGGTAGACTTATATCTAAATTATTTAGGTAATCGTAACTATCTTCTATATTCTCTAGCAATTTAGCACCTTTAATAAACTGAAGGTGTTTCTCTTTTATAATATTTTCTAAGTATAATGCTTTAGCTTTACCTAATTGCATTAAGCTAGTTTCTATCTTTTCATTTGTATTTAAGACTCCTATTAAATTAAAAAAGTTACGGACTCCATCGTCTTTAAAATCAAGAAAATTATTGTTATTTGTTTTATAAAATCTTTCATTTTGCTTATATGAGGCGAATGCATCATTTAATTCTCCATTCTCTATGTCATATATTTTATAAGAAAAATCATAACATCCTCCACTATATTTAATTTCTGCTTTTATAGAATTGGAACCAAATATGTTCATTTGTTTAAGGCCATTTCCAAATGTAACATTTCCAATGGAATGTAGATTATTTTCACTCCTACTTAAAATATCAAATAATTCAATGTCGCCACCTATAAACAATAACCTCTCATCTCGTTTTATAAATCTAAATCTCTCTAGTTCCATAAATATTCTATCTTCTTTTTTATAGTTACGTATAATGTTATTTTTAAATTTATTATCTTTTAATATGTTAATTTTCTTATTACCATAAATTACGTTTATATCACAATAAATATCTTTCCCTATCTGATAAATATAAAACTCTGGTTTTATATATTTTGCAGCAAAAGTTTTTACCTCATCACTAATACTAATATCGCTTGAGATACTACTTAAAAATGTAATAAGTTTATCATAGTTTTGTATATCAACGTGATACAAAATTTCGCCATTTTCTCTTAACTTTCCACATAGAACATTATATTTATCAATTTGATTTTTAGATGGTAGATATAACATCCAATTGAACAAATATACGCTATTTTGATCATTCAAAGATACTGGGAACCGCTTATGCGTTGTTATAACAAAAAAATCATTTCTTTTTTTCAATGTAAAGCTTAGGGGTAAATCGCTATTCACTATTGGTGCTTCAAACTCAAAACTATCATGGTTTAACTTAATTTTCTTATCATTAATCCCGTCCAGAAAAAGTCTCAAATCATTAGGTTTAATTTTTATTTTCTCTTTACCTATGGCATATTGAGCTTCGTAATATGTTGGTATTTTTGAAACGATACGAACGAGCTTTATAATATTGTTTGTGCCTTGCTTATTTAAGCTATTCTCTTTAATCTTATGTGTTTTTTCATTTTTATTATCATTGTTTTTGCTGGCTAAACTGAAAAAATTATATGCTGTAGCTGTTAGATGGCTACACATAAATAGATAGCCACTTGTAGAAAGTTCTTTAAAATCCTCACAAGTACATTTTATACTATCTAATTTTTTCTTTTTTATATCTATTTTTATATACGTGTTTAACTCACTTGATTTAGTACTATTAGTAACACATCCATATATATGATATAAATCCTCGATTTTTTTTGTCTTAATCTTAATAACTAACCCGCTATTAAACGCCTTTTCCCCCTCAATTCTCATTCGGCTAGAAGATGATTTAAATAGTATACTTTGTAACTCTTTTAACTTCAATAAATCACCTCCATTTGAATAATACTCATAAGGTATCTATAATTAGATTAGCTGAAATTTACATGTTATAATAATTATAACACGTCCCAACAAGTTAGAATAAAAGTCAAATAAGTCAATTTTATGAATAATTTATGACTATTCTAAATTTTATAATCATATATCCATATTATGATGCTTTTTATTACATATTTTGTATTCTTATACTGACACACACTTGCCACAAATAGATAAACATGCTATAATATCATTACAATTATTTGTTAATCCATATATTGGTATAGACATACATGAATCCCCTACTTCTCATGCATCTTTTGAGAGTATTTTTAGACGTATTATATATAAGAATACTGTAACTTGGGCATCCGACATAAGTAGTTAAGCATCTTTAAAAAATAGACTAGAATATGAAATATCTATTTTTTGGAGATGCTTTGTACTGAAATTTAAAATAGGAGATGATTATTATTATGAAATTTATAAAAAATAAAAGGTTAAGAATTGCGACTGAATTAATGCTTGTAACAATAATTGCAACTTTAAGTATTTATGTATGTATTATAAGAAAAAACATCACAGTTGTTGTAGATGGCAGTCCAATTAATTTAGTAACTTACCAGAAAACTTTGGGCAGTGCATTAAAAAAATCTAATATAAATATAGATGTAAAAGATAAGATTAATAAACCTTTAAATTCTAAAATAGTTGACAATGGAATTATAACTATTAATCGTGCTGTAAATATTAAAGTTTTTGTAGATAATAAGGAACTTAATATAAAGTCTGCTGAAAAAAACGTTACTCAAATGTTAAGTTCACAAAAAATAGCGATAAAATCTAGTGATAAGGTTTCACCCTCTGTTCAAACGAAGTTAACCAAAGGCATGAATGTTAAAATAACGAGGGTTGATACAAAAACTATACAAAAATCAAGTCCCATTGATTTTAGTACTGTTTTTAAGAAAGATAATAAGATGGAAAAATCTAAAACTAATGTCTCCCAAAAAGGAGTAAAAGGCGAAAAAAAGATTACCTTAAATGTGACTTACGAAAATGGAAAAGAAGTAACTAGAAAAGTTGTTAAAGAAACTTTAGTTAAAAAACCTCAGAATAAAATTATAGTTCAAGGTAATTTAACAGCTACAACTTATTCAAGAGGACAAACTTCAAAAACTTCTACAAATGTTATTAATGTAAAGGCTACTTCAAACAATGCTAAAAAGGTAAGCAGTGTTTATTCTTCTCCAAAAGCTGCTGAAAAAACTAGTTCCAGAGGGTCATCAAGTACTTCCGGAAAGGTTCTTTCTGTAAAGTCCACTGCATATTCGGCATCGAATGGAATTACCGCCTCTGGAAGTAAGACTGTACGTAATGTAGGTGGTTTTAGTACAATAGCTGTAGACCCTAATATAATTCCACTAGGAACTAAATTATATGTTGAAGGTTACGGAAATGCTATCGCCGCTGATACAGGATCTGCAATACAAGGCAACGTTATAGATTTGTTTTTTAATACTAATGCAGAGGCATGTAATTGGGGTGTAAGATACTTGAAAGTTCATATACTTAATTAAATAAACCTATTATATTATAAAAAAGCTGCCACTGAAATTATTTCTGTGGCAGTTTTTATTTTATAAATCTTTATATTTAATTTAAAACTTGTTTTATGTATATTAATTAATAAATTTTTTATTATGTTCTTCTATGAGTGTATAAAAATGAGGGGGTAATTATGTGTCATTAGATGTGTCGTCTGTTATTAAAAAATTTGGTGAAAAAACTGTGGTAGACAACCTTTCTTTTAAAATAGAAAACCCAGGTGTATTTGGCTTGCTTGGTACAAATGGCGCAGGAAAAACCACTACAATAAGAATGATCTTAGGAATACTTGAAAAGAATAGTGGAAGTATTGAGTGGAATGGATGTCCTGTTACAAGGGAAAGTGTTAAATTCGGATATCTACCGGAGGAGCGAGGGTTATATCCTAAGGCTAAAATAGTAGATCAACTTTCATATTTCGGAAAACTACGAGGTATGGATGGCAAAACAGTAAAAAAAGTTATAAATTATTGGTTTGACAGGCTTAAAGTCTCTGAATATTCAAACTACACCGCTGAGCAATTATCTAAAGGTAATCAGCAAAAAATCCAACTGATAACAGCACTGCTACATGATCCTGAATTGATTATTCTAGATGAGCCATTAAGTGGGCTTGATCCAGTTAATACTGATTTATTTAAGAGTGTAATTTATGAATTGGTTGAAAAAGGAAAGTTTATTATAATGTCTAGCCATCAAATGCAATCTATTGAAGATTATTGTCAAGACCTCATAATATTAAAAAATGGACAAACAGTTCTTAATGGAAACCTAAAACAAATAAAGTCCAGTTATGGAAGAACAAATCTTACAGTGAACTGCCAAGAGGAAATTGATGCTCTTATAAAAGACCAAGGCATAAATATTATATCAAAAAATGCTACTGGATATGAGCTTAAAATTAAATCTGATGAGCAAGCGTATAGTCTCCTTGAAAAGATTATAGCATCACAAATAAGACTTGATAAATTTGAAATTCGTGAACCCTCTCTTCATGAAATATTTATTGAAAAGGTAGGTGAATAATAATGAAAGGATTTTTTACTGTTTTAGGTTATACCTTTAAAGAAAACTCCAGAAAAAAGACATTTATTATTTCAACTATAATCACACTTATTTTAACCGTCGTGATAGTTAGTCTTCCCGCTATAATAAAAAGCTTTGATAATGATAATAAAATTAAAACTGAGCAAACCTCATCAAACTACAAAAATAAAGGAGTTATCTTTGTAGTTGATTCCAAAGATATTGTTAAAGGAAACCTAAATAAACTTGGCTCTAGTTTTCCACAATACAAATTTAAGTCTGAAACTCCAAGTAACATAAAATTGCTTAAAGATAAGGTAAAGAATACAGAAAATAACGCTCTTCTAATTTTTGATGAGAAAAATGGCGTGCCAACTTTCAACTATATAGTTAAACAATCTGGCAGTGGTCTAGATCCTGCCCAGCTAAGCCAATTTACAAAAAGCATCTTTGTAACGGACTTATTAAAAAAAGCTAATGTATCTGATGATATATCACAAATGCTACAAAGTGATGTTACCTTTAACGTAAGCGAACTAGGAAAAGGAAAAGTGAGTAGCTCTATATCAAGTATGGCTATAAGTATGTTACTATTCTTTTCAATTTATTATTATGGTTATGGGGTAGCTATGTCTATAGCTTCTGAAAAAACTTCAAGAGTAATGGAACTTCTTGTAACCTCAACAAAACCTTCAATAATAATTCTTGGTAAAAGTGCTGCTATGGGTCTGCTTGGTTTAGTTCAACTATTCATGGTTGTGTGTACAGGCATGCTAACTTACAAATTAACTTTTCCCCGAAATTTTTCAATAGGAGGCCAGGCACTTGATTTTTCTAGTTTTACGCCTTTTAGTGTTGTAATGATAGTTATATACTTTATATTGGGATATTCCCTATATGCTATGATGAATGCGGTTGCTGGGGCCACAGTTAGTAAGGCCGAAGATGTTAATTCAGCACTTATGCCTATCTCTTTTATATCCATAGCTGCATTTTATGTCGGAAATTTTTCACTTGCAGTACCAAATGGAACTGTAGCAATTGTATCATCTATTATTCCATTTTCAGCTCCTTTCTCCATGCCTTCTAGAATTTTAGCTACAGAAGTTCCCGTTTGGCAAATATGGACCTCTGCATTCTCTTTGGTACTAACAATTATTTTTATAGCTTGGATATCAATAAAAATATACTCCTCTGCTATCCTTCATTATGGTAAGCGACTAAAAATGAAAGATTTATTAAAAATGTCAAATAACAATAAGTAAAATACTAGTGACAGCTAATAATATATCAAATTATTAGCTGTAGCTAATTTTACACTTGTAATTTGCCCTCTGGGTGACCCCTTTCAATTTGACATACTGATCAAGATATAGTAAAATTTATAAATATAAAACCTAAATAAGACAGTTCTAAACCATCCTGTCTCTAAACAAAACTAGGACGTAACTACCGTTTTAGGTAGTTTTTTTGTTCTGCGAGGTTTATACTTTTTTTATTTTTTAGGAGGATTTATTATGAAGAAAATAGGTTTAACAACTACCGTTCCAGTAGAGGTTCTCATTGCAGCAGGGTATACCCCTATTGATTTAAATAATATATTTATAACATCTAACGACTACATGAAATATATAGATATTGCAGAAAAAGACGGTTTTCCTAGAAGTTTGTGTACTTGGATAAAGGGAATTTATGGAGCATGCATACAAAACGACATAAAAGAAATAGTTGGAGTTGTCGAGGGTGAATGTTCTAATACAAAAGCTCTTATTGAAGTTCTTGAGTTAAGAGGAATAAAGGTTTATCCATTTTCCTACCCACACAGTCACAAAGTGCAAGACGTAGAACATGAAATGAATAAATTCATGAATGTCTTTAAAGTAACAATAGAAGAAGTTGAATTGGTTAGAAACAGACTTAACAAAATTAGAGCCTTAACTAAAGAAATTGATGAATTAACATATATAGATAATAAAGCAACAGGTTTTGAAAACCATTTGTATCAGGTAAGTTCAAGTGATTTTAATGGTGATATAGACGGTTTTGAAAAAGACTTAAAAAATACCATTACTAATATTAAAAAGAGAAATCCTATTATTAGGAAGTTACGCCTAGGTTACATTGGGGTTCCTCCTATGACTTGCGATATATATGAATTTGTTGAAGATCTTAATTCAAGTTTTGTTTACAATGAGGTTCAAAGAGAATTTGCATTCCCAAGGGCTGATAAAGCTTTAAATATATATCAGCAATATTTTGACTATACTTATCCTTATGATACGCAGTTTAGAATTGTAGAATTACAAAAGCAAATTGATCAACGTCGTTTAGATGGAATAATTCACTACACACAAGCATTTTGCTATAGAGCAGTGTCAGATATTGTTTTAAAAGAAGAATTAGATATTCCCATATTAAATGTAGAAGGTGACAAATTAAATTCTCTAGATGCAAGAACAAAACTTAGGTTAGAAGCCTTTCTTGATATGTTACTAGATTTAAAGGAGGCTAAAAAATGCGAGTCTTAGGAATCGATCTTGGAAGTCGTGAAGTTAAAATAGTTTTAATGGAAGACAATAAAATAATACATTCGATGAAAGTAAGCACTATGAGCTTTTACAGGAATTACTGTAGCTTTGATGGCAAGATTATTGTTAACTTAGAGAAGCTTAATATTAAGCAAATTGATAGAGCCGTGTCTACAGGTTACGGTAAAAACAACATTGACTTAGCGTTGTTTACACCAATAAATGAGATAAAAGCCCATGTATATGGAGGATTCTATCAAACTACCTTAAAGGATTTTATTCTTTTAGATGTAGGTGGACAAGATGTCAAAGTTGTAAAAGTGGAAAAAGGCATCACTACTGACCTAGAGCTTAATGAAAAATGTGCTGCTTCATGTGGTAGATATTTGGAAAATATGGCAAATGTACTCGAGGTATCTTTAGATGACATGAGCTTGCATTACGAAAATCCTATAGAACTTAATTCAACCTGTGCTGTGTTTTCCGAGTCAGAATTAATTGGAAAAATAGCCGAAGGCGTAAGTATAGAAAGTTTGTGTTCTAGTGTAAATTACTCTCTATATAAAAGGCTCCAACCTATGTTAAGTAAATTCAAGGGTAAAAAACTAGTTTTAACTGGCGGTGTGGCAAATAATCTTGCAATAAAAAGATACCTAAATAATGATTATGAAGAGATTGTATCTGTTAAAGAACCGCAATTAAACGGAGCTATTGGATGCTGCTATTATGGAAGTAAGTTTTTATAGAACATGGCAATTTAGTTCTAATAATCCAAACAGTAATAACTAACATAAATTTAAGGAGGAATGTCCACATGTATATACTAAAATCAGAACATAGCTTTGACAGTGCTCATTTTCTATCTGGCTATAAAGGTAAATGTGCAAATATTCACGGTCATAGATGGAAAGTTGAAGTTGAAGTACAATCAGAAACCTTGGTAAAAGGCGGTCAACTAGATGGCATGATAATAGATTTTGGTGATTTAAAGAAAGATGTAAAAGCTATGGTAGACGCATACGATCACGCCTTAATTGTTCAAGTAGGCAGCATGCGAGATGAGACTTTAAATTGTATAAAGCAAGATGGCTTTAATGTAATATTAGTTGATTTCAGAACAACAGCAGAAAATTTTGCGGAATTTTTCTTTAATGTTATGAAAGAAAAAGGATATAAAGTCAAGCGAACTACTGTTTATGAAACACCTACTAATGGTGCATCATATGAAGAAAGCGAGGCTAATTAAAGTGAAATTTAAGGTAGTTGAAAAGTTTGTAAGTGTTAACGGAGAAGGTCCCCTATCCGGTCAACTTGTAGTATTTATAAGATTTGCAGGCTGTAATTTACATTGTAGCTACTGCGATACAACTTGGGCTAATAAAAAAGATGTCTCTTATGACTTTATGACATCTAGCGATATATATAAATATATAAAGTCTACCGGCATTCACAATGTAACTTTAACTGGGGGTGAACCCTTATTACAAGAAGGACTTGTAGAGCTCTTAGACATTTTATCTATTGATTCGGCACTTCATGTTGAAATTGAAACAAATGGTAGTGTTTTACTGGATAAATTTTTATGCATAGATAATCCGCCAAGTTTTACTTTGGATTACAAACTTCCAGGGAGCAATATGGAAGATAAAATGGATCTAAATAATTATAAGTATTTAAGTTACAAAGACACAGTTAAGTTCGTCGCAGGTAGCATGGAAGATTTACAAAAATCCAAATACATAATAGATAAATATGAGCTTTCCAACAAAACCAATGTATATATTAGCCCAGTATTTGGACAAATTGACCTAGAGGATATTGTAGAATATATGAAAGATAATAAAATGAATGGAGTTAATCTTCAAATGCAACTTCATAAAATCATTTGGGATCCAAATAAGAGGGGAGTATAAAATTATGGCAATAGATACAAAAGCAATTGAAGAACATATAAAAGGCATTCTAATAGCTTTAGGTGATGACCCATCAAGGGAAGGACTTATTGATACGCCTAAGCGCGTAGCTAAAATGTACGAGGAAGTATTTGCTGGTATGTGTCATAGCAATGCTGAAATTTCAAAAATGTTTAACACAACATTTGTTGATGACTTAGTAGTTAACGAGGATTCTCGTGATATAGTTATTATGAAAGATATTCAAATTTTTAGTCATTGCGAACATCATTTAGCCTTAATGTATGATATGAAGGTTTCAGTTGCATACGTTCCTAACAAGAAGATTATAGGTTTAAGTAAAATTGCAAGAATAGCTGATATGGTAGGTCGCAGATTACAGCTTCAGGAAAGAATAGGAACAGATATAGCTGAGATTATGCAAATGGTAACTAATTCCAGTGATGTTGCTGTTATTATAGAAGGTGAACATGCTTGCATGACTACTCGTGGCATAAAGAAACCAGGTACTAAAACATTGTCCACAACTTTTAGAGGAAGATTTAATACTGACGTAATGTTAAATAATAAATTAATGATGCTTTATACTAAATAAATAATGTCTTATACTAACTAAAAGGAGCATATAAATTATGAATAAAGAAAAAGCAGTAGTAGTATTCAGTGGTGGACAAGATAGCACTACTTGTTTATTTTGGGCGTTAAAGAAATATAAAGAAGTTATAGCTGTATCTTTTGATTATAGCCAGAAACATATATTAGAACTTGATTGCGCAAAAAGCATATGCAAAGAGCATGACGTTGAGTATCACGTTTTAGACTTAAACTTACTTAATCAGCTAGCACCAAATTCATTAACAAGAAAGGACATGGAAGTAGATAAGGAGGCACCTAAAGGTAGTGTTCCTAATTCCTTTGTAGATGGGAGAAACTTATTGTTTTTAACCTTTGTAGCAGTATTTGCAAAACAAAGAGGCATAAGTAATATTATAACTGGCGTGTCCCAAAGTGACTTCAGTGGATACCCAGATTGTAGAGATGTGTTTATTAAATCCTTAAATGTTACCTTAAACTTAGCTATGGGCTATGACTTTGTAATAGAAACACCTTTAATGTGGATTAACAAAGCGGAAACTTGGAAAATGGCTTATGATTTAGGTGTACTTGATGTAGTTAAAGAGCAAACATTAACTTGTTATAATGGAATAAAAGGTAATGGTTGTGGAAACTGCCCTTCTTGTAAACTAAGAAAAAAGGGTTATATAGAGTTCAAGGAAAAATATCTATAAAAATAAAAGATCGCTGGTAAATTTAATAAGTTTACCGAGCGTTCTTTTTTATTCTTTTAAAATGGGGCAGTAAATAATTTTAATTTTAGTATTATCGAAACTACGAATATTAATCTTTAAATATCAAATAATAACTATAAGAATAAACTACAAGGAGTTGTTGTGAATTGACAAAATTACCATATGACGATTTTAAAGAAAAAGAATTATTAGTTAAAGGCCAACTAATTAATGCTTCAAATAATGAAGAGACTACAGCACATTGTAGTAATACTTGCCCTAAGTGTGGGGTTAGAAAATGTGAATTAAGTGAAGGACATTCTGGTAATCATAAATGCTCTGAAGGGCATACCTGGTAAGATAAAATGAACTGTTATTACATTGCTTCGCTTTGTAATAACAGTTCATTTATTATAGAATATATTTCTTTCCAGTTATAAACCCTAACTATATTTTCATTTAATGGCTTTTGGTTATAATTAGTATCTATTAAAAGAACCTTATATCCTGCAGTAGAGAGTTGAATTGCATTATCATAATTATCTTCAATAAATACATTACATTTTAATTCTCTTGCTTTATCTACTTTGTAATGACTTCCTAAAACGAACAAATCATCATATGGAATATCATTTTTCTTTAGATATGAATGAGTAAACATAGTAAGTGATTCTTCTCTTGCTGTCACGAAATAAATGTTATGAATTAAACTAAGTCTTTTTATAACCATTTGCGCATCTTCGCGAAGTTTTTGCTCTGAATGGATTTCTATTTTATTTTGTTCATAGAATTTTTCATATTCCTTAGCATCGATACCCATAACTTCATGAATATAGTATTTAGTTACCTGCTGCTCTGTTATATTTTTATTGAAATGCTTATTAGTAATATTAAGCCAGTAATAAGCATCCGTAATTGTTCCGTCAATATCTATACATATATTCAAATTTTTCATATTATTTTTCACCTCTCCTATCCTTTCATTATATGCATAAAATGTTAAGAATGGGTTAAATATAGATTATGATTTGTTTAAACATTTTCTATATTTATTCTAACATTTTTAAAACTAAGAATAAATATCTGAAAGTTCCACTCGTATACTTTCATCACCACTTCTAACTTTGCTATTATACATCATATTTTCGTTGATTACCTTTATTGCCGGAAGTCTAACTGTAAACTTACTTCCTTTCCCAACCTCACTCTCAACGAATATATTTCCACCATGTAATGCTACAATAGACTTAACTAAATTTAAGCCTATACCTGTACCCTCTGCATTTCTCGATAGTGATTTGTCTACCTGCTTAAATCTATCAAATATCATATCTAGATGCTTCTTTTCAATACCAATTCCATTATCTTTGACTGACAGCTCAACAAATTCACCTTTATCCTTAATAGCTACAAATATTTCATCGCCTATATCTGAAAATTTTATCGCATTTGATATGAGATTCAAGACTATTCTTTCTATTTTTTCAGGATCGCAAGCGATATTTTTTTCTTCTATATCTGTATCAAAAATAATACTCAAGCCTTTGCTTTCAGTAAAATTAGTTACAGACATAACTATTTCTTCCACAACTTCAACTATATTATTATTTGATAAAGTTAGTTTAAAAAAACCCGCTTGAATTTTCGATATATCAACTATATTATTTATAAGTTTTGATAATCTATATGAATTTTGCTTAATTGAGTCTATATATTTAATAATTGAGTTCTTCTTATCATCCAGGCATCCATTATCGCAGTACATAGTAAATAACTGAACTGTTGCAAATATAACATTTAGTGGTGTTTTAAGTTCATGGGAGATGTTAACAAGGAATTCATCTTGTGATTTTAGTTCTTTCTCCATCAATATATTATGTTCCTCAATTTTTCTTGATTGCTTTATTGTTTCAGTTATATCATGAAAACACGATACTACCATAGTAAGATCTCCACTCGTATTATAACTTGGTATTGAACTAATTTCTACGAAATAATCATTTTTAGGATGACTTACAAGAACTTTAGCACTTTTTACTCTCTCTCCTCTTAATGCTCTTACTGAAGGAATATTCTCAACTGGTATTTTATTACCTTTCATGTCAAATAACTTAATGTTTTTTAGAGCCTCTTTCACCATAATTTCTTTGCTTGATTTACAAATTAACCTCCTTGTTTCTGGATTTGTCATTATAATTTTACCTAAATTGTCTGTTATCATTATTCCATCAGATAAGTTTTCAAGTATACTACTTAACTGATTATTTCTTTGCTCTAGCTGTGATTTTTGCTTGTCAATTATTTTGTTTTGCCACTCTAAACTCTGATTCTTAAAAACCCTTTCAGTAACTTCCGACGCAGTTTCATATATGTATTTCATCTTTCCTCTTTCAAATATTGTTGTTTGAGCAAAACCCCAATATGATGAATTTGCATCTAATTTATTATTTTTAAATTCTTTTATATAACTAGTCCTCTGAGACTTAAGAATAGAGTTCCAGCTAACTTCAGATTGACTACCTTTAAATTCTGATACAACTTCTCTAATGGGTCTACCAATACTACTGCTCTCTCTATTAAGATCCCCCTTCATTAAACTAAGATACTTTGCGTTTGCTTTTAGTAATATTAGATCAGGTACACTATAAACAGCTACACCAGATGTTTCATCTATAAAAGCCTGTTTTTCAAAAATAAGCTTATCATCAAGTCTAGATTCTAATTTCTCAATAAAAGTATATTTTTTTTCATTTGTTTTGTTATCATTAAGCAGTGATATATTCACTTCTCTAGGACATAGTCGTTTTGTAAATATATACCCAGAATACTTACAGGTTATATTCTCAAGAAAAGTTTGTGAATTTATTTTTAACATATCCCCTACTTCGTGGAGTGATTTCCCTACTATTTCATCTATTAAAAACCCTGTAAGTTCAGTAAATTCTTTGTTAACTTCTGTTATAATTTTACCATACGAATACATAAATGGTTCTGCCATTCTGTTATTTAAAGTATCTCTCAACATATTACCCCCACCTTTTCAATACATGACCCTATAGGTTATCATCATAATTAAACAAGAATATTACAATTTGTTAATATAATGTACATTATATTAACATTTTAACATACAACATAATGTATTACCATATAGCATATTGTAATCATGTGAGTTTTGTGTTATAAGAGTAACCTAGATAAATTAGAATTATTAACTTTAGTTCAACTCGTTTTTCTACTCAATATTTAACATTTATAACATTGCTGTAATAAAATATACTATATATATATTGTTTAAGATACTACATAATAATCCATTACAGAAATTTCTTCAAATCCACAGGATTCATAAAGGTCAAGTGCACTCTTATTTTCCGTAGCAACATCAAGAAAGATATTTTCTATATTTTTCTCTTTCAATATATTCATAGTAATATTTAGTATTTCTCTTCCATACCCCTTCCCTCTAAAGTATGGAAGAACTCCAAACCCATAAATAAAACCCTCATTATCAATTACGCTTATATGAATTTTACCTATAATTTCACCCTTTAGTTCTGCTAGATAACTAATAAAAGTATTATCAAGTCGTATCGGTTCTATACCAGTTTCTATATCTTTTTCAGGATCTCCAAAATAGATAGATGTTTGCCTATTTATCTCAGCTGCATCTTCACTCGTTGCTAATCTAAGGTTAATAACATAATCATGAGTAACCTCAGAAGTTTTTTTATTAAAACACATTTTATACTCTGAGGAAACGTATTCGCCTGCTTGTGAATTTATAAAAGCGAGTCCTGAAGTAGACGTATGGTCACATAACGCTAACACCTCTAAAGGGCTTATCTTTTGCCATTCTTCCTTTGCAATTAAAAACAGTTTTTTGTAAATTCCTCTTCCTCGAAATTTAGGATGTACCATACCACTTATTTCAACTGTGTCTCCTCCAAAGTTACATAATCCTAGATAACCCACTAAAATCTTACTATCATAATATAAAAACTCTGCCATTATTCTATTTTCCACAAAATTTGTAGAATGCCTCATTTTAAAATCAAGTTCTAATTTTAATTCGGTCTTTTGTACACCTAAGCAAGCAGCCTCCAGCCTCTTAACTACATCGTAGTCTTCTTTATTTAGTTCTTCCTTCATAATTATATTATTTTCACAGTTTGTCATTATTCTCCCCCAAATACGCAATTGATGTTTATTATAGTTTATTTTATTATTTTTCATTTCAATATAAAAATCATACATATCAATAAATGATACATATGATTTATGTGTTTCATTTTTTAAATTTATCAAAGACACGTTACTACATAAAGTATGATATTAAATTCTGCTTCTACTCCTTTTATTATTTCTATCCCTCGCAATAACCATCCAGAAATGTCTAAGAGTATGTACCCCTTCATAAATAAAACCTGTCTTACAAAAGAAATTCTCATCCTCTTTTGTTTTTGTCTTATGTTTAAGTGGGTAGTCATTAAGGTTTCCTGAATAGAAAACAAACTTTTCCATAATACCACATATATCTGTTGGTGTTATCCTATAAGATTCTAATTCAGTAAAATTGATTCCCCCTTGTTTAAGTGCTTCCATGACAAATTCGGTACATATATATGTTTTATATATCGCATGCTTTTTATTAAAAATAAGCCCAATAGCTTGAAGAAAATTATAATAATATACATCAACATCATCATATACGTCGTATATAAATTTACTTATTAATTCATATTGTATAATTGTTACAGGTATGCGGTATACAATAATTGGAACATCTACCACAAGTCCAATGGTAAGTGTATATGAGCTTTCGCGTACGATGCCGCCTACAAGCGGATTGCTAACTGACAGTCTTGAGAAAGAATACATATTACTTAAATTTTCATCTAGACTAATTGACGCATGATTATATTTTTCTTTTAAAAACTTTCTGATTAACTTTCCTGTAAATGTTGATGTTCTTGATATAACAACATAAATATACTTTTCCATTTTGCTTCTCCTCGCAACCATCTAAACATAATTTAATCAAACTTTAAGTATCTATAAGAAACATTCCTTTATATAAAAAAATAATTATATTATATTAGTATTGTTTTCTTTTTATTCATTTTTTATGTAATTTATAATTATAATTTTACTACTATAATTTTACTACTATAATTTATTAAAGCAAGTCTGTATTTTTTAAACACATTTAATTATAATGATAATTTAAATTCTTATTGACAAAATAATAAAATAAACATAATATCTTTTTATCGGATATAATATGCGCCATAATTAATATAATCCATTTTAAGATGTATAATATTTATATACATAATCGTTAAAGAAGAGGTTACTAATATGAGAAAAGAATATATAAGTTATATAAACGATTTACCTATAAGCATTTCACTTGAGAATATAAAAGACTATCCAATACATTGGCATAATTCTATAGAGATAATTTTTGTGCTTGAGGGTAATATTAATGTACTTATAGAATCCGGAAGTTATGAAGTTTATGCTCGCGAGCTTGAAATTATAAATTGCGATGAATCCCACAGAATTTATTCAAATGAAAACAATAAGGTTTTAATCTTTCACTTAGACCCTGCATTTTTCGAAAAATATTATGATGATATGAAAAACATTTATTTTTATACGAACTCCAGCGAAGAAGGTGCACAGCAGGAAGAAAAGTATGATATTCTAAGAAAATATTTATCTATTTTAGCCTGTGAAGTAATACAAAAAAACGAGAATTTCGACGATCAAATAGAGTCTATTTTAGTAAAGTTATTATTCCATTTAATTAATAATTTTCACTATCTTACTTATGATGAAAAAGATTTAAAAGAAAATGTAATTCAATTTCAAAGGTATCATAGAATTATCAAATACATCTATAATAACTACATGAATAAAATCAGTTTACAAGATATAGCAAATCTTGAATATTTAAGTTCATACTATTTATGCCATCAAATAAAAGACATGTCAGGGACTAATTTTAAAGAATTAGTAAATAATGTACGGGTAGATGAATCTGTAAAATTGTTATTAGATACAGATAAAACTATATCGGATATTTCTCTAGATGTTGGTTTTTCACATGCTAGATATTATAATAAGAGCTTTAAGGAACACTATAAATGCACTCCACTACAATTCAGGAAAAAATATTATGTACCAGAAGAAAAACTTGATAGCTGCAAAAGTTTGCAAACTTATGATCTATCTGGATCACTGCAGTATTTATCTTACTACCTTGAAGACTATGATAGATTCAACTATACAAACAAAATTATTAAACTCCAAACAGACTTAACATTTCAAAGTACAGAGTTGCAACATAAATGGAAGTTAAAAATAAATCTAGGTCAAGCAAAAGAACTTATTAAAGCACGGGAACAAGGATATTTAAGATCTATTCAAGAGGTTATAGGTTTCAAAAATGGCATAGTTCAAAACTTATTTGGTAAAGAAATGAAAATATATTTTAATGAAAATGTTAATTTCCTAAACTGGAATGAAGTTGAAAAGCTTTTAGAATTTTTAATGGATATATCTCTTACTCCATTAATAATCTTAAATCAAATTTTTAAAGATAGAAATTCATTCATAAAACTTTTAGAAAGTTTTATACAATATTTTGCTGATATATATGGAATTGAAAGAGTAAAGCTATGGAAATTTCAAGCTTCTAGTGATTTATCTATAGAGTACATAAATATTACGCGAGAAACATTTGAAAAATACAAGTTGCAAAGTTTAATAGAAAATCCTTTTAATGTTCAACCAGCTATAAATACTATATATGATTCCTCCTATATGCTTCCATACATTATCCATAATTTTATTAACGATACTAGTAGTCTACTTACCCTAAAAGCTTTTGATACTGTAGAGGAAAACTCAATTTTAAATAACGAATTATTTTTTGGTTCTCCTGGTCTGCTTACCTTAGACGGAATAAAAAAGGCTTCCTACTATTCCTACTATTTATTATCAAAGCTAGGGAATGAGGTGTTACAGCAGGGTGATGGATACATTATCACGAGACAAGACGAAGATATCCAAGTATTACTTTATAGTTACAGCGATGAACTTAATACACTAATAAAGTTAGAAGATTTATATAAAGGTAAAGGTAGTAAAAATATTACTGAGAGAAAAATATCCTTATCCATTAAAAATTTAGTACATGACTATAAAGTTATTAAATATGAAATTGGAGAAAAAGTTGGATCAGCCTATGATATTTGGTTACGCATGGGAAAACCAAAAAGACTTGGTTATGATGAATGGAAGATTCTAACTAAGATATCTGCTCCTAATGTTTCTTTATCTTATGCTAAAAAAACGGCAGTTTATAATGACATAATAAAAATAGAAGGCTATGGATCTACCCTAATAGTACTCCAAGAAGTACAAAAACACCTGTTTTAGGGTGTTTTTTTGTTATTTAAACAAAATGAATTCTTACAGGTTAGCAACTTTGTACTTTTTATGTAGCAAGTGTGTGGATGCTAATTATTTCATATTGACGTAGAATAATACTATAGAAAGTAAAATTTTCAAGGAGAAGTGGATTTCATGACAATGAGTAACGTCACAGAAAGTAATAAAATGTTTGGCGAAGAAAAAATTGGGAAGCTATTATTAAAATTTTCAGTTCCAGCAATCATTTCATTAATGGTAGCAGAAATGTACAACATGGTGGATTCTATGTTTTTGGGGCAAGCCATAGGGGCTAATGCTATCGGAGCTTTAACCATAACATTTCCAATACAGAGACTTTTTTTTGCTATATCTATGCTAATAGCTATAGGTGCTTCAACCGCTGTTTCAAGAAGCTGCGGAGACAAAGATTTTGAAAGTTTAAAAACTATTATACCTAATGCTATGATTCTCATGTTTATAATAGTAACCATAGTTGCTACTGGTATCTATTTTTTCCAAGATATCATTCTTAACAGTCTAGGGGCCTCAGAAAATACATTTCCTCTTGCAAAAGATTATATAAGTATAATCTTAATTGGTGTCTTATTTCAATCTTTCACTGTAATTGCTTCTTATGTTATAACTGCTTTTGGAGACACAAAAATAGTATTATTAAGTACCTCTATAGGAGCCGTTTGTAATGTAATTCTAGATTATTTTCTAGTAAATATATATTCATATGGTGTAAAAGGAGCTGCTATAGCAACCATTATATCTCAAATAATAGGTTTTATGTATGTTCTGATTGTATTTATAAAATTAAAAATGTGCTTAAAATTTTCTTTTAAGTTAACTCTTAACAAAACTGTATCTATTGGAATTATATGCGTTGGATTTTCAACCTTTATAGTAGAAATATCAGATGCTGTAGTAGCTGCTATATTAAACAATCTACTATTCTCCTATGGTGGAGACTTAGCTATAGTGACCGTTGGTTTAACTACTAGGGTTTCAATGTTTTTATTTATGACTATCATGGGCATAAGCTCAGCTATGCAACCTATTGCCGCATATAATTATGGTGCAGGAAATTATACAAGATTAAAGGAAGTTGTTAAAACATCACTAATTGCGGTTTCAGTTAGTTCAACTATATTATGGGCAATATTCATGATTTTTTCAAAACAACTTATAGGTTTATTTATAAGTGATAATGCTATTATAGAACAGACAACAAATGCATTTAGAATAGTTATATCTGTATTCCCATGCATTGGGGTATATTATTTGTCTATTGCGTACTGCCAAGCTATAAATAGAGTTAAAACCTCCTTTAAGTTGTCTATTTTTAGGCAGATAATAATATTTATACCACTTGTATATGCGTTCATAAGTGGTTTAGGAATGGGTGTACTAGGAGCATGGCTTGCCTATCCCGTATCAGATATGATATCGTTTATTACAGCTACTATTTTCATTAAATACACTTATACTTCACTCGAAATATTAGAGAGGCATCAAATTTACAAGAAAAATAAAGCTAAATTTAAAGCCAGACTTGCTAATGCAACCGCTTAAGTTATTCCTATAGGCTAGACAAGTTTAAGTAAAAGTCGATGTATAATTTAAATTATTACATCGACTTTTACTTAAACTTGCCCTATTTTGCCTTCTTTTATCATATTTATATCTCCATAAAAATGCAATTCATTATCCATTACAATAATTCCATCTCCATCATTACATGTATAAACTGTATTCCCTGTATTGTTAGAATATTTTTTTAAATCTTCTAAATAGTAATTATTCAGATTCCAATGTGGCATAAAGTCAAAATCAACTAGGGCTAAAGATGACAAATTTGATAACCCTACTATATCCGTGCTATAAAACTGTGCAGACGATATATCCTTTGCCATCATTATTGCCCCTGCGCATAATCCTATAATGTAACCTCCATTATCAATATACTTTCTAATTCTAGTTATTAAATATCTTTTTCTTAAATTATTTAAGAAATAATAGGTATTCCCCCCTGATAAATATATAATTTCAGACTGAAATATCTTTTCTATTTTATCTATATCACAAAAATCATCTATATCAAAATAATTAAAATTAAAATTTCCATATTCACTTAATTTTATTTTAGTTTTTTCAAAATGTTTTAGTGTTCTATCAGTAATCGAAGGTATATAACTTAAAGTGTATTTTTTTTCCAAAAACATTTCTCTCATTTTTCTTTTTAAATTTATATTGTCTTTGTCAGTAAAACCACTGAGTAGAACTAATGCTCCCATATTTTTATCAACTCACTTCCTATTTATATATTATATCACACTTTTGAAAACCTATACATTCCAAGAATTAATTCCTGTTTATCAATTGTAATCGTTTTAACCAAGTTGCATTATACTTACTCATTGAATAGTAGCCACTCCTTTAACCTTGTAATTTTTATGTTACCAGTATATGGTTAATGTTTATAAAAATTCATTTAGGGTGTTTCATCTCTTATAACTTACAACTCCTTATACCCAATACATTTTATCCAACGCCATTATATAAAATTTCCGCCCTCATTTAATTGATTTTATATAATTATCAATAGTTATGTGTTGACATTATAATTAATATATGTATAATTAAAGTTAAATGTAATGAAAGAGAGAAGTATGTATAATCTCAATTTAAAGAGAGCCAATGCTGGTGGAAATTTGGTATTTGAAACTACAAAAAGAAACTCTGGAGCAGTGGACTGAAATATTTGATTAAGTCTAACGGAAACTTTCCGTTATAAAAGTGCAGTAATATTAAATACTGCTTACGAGTGGATTTGGGCATTTTGATATGTCTCTACATCAATTTAGGTGGCACCGCGGAAGTTTACCTTTCGTCCTATTATATTATAGGACGAGAGGTTTTTTATTTTGGATTCAATAACTTACATAAGAGAGGATGATTAAAATGGATTATTTAAAACTAGCAGATTTATTATTACCAACGATACACGAAACTCCTGAATACTATAGAGATCTTTACCCAAAACGACATCTTAAACCTAATACTATGGTTACAAGATATGCCCCAAGCCCCACTGGTTTCCAGCATCTTGGAGGTGTATTTGCTGCTCTCATATCTGAAAGATTAGCTCATCAAAGTCAAGGTATATTTTATTTTAGAGTAGAAGATACTGACAAAAAGAGAGAAGTAGTTGGTGCCATTGAAGATTGCACTAATACCTTAAGAGATTTTGGTATTAACTTTGATGAAGGAGTTATAGATTCCACTACTGAAAAAGGTGCATATGGACCATATAAACAAAGCGACAGAATTAATATCTATCATGCTTTCGTAAAATCTTTAATAAAAAAAGGTTTAGCATACCCTTGCTTTTGCACTGAAGAAGCATTAGACGAAACAAGAAAAATTCAACAGGAACTTAAAATTAATACAGGGTATCATGGGAAATGGGCTGTTCACAGGAATTCCACAATTGAAGAAGTTAATGAGGAGTTAGCAAAGGGTACACCTTATGTTATAAGACTTAGATCACCTGAGGAATCCGGTAGAAGAGTAGTTTGTAATGATTTAATTAAAGGTACTATAAGTATGCCAGAAAACGACCAAGATATTGTAATTCTGAAAACAAACGGAATTCCAACATATCATTTTGCCCATGCTGTAGATGATTATTTAATGGGAACAACCCATGTAATACGAGGTGAGGAGTGGTTGTCATCTCTCCCTATACATTTGCAATTATTTGAAATGTTAGGCTTTACCGCTCCACAATATGCTCATATACCTACAATTATGAAAATGGATGGAACATCAAAACGTAAACTCAGCAAGAGAAAAGACCCTGAGATTTCCATGAGTTTTTATAAATCTCAAGGTTATCCTTTTATATCTGTAACTGAGTATCTTGTAAATCTTATCAATTCAGAATTTCAAGAGTGGAGATATGCAAACGAGAATGAACCTTGCACAAGTTTTAATATTACTCTTGAAAACATGAGCAAAAGTGGAGCATTATTTGATATTTTAAAACTTAACGATATTAGTAAAAATGTTATAGCAAACATGAGTGCTGATACTGTTTACGGACTTTATCTTGATTGGGCTAAAAATTATGATACTGCATTTGCAAATGAGTTAATTGAGCATGAAGATTATGCAAAAAATATATTTAATATAGAGAGAGAAAATGACAAACCAAGAAAAGATTTTGTAAAATGGTTAGATGTAAAAGAACATATTGAATATTTCTTTGATGACCTCTATAAAAACAGTATTATTGATAGCTACAATTTCCCTACTCATATACCAATGGACGAAGTAAGAAGGGTCCTTACAAGCTATATAGATGTATATGATTATTCTCATGATAATGACACTTGGTTTGCAACTCTTAAAGAACTTTCTTTAGAACTTGGATATGCAAAAAATGCAAAAACTTATAAAAAGAATCCTGACCTATTTAAAGGCCTGTTATCAGATGTTGCCACAATAGTAAGAGTAGCACTAACTAATAGAACACAAACTCAAGATTTACATGAGGTAATGCAAGTTATGGGTGAGAAACGTGTTATTGAAAGATTAAGTCAAAATTTTAATTAAGATATAAGCAAAGAAGGAAACCTGTATTTATCAGGTTTCCTTCTTTATTTGTTAATCTACTTTTTTAAGTAAGCACCGTTTTACTTTCCATTTCCTTATCTTCTAGCAACTGATTTGTGTATAAATTATAATAATATCCTTTTTCTTTTAGTAAATCTCTGTGAGTTCCTGATTCTGTAATCTTTCCATTTCTTATAACAAGAATTTTATCTGCAGATACTATGGTTGAAAGTCTATGAGCAACAACAAAGCTAGTTCTGTCATTAAGTACCTTTTCTATAGCGTCTTGTATCATTCTTTCTGTTTCCGTATCTATAGATGATGTAGCTTCATCCAGTATGAATAGTGCAGGATCTGCTACAATAGCCCTCGCAAAGGAAACAAGCTGTTTCTCTCCCGTAGATAAATTACCTCCACCTTCGCCAACCTGTGTATTATACTTCTTATCTAACTTACTTATAAAATTATGAGCGTTTACAAGCTTTGCTGCATTTTCAACTTCTATCTGCGTTGCATCTAATTTTCCATACATAATATTATCTCTAATTGTTCCACTAAATAAATGTGGGCTTTGAAGCACATATCCAATGTTTGATTGAAGCCACAGCAGTGATCTTTCTCTATAATCTTTGCCATCAATTAATATTTCACCACTATCTGGCTCATAAAATCTACAAAGTAAATTAACAAAAGTGCTTTTACCTGAACCTGTTTCTCCAACTAGTGCTATAGTTTCACCTTTATTTACTTTAAGATTAAAATTTTCAAAAACCTTTTCTCCGTTTTTATATTTAAACCATACATCTTTAAACTGGATATCTCCCCTTATTTCTTCCCAGTTTTCTCCTTTCGCATAAAATAAATCTCCGTATTTCGCGATTACATCTTTGCTATCCCATATGTCTGGCTTTGTTTCGATTAGTGCTATAATTCTCTCCGCAGAGGCTTGTGCATTCTGAAGTTCTGCAATTGTTCCAGCTAGGTGACTTATAGGATCAAAGAACTGTACTGTATAAGCAATAAACATTACAAAGGTACCATAAGATAGTGATCCTGCTATGATACTTTTTCCTCCTAGCCATAAAACAAAACCTACTCCTAGACTCCCCATAGATATAACAATTGGAAGAAATAAAGCAGAAAAAACCGCTGCCTTAACTGACGAACTTCGCATTTTACCTGCATCTATTCTAAATTCTTTTAAGTTTTCTTCTTCGCGAACAAGTGTTTTAGTAGTTTTAGCACCAGATACCTCTTCACTAAAATCCGCGGTTAATCGTGAATTTAATTTTCTAACTTTTCTATATGATTTTAATATTTTCTTTTGAAAAAATATTCCTATTAAAAACAATAGTGGTACTACACTCATACATATAAGGGTTAACCTTACATTATTATAAAGCATTACTCCTATAAAACCAGTCATGGTTACTAATGCCCATATCATATCAATTAGTCCCCAGGATATTATTTCGCTAAGTTTTGTTACATCTGAAGTCATTCTTGCCATAAGCCATCCTACAGAGGAGTTATCATAATATGAAGTAGATAACTCTTGGAGCCTTTTAAACCCAAGCTTTCTTATATGATAAGCCAGATGTGTTTCTATTTTACCCGCATTTAATATAAATAATCTTACATTTAATGCTTGAAAAACAATTACGCAAAAAAATACTATTGCAAATATTGTAAGCCCATCTACAGTTTTTTTCACTATGAAATTGTCAATTGCATATTTTGTAAGTAATGGCATCACTACGTCTATTCCTGCAACTCCAACCATTAAGAGGGCCAAAAACATAAGTCCATTTTTAAATTCTGAAAGGTATTTATAAAGTTTTCTCCATATACCTATATCTATTTTTTCTATTGATTTGTGTTTATGTATTCTAGCCATAACATTACCTGCCTTTAACTCATAACTTATCTTCTTTTAGTCGTTTAGTGCATCAAGTGATGTCTGTATCTCCCATATTCTTTTATAGATACCATCTTTTTTAATTAGCTCATCATGAGTACCTATAACTTGAATTTTACCATGATTTAGTACAATAATTTTATCTGCATTCATTACAGTAGATATTCTGTGAGAAATTATGAAGGTAGTGTTGTTTTCACTTTTCTTTTTAAGTTTTTCTCTTATAACTCTATCCGTTTCAGTATCCACCGCGCTTAAGGAATCATCAAAAATCAATATAGGCATCTCTTTAACAAGTGTCCTTGCTATTGCAACTCTTTGCCTTTGGCCACCTGATAAAGTAACTCCCTTTTCACCTACAATAGTATCATACCCCTTCTCAAAGGTCGTTATAACATTATGCACAGCCGCTACAGTCGCCGCACTATATATTTCTATGTCTTTTGAATGCATCTTTGCCATTTTAATATTTTCCTTTATAGTTCTTGAATAAAGGAATGGCTCCTGAAGCACTATTCCTACATTACTTCTCATATGCTTTCTCTCAATATCCTTAAGTTCTACTCCATCAACTTTTATCGAACCACTATTGTAGTCATAAAGTCTTAATAATAGATGTACTAGTGATGACTTACCTGAACCAGTTGGGCCAATAATAGCAACTGTTTCACCCTGCTTTATCGTAAAAGTTATACCGTGAAGAATTTCATTACCATTCTCGTATTCAAAGTTTACATTATTAAAACTTATATCTCCTTTTATTTTCGGTTTAAGTTCTTTTCCATATTCTTTTTCAACGCTCGCATCTAGAATTTTTGTTATCCTCTGAAGAGAAACAGACATCTTTCCCATATCAGTGAGTATTCTACCCAGCTGCCTAACTGGCCACAATAACATTCCTTCATATGTATTAAACACAACCAAAGTACCTAAACTTATTACTCCATTAACTGCAAAATATATACCTGCAACTAAAACTAAACCAATTTGAGTCATGCATAGAATATCCGATGTAGCCCAATAAACTGATTCTAACTCAACTAATTTAAAACTATAATCTCGATATTTCTTATTCTCTTTCTCATATTTTTCCATTTCAAATTTTTGTCTTCCAAAAGCTTTTACAACTCTAACTGCATTTAAATTTTCTTGGAGAACTGTTGTTAAAACTCCCTCTTGCTCATCAGCTTTTTCAAAGGTGTTTTTTATCCTATAAAAAAACACATAAGAGAATATAAAAATTACTGGAACTGTTATCATTGCAATAATAGTCATCTTTTTATTAAGTGACAACATCATTATTATTGCAAATGCTACTATAAAAAATGCTCTTCCTATTTCCACCATCTGGGTTGCAAAAAATTTTCTAACGGTTTCAACATCAGAGGTGCATCTTTGAATTAAGTCTCCTGAATCTGCTTTAACATGATACTCATATGGCAAATTTTGAATGTGATCATAAAGTTTTACTCTCATATTTCTTGCAATATTTTCTGCAGCACGCGCAGAAAAATTTCCACTTAAGAATAAGAAAACTCCTCTTATACATGTTAAAATTACAAGACTTAAAGCACATATCCATAAATTTGTTATAAGTCCCTCTTTGCCACCCACTACGTTAATTAGCTTTTGCACAACTTCTGGAACGTCCATTGATTTACTTCCTATTACCGAATCTATTGTTATTTTTATCACCATAGGCTCAATCATTGCTATAAATGTTGCTACTGCTATAGAAAGTATTGCTGTAATGTATAATATTCTATTTCCTTTTGTTAACTTTATAAGTTTCTTCATATAAATTATCTCCTAGCAGATCATGATGCTTAATTACCCTCATTTTTACTTATATACTTTCTAGTCTCCTCTTCAGTGCTTGTATACGCAGTCCTCATTTTACATCTAAACTCATCCTCGTCAATGCAGAATTCTGGGATACCTAAGGTTTTTATAACTCCGTGCTTAACTTCAGGTGTTACATAAGAAAATTTCATATTTAATACATCCTCGTCCACTCTATTGAAATCTTCAAATTCTCTCTTTAAATCTTCAATAGTTTTTCGTGATCTGCGATGTATTTTTGCTTTTCTTTTAACCCTATCTCCTTCATTGCCACTTCTTAAAATTCTAAGTGCACTTAAAAACTTTTCTTTGTCCATGCCCCTTAGCTTTAAAATTACAAAGGGATCTTTATCAAATTCAAGCCCAAGCATATAATGAACTGCCGCTATATGTTTGCATGGATTTGCAATATCTGTGCATGAACAATGAGTTACTAAATGTATTTGTTTTTTAGGAAAAAGAGGAGCTCCACCTTCTTTAAATGCTTCCTCTATATTTTCTGGCATTTCTCCATTTAAAAGTTTAGCACAAAATATAGCTTTTCTAGCCATGATATGCATAATTTTTTCCCACTGCTGCTTCGTGAAACTTTCAATTTTCATATTTACTTTATAGGGTACTAAATTGCTTCCCTTAACTTCTGCATCTACTTCTCCCTTTGATATTTCAATTTTTAGTACATTCCCCGCTCTTGCATATTCACGTCCACTATCAACTCTAGAACTAATAGTAAAACTCGAAATTGCGTTATTCCACTTTTTTGACCACCAGTTACTACCAAATTCATTTCTTATTCTTCCAGTCACAAGCTTACATCTCCTTGCCTCTATCATTGCGTAGATAACAATTATTACATTTTCACCATAATTGTTATCTTTTATATGTTGATTTTAAGATTTGTTGTCATGCTCTAATATAAATAGTTCGCGTAGCTCCTTATTACTCATCTCTGATATCCAGTTTTCATTAGTTGAGACTACACTTTCAGCGAGTGCCTGCTTTTTCTCTAGCATAACATCTATTTTTTCTTCAAGCGTTCCCATACATATAAATTTATGCACATGAACATTTTTAAGTTGCCCTATTCTGAATGCTCTATCTGTTGCTTGATTTTCAACAGCAGGATTCCACCACCTATCAAAATGAAATACATGGTTTGCTTTTGTTAAGTTTAGACCAAGCCCTCCAGCCTTTAAAGATAATATAAATACCATCGGTTCATTGCTATCATCTTGAAAAACATTAATTAATTCTTCTCTTTTTTTTCTGCTGGTTCCACCATGTAAAAATAATGTTTTAACCCCCAGTTTTTTCTCAATCTCAGATTCTAGGATATGTCCCATTTCTGCAAATTGAGTAAATACTAATGACCTATCCCCTTCTTCTATAACAACTTCAAGCATTTCTAGAAGCCTTTCAAGTTTTCCAGAACGGCCTTCAATCTCCCCATTATCTTTTAAAAACTGTACAGGATGATTACATATTTGCTTGAATTTTGTTAACGAGGAAATGATAAGACCTCGACGCTGAATACCTTCAGAATTATCTATCTTATTTAAACAATCTTTTACCACAGCTTGATATAAAGTGGCCTGCTCTTTTGTTAACGATGCATATTCCTTAGTCTCAATTTTTTCTGGTAAATCTTTAATAATATTTGTATCAGTTTTAAGACGCCTTAGGACAAATGGAGCAATTATTTTCTTTAATTTATTACTTTTATTAGGATCTCCATCTCTCTCTATAGGCACTGCAAATTCACTTCTAAATGTTGACCAATTGTACAAATATCCTTTATTTAAAAAGTCCATAATAGACCACAAATCTGAAAGTCTATTTTCAACTGGTGTTCCTGTTAGAGCAACCTTATATTCTGCTTTTAGAGTTTTTATATAGTGTGTTTGTTTGGACGCACTATTTTTTATGTTTTGAGCTTCATCTAATATTATACCTGCCCATTCTTCCTTTTGGAATAGATCTCTATCTCTTACTATTAGCGCATAAGTTGTAATAATAACCTCATTTTTGTGAATCTCTTCGCTAAAATTTTCGTAACTCCATCTACTATTTCCGTGGTGGATAGCAGATTTAAGGTTAGGTGCAAACTTTTCAATTTCCCTTTCCCAGTTTCCAACAACTGAAGTAGGACATATTATTAAAGTAGGTTTGTCCGTTAGTCCCTTTTCTCTTTCATAAAGCATAAGACATATGCTTTGCACTGTTTTTCCAAGACCCATATCATCAGCAAGACATGCCCCTATACCATGATTTCTCAAAAATGTTAACCATGAAAACCCTCTTTTTTGATATTCACGGAGAGTACCTCTAAACCCTAATGGAATATCAACTTCTTGTATGTTATTTAAGTTAAATAGCTTTTCAAAAAAATGCCCAACGGCCTCTTGGTTATCTATAGTATCAACACTAACTCCAGGAATTATTTCTTCATCGCTTAAGTTGAGTCTTAATAATTCACCAACAGGAATCTTCCCATTTAAGCCTTTATTCATTTTCATCTTGGAAAGTGTTTTAATCTGATGTATATCAACCTGTACCCACTGACCTCTTAATTGAATAAAAGGGACCTTTAGATTTGAAATTTTATCAAATTCTTTCTCACTTATCTCATTTCCATTCAAAGCAAGTTTCCAATCATATTCAAGAATAGTATCCATATTGAACGTACTCTTCACTGCCAAATTAGTATTTGTAACATGTTTTTTATCTTTTAATTTAACAGAAAGCCTTGACGGTTTTTTCCACCAGGCTGGTGCAATAATACCAAAACCTTTTTCCTTTAAAAAATAAGCTGATTCCCTTAAAAATGAATACGCTTCCTCTTCAGATAACTTGCACTCTATAGGGACTGAATCATAAAGACTCCTTTCAATAGGAATAAATATCTTTGATGCAGCTGCTAAATCCTCTAGTAACCTTTCTTGAGGATTATTGAATTTTTTATTCAAATAGGTTATTGTATCCACGGACTCTTCAAAAATCATTTTAGCAGGTAGCATAAGGCTAAGATCATCTTTTGCTTGAAGCAAATATTCAAGTGTCCATTCCTCTTCTCGTCTTGGTGGATTGACTTTAAAACATGTACGAAATTCAAAATTATTGTTTTTAATTTTTATAGGTTCTATCCACTTCTTATACTCATTTAGCATTTTAAGTTGATCACCTGTGTCTATTGGTATCTCAGGTAATTCTGAAAAAAGAGAATGCATCCAATTACTGCTTAAATTACTAAAATCAGGTTCTAAATAATCATTATCTTTGTTTATAACACTACAGCTACTTCTTACCATACTATCAATCATGGAATCCATAAAATTACTTACCAGTTTTGTACTATTTGTGTATATAAACGCCTGATTTTCTAATTGAAAATATGATTTACAAGTCGTAGGCATATTACTGCATAGAATTTTCTTTTTATCAATATACTCAGGGTCACTTGAATGCCATCTCCACTGCGAATTTACTTTATTATTTACCCTATCAATAGTTAAAGAAGGCAAATACTTATGTTTTATAATTAGTTCTGCTGTGAATTTTGCCACTGTAATCCAAAATTTTAGTTCTTGTGATAATTCTATCTTCTCCGCTCCATTTTTATCTATATTTAAAATCATATGGAATGCATCTAAGTTATTAAAAGTAATGCCTCTGATTTCTCTTTTATCAAGCTCTTTAGATTCAAAATCATATTTGTATTTTCCATATTTTATATCTACTGCTGAATTATTTATTTTACTACGCAATTCTATTACTGTAGCCATCTCTTCATATAGTGGAAGTGCATTTTTAGGTTTCCTACCTCTTCTTGTGCACTTAGTCTCACCACTCTCGCCCCACAATATAAATGCGTGTTTATCTTCTGTAGTTTCTATCCATCCGCCATTTAATATCAATTTTACTTCACCCTCTAATAATGCTGTTAATATTTTATTGCTACTATATAGTTTACCATATTTAACTGGAAGATTTCACTTTTATATTATGTTTTATTATTTTTAAATTCGACTTCTCCCTTAAAACTATATTCTAACATATAAAAGTAAAGTTCTTGCCGTTCTATTCTAGATATTAAGTATATATAATTTTTTATGAAATGCTATCTTTATATCTATTTGAAAGTGAGGAAAAATAGTCACTGACATCAGCCCTTATAACTGACATTGAAATACCTCAAATGGATGGTCATACTCTAACAAGAAAAATTAATATCTTCTTGTTTATATTAATATATATTTCTAATAAAAATAGATAAATTCACATAAATAATAAATTATTCAAATAAATATTTACTATTTGTGTATCTTTTTCTCCATAAGTACCCATACTATTAAAGTACTATTAAGAACTAAAGGAGGAATTCACAATGGAAAAGAACGCTAAACAACATATTCAAGATGCATGCACAGAACTTCAAAACTCAAGTACTTGTTTAACTGATGCCGCAAACACAGTAGAAAAAGCCGAAAATAAGCAACAAATACAGAACACTCTTAATGCTGTACAATCTGCGATACAGGCAGCTAATACTACACTTTCAAATTACAAAGAGTAGTTAAAAAATAATTATATTCAGCATTATTTTCTAAAGGAGCTTGTTTATTAACAAGCTCCTTTATTTATAATACAAATCACGTAAAACACTATAAAATTCACAATTTGTAATTAAGCATAATTAACGTTTATTTACTACGATAGGCAATGGATGTTGACATTTTTAATAGTTTACTAAATTTGTATTTAAACATGACAAACATAAGAAGTGCATCTATTCCCCACTGAAACGCAGTAATCCACCATACCGCTGTAATTTCGTAATTTAAAACATTAATAAAATAATATGTTAAAGGAAGTCTTATGAGCCAACTTGTAATACAACAAATAAAAAACGGGCTCTTGACATCACCTATCCCCTTGAGTGATCCAGCAAACACTGCCGATAACCCTATGAATGGTTGCTCAGCCGCTCCAATTGCTAGACACTTCCCGGCTAAATAAGCAACTCTTTTCTCATTATCATTAACAAAGAACTTCACAAGAATATTAGGCATAAATAAAAATATTATTCCAAAAAAGCTCATTATAAGTACAGCATAAAAAGCACAATTATAAGTAACTCCTTTTGCCTTTTTATAATCTTTTTTCCCTGTATTTAATCCTACTAAAGTAATAACCGCAATTCCGAATCCAATACTCGGCATAACTGATATTCCTTCTATCATATTAGCTATTTCATCAGACGCAAAGGAGACACTTCCAGAATGAATTATAATAGCAATACATATTAATTTACTAACAGCAAACACTGCTTCTTCCATTGAACAAGGAATAGCTAATTCTAATATCTTTTTTATATCTTTAAACGAAATGGAGAAAATATAAAATAGTTTGAACTTTATTTTTGCCTTGTATGCAGTATAATAAAAAGTAAATATAAACCCACATAAATAAGCAACGCTCGATGCTATAGATGATCCCTCTACCCCTCTTGATTTAAACACAACACCAAAAATTAACATATAATTCAAAATTATTTTAACTGAAATTACAATTAATGAACATATAAATGGTACAAAAGTATTTCCATATCCTATTAATATAGAATTTAAGAGCCTCATACTCATAGAAAAGAATATGGCTATAGCATTAAATCTAATAAATGAATATCCTATTTCTAATACCTGATTTCTAGCCCCAAGTATATAAAGAAGTTCTTTTCCAAACAAGAACACTAAAATTGCTAGAATTAAGCAAAAACTAATGCCAAAAATAAAACTAATTGTGGCAAGTTTCTCAGCTGTTTTATACTGCCTTGCACCTACTAGTCTAGAAACCAATGAAACAATACTTATGCAAAATCCACCTGTAATAAATATTCCTATAACTGCATTCGTTAAATTGTTGCTCAGCCCAACAGCACTTACTGCTATATTTCCTCCATATCTTCCAATCATCATTAAATCGAAAATGGCCATTAATGTATATATTGTTATCTCCGCAACTACCGGTAGTGAAGTATTGAGAACTTCATTGGTTGTATGTCTATTACCCATACAAGAACTACCTCCTAAGAATTAATTTTCATTATTAAGTATATTAATAAAATCTACTTTAATGAATAAATTTTTAACCTTCGAGTAAGCTAGCTATATATATTATTAATTGTCTTTTTTATAAATATGTGTAGACGTGCTGGATTAAGCATAATTTCAGAACATAAAAATGCTCCCTTTAAAATAGGAAGATTTTTTTCATCTGTCTACTTTAATGGGAGCTATAACTCTAATCTCTTAATTTTCAGTTAAATAGTTAGTGTATAAACTTATATAATATAATTTTATACAAAAAAATTAACCCTATAGGGTTAATTGTAGTTTTTCACTAGTTTCTGAATCCTCTGTCGTTCTGTTGTTTTCTTGCTCTTCTGCAATCAACACATCTTTGAGGTTCATTGTCGAATCCTTTTTCTTTGTAAAATTCTTGCTCGCCTTCAGTGAATACGAAGTCTTTGCCACAGTCTTTACAAACTAAAGTTTTATCTGCCATTTTAAACATTCCTCCTTTTTCAAATATTAAGATATAGCACCAATTAACAATTATATTCTAAAAAGAGGATATGTTGTTATCTAGTTAATCTCAGTAATAACTACTATTATGCAGTCAATATACATCTATCTTATCATATATATTAATAAAAAACAATACAATATTAATTCTCTTATTTGTACTTAGATATCAAAGCGTAAATAGTATTTTGAGTGTGTTAAAAATAATATTTATGATTAAAATATTTATGAATTGGATAAAATATCTCTATACAATTAAATAAGATATTATAAAGGGTGTTTGATTTATGAATACAAATGAATTTTCAAATGTAAAGCTAAAAAAATCATTAACTGAAAATATAAATATGATAAAAAATATTTTTACTAATGACACAACCCTCGTATATAGAACGCTGTCTATTGGAAAATTTTCTAACATTAAATGTATGCTTATATATATTGATGGAATGGCAAATATTGAAGCAATTAACATGAGTATCATCTCACCAATATTATTAAATGATATAGCTGATATTAATACTAACAACATTATGGATATATTAATGCAAAAGTTACTTTTGACGGGTGATAATAAAAAAACAACCTCTCTTGATGATATTATTAATGGAATTATGTACGGAAAAACCATGCTTTTCATAGATGGTTTGGATGTTGTAATTTCTATAAGTACAATTGGATGGAAAACAAGGGCAATTACAGAACCTCAATCTGAAACTATAGTAAGGGGTCCTCGAGAAGGCTTTACCGAATCACTGAATATAAACCTTTCACTTATAAGGCGGCGTTTAATTAATTCCAACTTAAAATTTGAATTTATGAAAATAGGTAAACAAACTAAAACTCAAGTATGCGTGTGTTATATTAAGGGAATAGCAAAGGAATCTATCCATGAAGAGTTAATGACAAGGCTCAATAATATTGATATTGATAGTATTTTAGATTCTGGTTACATAGAAGAATTAATTAAAGACGCTCCCTACTCTCCCTTTAGGACTGTTATTAATACAGAAAGACCTGATGTGGTAGCAGGTAAGCTTCTTGAAGGAAGGTTTGCGGTTGTCTGCGATGGAAGTCCTGTTGTTTTAACTCTGCCAACTCTCTTTGTTGAGATTTTCCAGAGCAATGAAGACTATTATGACAATTTTTTGTATTCCTCCTTCGTAAGAAGTCTTCGATGGTTATGTTTTTTTCTTGGTACTAGCGTTCCTGCAATATATGTTGCAATTGTTACTTTTCACCAAGAACTTATTCCCACCTCACTTCTTATAAGTATATATACCGCCAGAAAAGGAGTACCTTTCCCATCACTTGTAGAAACTATGGGCATGACCATTATTTTTGAGATACTTAGAGAAGCAGGGCTCAGAATGCCAAAACATGTTGGTGGAGCAGTTACTATAGTAGGTGCTTTAGTACTTGGTGATGCTGCAGTTACTGCAAGACTAGTGAGTGCACCAATAGTTGAAATTAGTGCACTCACTGGAATCGCTAGTTTTCTATTACCCCAAGCTTTAGGACTAGTCGAAATAAGACTAATTTTTTTATTATTATCTTCCTTCTTAGGTTTATACGGTTATATTTTCGGGGTAATGGGTTTAGTTCTTCATATGATGTCTATACGTTCCTTTGGTATACCTTATATGACTAACATTCCCTCTTTCACCGCTCAGGATATAAAAGATACTGTGATTAGAGCTCCCTGGTGGAATATGTATTTAAGACCGAAGCTGTTAACAAAAAATAGTAAGCGCAAGAAAAAGTGAAGAAGGAGGGACCCCAAATGAAAAAAAAAAATTAGTAATGCTAATTTTAATTATAACTATATGTCCTATTATATTATGTGGATGTTGGAACTATAGTGAAATAGATACTTTAGCAATAGTATCCGGTATAGCAATAGATAAAGATCCTATATCAAATAAATATATAGTTACAGCAGAAATTATAACCACACAAGATCCTGGTACTACATCAATTATAAGTCCTGAGCTTTATAGCTCCCAAGGTGACAGTATCCTTAGCGCGGTGAGAAGTATGATAGAAACAACTGGTCTGAAACTTTTTTGGAGTGATACTAAGGTGATAATAATAAGTGAATCCGTAGCGAATGAAGGTATAATTCCTGTAATTGATTGGACTAACAGATCCTCTGACCTTCGACCAGATATGTGGATGCTAATATCAAAGGAGAATAGCGCTGCTGAGATTTTAAAAGTTAAGAATAAGCTTAATCAAGTAGTTTCTTTTCGTCTTGATGAAACCATGAAATCAGGAACCATACGTCCTAGATATCCTAAATCGAAAATATGGTTATTTGTAGATGATCTATCTTCTGAAGGAAAGTCTCAAGCAGTGGCTACAGTTTCAAACGAGCTTTATGATGGTTCTATGTTTTCTCGTGTTAATGGTTCTGCTATCTTCAAATCAGATAAACTTGTAGGATATCTAGATGGAAAAGAAACCTTATATACAAATTTCATTAATAATAATATAAAGGAAGGAGTAATTAATTTTCAAAATCTTTCAGGCTCTGACACCGGAATAACTTTAGAATTGCATGAAAGTAAGACTAAATTAACCCCATCTTATAGAAACGAAACTGCATCACTTTTAATTGATATATACCCAGTTGTAACTATAGAAGAAATTACAGGAAGTAAAGACTTTATAAACGCTGAAAACTTAAAGATACTTCAAAGTGAAGTTGAAAAGACAATGGCGAATGAGATGCAGTTTTTAATTAATAAATTACAGAAAAATTATGATTCCGATATACTAGGTTTCCATGAGATCTTTGCTAAAGAAAAACCAAAAGTATATGAGAGTTTTAAAAAAAATAGGAAAAATATTTTTTCAAATATAAAGACTCGAGTTAACGTACACTTAATAATAAAGGGTACTGGTAAAACAAACAATTCTATTCCTACAACAAAATAATCAAAGGGGAAATTATAGATGTTTTTATTTGTAATAATTGCATATTTAATCGTAATAATTCTAGAAACTAGAATGCTATGGAAACAAAAATATAAGAAAAAAATAATGTTTTATCTTGCTATGATTATATTTTCAATGATAATTAGCATTCTTCTGTCTTTAGGTGTACAGTTACCAAGTCCATCAAACCTAATAAAAAACATTGTACTGTCAATACTTAGTAAGATTAATTAACCTTTTTACTTACTGATTATTATGTTAAATAGATAGTGTTAACTAACTTATGAAAAAACAAGAATGTAAATAGTAGGGTTTTGATTGCACATTGAAAAGTGAAAAAATACTTTGAAGAAATACAATGTAGTTTTATTTGTAGCTAAGTTCTAAACCCTTGCTAAGGCAAGGATTCAAATAAATAAAACAAAGATAGTGTTAACACTATCGTTAAATAGGTTCTGCTATAATTATATGAAGATTTGTTATCACTATTTTGTGAACTCATCATTTGTCTGTTAACATCATTGTTAGTTGAATTATTTCTACATGTTGCATATGCAACCGAAATTCCTCCTACTGTTAGGATGCCTGCTATTGTTAATAGCCATAACTTTATTTTTCATTTAATATCACTCCTCTAATTTTTTTCTGTTATTGTTTTTCTCAATACATTTATTCTACTACTTAATTTTGGAGTAATTATGAAGCTAATACTTTCCTTCTAAATAAGAAAAACATTGGGGATATAAAATTGAAAAAATTAAAGAAATGTATGATAATTTTATAAAGGTATGGAAAAAGCAAATTGTATATAATCTAAGTTTAATATTAATATTATTTATGAGTTTAGTAGAACATATTCATATGAAGATAATATGAATATTAGATGCTCAAATTATATAACCCTTTACTTGCACATTTAGCTCTTATTTGAATATATATAATAGTGTAATAATCTTTGGATGACCACTTATATGAACTCAATGTATAATATGTATGATATGTATGGTATGGACATACCAATGATTCCTAGAAACATGATGCCTATGCCTATGCCCATGCCTATGGATATGAAGATGCACATGCTTCACACGTGCATGAATACTATGAAAATAATGGAGAAAATGATGAACGAAATGATGGAGAAAATGACGAAGGATGAAATGCACAAATAAAGTTAATCTATTTTCTATTATTTTAGTTACTTAAATGATGTATAATTTCGTTAGTGAAGGGGCTGTCTCAAAATACATTTTGTACCCAGTTTTACCTGAAAATACGCTGTACAAAAATGCTGCGGATGTTCCAATTGATATTAATGATTGAATCCATATTGGGACTTATAATGCCTGTTCTTCGTCTTCAATAATTAATTCAACGAGCACTCTAAAATAATTACCGCCCAGTGATTTCTCATCCAAATTATATAATTAAACGCTTGTGTTAAGAATTAGTTAAGGTTCTCATATTATATTATTAAATATAAAATAAAAATCCACATTGCTGATTTTAGTAAGCAATGTGGATTTCTATAATTTAGGCTTCAAAGTCACATTAAAATAAATAGTAAATCAATATGCTGTTTTATTTATCTTAACTTAGCTATACAGCCATTTTCTCTTCTGATTCTGAATCAACCTGTTCCTATTTCTTAACAAGAGGTTTGCTAATTAATTTCACAATTTCATTTACTACTATTACAAGTGAAGCTAATAAAATTATCTTTAGCCACATAGTAATAGTTAGTGGTACTGCATTAAAGAATTTTGCGAATACTTCAGTTACAAATATTTGTGTTACTGCTGTAGCCGTAATTATCTTTAAGAATATAGTATTTTTTATAAGGTTCTTAAATATGCTATCCGTTCCAAATTCTCTGCAGTTGAAAGCATTAAATAAAGCACTAAAAGCAAATAATGCAAATAATACAGTCTGCATTTCATTTGGTTCTGTGATCCCATCTTTAGGGAAACCCGCTCCTAGTATATCAAATTTCATCTGAATCATAATAACAGAGGTTATATATAATGCATTGAGAACCATACTCTTAAACATTTGTTTAGTTATAATACTGGCATTTCTATTTGTAGGTTTTCTGTTTAAAACAGCAGCTCTTACTGGTTCTAGTCCAAGTGAAAGTGCTGGTAGACCATCCATTATGATGTTTACCCACAATAGTTGAATTGTAGTAAATGGCATTTGAAAATCAAATACTACAGATAAAATTGCTGTTAAAAATGCAATTATATTTACAGTTATCTGGAATTGAATAAATCTTTGGAAGTTCTCATAAATACCTCTTCCCCACTTAATTCCTTTTACAATAGTTCCAAAACTATCATCTGTTAAAATTATATCTGCTGCATTTTTACTAACTTCAGTTCCAGCTATACCCATAGCAATTCCTACATCTGCTTTTGTAAGCGCTGGGGCATCGTTTATACCATCGCCTGTTACTGCAACCACTTCACCATTTTTTTGAAGAGCTTCAACTATTCTCATTTTTGTATCAGGTTTGGAACGGGCTACTATTGAAATAGTAGTTATTTCGTGCCTAAGCTCCTCCTCTGATAATGTATCTATATAAGTAGCCTCTACTGCCCTAAAGCTGCCTTCAAGAAGTCCCAAATCTTCTCCTATAGCAATAGCTGTATTAATGTTATCTCCTGTAAGCATTTTTGTAGCGACCCCTGCTTTTCTAGCAGTTTCTATTGCTTCGTTAACATCAAGCCTTAAAGGATCTCTTATTCCTACGAATCCTGTAAATACTAAATCATTTTCTAAAGTACCCAGCACTGATGCTATAGCTACTTCTTCGCTTAAATTGCCATATGCAAACCCAAGTACCCTCATAGATTTTTTTTGAAGTTTTTCTATTTCAACTAATATCTCGCGTCTTCTAGATTCATCTAACTCCACTTCGATGCAATTAACATGTTCATATTTACATAAATCAAGAATTATTTCCGGTGCTCCTTTTGTTAATACTGTGGAACCTTCTTCCTCTTCGATAACCGTACTCATTCTTTTACTCTTTGAACTAAATGGAATCTGATGAGCTATTTTTGCATTTTGCCTTTCTTGTACATAATCACAGGCGTCATTGTACAAAAGAAGGGCACATTCTGTTGCACTACCTAAATATTTAATTTCTGAATCATCTTTCTCTATATCTGCTGTTGAATTCACAAGACAATTATCAATAAAATAGTTATTACTCTCGCTTAATTCATCTCTTTCTCTGAACTTACCGTTTAAATAAACTTTTTCTACAGTCATTCTATTTTGAGTAAGTGTACCTGTTTTGTCTGAGCATATTACACTCACAGAACCTATTGTTTCACAGGCTTCTTTTTTAGTAACAAGTGCATTTATCTTGGCCATTTTCTGCATAGTTATTGCAAGTGTCATATTTATCATTGTTGGAAGTCCTTCTGGAACTGCCGCAACAATTAAAGCAACACATACAACAAACGCAGTTTTTATTGGTCCCACTGACTATAAAAATGCAAACACACTTGTGGTTTCTGGCGATATCTCATTTGCAACCACCAATTTTATAATCATTACTATAAATAATATTGTGGCTATAGCACTTGATACTTTTGAAATATTTCCACCTAAATCTCCTAGTTTTGTTTGAAGCGGTGTCGGTAAATCACTTTCTTTAAGGTTTCTAGCTATTTCTCCCATTTCAGATTTATCACCAGTAGATGTAACTACAAAGCTAGCTCTACCGTAAGCTACAAGTGTTCCTCCGAAAACCATATTCTTTTGTTTTGCAGGAATTGGGTCTTGCACAATAGTTTTATCTTTAGCTTTAATGTGTTCCATTTCTATTACAAGTTCTGAATCTTTACTTACGTCCTCTGATTCCCCTGTAAGCATATCTTCTCTAACCATTAAATCTATTCCATTTACAAGTCTTCCATCAACCGGAACCATATCCCCAGTCTCAATTGAAACTAAATCACCAGGTACCAAATCAATTTTATTAACTTGCATTATCTTTCCATTACGTAATACTTTTATCTCTATATTTTCTGTCATTTTCGATAATGCATCTGCCGCCTTTTGTGATTTTCCTTCTGTAAATATTCCGATACCAAGTCCTATAGCTACTGCACATACTATGCCAATAGCATCTGCAAACTCTCCTACGAGTGCACTGATTACAGCTGCCACTAATAGTATTATCATCATAGGCTCAGTTATTGCGTCTTTAACACTGTCCCAAATAGAACCTTTTTCTTGTTTAGTAAATTCATTAGTACCATACTTCTCTAGTCTTTCTCTAACATCAGAACTAGATAACCCCTTACTACTATCAACTTTAAGTTCATTTAAGACTTTTGAACTTTCTTCATTAAAGTACTTCATGTTATCCACCTTTCTTTGATTATAGTTTTATTATCTCCTAAGTGTGATACTGATACTGCACTTCTAATTTTGAATTATTATGAAAAATAAAATTATAACGTTATTTTTATTTAATATCACTCCTCGTTTTTTCTTCATATCATTATATTACTACTCAATTGTGTAGTGATTATGAAGCTGATAATATATTAAATTTTATATTTATTTATAAAATATTTTATGTCAATAAAAAACCTCATTGAAGGTTAGAAACTTATTTATGAATAAATAAAATAAATGAAAAATAACCTATTGATGAGTATATTCATAGGTATAATATGAAAGCATTACGGAATAATATTATTATTAAATGACGATAGTGATTGGCAATTTAGAGTTATTTAATTTGTGTATGTACATTTTATATTTCGTGTATAATACCATATTTAGCATATAGCTAAAACATTTATGGTTATCTACATATCATCTACACACAAACGGTGAGGACGGAACTTCTTCAAGATGAAGCATTAAAAATACAAATTAATCGGTCCCTAAAAAGCTACAGATAGATAGCATGTTTATGGATATTAGAAAAGAATTGGTTAATAAAAATAAACTATATAAATAAAGTAACCGCTGAGGAGGCGACCCCTTCGTGGTTATTTTTATTTTATCATTATTATAAACCTTCCCTATCTACTTTATTGGACCTTTATTGTCTGAACAAACCTCTGTTAGGTTTAATACTGATTCCCTTATTTCTTTTACCCTAACGTCCTCATGCCCTAAAAGTTTAATTTGCCAATATAGTCTATCCGCATCATGATGTTCGTCTTCAGCGTAAAATACTATCGTTGATTTCTCTGCTGCACCGCCTTTGATAGTGACTCTTCAATTTTTTCCTTTGATACTCTATATCCTCCAATTTCTTCATTAAGAGTTACTTTTTAACCTGTAGCTTTTATATTTTTTTGTTTTTTCTTCATATAGTACACATATAAATTTGGTATTATCCTAACAAGGAGGCATATAAAATGAAATATTATACAGTCAACTTTAAACAATATAATATGTTATGTGATAAATGTTTAATTAACGTAATTAAGTGTCTAAGTAATCTTCATGGAATAGATGGCTTAGATATAAGTTTAGAATCCAAAAAAATAAAAATTATATATAAGGATAAGACAATTTCTAAAAAAATGATACAAGATACGGTTAACGAAACAATCCTTACCGGTAAAGTCAAAAATATATATGGCATTAACTCATAATACTGATAAAAAATAGATCAATTCAAAAGTCATGTTAAAAGTGGGAATTGCCGATTACTTTTTTGACATGACTAAATTTTTTTGTAATTTATTAATAAAGCTCAAGACATATTTCATAGTCTTGGGCTTTATTTTTAAAGTTGATTATCTTTATTATTATGACTAGATTTTCCGACTTTGATGCTTTAATCATCATTTGTATCATAAAAAGCATCATTATTAGGACTAAATCTATGTCAATTGTATAGTAACTGGGGTCAAGTAATGAATTCATCAACTTGCGCAACTTAAATTAATAAAGTCAGCAGTGAAGTTAACACCGATGTTTAAACAACTATACTATTTTGATATTCAATATCTGAGTATTGTGGAAAAATCAGGTTATAGCAAAGCTAAAATAGTAAAAAACTATGATTATGGTATAAACTATCTCTTAATCCCTAAATATCAAGAATTTGCGCTTCCATTTATTCAATATGTTCTTTCGGAATAATTACTGGCAGTTTGATACTTAATTAGATACTAACATCCAAATACTACCATAAGAATTCTTCTATCATACTGCCTTATTAATAGTAGCGATTATGATTTTTAGTATATAACATTTATACTCATAGATAAGAGATTGATCAGAAAAAAACTTATATAGAATAAGCTTCAAATAAACAGAAGACCAAGTATTTTATAACAATACTTGGTCTTCTGTTTATTATGAAATTCAAGTTCAAGACTTGACATATGCCTTGAGCTTGAATTATAGTGTTCTTTCTCTGCCATTGGATCATTTCTAACAGCAATCTCAGCTATTCATTTGCTGTGGGTATAACAGTTAAATTTTATTTCTAGAATTTTTTTAAGATTTACCATTTAAAAGTATATTTTTTTTACTCTTATATTCTTCCTCCTTTATTTCTCCACGAGCAAATCTTTCACTTAAGATATTCAAGGAATCATCTGTAGTTTCTATATATTTAGCATTGTTTTGTTCTTGCCTAGAGCCTACATATATAATAATCCCAATTAAAATTATAGGGATAATCATCATTCCAAACCAACCTCCCATCATATTATATCCATATCCGTAGCCCATCATATAAAATCATCCTTCCATTATCTTTATATTATTATTATTATTTTAATTAAATGCTAGAACATTATCTTCCCATCATACTTCCATGAAACCCTATCATATCTTCTCTGCCTATGGATTCCATCATATTAGCCATTGACCCATATCCATTTTCTTCTATTATATCAATCATTTTTTTATAGTCATCATCACTTATGTTATTCATGATGTCGTTCATAGAATCAAAATCTCTGTTTTCAATTGCTTTTGCTTCATCACTGAACCCGATTAACTTTATCATATCGTTATAACTGTCTTTTGATTGAGTCCCACCATTTTGATCACCCATTATCGAATTTGTATAATTATTTGATGATTTATTGTCATTATTTTGTGAACTAATTATTGGTGTTTTGAAGTTGTCGAAAGTTGTATCATTTTTAACAGTTTCATATGCAACTGAAACGCCTCCTACTGTTAGGATGCCGGCTATTACTAATAGCTAAAATTTTATTTTTCATTTAACATCACTCCTCTAATTGTTTTTCTCTATACATTTATTCTACTACTCAATTGTGGAGTAATTATGAAGCTAATACTTTTATTAATATATTATTAAAAATAATATATTAATAAAAATGCCCAAGTATTATATTTTTCATAATACTTGGGCATTTTCATATTTAAATTTAATTGTATTTTAATTCTAAGCTATTTCTATTTTTACAACATCATATCCTACCTCTTCAATAGCTCCCTTTATATCTTCATCCGTAATATCTTCGCTTATTTCAGCAGTGGCAAACTTTTTATCTAGATTTACCTCCACGTCTTTTCCACCAATTTCCTTTAATGCCTCGCTAACGTGATTTGCACAATGTCCACAACTCATACCTTCTATAAATAATTTCTTTTTCATTTTTATTTCTCCCTTCGAATTTTATATTTTCCTAGAGCCTTGAATTCTATCTTAATGGCTTAAAGCCTTTTAAGCGTAATGCATTTGTTAAAACTGAAACTGAACTAAAACTCATTGCAAGGGCCGCAATAATAGGATTTAAAAGTGGGCCACCAAATAAGTGTAGTACTCCCATTGCAATAGGTATTCCTAATATATTGTACCCAAAAGCCCAAAATAAATTTTGCTTTATATTTGTTATAGTTTTCTTACTTAACTGTAACGCTGTAGGCACATCCATTAAATCACTTCTCATTAGTACTATATCTGCCGATTCCATTGCTACATCTGTACCTGATCCTATAGCTATACCAATATCTGCCTGAGCTAGTGCTGGTGCGTCATTAATTCCATCCCCAACCATAGCAACTTTTTTACCTTCAGCTTGAAGTTTCTTAACTTCATTTGCTTTATCCTCTGGCAGAACTTCTGCGAGTACTATATCAATACCAACTTGAGCTGCAATAGCTGCTGCAGTCCTCTTGTTATCACCAGTTATCATGGCAACTTCTATTCCCATGCTATGGAGTGTTTCTATTGCCTTTTTACTATTTTCTTTAACTGTGTCAGCAACTGCAATTATTCCACTTAACTTATTCTCTATAGCGATATACATAGGAGTTTTGCCGTCCTCTGCAAGTTTGTTTGAAACCTCCTCTAATTTTTCTAAGGAAATTTTACTATCTATCATAAGTTTCCTATTCCCTAATACTATTTTATTACCATCTATACTAACTTCTATTCCATAACCAGGTATAGCTTTAAAGATTTCTACTTTCTTAAATTCTAAAGATTTCTCTTCTGCTCCCTTAACTATAGCCTCACCTAATGGATGTTCAGATCCTTTTTCAGCTGACGCAGCTATTTGAAGCAAATAATTCTGTTCAATACCCTCTACCGTAATTACATCAGTTACCTTTGGTTTCCCTTGCGTAAGTGTTCCTGTCTTATCAAATACTATAGTTTGAATTTTATGTGCAGTTTCTAGTGCCACACCACTTTTTATAAGCACCCCATATTCAGCACCCTTTCCTGTTCCAACCATTATTGCTGTAGGTGTTGCCAATCCAAGAGCGCAAGGGCACGCTATTACAAGTACTGAAATGAAAATCGTTAATGAAAACACTGCCGATTGACCAGTTAAAAGCCAAGCTAATGATGAAACTAATGCAAGCCCTATAACCACAGGTACAAAGTAACTTGATATAACATCAGCCATTTTTGCTATTGGAGCCTTTGAGCCTTGAGCATTTTCAACTAAGGTTATTATTTGTGCAAGGGCCGTATCTTTACCAACTTTAGTTGCTTTAAATTTAATTGATCCATTTTTATTTATACTTGCACCAATTATTTTATGTCCAATACTTTTTTCCACTGGCATACTCTCCCCAGTAAGCATTGATTCATCTACAGATGTAGTTCCTTCTACCACTTCGCCATCTACAGGCATTTTTGTTCCAGGCTTAACAACTACTATATCTCCAACTTCAACTTCATCAATTTGAATCTCAACTTCCTTATTATCTCTTATTATAATTGCGGTTTTAGGTACAAGTCCCATTAGCTTTTTAATTGCCTCAGAGGTTTTTCCTTTAGTTACCGTTTCTAAATACTTGCCAAGAGTTATAAGTGTCAAAATTACACCTGCTGATTCAAAATACATTTCATAACCAGTATTACCAAGCAATATTTCATAAACTGCAAATATACTATATAAAAATGCAGCTGATGTTCCCATTGATATTAATGAATCCATATTGGGACTTAACCTCGCTAAAGACTTAGATCCTACTATAAAATATTTTTTACCTGTAACCATTATTGGTATAACAAGTACTAATTCTAGAAGAGCATAAACCTTCATATGCATCATTGGATTAATAATATCAGGCATCATAATATTAAGTCTTAATGCAATCATTGGTACCATAGCAACTAATAACAATGGAACTCCAAAAATTGCAGATATCAAAAATCTATTCCATAATGCCTTTATTTCTTTTTCCTTTTTTTCTTTATCCAAATCTACGTTGCTCTCATCCTCTAGAGCCTTATACCCAGCTTTTTCAATTGCCTTCTTTATATCCGCTGTCCTTACTAATGATGGTTCAAAAGAAATATTTAATTTTTCAGTAGCAAAGTTTACATTTGCTTCTATTACTCCTGGTAATTTTTTCGAAACTCTTTCTATATTTTTTGCACAAGCCGCACAAGTCATGCCTTCTATCCTTAAGGTTTTATTAGTTGTTTGAACTACTATTTTATACCCAGCTTTTTCAACTGCACTTTGAATATCCTCTAATTTTATCAATGCATCATCATAATTTATATTTAATTTTTCCGTAGCAAAATTTACGTTTGCCTCCTCGACGCCTGGTAATTTTTTTGAAACTCTTTCAATAGTTTTTGCACAAGCCGCACAGGTCATCCCTTCAATTTTAAGTGCTTTATTTATCATATTACATCCCTCCTATATTATTTATTACCAATTAATTTAGCAAGTAGATCAATTATTTCATCAACTTTATCTTCACCTGTATTATTCACAAATGCATCTTTTACGCAATGGTTAAGATGCTGTTTCAAAATTAACATATTTGCTTTTTTAAGTAGAGATTGCGCCGCAATTATTTGGTTTGATACATCTATGCAATACCGGCCTTCATCCATCATTTTTATTATCCCCTCAATTTGTCCTTTTGATGTCTTAAGGGATTTAATTGCTAGCTCTTGCTCCTTATTCATTTGAATTTCTCCTTCCTATACCCTCTCAAAGAGAACTATTTCATTCTATTTAATACCCATCCCTATAGGGGGGGGGATTTTTTCTGAAAAAATATGGAAATACTAATTTCATCTCATTAATTATATATTACCATATTTTTGTGTGGATTTTATGAAGAATTTTAATTTTATAAATTTACCCCTGAACCATATAAAAAATTATAAGAGAAAAAGTTATGAGAAGGATTAAATATATGGTTTTTAAAAACGTAGGCGTCGTAATTTTCTCATGGTTTTTAATTTCATACTTACCATTTCTTTTTAAATAAGTATATATCATTAATCCAACTATTATAAATAAAAGGCTTAGAACGTAAGATATTGAAAAAGGTCCCCATATTACTGGATTAATCCTAAAGAACTCAACAATTCCTCTAATTATAGGAAAACCTATAATATAAGTAACAAACAGTTCACCTTCATATTTTTGCTTTTCACTTTTTCTCCACAAAATAATAAAGAGAATATAATCTAAAATAAATTCATATGCTTGTGCGGGATGTAGTATATTCCCCCCTACATTAATTCCCCAAGGCATAATATTAGTCATTACCTTACCAAAGACATCACAACCAACTCTGCCTATACCCTGTGCAAGTATTACTGCCATTACTGAAATATCTGCTAATTTGAAGAATGATATTTTAACTTTAACACAATAAATGTACCCTGCAACTAAGGCTGCAAATAGCCCTCCATGTATAGACAATCCACCTTCAGTTATCTTAAATATATCCATTGGATGGCTAAAATAAAAAGCAGGGTCATAAAATAGTATATAAAACAATCTAGCACCAACTATACCAGCAATTATACCAATTACTGATAAGTTAAACATAATGTCATCTTTAATTTCTCTTTTTTTCGCTTGCCATTCTGCAAAGAAAACTGCAGTAATTATACCAATTGCAACCATTAGCCCAAAAAAATACACGTGCAAAGGTCCAATACTAAATAATTCTTTCATAATCTATTCTCCCTTACAATACTATTTTAAATGCATTTAAAACTATTATTACAAAAAGTTATAAAGGTATTGTGAAGATTTGCATTTTTTATTATAATATTAAAGCTCAAGTCTATGAGATACGTCTTGAGCTATACTTCTATTAGTAAACAACAAATTCCCTTTAAAAATAGTGTTACTTTAAATCTTAAATTTTTGTACTAAGGTATTCAATTCATCGGACAATTCTGCTTGTCTTTGTGCTGACATCGCAACTTCTTGTATTGCGATTGTTGTATCATCTACACTACTTAGTATCCCTTCTGAACTTGTTGCTGACTGCTCGGCGGTAGTAGATACGGTTTCAATGGCTAGGCTAGTTTGCTCTATGGCACTAAGTATTTGACTTGTACCACTTGCTATTTCCTCTGACATAGCTTTAACAAAGGCTGAATCCTTCTCATATTTTAATGCAGTTTCTAGAAACAACTCATAATCCGGATTCACATTATTATCAATAAATGCCAGTATATCTTGTGTGTTATTAGAAAGATTCTTGAAAGCATTATTCACTTGATTTATAATATCTTGTATGTTTGAAACATTTTTTGATGATTGTTCTGCAAGCTTACGTATTTCATCTGCTACTACAGCAAAGCCTTTTCCCATTTCACCAGCTCTTGCTGACTCAATTGCTGCATTTAATGCTAAAAGGTTTGTTTGTGACGCTATATTTGCTATAGAATCTGCCATTACTTTAATTTCTTCAACAACCTTCCCATCCTCTATTGCTTTTAGTATGTTTATTTGCTTTTCTTTATATATATTCTTAGAAATATCTATTGCTTTTAATCCTTTATCTTTTATTTCTGCGGCTCTAGCCTGTATTTCATTAGAAGCTTTATCTCCCTCTTTAGCTTTGTTTGAAAGTTCAATAGAATTTGAAGTTATTTCCTGAATTGATGCATTTACTTCTTCTGAAGTTGCACTCAAATTTTCAGTACCAGCTGATATCTCTTTGGTAGCTTCATTAATATTGGTTATTTTCTTGGAAATTCCTTCTATTGTTGCGGAAATTTCTTCACTTGAACTACTTATATTGCTGGAGCTTGAAATTATTGTTGATATAAGATTTCGAGTATTTTCAGCTGCTTTATTTAAAGCATTAGATAATTTCCCAATTTCATCTTTCGAATTCAAATCTATCCTTTTGGTTAAATCGCCACCACCTAGATCGTCCGCAAATACTAAAACTTTATTTATTTGTTTTGATAATGAAGTTGATACCAAGAACCCAAAGTAATATTGCAAAAATAAAACCAAACATCACTATGCTAGTCATTAGATTAAATGAATTTTTGAATATTAAATTGTTACTCTTATTTGCCTCTTCAGCTTTCTGTAAATTTGATTTAATCATTTCATTAATACTATCAAAGGTTTTTTGTCTTGTCTCTGTTACCGTCGTAAAAGCCTTCTGTGCTTCATCATATTTATTCGAATCTATTAATTTCATAAAACCTTTACGTTCCATCATGTATTCTTCATGAAATTTTATGAATTCTGTTAATAAGTCTTTTTCTGTACCCGTTGCATTAGTATTTTTAAATTCTTCAGAGATAGCCATGTCTTCATCTGTTAATTTTTTAATTTCAGCTTCGATTTCCTGCTTTTTAGAAACATCTTTTGTAGTATTTTTGATCGAAGGTGCTATATGAAGAAATTACCCTTATTACGATATTTCACTTTCTATAGTTTAATTGCATTTATATTTACTGGAGTTTCGCTTTTACTATTTATTAATAGTCATATGATAAATAGTCAAATTGATTCTATGGAGCATGTTACCCATCTAGCGCTTGATTATATAGTGGAACCTGAACTTTCTATAAATGATTATAAGACAACTTTATCGAAAGAAAAATTTTATGATTTAGATGTGAAGCTTAAGCACATTACTGAAAGTGAAAATATATTAAGCACAAAAATATGGAATACTAGCAATTCAGTTATTTACTCAAAAAACAGCGACGTTATAGAAATAAAAGTTAATAAAAAGTCTAACCTTGATGAGGCTTTTAAAAATAAACCAAATTACTTAATTTTAAATGTTTTAGTTAATGGTAGAAATATAAAAGTTATTAAAATATATTCACCTATTGAAGTAAATAATTCTATAGTGGGAGTTTATGAAATTATAAAGCCTTATTCTGAAATAAAGCTGCATATGGAACCCGTTATTCGAAATATTTCTATGATAGTTTTTTCAGGGCTCCTTATTTTATATCTACTACTTTTGAAAATTATGTATGATTCATCAATGAAAATGTTTAAACAAAATGAAGTTATAATTCATAAATCAAATGATGTTGAAGAAGCTTATTCTAAACTAAATTTATCATACAAAAGTACTGTACTTACTCTATCTAAAGCAATTGATGCTAGAGATACATATACCTCTGGCCACTCTGAGCGTGTTACACAACTCTCTTTAAAAATAGGTCAAGCACTAGGTTTATCTCCTGATCAACTAAATACATTGGAAATTGCTGCACTATTTCATGATGTAGGTAAAATAGGAATTCCAGATCAAATTTTAAACAAACCAGGAAAACTAACAAATGAAGAATTTAATAAGATAAAAGCGCACCCTTCTATAGGTGTAGATATTCTAAAAACTATTGATTTCTTAGACAAGACCTTTCCCATAATACTTCATCATCATGAAAAATATGGTGGTGGGTATCCTTTAGGTATTAGAGGTGAAACTATTCCATTTGAATCAAGAATTATATGTGTTGCAGATTCCTACGATGCTATAACTTCTGATAGACCCTATAGAAAAGGGCTACCTCCTAATGTTGCTATAGATGAACTTATTAAATTTAAAGGAATTCAATTTGATCCAATAATTGTTGAAGCCTTTTTAGAAATTCATATTAAAGAATAATTCTATACTATTTATTCAAATAACAAAAAAAGCAGATTCAAATATAAATTTCTGCTTTTTATTTACCAGTTAAATTGCGTCTTAAAAAAGTCAAAACTACTTTTCAAAATCATCCTTAGAAATTTTTTCTTTTTTTGAACCACAACAACTTTTTCCGCTATTATTTTCATTATTTTCAGAATGACCACCACAACAGCCTAAACCTAATTTAGACATTGCATACATTACACCTATAAATACTAGTATTGTTACTATTGTTTCCATATTTATCTCTCCTTTTTATTTTTCTTATAACCTATACCTATTATACAAAACACTTATAAATATTTTATGTAGAAATGTACTATTTATTAGAATAACTAAAGCAAAGATCCGCTTATTAAAATTATAAGCAGGTCTCAAACACATAAGAAGATTATACAACATTATTTTTTAATGAAGCATAATCTCTTATTTATTACATATAACGACTTCTTAATGAATTTCACTCTGGTCCATCATTGTTTTAATTTCTTGCTGTAATTGAGTTATATTTTTCATTTTTCCATCTCTTAATTGGGTAAACAGCTGACGTACCTCCGGATTGCTAATCTTCATCATGTATTTATTATACATCGACTGTAACATCATTTCATCTTGTAGGGAATCATGTAAAATATCCATAGTATTCATATAACATCTCTCCTTTTAAACAATTGAAAACTTAGACATCGTTTGTGATAGTGTACTGTAATGGTTGCGAGCACTTTGTTCCATCCCTTTTAACATTTGCTGGATCTTGGGATCAGTAATTTGTTGTGAAAACTGAGCATATTTTTTAGCTATGCTGTCTTCATAAAATTGCATTTCTTTAAAAGCATTATTCATTATTTCTTGTTCTGTAAGCATTTTTACATCTTCTCCTCTTATTCATTATTTTTCAGTAATCACAGAATAATATAATTCACCAGTCGAATCAATCAGCGCTGCATAAACGTCTTTTATATTTGTAATGCCCTTTTTAAGCAATTGTTCATTAAGCCATTTATCATCATATCCTAATTCTTTCAAATTTTCTTTTACAATCTTTCCATCATTAATAATAATTGTAGGAAGACCACCACCCATGGTTTGAATATCTAAGTCCTTTGGAGTTACAGGCTGATAATCGGATTTTTTAAGAATACTTACATGACCACTGGTTTCCAAAATTGCAGATTCCACTTCACTAATATTAGGGGAATCTATACTCCTCATATCCGATAGAAGTAGTTCTAATGGAAAGAAAGCTTTTGCCATGTTAGTACTGATAATTTTTCCATTTGAAATTAACGGTATTGATTTTCCCATTACAACTTTAGCAAAAGTTCTATTTTTTACAGCAATATAGGATATAAGATAGTGAAGAATGTATAGAACTGCAACTATAACAACAGTGTTAATAAAACTTATTTTAGCTTCAAACAAAGGAGCTGCTGTAATTCCACCCATCATCCAGAAAAATGTAAAATCATATGCTGCAAATTGACCTCCGGACCTGTGAGGTAGAATTTTTCCTTCAACATACAGCAAAAATCCAACTACAATACTTCGTAAAGCGAATACAAAGGGACTAATTTGCTGAGCTGTTCCAAATATATCTTTTAATAGTCTCATTATTATCCCTTCTTTACTATATATTTATGTAAACTGTTCCATCTGACTCAAGCATAGCTAAAAATATATCTTTTGGATCTATAATGCCCTTTTCCATTAATTTCTCTATAAGCCACTTATGATCTAATCCCATCTTATGAAGGTTTTTTTCGTCTATTTCTCCATCATAAATAATAGTTGTAGGTAATGCCACCATTTTAGGTGGTAAGTTCATTTGCTTTCGTGTAAGGGGTAGAGCTTCAGGCTTTTTAATAACACTTATTTTCCCATTTGGCTCCAATATGATAGAATCAATTTCTGATAGATTATGTGATCCTTTTAGTCTTAATTGACCTAATAAGTTATCTAGTGTTACATGGCAATCAAGCATACTCTTCCTAAGTATTATTCCATTTTTCATAAGTATTGTTGGTTTTCGGTCAATTGCTTTAGGCCATTTTAAATCTAAATAAGACAAAAATATATTTATAAAGGCATATACAAAAATAATTACTATTCCAGAGGTAAGAGAAGATTCAGGATTTAACATTCGGATAGCCGCTAAACTCACAATTCCAGCAGCTACCAAATAGTTATGACCTGACAAAATTCCTACTTGACGGTGACCCATCATGCGAGTTGCAATAATCAATGCAATATAAAGTATAACAGCACGTAAAGCTAAGGCAAATACTGATAAATTTTTACTTCCTTCCATAAATGAATTCCATTCCAAAGTAATTCCTCCTATTCATAAGTCTGTTATATATTTGACTTACTTCTTAACTAATGTTTAGTAACAATCTTTATATTTTATCCATTTAATCCTAACCTTATTAGAGTAGTTTTGTCTAAAAAGCTAGTTTTATTCATATAACTCCATGATTACAATTATAGAATCTACATTTTTATTGTTAATCATTCTTGTTTTTTATTAAAAAATTTTAAAAGGTTGAGAGATTTATACTTAACATAGAAGGATCAATAAAACTTTAATTGTATAATATTATTTTTATTGCTTAAGATATATAGTGAATGCTGAGTAATTAATAACCATTTAGCACCAATAAGGAATACAGGAGGGAAAATATGCAAATACAACTTAGTCAAAAAGAAAGAATGATTTTAGAAGATGAAAAACATCAAGAGGGAATTTGTATTAAAAAATATCAAAACTATGCTCAACAAGCTCAGGATTCCCAATTAAAACAACTTTGCAACAAGCTTGCTGGCGAGGAGCAACATCACTATACTATTATTGATGAAATGCTTCAAGGAAAACAACCTAACCTTAGTCATGGTCAGCAACCTATGGCTCAAGACGGACAAATTCAACAATCCTCTTATCAGGGAGCTATGAATAATGTAGGGGATGAAGTACTTTGCAGTGATTTATTAGCATCTGAAAAATATGTGTCAGGTACTTATGACACTGGGATTTTCGAAGCTGCAAATACTGTGGTAAGGGAAGCGCTACAACATATTCAAAAAGATGAACAACAACATGGTCAAGAACTCTTTAATTATATGAATAGTCATGGTTTATATAATGTAAAATAATACTTGAATTAGATGGTTTCTGTATATTGTAGGAGCCATCTTTTTTATATTCCATTGTGACCGATTTTGATTATTTATTGACTAAAATAATCCACATGAAAAAGGGTAGAGTCCTTTATTTAGACTCTATCCTTTGGGGTATACTTTCGTTTTTTGTGCAACTATAAATCCTTGCAACTACATAGAAGCTTTAGGTTTAAAAGTACTACAGCAGGTTCCAGCTGATGACGGGACCAGACGAATTACCACTTTCTAACATGAATTTTAGTGGTCTTGGAAAAAATGCTTGAAGCTATGATGAAGGAAGATGGAACACCTACTCTTCCAAATTCATCTTAAAATAGTAAAGAGTACTTCCATAAATTTAAAGTAGCACTCTTTACTAAATAAAGTTCTATATACCTTTACATATTAGCCATTTTTCTGCATTCATCAGCACATTTGCGACATTCTGTAGCGCATTGTTTGCAATGTTCATCTTTAAACATTTCACATTCCGTAGCACATTTATCACAAATAGTAGCACAGAGTTTACAATGGTCTTTTGCTAATTGTCCTTCCATTGACATAAGTGAAGATGACATTTGGCACATTTGTGCACATTCAACAAGAGTACTTATACAGTTCTTTCTTCCTGAAACATCAGGTTCATTTAAACATGCTTTAAAGCATTCATAACATGTTTGCTCGCACCTGTTACATTCATCTATACATGTTTGGTGTTTGTTTGTTGCCATACCCATTTTATTAGCCTCCTCAAAAAAATAATATATACATTCATTGAGTATGCTTTGCAAAAAACATAATACCTATACTAAAATTAATTGTATTTTAACAAATCTATGTTTTTATTAAATATAACTGTTTTATTTTTACCGTTTTTCTTTGCATACAATAGTGCTACATCACATGCCCGTATTATTTCTTCAACAGTTTGTCCATCATACGGATACCCAGATACACCTAAAGAAATAGTTATTTTAGGTAAAGGTGAATTATCAAAAGAACTTACATTAGTTCTAATTTTTTCAGCAACAATAAATGCACTTTCTTTATCACAACCTTTTAATATTATTACAATTTCCTCGCCACCATATCTATAGGCCATGTCATTTTTTCTTATACCATATTTAATGGCTTTGCTTACATCTATTAAAACCTTATCACCAACAGAATGTCCATACTCATTATTAAAATTTCTAAAATCATCTACATCTATAAATATTGCTGAATATATCTCTGAATCTAATATATTTTTTAAATCCAAGTCGAAAGTTCCTCTATTAAATAATCCTGTTAATTTATCTGTTTTTAATTCAATTAATAGTTGTTTATTAGTTTGTTTGAGAAGATTATATTCTGAATATACCCTTAGAAAGGATAAATAATACAGTACCCCAAATATTATAGCTGTAAGTACACAATACAATAGTCTATAACAGTATATATATACAATCCCCTTACTTAATACTACTCCGTTTAATATACTCAAAACTAAAATGCTTATAAATATCTCTAATTTAGCTTTATATTTCATATATATCTCCCTCAAATCTTTCTAAATTAAGAAAGTTTATTTAATAAATTATATCAAATATTATGAGCTATAATTTTACAAAATACATCTCCCTTTTGTTCTAAATAAACCAAATAGGGGTAATAAATATAAAGGCTATTTATTACCCCTATTTGATTTTTAAATCTATGTATTAGATACTAATATTGGAATCGAAATAAAACAATGATATAATTTCATTAACCCCCTGTAGGGGATATTGAATGGAGGTATAAACATGTCTGAACAACATAAGCGCGAACATGGAAATACTAGCCTAAAGCCGTCATTAATAGGCTAACTAGAGCCATAGGACACTTACAATCTGTTAAAAAGATGGTAGAGGATAATAGAGATTGCAGTGAAGTTCTTATTCAAATTGCAGCAGTAAAATCGGCGGTTAAAAATATTGGGAAAATTATTTTACAAGACCATATTAATACTCGTGTTGTAAATGCAGTAGAAACTGGAGATAAAAAGGTGATTGAAGATTTGCCTATTATGCTATAGCACCATTTATTGGGGTAGGGTTATCAATGATAATTTTCGGAAAAACACCAACATTCTCCTTTGTTATAGCACTAGTCATTAGGATTATAGGTTCGTTTTTTGTTTCAACAGAAGTGCATAAACATAACCATAGTAATAATGTAATAACTCATGAGTACATCCATAGCCATGATGATAGTCATCACGGACATATTCATACTCATGAGGAAAATAATCATTCGCGTAAAAACACACAGGATATACATCATAGTCATGCTCATTAACAAGAGTGTAAATAAATGCTCTTATCTTATTTTTTGCAAAGTACCATAAACGGTCGTTTTTGGTACTGAAAGAGTTAGGTACTTTTTTAGTTCTTATTTTTGTAATATGCAGTACCAAAACTATTACCAAAAACAAAGTATCAAAATTAACTATCATCTATCGTTTTTGGTGATCTTTATCCATTTAATTCCTTAACGTGGGTTTTGTCGGAAATGTTGGCGCTACCCCATTATTAGGTTTTATTTTTGATTTTTATTAGGTTTGGAATTTTTGGGTTGATTAGAGTTTAAACCACAACAACCTAATTTTTTATCACCAAAACTTTCTTTGTTGGCCTTTTCCATATTTTTCAAAAAATTTTCATACCATTTTTTTAACAATTTCATATATAAGCCTCCATTTAATTTAATTGAATGGTTATTTCACCTATTATATCAAGTAAAATAGGTTTACCGAAACCAGAAGTCCAAGTATTCCTCCACAAATTGTTATGCTTAGTAATAAAGATCACTACAACTTTATGTAAAGCTACTCTTTTATATGTTACAGTATTTTTTTACACTTACGAGATAAAATTCATATTTACTAAAACTCTCTTTATCTAATATAAAACCCTTATCCATATTGTTTGAAAAATACCAATCAATATATTGTCTTACATCTTTAAGATAGGAATTAATAGTACACTTTTTCTTCAAAAAACATTCAAAATAATCAATAATTACACACCAATCTGATTTGCTCTGAAAAGTAGATGGCTTAATTCTATTTATTATCTTTGCACCCTCATGTTAAGTAAACATTGAAAATGCTTCACCCCACTCTTTATCTTTTCAACAATTTTAAATATAGTTATCAAGATGATTGCTAAAACAGGATTGGTATATCTACATAATACACTAGTTTTGTGTAGATATTATGAAGAAAACTATTCTAAAGGAATAGTTTTCCATATGTAAAAAAATAACAACATTTATTTAAAAAGATCAGGTACTCCTATTCTAGGAATAGTTATAATTGTTTTGACACTTTCAAACTTACCATTTTGGAGTCGATCCCGGAAGTCAATGCAGTTTACTTGGTATGATAGGTCCATTTATAGCTCCAATATTTAAAAGCACAGGCTTTGGTGATTGGCAGTCAGCAGTAGCAAATTAACAATATATAACAATAATAGAATTGTGTCATAGTACCCTTATATGTTGTGACAATCAAATCTATATCATTAGATATAGGTTCTAATATATTAAGTACATATTGATATTTTGAAAGTAACACAAATGTAATTGAGTGTGTTACTTTCAATGTATTATAAATTAAATAATTTATCTATTTCATAAAAAAAGAAGGTGTCACTTCTCCTAAGTATCTCTTAACCCTTGGTATAACGATCTGAATACCTAAGATGTCTAGCCCAAATACCACACGTGTGATACTAGGTATTGTCCATCTATAATGAACTGGCAGTCTATCCTTTAAACGTCGAAACTAGATCTAGCAGAGTACACGTTGCAGATTTCTGAGCTTTATCACCTATTCCACAGTTTAGAGAAGCTCTTGCTTTCTGTAAAGCGTTAGTAGTAGAAGCGAAAACTTCATTCTCCGACCTAAAGATATTCTCAATGCCAATATCAGATTCAAGATTCGTTTTCTTAAAAAATAAATCAAGCTCCGAATTGACACCACTGATGAGCGGGATTCCACCGGCTTCTCGTACATTCCTGATGAAGACCTTCAAAGTACTGAGTGATGTTAAATCAATTGTAGTCACATACTTCATTCTTAAGATAAACACTCTGGATTTACTGATTAAACTCTCAAGTTTCACTCCAAGGTCAGATGCTGCGCCGAAGTAAAGATTACCCTCCAGTTGAATAATTAAGACATCTACCTTTCCCTTAACTGATTTAATTTCCTGTTCAACAGTTTGGGACTCTGTACCCGGTGTTGGAATAAGAAGCTTCACTGGTGCTTTGTTTGTATCTTTCAGGTACAAGACAATTGATAGAGTAATTCCTGCATAAATTGCATAATCAAGGCTTGGTAGTATAATTACTAAGACACATGTTACCCACATAGCAATGGAATCCGACGATAATATGCCTGCTCGAGCAACCTTCTTAATTTCCTCTTTATCAATCAATCCGAATCCGGTATAAATTAATACTCCAGCAAGACCTGCACTGGGTATATAACTTGCATATGGGGCAAGGTATACAAGAATTATGGCAACAAACACACCTGACAGGATTCCGGCAAATCTGCTGGTTCCTCCGCTAATATAATTGATTGCAGAACGTGAAAATGAACCAGATGAGGGAAGACACTGAAAGAAGGAGCCCACTATATTTGCTATACCCTGTCCAATAAATTCCTGATTAGAATCAATTTTTTGTCGTGTCTTTGTACCAATAGATTTTGAGATCGATATGGCTTCTACCAGTCCTATGATCGAAATTGTAAAAGCCCCTCTAAAAATATCCTTTAGGGAATCAAAGCTAAATTGCACCATCTTAAAGGTAGGCAGCGCGGAAGGAATAGTTCCTATAAGTTTTACACCCTTCTTTTCTAAATCAAACATAATTATAAAAATGATTGGAACGGTAATTCCGAGTAAGGCACCAGGCAATTTTTTACCGATTTTTTTACAAACCACCACTATCGCTATCGTCATCAGTCCCACTCCCAAGACATAAAGGTTTGTTTGTCTTATATGGGTTATGATGTAATACGTTTTTTCCAAGGTTGACATGGCTGACGAACTCTTGATAGATATCCCCAAAAATGTTTTCAATTGTCCGAGAGCGATTATCACACCCGCGCCAGCAGTAAAACCTACCAATACTGTATGTGACACGAAATCTACCAACTTACCCAACTTAAGGACGCCGTAAAGCATCTGTAAGACACCCACGAGAAAGGTCATTAGGAAAAGTATTTGATAGGCATTCGGCAGATTCATATATCGAATCATAGCGCTCGCCGTGAGTAAACATATGGCATTAGTCGGTCCGGTGATCAGTTGATTCGAACTTCCAAATACTGAACCAATAATGGCTGCTATTATACCCGTATATAGGCCATAAACTGGGCTAACGCCGGCGATCAATGCATATGCCATATACTGTGGAATGCCAACGACTGTCACTGTCACTGCACCAACAATGTCCTTCCTAATATTTTCCTTTTTGTAATCTCTAATAGTTTTGAGTATTGGTATATATTTACTGATTATAAAACTGGACATACAAATACCACCTTTCACTTACTGTCCACCGCACTTAATAAACAAGTATCATTTCTTTATTAATATTACATTCATTGTGTCGATTTATTTTAATAATTGACTAGAAATCAGAGTATAAATCTGGATTCTCACTAAAGCTCTCTAGTAAGGAATACTTATTAACTAACTCTCGCACGTTAATTTCTTTATCTTCTATAAATTCAATAAAATCTATAAAACCTGAATTAATTTTTAACTCAGCTAACTCCAAAAGAAACTTAGCGATTTTTTTTACAGGAATTTCTCCAAATGTTTTTCCAAACCTCGCTTCACCTGCGCCTACTCTTCCATCGAAAGATATGGAATATACAGGAACCAATCTATCATCCGCACGCTTCTTTTTTCCAACAAATCCAATGAGTCCTTTTTGAGGTTGTGCACAGGAATTATGACATCCAGCTATAAGTATTCTTGGCAGTGCACTTTTTATATCAATGGATGTATAGTTAAAAGCTTCAATTATATTATTTAAGAGACCTTGAGAATTATTAATACCGAAGTTGCAAATTTTAGGACCTACACAGGCTACAGAGTTATATATGTTAAATATAGATGAAAAATCAGATGTCTTATCCATTAAATTTGCTACATCATTCTCTTTTAAATCTCTAACAAAAAAACCTTGAGTCATAGTCAATCTTATAGATATTTCATAATTTAAGCTTATTAGGAAATCTAATACCTTATCTAAATCATTAGTGCTCATATTTCCGTTTTGCGGATGAATATATAAAGAATAATAGCCTGATTGCTTCTGAGGATATATTATATTTTCATATATCTTTTTCCATGGTGATTCATTATCTTCCAAACTGTTTTGTATCTTTTCTTCTTTTGACTCTACATTAAGCCCTAAATCCTGTTCAGCTTTCAAGCTATGGAGTTCTTCTCTAAACATTTTAATAAATTCTTCTTCACCTAATCTTTGCACCACAAATCTTAATCTAGCTTTATGTCTGTTAGTTCTATCCCCTTCTCTTTCAAAAACTTGCTTCATTGCTTGTACATAATATAGTGCTTCCATATCCTCGATGAAGTCTTCAATTTTTAAAGCTACTCTAGCACCGCCACCTAATCCACCACCACCGTAAACTTCAAATCCTTTTTTGCCCTCAACTACTTTAGCAATAAAACCTATATCGGACATAGTAGCATTAGCTGTATCCTCTGGACTATTTGAAAATGCTATTTTATATTTTCTTGGAAGCTTAAGATTTGCAGGATCTTTCATCATATAGTTTGTAACTTCTTTCATATATGATGTAACATCGAAAACATCATCTTGAGATACTCCAGAAAGAGGAGAGCATGCAATATTTCTTATCCCATCTCCACCAGCACCTTTTGTAATTAGGCCAGCTTTCACTAATTCATCCAACATATCACCTAAATAATCTATTTTTACTGAATGAAATTGAATATCTTGTCTTGTTGTAAATCGTATTTTGACCCCGTCATATTTCTTAGCTATTTCACTTATATCTTTTAATTGATTAATCGTTGTAACTCCACCAGCAATTCTCGGTCTAACCATATACGTATCAGTCAATTTTTCTTTATAAATTCCCATAATGGAACTGAATGGTTTTAAATTTTCTAATTTACCTTCTTTATATTCTTGTAATTTATGTTTGAATTTTTCAATGCTATTCAGTATTTCTTTCGTGATTGTTATCATATTTATCCCCTCTCAAATCTTATTTCTCTATAATTTTTAAGCTATATAGATTATGAAACAGAGTATAATTGAATAAGATGTAAAAATACCGGCTAATGTTCACATTAGCCGGCCATTATTAAATTTAATATGATAATATTTCGTCTATACTATCACTAAACTTTATAGTTCTATATTTTGTAAAATCAAGCCATTTATTTGCAAAAACATCGTTAATATCTGTTTCAGAATCAGCGATATAAGCTAGTAAATCTTTCTCTGAGGTTAAATTGATTGCAAATCCTTTTTCATTTATAATAGCTATAGCTTCATATGAATAATTTTCTACTGCTAAAACATCAATTAACTTACCGTTTCTTACTTTAGCAACAAGACTAGCATTTAATGCTATTACATCAAAATCCTTTGTGTATTCATAACTTTCTCCAAGGAAAGGTACATTGTCCCCAATTTTATATTGAGTACCCTTTATTACTTTTCTCTTAATTGCTAATGCCTTAATATCAAAATAATATTCGTCAAAACAATTAATAGGAAGTTTAACTTCATCCTTGCTAAAGCTAGCTTCAATTACTTCAGTTGACTCTACGACACCTGAAATAATTCCACCACCACTTACATCATAACCATCTACTATTACAAATCTACCAGTATTCTGATTGTCTGAAAATCTATCAAAGCATATTTTCTCCTTCGTCCTAATAGTAACATCAGCTACATCATTAGTTTTTACCTCAAGTGCATTAACATAAGTTCCTAGAGTACTTGCATCTATAACTTTATTAAAAGCTACAACTTCACATTCCACTTCTTGAGTTACAAGCTTTATCTTATATTTCTTCCCTTTTATAAAATTATTTTTTCCCATCCAAAATATGTTGGTCTTAAAAATGTCAGCAACAATAGGAGCATTTTTTTTATGAGAAATTACTTCTCCTCTTTTATTGAAGAACTCATCTTCAAAAGTAATTCCTACAGACATTCCTGCACTTACCGTTTCTACCCTGTCTTTTTCTACAAAGGCTTCTATACTCTTAACTTTTGTAGTTCTGTTGGATGGGGAAATAAGAATTTCATCACCAACATTTAGTGAACCTGCTTCTATTCTTCCTGCAATTATTCTTCTATCATCAAACTTATACACATCTTGAATTGGGAATCTTAAAGGCTTTGCTTCAAGTCCTTCTTCTTGCGTAAATAAATCTAATGCTTCAAGTACTGTTTCTCCTTTGTACCAAGATAATTTCTCAGACTTTGAAGTTAAATTTTCACCGTAAAATGCTGAGATAGGAATATAACTCATAGGGTGTACATTTAAATTCTTTAAAAAGGCATTCATTTCATTTTTTATAGCATCAAACTTTTCCTGGCTATAATCAATAAGATCCATTTTATTAACTACAACGCAGACCTGTTTAATTCCGAGTAGAGATAATATATAACCATGCCTTTTAGATTGTTCTTGAATTCCTTCTTTAGCATCTATTATCAAAAGCGCAGCTTCAGCACTAGCTGCACCTGTAATCATGTTTTTAAGAAACTCTACATGTCCCGGTGCATCTATAATTACATAATCCCGCATGTCTGTATGAAATTGAAGTGATGTTGTATCAATTGTTATCCCCTGTTTTTGTTCCTCTTCAAAAGCATCTAATAGATAAGCATATTCAAAGGGTTTACCTGTTTCTTTTGCAATTCTTTTAACTTTGTCAATTGCACCTTCCGGTAATGATTTTGTATCATAAAGT
>NZ_JAIZZK010000021.1 GCF_020443705.1 Clostridium algoriphilum
CCAAACTGTTTTTTGCCTTTTACTGCTGACATAACAATACCCCCAATCATAGTTTTATTATCCTACAAATGGGGGTGTTTTTGCAATGTCCGTTTTTAGTGGTTCAGTTCAAAATCGTAGGTGTTTTTTTATTTAAGGGCTTCTTCAAATACGTTACGTATAATATCTATAGAGGGAACACCTTCATGTACCTTAACTTCGTTAACAAAGTAGGTAGGAACATAATAGTAGTCGTATTGTTTAGCTATCTTTGGTTGAAGCTCTTCATCAATTATTTCAACTTCAATATTTGCATATTGTGGGTTCTTATTTTTTAATTCTTTCATCATAGCATATGCTTGTTTACAGTAAGGACACCAGCTTGTTATGAACATAGTTACAGGTTTCATTTATAATCACCACCTATTTATCTTTACAAAGATATTATTTGAATTATAAAATATATTATACACTATTCTACTACTTTGTAATTTAAAAGAGAACATATAAATGAAGAAAATCAATTAATATTATTCTGCTTAAAATATAGTTATAAGAAATAAAAAATTATAAAACAATTATAAGATAATTATCTTATAGTGTAACTAAATTATAATATTTAGAGTTGTTTTTCACAATATGTTCAATATTTGTATTATTAATTAAATTTGAGCAATATACATAATTATACATTAGGAAACAGAAATCATAGGAGGGTGATCTTGTTGGATGATAAATTAAAGGATGACAAAATAGAAAAGTTTAGTGAGATGGATAATACTGAAACTATGATAAAGGATCAAGGCGGAGATTTAGAATTGTCAGATAACAATGGTGTATTAATTTCGGATTCACGAGATTTTCAAACCAAAGTTAAAGAACATTTAGGTGAGTATAAAAGAGATATGCTCAATATTTATGAAGATGGTATATATAACTATAAGAATAAAGGTATTTTATATGAACACATTCTTCATAAAGATAAATATAAAGTAAACATTATTGAAAAATACAGGACTGATTTTTTTAAATCAGATTATTACAAAGGTATAACCCTACACAGGTATTTTCACCATTTAAATTCATCTCAGGCTATGTGTATTAATTTTTTTTATCCATTAATCAAAGAAAAATCATTGGAATCAATCCTAAATGTAATGAATATAGAAGGCGAAATCAATTATAATTGTAATGATATATGTTTTGAAAAAATATCTAAATTAGAAAAAAACTCCGGAAGGAAGACTAACTTTGATTTTTATATAAAGTTAAACTCAAGAGTTAGAATATATTTTGAGATAAAATATACAGAAAATCATTTTGGAAAAGTCAGGAAGGATAAAGAGCGTAAAGAGTACAAAGAACATAAGAAGAAATTTTATGATGTATATATGCCATTAATTAAGAATAATCCAGCCATAAAGGAATGCTTTAAAACAGAAGATAAGTTTTTAAATAATTACCAAGTAATGAGAAATATTGCACACATATCTAAAAATAGTTATGTTATATTTATATACCCAAAGGGAAACAAGGCTATTAAAAAAGCAGCATTGTCTGCAAAAGAAGAAGTTATAGAAAAGGGATGGGAAGCTCATTTTATTTTATTTACATGGGAAGAACTTATAAAGCAATTAAAGTCAAATTTAAATTCAAAAGAATTAATTGAGTATTACGATAAGCAATTTAGTCCGAAATACCTCAAGCTTTAATTCAAGGTATTTAAGAATAATATACTTATATCTTCAGTATTAACAAAGTAAAAACACCATTTATTTGGTGTTTTTAACTATATTATAGCCATTTTTTCTTCTTGAAAATTAATATCTCTACGAAAGAAATAAAAAACATTATAAATATAGTAATAAAATAACTGTATTTAGCACTTAACTCAGGCATGTTTTGAAAATTCATACCATAGATTCCTGTTATTATTGTAAGTGGCATCATAACCGTAGTAATTATAGTTAAAATCTTCATAATTTTATTCATTGAATTAGATAATTGAGAAGAATAAAGCTCTAAACAAGACGTAACCATTTCATGATCAGATTCAATTAAATCATATATTCGAAGTACATGGTCATAAATATCAGAGAAATATATCCTATATTTTTCAGTTATAATATCATCATGCCTCAAAAGAGTATTTAATACTTCCCTCAATGGAGAAACAACTCTTCTGAGCTTAATAACACTTTTCTTTACTCGCATAATATTATTAAGAGTACTTTGAACAGGGTTGTTCATTGATTCTTCTTCTAGAATATTAATTTTCTCTTCAACCGTATCTGTTACCACAAATAACTGGTCTATAGCCTCATCAAGAATATGATATAAAACAAAATCACTTCCATTAGAAACAATATCTAATCCCTTGTTTATATCATCCATAATCTTTTTTACTGATTTATTCTCACCATAATGTATTGTTATAATATAATTTGAGCTTATATATACATAGATGTTATTATAAGAAAAGGCATTTCTAGTATGACTATCTGATGTGACAAGAATTAAAAAATGATAATCTTTATAATCATTTATTTTACACCTCTTACTTTTATGTATACAATCTTCAATAGTGAGATGATGAAAATTAAATTTATCTTTTAAAAACATAAAATCACTTTCACTTGGGTTGTTAATATTAAGCCAAAACATTTTGTCAGAAGATTGCGATTTAGAAAATACTTTTTCGATGGTGGTAAATTCATGTACTTTATCATTAATGTAAGTAATCAATAAAATCTCTCCCTTTATTGAAATATCTGCAATAGGAATATTAACTCTATTATATATTATTATTGATATAAAATATATTAGATATGGTAAAATAACAAATATATATAATTAAAAAAGGAAATTCAATTAGGAACATACATAGGAGTTGAGCAAATGATTGAAATTATAGCAGCAACGATAGAAGATGTAAAGAGAATTGAAGAAAGTGGCGCTGATAGAATAGAGCTTGTTAGTGCATTATCGGAAGGTGGCTTAACACCAAGTTATTCACTTATTAAAAGAGCAGTCCAAAGTGTTAAAATACCAGTAAATGTGATGATACGACCACATGGAAAATCGTTTATATATACAGATGAAGAAATTGAGGTTATGGTAGAAGATATTATGATTGCAAAAGAACTTAATGTTAATGGTGTAGTATTTGGAGTTTTAAATATAGATAATGAAATATGTATTCCTTCTTTAGAGAAATTGTTAAAAGCTTGCGATGGCATTGATGTGACTTTCCATAGGGCTATTGATGAGCTAACTGACCAGGTGAAAGGGATAGAAGTTTTAGCTGGTTATAGTCAAATTAATAATGTTCTTACATCAGGTGGGAAAGGGAATATACTTAAAAATATTCCAGTTATTAAAAACATGGTAGAAAAGGAAAAACATATTAATGTAATTGCTGGTGGTGGCTTAAATCTTGGGAATATTATAGAGGTTATGATAAAAACTAAAGCACCTCAATACCATTTTGGAACAGCAATAAGAAATGATAAATCAACGTTTGGAGATATAAATACACACAAGTTGCGGTTATTAATTAATCTTATTAGAAAACAGAAGTCCATAACGTAGATAAAAAGTATCAAAATAATTTTCCATACATAATATATAGTGAAAACTATTTTTATGGAGGATATATATGTACTGGTGTCCGTATTTTTATAATTATAATATGATGCGCTCTTATAATAGAAGAAGATCTTATAATGAAACAATAGATTCGATGGAAACAAGAAATGAAATTGCGCAAGATCCGATTGCAACCTTAGATGACAACATTGCGCATCTTGTATTGGATTCACAAAATCTCTATGACATTCCAAAACACTTTCGTAAGTCTACTGATATATTAACCTTGCAAGACAATGATAACTTAAATCTTAGCGGATTAAGCACATTAAACATTTCTGGAAGTCAACAATTTTCTGAGTATAATCTACCTCTTGTAATAAATAGCATAGGAACATCATTACCTATAACAGTTATAGACTTAAGACAGGAATCTCATGGATTCATTAATGGAAATCCTGTTAGCTGGGCTAATGTTAAAAATGATGCTAACATAGGTTTAACAATGGATCAAGTAATTATAGAAGAATATAATAAATTAAATAATATTGAATTAAATGTACCTATGACTTATTATAATCATAAAAATATAACTGTAGTTCCCCGAAAAGTTGAAAATGAAAATCACCTAGTTAATTCTAAATCACTATCATATATCCGCATTACTGTTACTGATGGTAAGATACCTAAGGATGATATGGTTGATTATTTTATAAAGTTAGTAAAATCACAACCTGACAATTCATGGTTACATTTTCACTGCAAACAAGGTATTGGGCGGACTACTACTTTTATGATTATGTATGATATGATTAAGAACTGCAAAAATGTTACTTCTGATGATATCATAAAAAGACAACTACTATTGGCAAATTTTGATGAGAGTCATATTAAATCTTTTAATAATAACGAAAGAATTAACTTTTTACAAAATTTCTATAAATATTGCAAGGAAAACAACAATGGCAAGTATTAAGTGGAGTGATTGGAAAAAAGCTCTAAGTACAAAAAAATATATGAAAAACCCTATAATACCAACTTATTTATATGTTATTTCTCAGGATAGAATGACAATTAATGAGCGAACAATGATAGCAACACTTCAAGGATTAGTTAATAATTATTCATTAATTCAAATTTATACACTTAGTTCCTCACAACCAGATTATCAAATTTGGCTAGATGATTTAAAAGATAGGTATGGAATATTATATAAAATCATCTCAAATCCATGGGAATTATTAGATCTATATAAAGATTATGTTGATGGATATTTGCTTTATAATAATAAATCTCTAAATGATCCTTCAATAAATAATGCTTGTTCACTCGCATCATTAACTAAATGCATTGCAGTTGATGATGCTATTGAAGATAAAATAAGAGCTCATGGCATTACAAAAATTAAAGGTGATCTTCGAAACACAGATGAGAACTGGGCATACGATAACTTATGGAATTCTGGTCTCAACCATTCCATAGTAATTGAGCTATCCCCGGGCAAAGCCTCCGCCTTAAGAGACTATGCAATAATGACCAAAGCTCTAGTATTTTATGAAGATAAAGTAAATGATACAGTTCTTCGAGATAAAGTATTTTCATCCATGGATAAGGACTCCATCTGCTTAGGGTGGGGACCAGATGAATTTGTTAATGTTAGTACGACTTCAAAATATGGTATTAGTATGGTCGCTGCAGATTGGTCTTATAATTTAACTGTATTAAGTGCTTTTCCTTCAGTACCTATGACTCAAAAATCATTAATGAGTACTCCTAATGATGAATCTATGCATTATGTAACATTTATTATGTCTGACGGAGATAATCAACAGTGGAACCTTGGAACTAATTATGGTTCTCACAAATGGTATGGCTCTCCCTACAAAGGAAAGTTTAATTTGGGGTGGTCATTAAGCCCATCTTTATATTACCTTGCACCTACTGTATTTAATTTATATTATGAAAGTGCAGCTCATGGATCAACTAATGATTATTTTGTTGTACCACCATCTGGAAATGGCTATATGTACCCAAGTAAATTTGATAGAGAAACACTCGATATTTATATTAATAGATTAAATGATTACATGAAAAAAGTAGATGAGAAATATATAGCGATCATAGATGACTCATCTTTTCATGATACTAATCTTTGGGAAAAATTTACTGCTAAGCCTGATATAGAGGGGTTGTTTTATCTTGATTATCAAAGGCACGACAATTATCAAGGAGAAATTATATGGTCTAATAATAAACCTATAGTTTCATGTAGAGATTTACTTTGGGATAGTATCGAAAGTGAAGGGGAGCTGGATTTAAATATCAACAATAGAGTAGAATCTGGACTAGTAGATATTCATTATTCTAATAGTTATACCTTTGTTTATGTTCATGCATGGAGTAAAAGTCTTAGCAATATTGAAAGGGTTGTGGATAAATTAAAGGAAAATCCGAAAGTTAGAGTAGTCACCCCTGAAACATTTATGCAGCTAATAAAAAAGAATGTTAAACATTAGCTTTTTATAAAAGCTGATTTTATGAAAAATTTTTAAATCACATAAATATACAATTTTTATCAACTATATTTTGTAACGAAAAGGGTAAACTATATAATACACACTATTTATATAGTGTAATTTATATTGGAAGGGAGAATACTTATGAATAAAAATGATTTAGAAAAATCAGAAAAGAATAAGCATACTATCGAAATTACAGTCCCATTTAATGGAGTTATTTCAGGAGATAATAAAGGCTCAATTTCTTCAAATACGAGTATGTCTAATGAGAATAATAACGCCAAGGATGCTACTTCAAAAAAAGGACGAATAGGTAAAGAATCAGATGAAAGTAGTTTTTCTGATGATGATACCTCAAAAAAAGGACAAATGAGTAATCAATCAGATGCAAGTGATCTTTCTGATGGTGATACTTCAAAAAAAGGACAAATGACAATTAAAATATCTCAATAATAAAATATCTCAATACCACTTTTTACTGTATAGGTTCTTCAGAAATTAAGTTTTTTGATAAACTAATAATAGTAATATTAAGAGGTCAAAGTGAAAACTGTTTCATTAAAAATAAAAATCAGTTAACCAATATTGGCTAACTGATTTTTTATTTCTATATTTATATAAAAATTTAAAGGACGTAATTGAATGAATTAAATTTAAGCATATTAGGTAAACTACGTTAGAAAGCAATTTATTAAAATAAAGGAAATTCATATGACTGTTAGCACTAAAGTAAAACAAACATTAGTAATATGGAAAGAGTGTTAATTAAAAATGGTAAGGTTATGGAAAAATGACGGGTCAACAGTTTTTACAAGAACTATGTTCTCAAAAATCATTATATTGAATTAAATATATTTGAATGGAGGTGAAAACTATGACTATAGGAACTCAAATGCAACAAGCGATTGCTGGAATGCAGAGTGCGTCTGCTACAATGAAGACTTTTTCCCTAGAAACTGATAATAAACAAGCAAAAAGTGATTTTACACAAATTGGGGAGCAACTTGATTCTGCACTAGACATGTTAAAGGGAAGACAAAAATATATTCAAAAACAAGAACCTCAATATAAGTAGTATTTAATTTTTACATTTACAATTTTTTATTGCAAAAATATTGTTACTAATGAGGAGGATTTCTAATGAAATCAAAAAGTATGTTATTTATGACAGCTATATTAACTGTATTATTTGTAGGATGTGCTAAACAACCTACAATGCCACCAAAAACAATTCAAAAAGTAGCAAACACAGTTCCTAATAAAGTAAATATAGTTCCTGCATCTGCTTTTGAAAAAGCTATAAGTAATAAAGGTATATGGAATATTGCACTGACAAAAAATTTAACTATTGATAAAAATCTTGCAGTTGATGGTGAGTATAAAAATGATAAAAATATTATAGAACGTAAGATAGCTCTATACAGTCAAGACAAAAATAAGAATATAACCGCTAGATTCACTTTGACGATTCCCAAATTAACCATTAACAGTCCTAATACCAGTATTGAACATGGAATTTTTAAAGGTGACCTTTATGTTTCAGCAAAGAACTTTCAGTTAATAGATACCACAGTTGAGGGAAATATATATTTTACTACGAATGAAGCCAAATCAACATTCAAAATGGATTCTAAAAGTAAAGTGACTGGGAAACAGGAGTTAGTAACACCCCCAATGATAAGCACTGCACCTGCTTTTGAAAAGGCTATAAGTAGCAAAGGTACATGGATTATTGCACTAACAAAGAACTTAACTATTGATAAAAATCTTGCAGTTGATGGTGAATATAAAAATGATAAAAATGTTATAGAACGTAAGATAGCTTTATATAGTCAAGACAAAAATAAGAATATAACTGATAGATTCACTTTGACGATTCCCAAATTAACCATTAACAGTCCTAATACCAGTATTGAACATGGAATTTTTAAAGGCGACCTTTATGTTTCAGCAAAGAATTTTCAGTTAATAGATACCACAGTTGAGGGAAATGTATATTTTACTACGAATGAAGCTAAATCTACATTCAAGATGGATACTAAAAGTAAAGTGACTGGAAAACAGGAGTTATTATCAACTTCAATGGTAAATAGTGCACCTGCTTTCGAAAAGGCTATAAGTAGCAAAGGTACATGGAATATTGCACTAACAAAAAATTTAACTATTGAGAAAGATCTTGCAGTTGATGGCGAGTATAAAAATGATAAAAATGTGATAGAACGTAAGATAGCTCTATGCAGTCAAGACAAAAATAATAATATAATTGATAAATTCACTTTGTCGGTTCCAAAATTAACCATTAACAGTCCTCGAACTACTATTGAACATGGAGTTTTCAAAGGTGACCTTTATGTTTCATCAAATAACTTTAGGTTAATGGATACTATAGTTGAGGGAAATGTATATTTTACTACGCATGAAGCTAAATCTACATTCAAAATGGATACTAAAAGTAAAGTAACTGGAAAACAGGAATTCAAAACACAAACGAAAACAACTCCAAATGTAGGAAACACAGTTTCAATGGTAAGTACTGCAACTACTTTTGAAAATGCCATAAGTAGCAAGGGCACATGGATTATTACAATAACAAAGAATTTAACTATTAATAAAGCTCTTGTAGTTGATGGTGAGTACAAAAATGGTAAGAAAGATGCCAATGGTAAAGATATTATAGAACGTAAGATAGATCTATACAGTCAAGACGAAGATAATAAAATAACTGATAAATTCACTTTGACCATTCCTAAATTAACCATTAATAGTCCTCTAACAATTATGGAACATGGAACTTTCAAGGGCGACCTTTATGTTTCATCAAAGAACTTTAGGTTGATAGACGCTAAAGTTGAAGGAAATGTATATTTTACTACGGATGAAGCTAAATCCACATTCAAAATGGATAAGAAAAGTATAGTGACTGGAAAACAGGAATTAAAAAAATAGTATAATATCAAATAAGATATTTGATATAAAAAATCAGTTAACCAATTAATTAGTTAACTGATTTTTTAATATGTATACTTTATATTTAAAATTTAATAAATCCTATTGAGTTTAAGAAAACAATTACTAGTAGAAGTGGTGATATATATTTAATGAATACAAATATAATATTTAACACAAAATCATTATTTAAAGTTCCTTGGTTTGATAGCTCTAGTTTAAAGTCTTCCTTTTTAGCAAAATATCCAACGTAAATTGCTATTAAAAGTCCGCCTACAGGAAGTAATATATTAGAAGACAAGTAATCAAAGGAATCAAAAAAACCTTTCTGTCCTAATACATGAATATTACTAAGAATACTTGTGGGATCAGCCGATAATGTTGCTAGAATTCCAACAATCATCATTATGCTTGTTGGAAATAATACAGATTTTACTCTACCCATACCTCTTTCTTCCGAAAAATAAGCAACTGCAACTTGAACCATAGATATCATTGCTGTTGTAGCAGCTATTGCAGTTAAAAAGAAAAACGCTACTAATAGTATATTACCAAAAGGTATCTTTGAGAATACAAGTGGTATAGTCATAAATAAAAGTCCTGGTCCTTCACTAGGTTTCATACCGAAAGAGAATACAGCAGGAAATATTGCAATTCCTGCGAGAATCGAAATCAGTGAGTCAGATAAAGCAACCTTTATTGAAGTGGCTATCATATTATTATCCTTCGTAAAGTAACTTCCATAGGTTATCATTGTTCCCATTCCTAGGGATAATTTGAAAAATGACAAACCAAGAGCAGCGAGTATTACAGGTCCAGTTAATTGCGAAAAATCAACATGGAATAAAAATTTTAATCCTTGTGATGCGCCTGGAAGTGTTAATGCTCTTATATCACATATAATAATAAGTACGAATAATACAGGCATAAGTGTTTTTGTTATTCTTTCAATTCCTTTTTTAACTCCTGCAATTAAAATCACCGAAACTACTATCAAAACTATTAACTGCCATATAAGTGGAGAGAACGGTCCAATTAAAGTTGACATGAATTTTGATTTGGCTGTAACTGAAGTAACACCAACAAGATCACCTCTTATTGCTTTGAAAACATAGGAATATACCCATCCAGCAACGCAGCTATAAAAAAATGCAATTAAAAATGCTGAAGCTACCCCCATAAATCCAATAGTTCTCCAACCTTTAGAGGCCTTTAACTTTTTAAAAGCGCCTACTGCATTTTTTCTTGCTTTTCTACCAATGTAAAATTCACATGCCATAATCGGAATACCAACTAATACAACACATAAAAGATATACTAAAAGAAAAGCTCCTCCGCCGTTAGTTCCTAGTAAGTAAGGAAACTTCCATATGTTTCCTAAGCCTACTGCTGAACCTAATGTTGCAAAAAAAATTGCAAATCCTGTGGAAAACATTTCTCTTTTGTTTTTCTGTTCCATTACATATCACCCCTTTTATTTAACTTTTTCTACGTGTTTAAAATAGTGCAAAAAAATAGACATAGTATTTCACTACTAGGCGAAAATATGTCTGTGATACAACTTGAATTTATAAGTTCATTTATAGTTTTCTATACACTTTAACACTCTACCACGTCCGTATTATTAAATCAACAGAAAATTGCAATATTACGGTATGCTTTTTTTATTCTTTCTCTCTTTTTTGTATATATTGCCATGGAAAATCTTATTTTCCATGATTTTTCTCCTTTGTTATTAAAACTTAATTTATGTAATTTCAATAGGTAAGCATATTTTTAAAAATCATTTTAAGTTTCAATAGAGTCTTAGATAATATTATTATAGTAACGTATTACCAGAATAGGAATATGATGGTAATATGTTTTTTTATTAGTAAAAACCTCTCATACCTATGATTTTTTTGTTTTTTAATTGAATATGCATTAATATGAAGGTATTATGTTTTCTCAGATTTATGGGTATAGAGAACATCTTAGGAATAAAGAAATGAAAGAAGGTAGACAATGAATTTTATAGGTAATATTATTTGGCTATTATTTGGTGGAATTATTGCAGCTATTGCATGGCTTTTAGCAGGTATAATTTTATGCGTTACAATTATTGGTATACCATTTGGTATTCAATGTTTTAAAATCTCCGAATTTGTATTGTGGCCTTTCGGAAAAGAGATAGAGCTTGGTAATTTTGGAGTTGGAGGATTGCTTTTTAATATCATCTGGATCATTCTTTTCGGATGGGAGTTTGCCATAGCACATCTCATTACAGGTGTAATCTTTTGTGTAACAATTATTGGTATACCATTTGGTATTCAGCACTTTAAATTTGCTAAACTTGGTATCATTCCCTTTGGAGCTAGAATATACTAGACAGAAGTAAAATATTTTTATAGCAATTGTTTGACAAGTATGTGGATTTAGAATATTATATATAATAAGAATAAAATTTAAAAGCTATGAAGGAGAGAAAAATATCACATTTAAGACTACAGAGAGCCAATTGTTGCTGAAAGTTGGTGTTGACATGGATATGTAATAATCACTCCTGAGCTGCTTAGTTGAAATTGAAACTAGTGTGACGATGAATTGCAAAGGAACATTATGTTTTGCATAGTAAATCACAAAAAATGCACAGTTTCACATAGAGTAAACTAAGACGGATGCTCCCGATATAGAGCTATGGTTAGGAAATGCATCAAAAATTTCTTTTGACCAAAAATAATGAGGTAATTTATAATGATAAATTACGAACTAGGGTGGTACCGCGAATCTTTCGTCCCTATAAACATAGATAGCTATGTTTATAGGGACGGAGGATTTTTTTATTTTATAAATTAAAGGAGGAGTTGTAATGTATAAAACTATAAGTGCAAAGGTGGAACATGGTATAGATGCTTTAGTAAGAGTTACAAATACTTTAAGAAGAAAAGAATTTAAAATAAGAGGAATTGTAATGGAAGAGTGTGAAATTGGTGGGTATTCAGATTTAAGGATAACAATAGAAGAATACTCTAACTTAGGGATAGAACAAGCAATGATGCAGCTTAGAAAGATTATAAATGTATATGAAATTGAAGAGTTTAAGGGCAATCAAATGAAAGATATGGCACCGACATTAGAAATAGTACCTTCAGTAGCAGCTTGTGAATAAGGATGAAATATAAATAATAAAATATATTAAAAGAGGGTGAGATGATGAAGCTAAGTGGGGCTCAAATAGTACTTAAGTGTTTAAAGGAGCAGGAAGCAAATATTATTTTTGGATATCCAGGTGGAGCTGTAATTCCACTATACGATGCACTATATGATGAAATGGAATATTTCACGCATATTAGAACTGCTCATGAACAGGCAGCAGTTCATGCAGCAGATGGTTATGCGAGAGCAACAGGAAAGGTTGGAGTTTGCTTTGTAACCTCAGGGCCAGGAGCTACCAATACCATTACGGGGATTGCAACTGCTTATATGGATTCTATTCCAATGGTTGTAATTACAGGTCAGGTTCAAAGAAGTTTGCTTGGTAAGGATTCTTTTCAGGAAATAGATATAATGGGAATTACATTATCTATTACAAAGCACAGTTGCATTATAAAGGACGAGAAGGATTTAGCAAGTTCAATAAGAAAAGCTTTTGAAATAGCGAGAAGTGGAAGACCAGGTCCAGTGCTTATAGATATTCCAAAGGATATTTTCTTAAGTAAAACGGAATACACAAAACAAGCAACTGAAGATAAAAAATATGAAAGCAGATCTGTTATAGAAAGTAAAAAAATACAAGAAGCTGTTAAATTGATTCAGTCTGCAAAAAAAACTATAATATATGCTGGTGGCGGAATAAAAACAGCAAATGCTTCAATGAAATTATGTGAGTTTGCAAGAATAGGGGATATTCCTGTTGCAAATACATTGATGGGACTGGGTACTATACCAAGAGATGATAAATTATCACTTGGTATGGTAGGAATGCACGGTTTTCGAGAAACAAATTTAGCGGTGACTAATAGTGATTTGGTTATAGCAATAGGTGCACGATTTAGTGATCGGGTAATTGGGAACGCAGATGAATTTGCTCAAAATGCAAAAATCATTCAAATTGATATTGACGAAACAGAGATAGATAAAAATAAACCAGTAGATTTATCTTTAGTTGGAGATATGAATACTATATTAGAATCACTAATTTCTTATATGAAACCCCAAAACAGACAATCTTGGCATGAGGAAATAGAAAGCTGGAAGGTTGCACCGTCAGTAGACTTTAAGAATGAGCCTAAGAGAGAAAATAACTTCACACATCTCAATGTACTTCAATGTTTAAATGAAGTTCTTGAGGAAGATACGATTGTTACAACAGATGTAGGACAACACCAAATGTGGACTGCTCAGCAATGGAACTTTAAGCAGCCAAGAACATTTATAACATCAGGAGGCCTTGGAACGATGGGATTTGGACTGGGAGCCGCCATTGGAAGTCAAATGGGACAGTTAGACAAAAGGGTGCTTTTGGTAACGGGTGATGGGAGTTTTAGAATGAGTTGTAATGAGCTTCAGACTATATCAAAGTATAAGCTTCCTATAGTTACTGTAATAATGAACAATCACACCTTAGGAATGGTAAGGCAATGGCAGAGAATGTTCAGCAACGAGAGATATTCTGAAACAGATATTGGTGATGAAGTAAACTATGTAATGCTTGCAAAGGCTTATGGCATTGAAGCACACAAGGTTACCAGTGTGATGGAATTGAGAAAGGTACTTGAAACCGTAAAAGAAGGAAGAAAACCTATGCTTATAGATTGTGAAATAGATAAAAATGAGGGGGTATATCCAATAGTACCACCAGGAAAATCAATTCAGGAATTGGTTTTAGAATAATTATTATGTTTAATCAATTTGCGCAATAAAAGAAGTTATAGTGAAGTTTTTATAAAATAATAATATCAAATAAAGTAAAAAAGGGCATTAGCCCTTTTTTATGTGAGGGATTAACATAAAAATATTGGAGGTATTAATAAAATGGCTAGAGACATAAAAGAAATAATTTCAAGAATGACCTTAGAAGAAAAAGCAGGCATGTGCTCGGGCCTTGATTTTTGGCATACAAAAGGGGTAGGAAGATTAGGGATACCATCCATAATGGTAGCAGATGGTCCACATGGTCTCAGAAAGCAAGCAGCAATTTCAGATCATTTAGGACTAAATAAAAGCGTTCCAGCAACATGCTTTCCAGCAGGGGCTACATTAGCTTGCTCATGGGATAAAAGTCTCATCCAAAAAGTTGGGGTTGCCTTAGGTGAGGAATGCCAAGCAGAAGACGTGTCAATTATACTTGGACCAGCAGCTAATATAAAACGGTCACCATTATGTGGAAGAAACTTTGAATATTTCTCAGAGGATCCTTACTTGTCTTCTGAAATGGCTGCGAATCATATCAAGGGAGTTCAAAGTCAGGGCGTGGGGACATCACTAAAACATTTTGTTGTAAATAATCAAGAACATAGAAGATTATCTGTAGATGCAGTAGTAGATGAAAGAACATTAAGGGAAATCTATTTAGCTAGTTTTGAAACTGCAGTAAAGCAGTCTAAGCCTTGGACAGTAATGTGTGCATATAACAAAGTGAATGGTGAATATTGTTCTGAAAATGAGTACATTTTAATTTCAATTCTTAAAGAAGAATGGGGTCATGAAGGTTTTGTAATGTCTGACTGGGGGGCTGTAAATGAAAGAGTGGATGGACTTGAAGCAGGATTAGAGCTTGAGATGCCGTCAAGCAATGGACTATCTGATAAAAAAATTGTAGAAGCTGTTAAAAACAGAAGACTACCAGAAAATGTTTTAGATAAGGCTGTGGAAAGACTTTTAAAAGTAATATTTAAAGCTGAAGATAATAAGAAACAAAATTCAGTATATGATAAAGAAGCGCATCATAAATTAGCAAGAAAAGTTGCAAGAGAATGTATGGTATTACTAAAAAACGAAGAAAATATATTACCCCTTAAAAAAGAAGGACAAATTGCAGTTATAGGTGCATTTGTTAAAACTCCACGATATCAAGGGGGAGGAAGTTCTCACATAAATCCAACAAAGCTTGACAATGTATTAGATGAAATAAAACTATCAGCAGGCAGTAATTGTAAAGTTTCGTATTCTCAAGGATTTAGTTTAACTGAGGACGATACTTATGAGAATTTACTCCAAGAAGCAAAAAAAGCAGCACTAAACTCACAGAAGGTAGTCATATTTGCAGGATTACCAGACAGTTATGAATCTGAAGGTTATGATAGAACTCATATGAGAATACCTGAAAACCAAATAAAATTAATCCAGGAAATTTCAAAGGTGCAAGAGAATATTGTGGTTGTATTAAGCAATGGATCACCTATAGAAATGCCATGGCAAGATAAAGTTAAAGGGATTTTGGAGGGATATATAGGAGGGCAGGCTGCTGGAGGTGCTATAGCAGATTTACTGTTTGGAACTTTTAGCCCTTGTGGAAAATTAGCAGAAACATTCCCTAAAAAACTAAGTGATAATCCTTCCTATCTTAACTTTCCGGGTGAAGGTGATTCAGTTGAGTACAAGGAAGGATTGTTTGTAGGGTATAGGTATTATGATAAAAAAGAACAATCAACATTATTTCCTTTTGGACACGGGCTAAGCTATACAAGTTTCAAGTATTCAGATATTATCTTGGATAAAAAAGAAATGGATGATAATGAAAATTTAAAGGTACAGGTTAAAATTAAAAATACCGGAGGAGTAATTGGAAAAGAAATAGTTCAGTTATATGTAGCGGATATAGAAAGTACTGTGATAAGACCAATCAAAGAACTTAAGGCATTTGAAAAGGTCCAGCTTAAGTCTGGAGAAGAGAAAATTATAACCTTTAATTTGAAGAAGAGAGCTTTTGCATACTATAATGTGGAAGTCAAAGATTGGCATGTAGAGAGTGGTGACTTTGAGATACTTGTAGGATCTTCATCAAGAGATATAAGGATTAAAGAAAAGCTGCATGTTAAGTCAACAAGAGTTATTAAGAAAAAGTTTAGTCGAAATTCAACCCTTGGAGACATAATGAGTGATCCAAATGGTGAGAAAATGGCTGAAGGTTTAATAAAATCTATTTTTGGTGAAGAAGAAATATCAAGGGATGATCTTGGAATGGATATGAGTATGATGTACAAGGATTTTGTTTTACATTCTATGATTTCTTATTCAGGTAATAAATTTACGCAAAAGATGATGGAGTCACTCCTTGAAAAATTAAATATCGGTGAGTGATTAAATAGAGCAAAGCCTGCGAGAAAATTAATCATCTCACCGGCTTTTTTTCATTATTTTGCTTGACACTCTAGATGAAGCAAGTGAAAAATTAGGGTAACTGTATCAAAGTAATACAAGTAGGGAACAATAATAATTATTATATCCTCAAAAGATACAAGGAGGTAATATTAATGAATAAAGTTTTATCTTTAGAACAAGTGGCACATTTGCTTAAAGACGGAATATAATGATAGGTGGCTTTTTAGAATAAGAGCAGGGGGAGCTGGTCTTGGTGGAGTGCTTACACTTACAGGAGTTGACACTACGGTGAAAGATACGGTGGGAGATGGAAAACAAAAACTTACAATAGAAGGAAAAGAGTATTTATTAGAGCTCCAAATTAAAGCAGATTTAGCATAAAGAATTTATATTAATATTAATAGAGAAAATAGAGGAGATTATAGTAAGCATGTAGAATAAGAAATTAATAGTTATAAAATTAATCATTATATTTAAGGGGGTAATATTAATGAATAAAGTTGTATCTTTAGAACAAGTTAGACCTTTGCTTAAAGACGGAATGTCAATAATGATAGGTGGTTTTTTAGCCTGTGGAACACCTGAAAAGATAATAGACTTATTAGTAGAAACAAATATTAAAAACTTAACGATTATAGCAAATGATACAAGTTATGTAGATAGAGGTATAGGCAGACTTGTAGTAAATGGTCAAGTTAAAAAGGTTATAGCTTCTCATATAGGAACCAATGCTGAAACAGGAAGATTAATGACAGAAGGAAAAATGGAAGTGGAACTTTCACCACAAGGAACACTTATTGAAAGGATAAGAGCAGGTGGAGCTGGTCTTGGGGGAGTACTTACACCAACGGGAGTAGATACTATGGTGGAGGAAGGCAAACAGAAACTTACTATAGAGGGAAAAGAATACTTATTAGAACTTCCAATCAAAGCAGATTTAGCACTTGTTTATGCAAGTGTTGTAGATGAAATTGGAAATGCAGTTTATTATGGAACAACGAGGAACTTTAATCCGATTATAGCTACTGCAGCAGAAATTGTAATAGTGGAAGCTGGAAAGATTGTTAAGGTTGGAGAACTCGATCCTAATAATGTGGTAACTCCAAGTGTATTGGTTGATTATATTATAGGGGAGGCTAACTAATATGAGTATGGATAGTAAGAGTGCAAAACAAATTATTGCAAAAAGAATTGGTAAAGAATTAGAAGATGGACAACTAATTAATTTAGGCATAGGTCTTCCAACAATGGTTACAAACTATATTCCAGAAGGTGTACATGTTACATTTCAATCAGAAAATGGCATGGTTGGCATGGGATCCGCTCCAGCAAAAGGAGAGGAAAACAAGGATGTAATTAATGCAGGTGGTCAATTTACTACAGTACTTCCTGGTGGAGCATATTTTGATACTGCAACGTCTTTCGCTTTAATAAGAGGTGGACACGTTGACATGACAGTTCTTGGGGCACTAGAAGTAGATCAAGAAGGTAACTTAGCTAATTGGATAGTACCAGGTAAGATGGTACCAGGTATGGGTGGCGCTATGGATTTAGTAGTAGGAGCTAAAAAGGTTATTATTGCAATGCAACATACAGCTAAAGGGACTCCTAAAATATTAAAGAAATGTACATTACCTTTAACCGCAAAAGCACAAGTTAACCTTATAGTTACGGAACTTGGAGTAATGGAATTTACTGATAAAGGGCTTGTACTTACTGAAATTCATAAGGACACAACAGTTGAAGAAGTTAAGTCACTTACTGGTGCTGAATTAATAATATCAGAAAATCTAAAAATAATGGATGTATAAACAAGTAGCAAGTAAGACTGCACTAGCAAGTACAGCCTTACCTGCACAATAAAAAAATGATCCATACTCCGTAAAAGCTTACAGTGATTCTAAAATCCTAATTTTAAAATATGTATACGTATACAAATTTGTTCGAAGAAAAACCATATGTGATTTAAAATACTACAATATAAATAAGGGGAGGAAGTATAATGTTAGGACTTATTGGTATTATTATCTCTTTAGGACTTTTAATGTTTTTGGCCTATAGAGGGATTACAGTTATTATTTTAGCACCAGTTTTAGCTCTATTAGCAGTTTTGTTTCAAACTGGACAGAGCCATATTTTAGCTAATTACACTGAAGTTTTTATGGTTAATTTTGCAGCATATGCTAAGACATATTTCCCAGTATTCTTACTAGGAGCAATATTTGGTAAAATAATGGATGATTCAGGAGCAGCTAAATCTATAGCTTATACCATTAGTAGTAAGCTAGGTAAAGATAAGGCAATCCTGGCCGTGGTTTTATCTTGTGCCATATTAACATATGGTGGCGTTTCATTATTTGTAGTTGCATTTGCAGTATATCCTATTGCAGCAGAATTATTTAGAGAGGCAGATATTCCAAAAAGATTTTTACCTGCGTCTATAGCGCTTGGTGCATTTACATTTACTATGACAGCATTACCAGGAACACCACAAATACAAAATGCTATTCCAATGCCTTTTTTTGGAACAAATGCTTATGCAGCACCAATTATAGGGATTATAGGATCAATAGTAATGTTTGGTGGCGGTATGTTATGGCTTACAAGAAGAACAAAAAAAGCTATGGCATTAGGTGAAGGATATGGTGATCATAAAGAAGAAGGAATGAAACAAATTGATTTATCTAAATTACCTAAACTTTCATTATCTATAACTCCAATAATCTTAGTACTAGTTGTTAATTATTTATTAGGTAAATATGTTTTTTCTACAATGGATGGAGCGTACTTAAAAGATTTCGGTGGAATTAGCATATCAAAAGTACAAGGTATATGGAGTTTAATTTCAGCATTAGTTGTTGCTATAGTTGTTAGTTTGATTTTATTTTGGAAAAACCTTGAAAGTGTTACAAATACAGTTAATAAGGGGGCTATAGGTTCTTTGCTTGCAATTGCAAATACCTCTTCTGAAGTTGGTTATGGAAATGTTATTAAAACATTAGCAGGATTTGCTATACTTCAAGCTGGGATACTTGCAATACCAGGAACACCTCTTATTTCACTAGCAGCATCTACTAGTATTCTTGCAGGGATAACAGGTTCAGCATCAGGTGGTATGAGTATTGCTCTTGGAATATTAGGTAAAACATATATGGCAAAGGCTCAAGCTCTAGGAATTAATCCAGAAGTGTTCCATAGAATAGCAGCAATTGCCTGTGGTGGACTTGATACACTTCCACATAATGGTGCAGTAATAACTTTACTAGGTATAACAGGTTTGACTCATAAACAATCATATGTAGATATAGGAATGTGTACAGTTGTTATCCCTCTTATAGCTACAGCAGTGTGTATTATATTTGCATCTATGGGTGTTGTATAATAAGTATCAACTTAACTACCTATGATATATAGCTGGATACAAACTGCTTTGTATCTAGGTAGTAAATGATAAAAAACAATTAAGGAGGTAAATCTGAATATGAAAATTAAAAACATTACAGTTATAGGTTCTGGTACCATGGGTCATGGTATTGCTCAATTATGTGCTGAATCAGGGTTAAAAGTAAATATATATGATATATCATTGGAGAATTTAAATAAAGGTTTTGAAAATATTAAAAAGAATCTTTCCCTGCTTATAGATAATGGCAAGCTCATAAAAGAAGAAGCAGAGGATATTTTAAAAAGAATATCTTTAGTAAGTGAATTAAAGGATGCTGTTTGTGATGTGCAACTAGTAATAGAATGTATAGCTGAAAATTTAGTAATAAAACAAAAGGTGTATGGAGAGTTAGATTCCTTATGTGATCCAAGTGTCATACTTGCATCAAATACATCAGGGTTAAGTCCATCGGATATATCAAAATATTTGAAACACCCAGAAAGAATGGTTGTAGCTCACTTTTGGTGTCCACCAGAATTGATTCCCTTAGTAGAAGTGGTACCAGGAGAAAAAACATCTAAGGAAGTAGTTGAAAAAACTGCAGAATGGATTACAGCAATAGGGAAACAGCCTGTTAAAATGAAAAAAGAATGCCTTGGATTTATAGGTAATAGAATGCAACTTGCTCTTTTAAGGGAGGCTATGTATATAGTGGAGCAAGGCTTTGCAGACATTGAAGAAGTTGATAAAGCAGTTGAGTATGGTTTAGGACGCCGACTTCCAGTAACAGGACCACTATGTAGTGCAGATTTAGGAGGATTAGATATATTCAATAATATATCTACATACTTATTTAAAGATTTATGTAATTCTACGGAACCATCTAAGTTACTTAAGGATAAAGTTGAAGCTGGAAATTTAGGAAGTAAAAGTGGTAAAGGGTTCTATGATTGGAACACAGAGAATTTAGAAAAGAAGCAAAAGGAACGTGCTGATGTACTTCTATACTTCTTGAAAAAAGATGAAAAAAATAAATAATATATGATTTTGGTGTGGCCAGGTAAACATGTGTATGAATACACTAAAAACAATAAGAGGTGTCTCAAAATGATTGCTTAATCATTTCGAGACACCTCTTATCTATTAAGATGTATCCGAAAACCGATATCAATTTGTTTCCTAATTTAATCTTAATAAAAACTTCCTAAAAAATAGTATATCATTTTAGCCTGCTGTCCAACCGCCATCTATAGTCATCATTGATCCAGTGATATGTGATCCTGCTTCTGAACATAGGAACATGGCTACGTCACCGATTGTATCTGGTTCAATCAGCTTCTTTATAACGGCCTTCTGAAGCATTATGTCAGATACAACTGCTTCCTTTGAAATTCCATGTGCCTTGGCCTGGGATTCAATCTGGCCGTCAACCAATGGAGTCCTTACATATGCAGGGCATATTGAATTTACTGTTATTCCATATTGTCCGCCCTCCAGTGCAGCTGTCTTGGTCAATCCAGCAAGACCATGCTTTGCTGAAACGTAAGCTGACTTGAATTCTGAAGCTACCAATCCATGCATGGAGTTCATGTTTATTATCCTACCCCAGCCTTGCTGTTTCATCGATGGCCAGACATATTTGGTTAACAGGAATGGCGCTGTAAGCATTATCTTCATCATAAGATCCCACTTGTCTTCAGGAAAATCTTCAATTGGACTTACTGTCTGGATACCTGCGACGTTTACAAGAACGTCAACCTTTAAATATTTTTCCAGTGTGAAATCAACCAGGGCCTTGCAGTCTTCTCTCTTGCTTAAATCCGTTTTGAAATAGGTGGCACCCAATTTATCGGCTTCAATCTTCAGTTTTTCTTCATTGATATCCGCCATCACAATTTTTCCGCCATCTTTTGCAAAAGTCTGCGATATAGCTAGTCCTATACCACTTGCCGCACCAGTAACGATACATACTTTGTTTTCTAACATCAAACAATCCCTCCTAAACTAAATATAGTGTTTCACTTCTAATCATGCGATCAAACCCTCAACGAATGTCCTTATCCACCTCCTTGTTTATTCTGTATTGGGCTGAATCCACGACCCAACATATCTAATCCACTATTTCCGGTTTGAAATCCGAAGAACATCTCTGCGGGCTATTGAAAACGTTTAGATGGAAATTCAAATAAGAGACTATTGCATATTCAACTATGGTCTTATTATATCATATATGCATTTTTTAAACATACTAATTTCAAAATATGGTAAATTATTTAATCTATTAAATATTAATGAGACGACCGACGAAGATACAAATAAGTTGAATAATTGACTAAGTCTTCTTGGGGCACTAGAAGTAGATCAAGAAGACTTAGTCAATTGGATTGTACCAGGCAAAATGGTCTCAGGTATGGGTGGAATTTACTAATGAAGGCTTGTAATTACTGAAATCCATAAGGACACAACAGTCGAAGAAGTTAAGTCACTTACTGGAGCTGAATTAATAATATCAGAAAATCTAAAAATAATGGATGTATAAATAAACAAATATGTTATACCTAGACATTAAACATATAATATGATTATAAAAAGTTAATAAGAGGTGCCTCAAAATGATTATTAAATCATTTTGAGGCACCTCACCTCTTAGATATTAAGATGTATTTAAAAAACATTACAAATTAGTTTTCTAATTAACTATATTATAATAAAACTTATTAAAAGAGAAACAATCCCAGTCCGATAATAATACCGGAGTATAATAAGTCAACAATACAAAAACCCATTACGTCCTTAGCATTGAGTCCAGCAATTCCAAGAGCAGGTAATGCCCAAAATGGTTGAATCATGTTAGTCCATGCATCTCCCCAAGCAATAGCCATAGCGGTTTTCGCAGCAGGTACACCTAAAGCTGCACCAGCAGGCATCATGATAGGAGCTTGAACAGCCCATTGTCCACCACCAGATGGTACAAAGAAGTTAACGAGTCCTGCACTTAAGAAAGTGAAGAGTGGGAAGGTATGTTTATTTGATATACTAACGAAAGAAGTAGACATAACCCCTGCAAGGGAAATCCCAGCAGCACTTGTACCTACCATCATACCCATAATACCTGCGTAGAACGGGAATTGAAGTATAATTCCAGCAGCTCCTTTAGCAGCGTCTGTAATTGCACCAACAAATCTCTTAGGAGTTCGATGAAGAGCAACGCCTAGGAATAAGAAGATAGCATTAACAATATTTAAATCAAGAGTACCACCATTAACAAAATAATAAATAATATAACTAAAGCCCATAAGTGCTAATAACATTGAGATAATAGTGCTATTCTCAAGTTTATCAGCAGGAGTCATTGCCTCTTTAGCTATCATAACTTCTGGTTCCTCTACCAAAAGCTTCGAATCTATTGTAACAGTATTTTTTTTGTCCGGGTGCATAGCTTTGTTTATAAGAGGTAATGTTACTAAAAGTACAGCTAATATGATTAAATTAAAACCTGAGAATAATGTCATACTGGTTGGTATAGCTGTAGTAACAGCACCTGCAGTAGCTTTTACTACTTCAGGACCACCCCCAGCAACCACTAGTGGTATAGAACCAGAAAGACCAGCATGCCATACTAAAAAGCCTGAGTAAGCAGAAGCTATTAAAAGTCTATAATCTACACCTTTAACTTCTTTAGCTAATTCCTTAGCAAAAATAGCTCCAATTACAAGTCCAAAACCCCAGTTAATCCAGCAAGCTACAGTAGAAATAAGTGTAACAAGAATAATTGCTTGTGTTGGTGAGTTAGGGATTTTCGCAAGAGTTTTAAGACCCTTTTTAAAAGATGGTGCATTTGCAAGCGCATGGCCTGTAACTAATACTAATGCCATTTGCATTGAAAAAGCGAGAAGTGTCCACAGACCTTTACTCCAGTGAACGGTCATAGCTAAAGGAGTTTGACCAGTAAGTAATACACCTAAAATCAATACAAAGAAGGTTAGAAGTACAGCAAATATGAACGGGTCTGGTAAATACTTTTGGACAATATTAACACAGGCTTTTGTAAATTTTTTAAACATTTTTATTCCTCCCTTTAAATATTTAGAAAAAAGATTTAATTTAAATTACTATTGGTTCTATTATTATTATTATTCTATATAATAATACATATTCCTTCTTTTATTAAAAGATTATCTATTTATTTAGATAATATAATGTAAGTTAACAGAATAGAATAACATTTGAATGGCGTACTTGTATAAGACTTATTTAAACAGAGCAAAGCCTGCGAGAAAATTAATCATCTCACAGGCTTTTTTTCATTATTTTGCTTTAATAAAAGTAAATTTAATTGCTTATATACATTGGTATCATCCATCGTAGGTCTATAGGTAACGATAAAAATCTTCATATTTAATCATCTTCTCATTTTTAACAATTTTCGGACTATTTTTTTATATATTAAGATATTGCTTTTGCATATTCCACAATTCGTAGTAAAGTCCATTTTTATTTAATAATTCAATGTGGGTTCCTCTCTCAACTATTGAGCCTTCATCCATTACTAAGATTTCATCCATAACTTCCATATTTACTAGTTTGTGAGTTACCCATATACAACTTTTATCCTTAATTAAATCATGAAGCTCCTGCACAACTTTTTTTTCTGTTTTTATGTCCAAACTTGCAGTAGGTTCGTCCAGTAGTATTATCTCGCTACTTTTTAATATAGCCCTGGCAATAATAAGTCTTTTTATTTCACCGCCTGATAGATTATAGCCATATTGGCCAAGTAAAGTATTTAAACCTTCAGGAAGTTCTTTGATTAAATCCATGATCTGAACTTTATTTAGTACTTTATTAATTTCATCAGCTGTAGCCTCGGTATTAGCTATTAGCAGATTTTCTTTAATTGTAGTATTAAAAGTATACGGAGTTTGATCAACATAAGTAAACACTTTTCTTATATCGTCAATTTGTAGATTTTTATAAGAGTCTCCATCAATAAATACATCTCCTATTTGATATTTAATGTAACCGAGCATTGCTTTAAGTAATGTACTTTTTCCACAACCACTTTTTCCGACTATTGCTATTTTTTTCTTATAGGGTAATTCAAAAGACAACTCTTTGATGATATAATGTTCCTTATCTTTAATGCTTAAGTTATTTACTGAAATATCATAGCTTGCAATTGTCTTGTTTTTTAAGTTTTTTGGTTTGTGAGAATTACTGTCTATTATTGAAAAAATATTTTCACCACTACTATAAGAATCATTAAACTTATATACCACAAGTGACATTGGAATTATTGCTTCAAAAGAAGCCATAATCATAAGAGGAAGCATGGAATAGTAAATGCCACTCAATTTATTTGTTCCTACCATTACAGCAGTAAGCATTAAAGTTAAAACAATTAAGAGGCTTAATGCTACTGAATTAATACTTTCAACTAATGTGTTGATTATATTTTGTTTTTTTCGAAGTTTTGATAGTTCTTTATTAAGACTAATAAATTTTTCTGTGAATTCATCTTTTAAATTATAAATCTGGACTTCCACTATGCCTTTTAATATATCTAAGAGAGTTAAATTAATATCATTTTTTAACTCTCTTTCTCTCCCAGAAAACATTTCATTCCATTTAAATAATATTACAGGTAAAACAAAGCCAGAGAATATATAAAAACATATATAAATAATAGAAACCTTCATACTAAAGTAAGAAATAAACACAGTTGTAATTATTCCTGTTAAAATTGCTATAATGAGTGGATAGAAGACTCTTAAATAGAAGTCCTTTAGTACATCCACATCATTAACTATTTTGCTGTATATATCTCCAGTCTTGAATTTAATAGTGTTTTCTGTATAATTTTCATTGAAGTTTTTAAAAAACCAGGATCTAATGCCGCTTAACATCTTTAAAGTTGTATTATGAGAAAATATTCTCTCAGCGTATCTAAATACACCGCGAGATATACCAAAAAATCTTACAATTACTATTAAGACTATCAAGTCTAAAACATCAGGACGAAGTGCTGACCTTGAAAGAAGTACCGCTGAGGTTGAGAGTAAACCTACATTTGCAAGTATTGTGAAAACTCCCATAACTATCGAGAGTAGAACAAAAAAAAATTGCTTTTTCATAAGTGCATTCATAACTTTAAATATTCTCATGATTCTTCTACCTCCGACGATCCTACAAATTCATAATATTTGTTTTTATTATTAATAAGCTCTTCATGAGTACCCATTTCAACTAAATTACCAGCGTTAAGAACTATAATTTTATGGATAGATTTTAGGGTATTCAATCTATGAGTTGCAATTAGTACAGTAGTTTCTTTTAGATAACCATTCATAAGATCCGTGAATAGTTCCTCGCTTTTGCAGTCCAAGGCTGAGCTAGGCTCATCTAATATTATCAACTGAGTGTCTTTAGCTAAAACTCTGGCGAGTGCAATCTTTTGAATTTCCCCACCACGTATAGCTACATTTTCTCCTTCACCAATAAGCGTCTGATATCCATCCTCTAGCTTGTTTTTTAGCTCTTCAATCTTTGTTAATTTATATATTTCATGAAGTTTTATAGGGTTCAATTCTTTAATTCCCAGGGTTACATTTGCTTCTAAGGTTTTATTAAAGATGTATGGGGATTGAGATGCTATCGAAATTTTACTTAAAAACTCTTCTTTATCAATGTAATTAATATCTTTGCCGTTTATAAAAACCATGCCATCACTTGGCTTTACAAAACCACTTAAAATGTTTATTAAAGTACTCTTTCCGCTACCAATTTCCCCAACTAGAGCAAATTTCTCTCCTTTTTTAATCTTAAAACTTAAATTATTAAGAGCTATTTTATCTCCATAAGAATAACTTAAATTTTTAACTTCTATTTCAGAAATATATTCACATGTATTAGTAGACTTACAGATTATATCTCCATATTCTAGTTCTTTTGTAATACTATCTATTTTTTCTATGGATACAGTTCCGTTTAGCGATGAATGGAATCTTAGACCTAAGTTTCTAATAGCTAAATAAAAATCAGGTGTAATTATAAGGATAAAGAAAGCACTGAGGAAAGTTATTTTACCGTAGACTAATCTAAGTCCTAAATTTACTGCAATAATAGCTGTGCTTATAGTTGAAAAAAGTTCTAACACCAAGGCTGAAGAAAAGGATACTTTTAGAACTTCCATTGTTGCTTTTCTATAGTTTTCACTTGTTTTAAACACTTTGGATTCTTGTGTTTTACTTCTTTCAAATATTTTTAGAGTACTTAATCCCTGTAGCATATCTATAAAATGAAAACTTAAAAGACTAAGTTTTTTCCACTGTTTTTCATTTAGCTCCTTAGACTTATATCCAATAAGGATCATAAACAATGGAATCAGGGGATAAGTAAATATCATTATTAATGATGACCATTTGTCAATAAATGCTGTTACAATAATTAATATCATGGGAATTATAACAGCGGAAGCAGCTTGTGGAATATACTGAGAATAATAGGGGGTAATCATTTCAGCACCATCAGTTAAGGTATTAATGATTTCTCCTAATTTCTTTTTTTTAACTTTATAGGGATTGCCCGTTATAATTGACTTGAAACTTTTCTCCTTTATATTTTCCTTTATATCCTCAGCAGAGTTTTTAATATAAGATTGGATTAAAAAGTTAACTAAAGCTTTAATAACAGCAGTTAATAGAAATAGAACTAAATAAATGTTTATCCTATTAACAGTTTCTTTTTTTATAAAAACTTTGTTAACTATTGTTGCTAAAATGTAAGCTGAAACCACTATAAATATACCCATTAATAATGGTTCCAGTATAATTAGTGGTTTATAATATTTTTTATAACTACTTTCTTTTAATAATCTAGTATTTAGCATTGTCATACTTACTCTCCTTAATATTCTAATTCTTTAGTTGTAACTCGTTTTCTAAATATCCAATAACTCCATATTTGATAACCATAAAACTATGGGTACAAATATTAATGCTACCTTTGGCGTAAGTTAAAGGGTGTTTGAACTGGAAGAAGCATTAGCAATTGTAAGATTTTCATTGGTAGGTTTTTAACAAGGTAGTTGCCTTGTGCATCACCCATGCCAGCTACTAAAATAGTGGAAACTATAGCCATTATTAGACTGATTTAAATTATGTTACTTTGTTAGAATAAGTACTAAAAATAATTCAATAGAGGAAAACAAATAAATCATTGCAGTTATGGGTACAAGTTTTCTTTTGTCGGATTTAATGCACCGCACAATCTCGTTTATTAAAGGTATCGTTGATAAGACTATAATTGATATTTCAGGTAAATATTTAAGTATAACTAATATCGTTGTATTAATATATGCGAAAGCTATTAAGGAATAGTATATAATTTTCCCTTTTTCGTAGCCAATGCGAACAGTTAATGTCAAAACACCTCTGTCTTTATCATCAAAATAATCCCTTAGTTCATTTGCAAGTAAAATAGCTGGAATAAATAATCCTAATGTGAAGGAGTATACTATGGGCTGAAGGGAAAAGCTTTTGGAAAATACAAAAAAACTTGCATAGGCCATTAGTGGACCCATCATAATAAAAGAGACCACAGATCCCAACCTATATTTCTTATAATTTATAGGTTCTCCTGCATAAGCATAGGCTGCAAATATACCGATAAGTTCTATAATCAAAAGCTGAAAACCTGTATAGAAAGCTAGGTATATTGAAATTAGTGCAGTAATTGCAAAGAAAGTAATACCAACTTTAAAAATAAGTATTTCTAAATGACTTCTAGTGCGACCTAAAAAATTAAGATTACGGAGACCATCAGACTCTTCTTGGATATCATCTTCAAAGTAATTATTCATCATGTTCATGCCAGCTTGTAATAACACAGCGGCTGCAATTACTAAGAATATCCTCCATAAATCCCACATATGATATGTAAAAACATATCCTTGCCTATAGGCAATTATTATTCCTAAAAAAGTTGATAGTATGGACACCACAAGGGTTGCTGGTCTTGTAGACTTAAAGACTTTGTTTATCATAAAAAATTTCCTCCAATATATAATAAAATTTTATTTTGTTTAATATTATGTATAAATATGTTCAAAAGAATATATACATTCGCACAATTTATTATATTTGTAAAATTAGGATGAAAAGAGGATAAACTATGCAAACTAATATGGATTTCATTAGTTATTTTGAAGAAGATTTATAGGAAAGTGCGGATAATAAAATAACACAAGATTTGAAGAGGATAGGGTGGAACATATACATATAAAGCATTGAAATTAATAGATGAACTTCCAGATAGTCCTGAAAAATTAACCTTAAAATCTATAGTGGAAAGTTTGCTCCATAGAACTTTTTAACAACAATCCGATTAAACAGCTAATACTTTAAATCATAAATTTACTTAAAGTTTACAAGAATTATATAGTTATAAAAACATCTATAATTTATGGGTGTTTTTGTGTTTATATAATGTAAACGAATTCTATAATTCAACTTTTGGAATAAAATGAATGAAAAATGGCAAAACCAAAACAGAAGGATAAAAGAATACTTAGACTAGAACCAGTAGAGGATATTAATGGTTATTGAGAATTAATATATAAACTATAATGCTTTTTATATAAAGAGGAGGATTATTATGATTAGAGTATTAGTTACTGATGGTATGGCAGAAAGTGCAGTTGTAGAGTTAAAAACTAAAGGGTTTGAAGTTGTTGAACAGTTTTACGAGCCTGAAGTTTTAGGCGAAAAATTAAAAGAATTTGATGTAATCGTGGTTAGATCTAAAACAAAGGTTAGACAACCATTAATTGATAAGGCAGTAGAAGCAGGAAGACTAAAACTTATAATTCGTGGAGGAGTAGGAGTTGACAATATAGACGTAGCGTATGCTAAAGGAAAAGGGATAGGGGTAACTAACACTCCAAATGCAAGTAGTGGATCTGTAGCTGAACTTGCGCTTGCCCATATGTTTGCTGTATCAAGATATGTTAATATTTCTAATGTATCTATGAGACAAGGTAAATGGGATAATGAAAAATATGAGGGTGTAGAAATTGGTGGAAAAACTTTAGGGCTAGTTGGATTTGGAAGAATATCAAGAGAACTAGCTAAAAAAGCATCTGCACTTGACATGACAGTTATATATACAAATTTAACAGGAAAAGTAAATGGCTTTGATGAGTATGAATTCTGTAAATTAAATGATCTTCTAAAAAAATCAGACTATGTATCATTACACATACCTTTTATTAAAGAGAATGGAGTTACTATAGGAAAAGATCAATTAGCTATGATGAAGGTTGGAGCATTCTTAATCAACTGTGCTAGAGGTGGATTGATTGATGAAGTAGCATTGGTAGAAGCCTTAGATAATGGAAAACTTGCAGGAGCTGGGATAGATGTTTTTGCTGATGAGCCAACAAAGAATGAAGCTTTAGTTAATCATCCAAAAGTTTCTGTAACACCACATATTGGTGGTGCAACAAAGGAAACTCAAATGAGAATTGGGAGTGAGATAGTAAGTATTATTTGTGAGTTTTTTAAATAGTAATAATGGCAAATCATTTAGATGTATTGAAACACCTACGAGGAAAATCGTAGGTGTTTTTCAAGTTTTTTAAAGAACAATCAAAGTTTTTGGCTTATTTCATTAGATATTATTAGTAGCTCTTTTCTCATGTTTGCTAATATAATTTTATTAAACCTAATGGAAGGAATACTAATACTTATTGCAGCAATAGATTCATTTATGGAGTTTTTTATAGGCGTTGAAATACAATTTAACCCCAATTCTAATTCCTCAAGATCTAAAGAAAACCCCTTTTTACGAATTATTGACAACTCATCTAATAATCTTGATTTTTCACTTATAGAATAGTCTGTTAATTCATTTGATTTTGAAGTTTTTACAATATAATTCAATTTATCATCAGGTAGATAGGCTAATATAGCTTTACCTATAGCGGTTGTAAGTAATGGATCTGTTGTACCAACTTTAGAAGTCATTCTTAGAGAGTGAGGAGATTCTTCCTTATCAATGTATAAAACCGTAAGATTGTTTAAAACTCCGAGATGAACAGTTTCCGAAAAGTCCTGAACTAATTTAATTAAATAAGGTTTTGCTATTTTTTTTATAGATAAATTATCTTCATATAACTTGCCTAATTCAAAAACCTTTGAACCTAATGTATATTTGGTGCTAACAGAATCCTTATTGATTAATCCATGATATTTAAGTGTTGAAAGAATTCCATGTAATGTACTTTTCTTTAAATTAAAGTAATTACTCATATCAATAAGCCGACAGTTTTGATTTTTTGAGATATATTCCATAACAAGTACAGCTCTATCTATTGATTGAATAGTTTTCATATATATCGCTCCTTAGAAAATAATAATTTAAATATACCATAAATTCAATTATATATTTTTCATTGATAGTAAGCAATTAAAAAAATATATAATTTTTCGGTATTATTAAATAATACTTTTTATCCACTTTATAATAGCCTAAGAAAAATATCTCAAAGTTGACAAAAGTAAAAACTTAGATTAAAATATGTATGCAATTATCAAACATGGTTCGATAATGATGAACGTTGAAGGAGAAGAGATATGGAGGATATTATGAAACACTTATTAAAATTAGAAGAAAAATTACAATTTACTAAATTTTCAAGTGAAGATGCACTTAATTTAGGGCTAACATTTATTGAGATTGCTAAAGAGATAAATCAAGGTGGTATTGGTATTAAAATAGAGAGAAATAGACAAGTTTTATTTTCTCATTTAATGGATTCTACAATGCTGGAAAATGCATATTGGTATGACAGAAAGAAAAATGTTGTAGATAGATATAACCATTCATCTATGTATGTTAAAGAAATGTACAAAGCTATGGGAACAACTTTTGATCAGTCTAGTCTTTTAAATCCATCAGAATTCCAAGCGGTTGGAGGTTCTTTCCCATTAATAGTTAAAAATGTTGGGGTTGTAGGATCTATTACTGTTTGTGGATTAACTGAAGATCTTGATCACCAAATATGTGTAGATGGAATCAGACAATTTTTAGAATTTAAATAATATTTAAAGGAGAATAGATATGAAAAGAGTATTAATTACTGGTGGAACATCAGGAATGGGACTTAGTGCAACAAAGCTTTTCCTTCAAAAGGGTTGGAGAGTTATGGTTGTGGGCCTTAGTGAAGAAAGAGGGGAAGTTTTAATTAAAGAACTTAGAGAAGAAGGTTATAATGAAGTTTACTTCTGTAAGTGCAATGTTGCAAAGGATGCTGACGTAAAAGCTCTTTATGATTGCACAATGGTAACACTAGGTGGAATAGACAGTATAATTAACAATGCTGGTATTTGGGCTGGGGGGATGCTTCATGAAACTAGTGAAGACGATTGGGACAGGCTATTCGATGTTGATGTAAAATCAATATATTTAATAGCTAAATATTTTGTACCATATATGATACAAAACGGTGGAGGGAGTATTGTAAATACTGCTTCAGTTTCAGGGATGCTTGGAGACTATAACATGGCAGCATATAATGCAGCTAAAGGTGCAGTTGTAAATTTAGTTAAAGCTATGGCACTGGACTATGGAAAATATAATATTCGTGTAAACAATGTTTGTCCTTCAGCTTGTGCAACGCCAATGTTTTTAGAAAATGCTCCAGAGGTTATAGGGATGTTCAATGAAGCAAATCCACTTAAGAGAATTTGTACGCCTGATGAGGTTGCTAAAGCAATGTACTTCTTATCTTCAGAGGAATCAAGCTCCTGTAACGGAGTGAATTTACAGGTTTCAGGTGGACTTGATGTACATACAGGTCAGCCAGCTCAATAATTAGAAAATAGATTTAAAAGAAAAGATAGCCTTTCCTAGTAATAGGAAGGGCTATGTTATTTTAATACAGTTTCTAACTGCAATAATTAATCTTTATTGTGAAAATTTATATTAGGTTCCTTTTATAGGGTTAACAATAGTGTGGTGAAATTATTGCTAGTTATACTAGATTTCAAGGGTTAGACTTTAAATTGACTGGTATTTTTCAATAGACATCGGGATAATTTTGTGTATCAAATAATAGTGCACCAATAGTTACTGACATAATGGTATAAAATGGGATTAAGGGGATATGGAATTTTAAATAGAACTAAGGTTATAATATTAGAATAATTCCAATACTAGATAAGGCTTACTTATAGGAAGCCTTATCTATAATAAGCATATACGATAATGAGCAGTAAAGTATTGTATTTTGCAGATTAATGACACAATGAGTTGTATTATAGCTTAATTTAATAGATTCCCAATTGAAATTCTTAAATGAATGCTATATAATAAATAAATATTGTAATGGTAAAGTCTACAATGGAGGTGGGTTTATGTTTTCTAAAATAAGAGAACTGTTAATAGGTAAAACACTAAAAACAGAAGAATTAGAAGGAGAAAAATTAAATATTTTTTGGGGTTTACCGATATTATCTAGTGATGCTGTTTCCTCAGTTGCATATGCAGGGGAAGAAATTTTATATGTGTTAATTGGAGTTATAGGTCTTATGGCATATAAATATATGTTTTATGCTGCATTGTGTGTTGTTTTATTATTAGTTCTACTTGTTTTTTCTTACAGGCAGACTATTGATAGCTACCCATGTGGTGGTGGATCATATATAGTTGCGAAAGATAATCTTGGCACAATTCCTGGACTTACTGCTGGGGCATCACTTACTATAGATTATATACTGACAGTTGCTGTTAGTATAAGTGCTGGAACCGCTGCTATAACATCAGCTATGCCATCCTTGTATCAGCATAAAGTAGCCATAGCTCTTGCAATGCTATTACTTATAACAATAGGTAATTTAAGAGGAGTTAGGGAATCATCTAAACTTTTTGGAGTTCCTACATACATATTTATACTTTCTTGCGTAGTGCTTATTGTCACTGGTATTCTAAGGCATTATATTTTTGGGTATTCACCAGAGGCTTTGTATGCTATACCAAAGGCAACAGGGGACATTACATTGTTCCTATTTCTTAGAGCGTTTGCTTCAGGTTGTACTGCATTAACAGGTGTTGAAGCAGTAAGTAATGGTATACCTAATTTTAAAAAACCATCACAAAAAAATGCAAAAGCTGTTTTGGCATTATTAGCTTTTTTAGTTTTTTTTATCTTTGTAGGTTTATCTTTCCTATCAACAATTTATCACGCTGTACCTGTTCCGCATATGACAGTAATAGCTCAAATATCTCAGCAAGTTTTTGGAAAAGGTATTATGTTTTATGTTATTCAAGTTACCACTGCAATTATTCTAGTACTGGCTGCTAATACAGCATATGCAGGACTACCTTTATTGCTTTCTTTAATGGGACAAGATGGATATGTTCCAAGACAATTTTCACAAAGAGGAAAGAGACTTAGTTTTTCAAATGGAATAATATTACTTGCAGTTGCCGCTGCTATATTAATTGTTGTGTTTAAAGGTGATACTCATTCACTTTTACCGTTATATGCTGTTGGTGTATTTATTTCTTTTACTCTTTCACAGGTTGGAATGTTTTTAAAATGGAAAAGAAGTAGAACGCCTGGATGGAAGCATAAGGCGTTTATAAATGGATTAGGTGCTATTGTAACTTTTATTACAGTAATATTAATAGGTATTACAAAGTTTTTCCATGGAGCATGGTTAGTTTTTATTATAATACCATTACTTGTTTATTTTATGATGAAAATTAAGAACCATTATAATAAAGTAGTAGAACAAATTAGATTATCAAATGATCAAAGACCAAATGTAGGCATGAAAACCAATAATGAGCAACATGTAATAATTCTTTTAGGTACATTAAATAAGTCATTTTTAAAGTCATTGAATTGCGCTAATAGTTTATCGAAAAATGTAGTGGCATTTCATGTATCAACTGATGTAGAAACTACTCAAAAATTAAAAAGAAAATGGAAAGAGTACGACCCGGGAATTCCATTAATAATAGAACATTCCGCTTATAGAGACGTATTGGGACCATTAATTGATTTTATAGAATCAGAAGACCGTGCTTCAAAACATGGAGAAACTGTAACAGTTGTACTATCACAGTTTGTTATAACTAAGTGGTGGCATAATATACTTCATAATCAAACCGGATATTTTATAAAGAGTATGCTATATAAAAATAGAAATGTGGCAGTGCTTACTGTACCATATATAATAAAAGAATAGAAACTAAAAAATCCTTAGCTTAAGCTAAGGATTTTTTAGATGATATTTCTTCTATTAAATTATTATCCAACATATGGTTTATAATAATATTATCAAATTCATCTTTATTAAGAATAAATCATCTCCTAAAATATACATTCTACACTCAAGAGGCAATTCCCTTTACTAATTACATATTTTATGTTACTATATTAAGGTAGAGGTGATTCAATATCAATGTTAATATAAAGACAATAGAAAAAATGTCCACTAAAAAGTTAGTTATTAGAACTAAAAATAATGAAGATTCAATTTCAAATGATAATTTAATATATGACTCTTTTGAAGAGTATCTTAATAATTATAATTATAAGAATAATTAATAATAAGGTGTAAGCTTTTACACCTTATTTTTTATGTGTTTGGATACTAAAGTATAGAACAAATAAGCTAATTCAATTATATTAAATAGAAAATATAATTGAATTTGTTAAGGGTCAGCCAGTTCAATAATTAGAAAATTGATTTAAAAGAAAAGATAGCCTTTCCTAGTAATAGGAAAGGCTATCTTATTTTAATACAGTTTCTAACTGCAATAATTAATCTTTATTAGGAAAATGCTTAATTGACCAATCTTGAATCATTTCTAATGCTGGAAAAAGGTCTTTTCCAGTTTCGGTTAGTAGATATTCTACTTTAGGTGGAACTTCAGGATAAACTATTTTTGTAATTAGGCCATGATGCTGGAGTTCCTGCAATTTTTCATTAAGAACTTTTTGACTAATACCGCCAGTTATTCTTTGAAGTTCTAAAAATCTTTTAGGACCATCATTTAGATGACATAAGATTACTGCCTTCCATTTGCCACGAATTATTTCCATTCCAAGATCTATATTACAGACATATTTTTTACCATCATATATGATCATATTTACACCTACCTATGAAAATTTATCAAATGAAAACATTATAACTAAGTATTATTATATATCATTTAAGATATAGTATCAATTTACTTATAAATAAATTTGTCGAAAAACCGTGTGAATTCAACAATTCATACCTTTTGGTTAGATAACTAACAAAAAAGTGCATACTATTTCTTTGCTTTGGAGTGATGTATACTTCATCTAAAGCAAGCAATACGAACATAAATATGAAAGAAACTTATTTATATAAGGAGGTAACAAATGGGAAAGTTATCAAGCAAATCTGCACTAACACTCGGCCAGGTAATGCTTCCAAGTCATTCAAATGTAGCAGGTAATGTATTCGGTGGAGAAATCTTAAAACTTATGGATTCAGTTGCTTATGCAGTTGCAATGAAGCATTCAGAAAGTAATGTGGTTACTGCAAGAATTGATGAAATTATGTTTCATAAACCAATTTTAATAGGTTCGGTAGTAAAGTGTAGTGGAAAAGTTGTATTTACAGGTAAAAGTTCGATTGAAGTCTATCTTACTATAGACGTAGATGATATACAAAATAGAAAAACATGTGGCAGGGCTCTTTCTGCTTACTTTACTATGGTAGCAGTTGATGAGAATAATAAACCGAAAATTATACCACAGTTAGAATTAATAGATGAAGCAGAAAAAAAAGAGTTTGAAAAAGGAAAAGAACGATATGAAAAAAGAAAATTATTGAAATATTAGCTTGAAATATTAAATATACAATATACAATATAAAAATAATTAGTAAACGGAGGATATACATATGTTTAAGAAAATGTTTGAATCAGGAAAGATAGGAAATTTAGAAATCAAAAACCGTTTGGTTGTTCCACCAATGCTCAGTGAATATGCAGATGAGAATGGTAACCTTTACTAGGGATACAACCTGTAGCTCCATCACCAATACATGATCCAGCAATCTTTGAAATCCCTCATGAATTAACAATAGACGAAGTAATAGAATTAGAGGATAAATTTGTAGATTCAATAGTAAGGGCACAAAAGGCGGGGTATGATGGAACTGAGCTCCATGGTGCTCACGGGTATCTAATTAATCAGTTTGTCTCTCCTTTTTCAAATAAAAGAACTGATATCTATGGTGGGAATTTAATGAATCGTTTGAGATTTCCTTTAAATATAATAAAGAAAGCTTACGAGAAGGTTGGGAAAGACTTTGTAATAACTTACAGAATAAGCGCTGATGAATTTGTAGAGGGTGGGCTTACTATTGAAGATTCAAAAATTATAGCTCCTATCCTTGAAGCTGCTGGAATCAAAGCAATACATGTATCTGGAGCAGTATATAAATCAGGTCATCTTCCTTCAGCACCATATCAAGCTACTACAGCTCTCTTTTCAGATTTAGCTAAGGAAATCAAATCCGTCGTAAGTATACCTATAATTGCGGTTAATAAGATAAATACCCCTTACGTAGCTGAATCTATATTAAAACAGGGGAAAGCAGATTTTGTAGCCATAGGAAGAGCTTCTATAGCTGATCCTGAATTTCCAAGTAAAGTTAGGGAGGGAAGACTCGAAGATATTATTCCTTGTATATCTTGTGATCAAGGATGCCAAGGATATATAGCACTTCAAAAACCAGTTTCATGTTTAGTGAATCCAAGAACTGGTCGTGAGGGAGAGTACAATTTAGAGAAAGTGGAAAATCCTAAAAAAGTTATGATTATAGGTGGAGGATTAGCTGGAATGCAAGCTGGAGTTGTAGCTGCTATTAAAGGGCACAAGGTTGAAATATTTGAAAAAGCTGACAGATTAGGCGGCCGATGGTTATTAGCAGCTATACCACCATCAAAAGAAATATTTAATTCATTTGTAGTATATTTAAAAGGTCAGTTAGATAAACATAAAGTCAAAGTACATTTAAATACAGAGGTTACAGAGGAACTTATAAACATTTTTAAACCAGATCATATAATTTTATCAGCAGGATCTAATCCAATTGCAATTCCGTTTAAGGGACTAGAAACAAATAAAAATGTAGTTCAAGCTAATGAAATTTTAGCAGGAAAAGTTTTACCAGGTAGAAATGTGGCTATTGTAGGTGGGGGATTAGTTGGAATGGAAACTGCGGAACATTTAGCTGTTCATAACTCATCAGTAACTGTCATAGAGATGAAAGAGACTTGCCTTGAAGAGATGGCAGGAATACCTAAAGTATTTATGATGAAGAGCTTAGAACACAACAAGGTAGCTATTAGACTGGGAACTAAATTGGAAGAAATTAAAGAAAATAGCATAGTTATAAGCAAAAATGGAGTTTCTGAGGAGTTACAAGTGGATCAAATAATCTTAGCTATAGGGGCTAGACCTAATCTCGCTCTTGACGAGATAATAAAAGGAAAATTTTCATATACTAAAGCTGGAGATATCACTGGAGTTGCAGATGGAATAGCGTCTGTAAAAGAAGGATATGAGGCTGCACTGAATATAAAATAAGATGGAATAGATTTTAATTATTTTTAATAAGGTTAATTATTGAGAAAGTTAGTAGTTGATATATTTAAAATAAAATATAATAAAATTTATGTTAAGACATAAATTTTATTAGCTTCCTTTTATAGAATCGATTAATTTCTCTTATTACCTGCTTTTAAACAGGATAATATATTTCTTTGAAGGGCAATATATAAATTGATGAAATTATTAATTGATGGAGGTATTTATATGAGTATATTTGGAGGGATTTTTAAAAACGGCGACAACATCAAAAATGAAACTACTGATCATTCTCCAAAGCTTCGTCATCGCAAAGAAGGACTTAATATTACCAAAAGTAGAGTGCAAAACGGCGAAATAGGACTTGATAAGAAAATTGTAGAATCAAAAAAAATTCTGTAGCGCGTTAGTGGAAAAGAAGTTAAATAGAAATTGATTATCTAGATTGTAATACATTTATAATACTATCAGAGGATATCGAGCCAATAAGTAGATTTTAATAGACAGGGTTGCAGAGATGCAGCCTTTCTTTTTTCGGTTTGGAGATAATTGAGAAGAGTTGACCTAGCTTAAATGTGGATAAAAACAAAAGGAATATCATAGGTAAAATAAAGATAAAATCATAAAATTTGTAAATATAAATACAGGTTACTCTCATTTAATTTTTTCTGCTCTTTAAATCTAATTTGTTTAAATCTCCATTCTAACAACATTAACTATTCATCCAATACATTATCAATGTTCTTCTTAACCCCACATCTAATGATATGGGGTTACTTGAGACGACATATAAGAAAGAAGCGTATTAACTTAACTTTTCATTTTGTTCATAACTTTAATTCATTTCAAGTTCTTTTTTATTTTAACTCTGATAATCAAGCCAATTATAAGTCCAATCAACGCAGGAAAAAAAGCAAAAAATAAGTCTATCCCATCAAATGTACTAAATACTACAAACGGAATTATTATGCCCAAAAGACCAACAAATACAGGATAAAACCAAAACAGATAACCTTTTTTCAAACTAATGATAAGGGAAGCAATCAGAGTAGTTAAAGGCATTACAATGTAAAAATTAAGCAAACAATAGCCCATTTCATCACCCGCGGAAAGAAATACTCCCCAAAGACCAATTGTAAAAAAAAATAATGCAGAAACACCATAACATAACAGCGAAATTTTTTTCGATGAATTGATATTTTTCATAATTACTCCTCCAAATAAAATATAATCTTTACGTCAACATTTACTACGATTAGATTACGACATAAACACTTACTTAATTATACTATTTTTACTGGAAATTCTATATAAGAAATTAAAATATGTTTTGTTAATAATACGATAAAAAACATTTAGTATAATAGGTAAATATATTATTTAATGATGTCATGAAAGTTAGATATATATAGGGAAAGTACGTTATTAAGATAAATAACGTACTTTATAATGCATCGAACTTCTGTTTACACAAAATTATTTACAGGCCTAAAAAAATGAGTAGGAGGGGCAATAAGGAGGAGCTATTACAATATAAACAGTATTTACTGGGTTCAACTGTTGACATCGTTTACGAAATATAGTAAAATAAAAATAAGCGAAATAAAATGAAACATAAACGAACATAAACGAACATAAACGAACATAAACGAACATGAATAAACGTTGTTGTTTAAAATATGATAAAAAAGGAAGCTTTAAAGTTATGTTTCCTGAAGAAAGAAAAAGCTTAATAAAATGGTAGAAAATAATATTGGAAATCTTATAGATGATTTTATACTTAATCAAAACAGAAAAGTGGACAAACTTATTCTAAAGTTGCAGTAAGTTAAGCAACATTACATATGAATATTTTTTTTTATTAAACCTGTTGTTTTTTTGTATTTAGGAATAATAAGTAGCCTCAAAGTGAATGTTTGCAATGCTTAATAATATTATTATTAAATTATTAAGATGCTTTTGTGTTCTCACATCTAATAAATAGGTTGCATATTAAGCAACTATAAAATATAAAGAAAGGGATGGAAAATATGACTAAAAAAATAAATCTAATTAAAAGACTAATTATATTTTTTGTAGGAATGAGTATTATACAGATTGGAGTAGCCTTGTTTTTAAAAACTAATATTGGTTCCGATCCATTTACTTTATTCACTCAAGGATTAGCATTTTTATTAAATAAAACACCCGGAAATGCTAATATGATTATTTTATTTGTATTGTTTTGCATAATACTTCTAGTTGAAAGACGTCGTATAAAGATAGGAACAATTATATGCGTTGTTGGAGTAGGACCCATTATTGACCTTGGAGTAAAGGCTGTTTCATTTTTCCCAATTGCCTCTTTAAATATTAGTATGAAAATATTTTTAGTTGTAATCGGTTGTGCTTTAATTGCAATTGGATTTTCTATACTTAAAGCAAGTGATCTAGGTGTTGCACCAAATGATATTATTCCATTTATTATAAAAGATAAAACTAATTTAGAATATCGTTGGATTCGTATGGCATTAGATGTTAGTTTTTTAATAATGGGCTTTACACTCGGCGGAATATTGGGAATAGGTACAATAATATCTGCATTGTTAATAGGTCCATTCATACAATTTTGTCTTCCGTATGGAGAAAAGTTCGTAAATGTTATTGTTAAAAATCAAACTGAAGATGAAAATGAAAATGAAGAAAGTGTATCTTTAAGGGCTTAAATTTAAAAGCTAATGATATTGCAATAATTCTTTGAGAGAGGCAGGCAAACTTAATAGCTTGAAAATAGTCGTAATTTATATTGAAATGTACCTACCAAAACATTATACCTTGCCTGTATAGGCAAGGTATAGTGTTTTGTTTTGGTATGGTACTTTACCATATCAACAATATAATTTAAATTAGCCTGAATGCTTTTCATCCATTGCAAATAAAAATGCCTCTGGTAGCTCCAGAGGTTTTTATTATTTAACTAATTTTAACTTTATAATATCGGAAGGTACTTTATTTACCCTCTTCATACTGATTAATTAATTTATAGAATGTAGTTTTCTTTAAATCTAATATTTTCATAACATCAACACCACTTATGTTGCCATGGCTTACGTCCTTTATACTTACCTTCTGTTACCGCAACAGCTATGCCTTCCATATAATTAGTTCACTTACTATAGTGAATTCAAACGAACGCCTGAATATTATTAAGCATAATAAGGCAATTATATGTAATACTTTTGTAATGCAATAGTATTACTAATTTATTTTTTATAAAAAATATAACAAACTATTAAGTGTATCAATAAACTATAGTTAAATGAGACGTTGAAAAATACCCAAAATAAAATAGTAGAACTGGTGTTTCATAGAACTCATATACATTTAACTATCGTTCTCCATTAACCGAATAACAATTTATATAACATTATAGGTTCCATTAATAAATAAAATCAAGTCGCTAATTGTACCAACACAAAAAAATATAAAATAATAACTCGCAATAGTGATTTCCTTATTAAACAGCTCTTTAAATGCTTGAATGAACAAGTTATTAAACTTAAACCAACTTAATATCCAACCAATTAAAAGAAAACTTACAATCATCATTTTTTGTCCCCCACTCTAAAAAAATTGAGTTTTGTATCTTCTTTAGTATATCATTATTATTTATATAGGTAAAATGTTAATGTCGTGAAATGAATAGTTTAACGACAGAAGACATTAATAAGTGCATGGGCAAATAAATGAGTGAAAGCAACATATTTTTTGCAAAAATATGGTATACTTATTCCATAATTACTTGTTATTGTAAAATTATAAATACTAAGGTTATTGGTTTAAAGGGGACTGAGTTACCAGATGAATTGACAGAAAATAACCTAAAGATAGTAGAAGAAATACGATCTATATCAGCGGAGATGTGTCAACAAAAAGATCACCAACAATACCAAAAGCTGCAAATATAGAAGGAACTTTAGTTAACAATTTATTAAAGGATAATAGTAATAAATTAAAAATAGCACATCCAGGCGACATCATGGAAACGGTTGCTAAGGTTAACAATGGAAAAATTATGTAAAGGTTGTTAGAACAGCGAGAAGAATAATGGAAGGTTACGTTTATACAAGAGAAAAATATTAAGATAATATGAAAGGGGCTGCATCAGCAGTAGGAATAGGACTAGGAGATATAGCTATTCTTACAGCAGGTAACAGATTTTAACTTTTACCATTTGCTCAAGTGGCTACAAGACTTGGTGGTGCAGCTACAGTTACATTAGCTATAGCAATATTAAGAATGATTCATTAGTATCATATTTAAATATTATAAAATAAGAGAAGCTTATGAAGAATGTAGTGTAAAAGTTGGATTATCTATTAAATTAGTAGAAAATTGGTATCTATATCTATATCTATATCTATATCTATATGAATCATGATTTTATAATTTTTGATGTAAATAGGTACTAATTTATCATGTAAGTATTGTTGGTGAACTAATAGCTTTAAAAATAAGAATGTTAAATTTATATTGGAGTGTTGAATAATAAATATATTTTTTTCTCGTTGTATAAAATAGTAAGGGGGAAAATTAATAAATGAATTTGAATCTGGATTATTTAAATATAAAAAATTACAATAATTTATATAGAAACATGAGCATACCCAATCTTATAGAATTTGCAATTAAAAGAGAAGAGGGTGTTTTATCAGATAAGGGAGCATTGGTGGTAAACACAGGTAAATATACTGGTAGATCTCCAAATGATAGGTTTATTGTAAAAGACAATATTACAAAAAATACAATAAATTGGGGAGAAGGAAATTTGCCAATAGATGAACATGTATTTGATAAAATTTATAATGATGTGTTAGGTTACTTAAAGCAAAAGGATTTATTCATGTTTGACGGTTTTATAGGAGCTTTAAAAGAATATACTCTTCCTATAAGAGTTATATGTGAATGTGCATACCAAGCTATGTTTTCTAACCAAATGTTTATTAGACCTAATGTTGAACAACTTTCAAATTATGCACCAGAGTTTAATATAATATCAGTTCCAGGTTTTAAGGCTAAGGGAATGGAAGATGGAATAAATTCTGAAGCTTTTGTATTAATAAATTTCTCGAAAAAAATAATTCTTATTGGTGGAACAGGTTACTCAGGTGAAATAAAAAAATCTGCATTTTCAGTAATGAATTTTATACTTCCCCAAAAGGGTGTATTACCAATGCACTGTTCAGCGAATACAGGGAATGATGGGCGTACAACAATTTTCTTTGGACTATCAGGTACAGGAAAAACCACATTATCCACTGATGCTGAAAGAAGGCTTATTGGCGATGATGAACACGGTTGGTGTAACGAAGGAGTATTTAATTTTGAAGGCGGTTGCTACGCAAAAACAGTAGGACTTAATAAGGAGAAGGAACAGGAAATATATAATGCCATAAAATTTGGAACTCTCCTTGAAAATGTAGTAATAGATGAAAATAGAACTCCAGATTATAATGATTCTCAATTTACTGAGAATGCAAGAGCAGCTTACCCAATAGATTATATAGATAATATTAATGTTAGTGATGTTTCAAGTAATCCAAGTAAAATTATATTTTTAACTGCAGATGCTTTTGGAGTAATGCCTCCTATATGTAAACTAACTAAAGAATCAGCTATGTATCATTTTATGTCTGGTTACACAAGTAAAGTAGCAGGCACAGAGAGAGGCATAACGGAACCCAAAGCTACATTTTCGGCTTGTTTTGGAGAACCATTTATGCTCTTAAATCCTGTAGTATATGCTAAGTTGCTAGGGGAGAAAATTGATAAATATAAGGCAGAAGTATATCTTATAAATACAGGTTGGATAGGTGGGGCCTATGGCAAAGGAGAAAGGGTTAATTTGTCTTACACAAGAGCTATGGTTAAAGCAGTTATGTTGGATAAGTTTAAAAATATAAAATTCTATGAGCATCCAGTATGCAAAGTCTTAATACCATTAGAATGTCCAGATGTTTCTAAAGAAATACTTAATCCTAGAAATACATGGGTTAACAAAGATGAATATGATAAAAAAGCGTATGAATTGGCAGAAAAATTTGAAGAGAATTTTAGAAGATTTAAGGACATACCCAGCAATATAATCAAAGCAGGTCCACATAAATTGGTAATTTAGTAGAATAACATAGTTTCAATTTAAGCATTGAAACTATATTATTTAAACATCTTCTATTATAAAAGATTCTTAGAATATTCTAATTCTGGATGTAGTAGAGGGGAGCTATAAATATATCTATCAAGTAAATGATAAGTATGTTGTTAATTGGTGATATTTTAGATGCAGGTAAAAAATTATTAAATAACAATCAACTTTCTTTGGCATTATTGTTAGTATAGTAGTGCAAATACGAAAACTCGAACAATATAAAATAAAGGTTGAAGCTAGTTAAATACGCTATATCCTACGACTAAATCTTAACTCTATATATAATAAAATTATTATTTAACCTTGGTTAGAAATAAATAGTTACTAACACTTAAAGTCTCAGTGAACTCATAACTGAGACTTTTTAGTTCATTAAGTAGTTAATTTTCACTTATTTTTATTTACGGTACGTGAAACAATTAAAGGTCACTCATTAAAGATATCTGGTCAAGCTAAGTTTATTATATTTGATCATCAATATTGTCAAATATAGAATTTAATTAACAAAAGCTCTGATAGTAATATCTCAGAGCTTTTTACTTCTTGTGGGAATTTTGAAGGGCAATTCTGGGGCTAATATACTGCCCTATATCAGTGTTACTATCCAGCAAAGAATTGGAACAATGATGATTGTGGGAAGATAATTTGCCACCTTAATTTTGGTAATGCCTATGATATTCAGCCCAAGTGCGATGATCATAAGGGAGCCTGCACAGGTGATTTCCGCAATGGCGGCGTCTGTCAGAATTGGTTGTAAAAAATGCGCCAGCAGAACAATGGAGCCCTGGAATACGAAAACGAAAGCGGCGGAAAACAAAACGCCGATGCCAAGACTTATAGACAACATGGTCGCTGATATCAAATCGAGCAGTGATTTTGTAAAAAGCATCTCGTTGTCTCCGGTCAGTCCTGAGTTCAGCGAGCCTACAATCGTCATGGCGCCGATACAAAACAAAAGGCAACCCGTAACAAAGCCCTCGGCGACCGAAGCGGAGTTGTCGGAAGATTTCTTGAAATGTGTTCCAATCCACTCGCCCAAAGCGTTTACTTGCTTGTCAATATCCAGCCATGTCCCTATGATGGAGCCAATGACGATGGAAATGATAAGAATCAGAGTGTTTTCGCCTTTTAGTGTGCCGGATATTCCAATGTAAATGGTGCATAGCCCTATACCAAGCATGACTGCATCAGTAAACTTTTTAGGGATTCCTTTCTTGCATAGCAGGCCGACAAGACTGCCTATGATAACGGTAGCTGTGTTGACTAGTACTCCTATCATCTTGAATTCTCCCTTCTGTTATTTGATATAAGTATACTATTGCTCTTGCCACTTGTAAAACGACGCATTATAATAGATCTATTAGAATTTCTCATAGATGTGACGGAGGTGGGATATGGAATCAAATAAGGTGAAAGCGCTGCTTATAGCAGTGCATATGGGTAGCTTTACAAAAGCAGCGGAGAAGCTTGGTTATACCCAGTCGGGGCTTACGCACATGATGAACAGTCTGGAAAAAGAGATCGGCTTTCAGCTTTTGCAACGTGGACGCTTCGGTGTCAGTCTCACGTCTGATGGTCAGCGACTGCTTCCAATGCTACGGGAGTTTTTGAAGTGGGATACAAAAATCCGTTCCGAAATCGTTTTGATAAACAAGCAAAAGAAGGGAAATATTCGCATCGGAGCCTATTCCAGCATCTCAAAGCACTGGCTTCCAACCATTGTCAGAGATTTTCAGAAGCTCCATCCGGATGTCAACTTTGAGATTAAGGTAGGTGGCATGGATGAGATTTATGCATGGCTGAACAATTGCGAAGTAGAGCTGTGCTTTGTCAGCAGTTACGCGAAATACAACTATGAATTTATCACACTGAAGGACGATCAGTATATGGCAGTGCTACCGGAGGGTTATCCATTGGAGAGTGCAATACAATTCCCAATCGAGAAAGTAGATGGAGTAACATTTATTATGCCATCCTTTGGGACAGATAACGATGTGCAGGTGGTGCTGGACGAATTCAACATCAAGCCTTTTGTCAAGACAACATCTGTAGACGACTCTGCTGTTCTGTCCATGGTGGCCCATGGCTTGGGTGTCAGCATATTGTCGGAGTTGGTGCTGAGAGGGCACAATGAGAACGTGATCACCGTACCGTTGCAACCTGCATCCTATCGTCAGCTGGGTATCGCGATGCGGTCATTCAAAGAAGCAACACCAATGGCGAAGAAGTTTATCGCACTAGCAAAAATAGCTGATTTGTAAATTTAATTTATTTGCATGCAACGTCAAATTAGCGTAATCTGGCATTAAACTATCTACAATATTAATTAACATTAGCATATTCATATTGTGAATTTAGGATATAATAATTAATAAACCTACTTACAAAAGAAAAATTTTTGGAAATGGATACATCTTCATTAGATCATAAGAATAAAGTTAGATATTGCCATAGATAATTAAAATAGAAAGAAGGCTAGATTTGTGTTTATAGATAAACTGTTTTATAAAACATTATTTAAAAGTTTATTTGCTGATCCTTTTGATGTTGAATTTTGGGATGGAGAGGTAAAAAAGTACGGTGAAGGAGAGAGTAAATTTCAAATAATTTTAAATGAACCTATTGCTAAAGCAGCTATTATTAATAATCCTTCTATAGCTTTAGGCGAAGCTTACATGACTAAAAAATTAGATATAAAAGGAAATATACAGGAGATTTTAGAATCATTATATAATAGCAAGGAAAGTTTTATGGGTAATAATACTAAATGTGTAGATATAGTCAAGAAGATAGTTCATAATGTTAAAAACAACAAAAATAATATCCAATATCATTATGATATTGGTAATGATTTTTACAAACTGTGGTTAGATGATACAATGACTTATTCTTGTGGATACTTTAAATCTCCAAACGATTCCTTAAGTACAGCTCAAAACAATAAAGTAGAACATATCTTAAAAAAATTATATTTGAGTGAAGGAGATACATTACTTGATATCGGTTGTGGTTGGGGTGAATTAATTATTGCTGCTGCAAAGGAATACAAAGTAAAGGCTATGGGAATAACTTTAAGTTTTGAACAGTTTAACAAGGTTAATGAGAGAATAAAACTTGAAGGATTAAGTGATCTTGTTGAAGTTCAGCTTTTAGATTACAGAGAACTAAAAAACAGAAAATTTGATAGGGTAGTTAGCGTAGGTATGGTAGAACATGTAGGACAGGAGAATATTATAGATTATTTCGCTGCTGTAGATAATTTACTAAATGAAAAAGGTGTATCTTTACTTCATTGCATAACAGGTATAGATGAAGGTGGTAGAGACGCTTGGATAGATAAGTATATTTTCCCGGGAGGATATATACCTGTACTTAAGGAATTAATATCTAATATTGGAGATAAAAAATTTCAAGTGATTGATGTAGAAGGTCTCAAAATGCATTATGGAAGAACACTCGAGCATTGGGCAATAAATTTTGAAAATTCATTGTCTGAAATAAGTAAAACTAAGGATGAAACTTTTATAAGAATGTGGAGATTATACTTAAATGCATGTGCAGCATGCTTTAATTGTGGAAATATTAACATTCACCAAATTTTATTTGCTAAACATAATAATAATTTACCTTGGACTAGAGATTATATGTACAAATAATTTTATGATTTATAAATTAAAGGCATATTCTATAGTGCTTTTTTAGTGTTCTTGGCATAGACGTTTACTCATCGGTTAAAGTTTGATACGGGAGCAGATAGTGCCATCCGTTAACTAAAGACAATTGTACCCTAAGTATTTCTTAGAAATGAATTTTATGGTGTTTTTGCTATGAAGGAGTATAGGAAAGACGAGGTCACTGCCTTTTACAGCAGTGCCTTAGCTTAACTACATTTATACTAAGCTTCTTCTTGAAATATTGGAGCTTCTATTATGAAATTACTATATTTATCTATCGATTAATGGAACGTAAGTACTACTTCGTACAACACATTTATATGAAGGTCTAATAATTTTACCATTGTTTATTATTTCCTCAAGCCTGTGAGCACTCCAACCAGCTATTCTTCCTATAGCAAAAATAGAAGTGTACATCTCATCTGGTATACCAAGCATTCTATATACAAAGCCTGAGTAGAAGTCTACGTTAACACTTACACCTTTGTAAATTTTTCGTACACTGGAAATTACTTTAGGTGCTAGTTCTTCTACTTTTGCATAAAGATTGTATTCATCCTCTAGACCTTTTTCCTTAGCAAGTCTTGCAACATATTTTTTAAAAATAACGGCTCTTGGATCAGATATAGAATAAACGGCATGACCTATTCCATAGATTAGGCCAGTTTTATCAAAGGCATCTTTAGTAAGTATTTTTAATAAATATTTTTCAATTTCCGTATCATCTTTCCAATTACTAACATGTTCTTTCATATCTTCAAACATTTCAACAACTTTTATGTTTGCACCTCCATGTCTTGGTCCTTTTAAAGAACCAAGCGCGGCGGCTATAACTGAATAAGTATCGGAACCCGCCGAGGTTATAACATGTGTAACAAAGGTGGAGTTATTACCACCACCGTGCTCTGCATGAAGCACTAGGGCAAGGTCAAGTAATATAGCTTCAAGTTTTGTGAATTTACCATCATCTCGGAGCATGTACAAAACATTTTCAGCAGTACTTAGATCCTCGCGTGGGCTACGAATAAGCAAATTGTTATTATTATGATAATGTGATAGAGCATGATAACCATAAACCACTATAAGTGGGAAACAAGCAATCAATCTCATACATTGCTCTAAAACATTGTTTACAGAAGTATCTTCAGCTTTATCATCTATGCTATAAAGCGCTAATATACTCCTTGCTATTGAGTTCATTATATTTTTACTTGGCATTTTTAATATCATATCTCGTACGAAATCGTCAGGAAGATTTCTATATTTAGAAAGTAAATCTACAAAATTTTTAAGTTCTTCTTTTTTAGGAAGATCACCAAAAAGTAGTAAATAGCATGTCTCTTCAAATCCAAATCGACCATCTTTAAGAAAACCGTCTACTAGACTTTCAATGCTTATGCCTCTATATTCTAAAGAACCTGCAACGGAGATCATCTTGTTATTTTTGAAGGTAGAAGAATTAACCTGACTGATTTCCGTTAAACCTACTAGCACCCCATGACCATCAAGATTTCTAAGCCCTCGCTTAACTTGATATTTAAGATATAGTTCTGGTTCTATAAAACTGTTTAATTTCTCAGGAATTGTATTTTTAAATTCTTGCAATTTATTAATATCCATAATATCACACCTCGCAAAATAGTTCTTAAATATAATTTATTGTTCATAAACAAGAGCATCGCTACTCTTGTTTATGAACAATATAAGAATGTTGTGAATTAATTTAAAGAATATTTAGGTTTATTATTATCCAAAAACATTTTTTATTCCAACTAAAATAACAAACATCCCAAATGCCTTTTTAGCTATTCTTTAATTACAATTAATTTCCAATTATCATCAACAATTTTATAATATTCCTTTCCCTCTTTATAACATATAACTGCCTCTGTATCATTATTTATGAAATTCAATGTATCAATTTTATTCAATGAGTTACCAAACCGTTCTATGAATTGTTCTCGTTTATCCTCTATTTTAAATACCTCCTCAAAGTTGCTTGTACGGTCATTTTGAAATCTAATTGTTTACAATGAGTTTATCCATTTATCTTTTAGTTTTGCTAATCAATTCTTATGCTATGATTTATACTCAATGGATTATTTAATACATATCTTGCAATTATATGAACTCAATATAATATTAATATTCATTATATTGGATATTGTTAATATTTATCAGGGAAAAAACTAGCGTTTTGAGCGAATTATAATGATAAAAGCTTGGATGCTATAAATTCCTCCCATTTCATGAAAATTATGATAATAACGACTCATTAACATAATACATGGTTAAACTTATATATTTATATACTTATATATAAAGTTTATAAAACATGCAAAGAACTAAATCTAAACCATATTTACTGACGGTTTATTACCAATAAACTTTTTTTCAATTATAAAAGGATATTATGAATGTTGTTGAATTATGTAAATAAGATTGTTTATTATTAGTAATAAATTTATATTGCATAATGTCTATAATGTGAAGGTAGAAAATTGAGAATTTAGATATGAATAAATAATATGGTATTAAAAAATAAGGTTGGAGGTGATTTAATGAATAACTTAGATAAAGAGAAAAAAATATGGGGTAAACAAAAAGCTATGGGGAAGAAAAAGTTTGTATAAATCTATGGAGTATTAATTTTTGGAGGAATTAGTGCTTTAGTAAACTTTATACTTACTATACTTTTCATTTCAACTTCAATAAGTAATATACTTGTTAATGTTATAGTCTATACGATTAGTATTTATAACCTTAGCATTAAGTTGCTTTGATTATAATTTTATAATAAAGGATGGGGTAGGTTTTTAAAAAGATCACAACCAAAATTATGTCTCATTTGAGTAAACAAATCCACAAGATTTTAAGAAATCTTGTGGATTTGTTTATAATTATTGTATTAGATTGACGATGTAGTATTATCTCTGAATACCAGAATTGAGCCTAAGTTGTTTTCCTTTATAATCGTGCTGCTTTTTTAACAGTATAAGGTAACACTGCTCTTTGATCTCTCTTTTATTTATTCTAATCTTTTTTTTCCATATGATCAAAAACTACTCTTGCACTTTCTTCATTGCCATGCTTGATATTTTTTTTCTTAAATTTTTTGTCTTCTTTCTTATTATTTTTAGTTGCACTCATTTTATTATCCATTTACACTTCTCCTATCTTCAATATTTTACTTATTAAACACTCACTTGTGTTTAAACAGTTATATATTATTTTCAACATTTTTTTAAAAAATATACAATATAATAAAAAAAGAATAAATAATGGCCTCAATATGGGGACATTCAGATATTTTGTTTAAGGTGCACTCACGTGGCAAGTGGCATCTTTAGAATCAAAAAGAGGGATCATTATATAAAAATTGAAAAAATGAGTGATAACTATTACATAACAATAAAACAGAAAAATGCAATAAACATTAAAAGAAACTGCATAAAACTTGACTTGAGTATAAAAAAGCAGTATTATAAGTAACAATTAATCGATTAAGAATTAGAAAATATGAATGATAAATTAACGAGGTAATTCATTTTCAAAACAATTGTTAGCGGTATGATTTGCAATTGATTTCCATAATTATTTTGAATAACAAGCGAAATAGTGGATAGTAAGGCAAAAATCAAAAAAATAGAATTAAAAAGAATAAGAAAATATGAAATAAATAAGCATAATGATTTATGATATATTAAAAAAATCATTTTATATACAAATGATTAATAAATAAATAAAAATGCATTCACGATTGAAATGAAGAAATGAAACTTTAAAACGTCGGTTTTGAATTACTTGCATGAGATTTTATCATAACTGAAAAGTTTATAGAAATTCTTGTAATGGTAATTGTCATTGATATTTAGTTAATTACAAGGTTATGCAATTAACAATTATATTTAGAGAGGAAGATGAGACAAAAATGTTACAGCATAACTTACAAATAGCTCAAGATACTACAGTATATGAAGAAAACATAACATCTGAAGCAATTAACTTAATGAAAGAGTTAATCTCAAGACCCAGTCCTTACTTTCACGAAGGTGCTATCATGGATTTTACATACAGTTGGTTTCTAAAAAATGGTATGAATGCATACATTCATGAATACTATGAACCTAAAATTACTGGGTTTAAGGGTGAAAATGTTATCTGTGAGATTACTGGAGAAAGTGATGGTCCGATTATATGTATTAATGGTCATATGGATACAGTTAATCTTTGTAATGGGTGGTCTAAGGATCCTTATCAAGGATTAGTAGAAGGAGATAGAATTTATGGACTTGGTGCTCTTGATATGAAATCAGGTTGTTGCGCTTCTATGCTTGCTATTAGAAAATTTCATGAGCTTAACAAAAGATTTCACGGAAAGATTATTGCAACTTTTGTTTCTGATGAAGAGGGTCCTTATGGGCTTGGAACAAATGCTTTAATTGAAGACGGAATACTTGAGAATGTAGATTTTTCAATTATTGCAGAGCCAAGTGATGCTTTTAATAATAAATCTTTCCCAGATGTTTCTCTTGGTGCAAGAGGTGGTTATGGTCTTGAAGTTGAATTTTTCGGGAAAGCGGCTCATGCAGCTCTACCTGATTATGGTATAAATGCCGCGGTGGATGCTGGAAAATTCATGTGTGAATTAGGAAAAATTGATTATATTGAAACAGCATTTTTAGGAAAGGGTGTTGCATGTGTTATTGCTGTAGAGAGCGATGGGGGAGCTTGTAGTGTTCCAGATTATGCTAAAGTCAAGTTGTTTTGGCATATTGTAATAGGTGAAAATGAAAAGACAATAGAGAATTATATTAAGGATGCAATAAAAAGAGCAAATATTAAAAGTACTTTTAAAATTTCTTTTAGAGATGCGCCAACAGATGGCAGCAAGGGATTTATGCCGTTTATTGTAGCAAAACAAAATCATTTCGTTGCTGCCTTCTTAGAATCAGTAAAGGATACTTGCGAATGCGAAGCAAGTGTATCTTATTTTAAAAGCATAGGTGATTTTAACTACTTAGGTTCTAGGTTAAATGCACCTGCAATTATTTTTGGTACTGATGGTGAAAACTTTCATGCTGCTGATGAATATGCAACCATAAGTTCTATTGTTAAAACTTCAGATATCATCTATAACTTTTTAGATAAAGTGCTTAGTGACAATAGTAACTCAAGTTTTGGTGAAAATTCTCTTTCGGTAAATGGATTAAAGGTCTGCTAACAATATAAAATGATTGCTTAACTATCAGAAAATTAATATTATCGTGGACTTATAAATATAATAAATAGAAAGTGAGGTTACTAATGAAAAATTCATTTAAAACTCTTTGTATTATGATTTCGGTAGTTGCTGTAGGAGGATTAGTTGCTGGTTGCAGTAACACCAGTGGCATAAAAATCGGTGTAGTTACAGGAACTACATATGGAGAAAAAGCAAAAGAATACAGTAAAATAACAGAAGTTAAGTCATATAAGGATGATAATTTAAATCTGCAGGAATTAGCAAACAAAAGGATTGATGGTGTAATAACAGACAAGCTAGTTGCTCTTTATGGAATTAAGCAAGCTAATTACAAAGATTTAAAACTTGCGGGAGATTTGATTTATACGGAAACAATTGCAGTTGCTGTAAGGAAAGATGATAATAGTCTGCGACAAGCTATTAACGCAAGTATAGGGACGATAATAGAAGATGGAACATATGCAAAAATTAGCAATAAGTATTTTGGTAAAGATATTCTTGAAGGAGTAAAATATGAAAAAACAATTGCAGCGGCAAAGGATGCACCCGCAAAGGATAGTAGTTTGGCACGAGTAAAGAAGGCAGGAAAAATCACTTTTGCTTTAAGTGGAGGTTATCCACCATTTAATTTTATTTCACCCGATGACAAATTAACAGGTTTTGATGTTGAAATAGGAAAAGAAGTAGCTAAAAGATTAGATGTTAAGTATGAATCAGTAACTACTGATTGGAGTGGTATTTTGGAAGGTCTAAGAAGTGGACGTTATGATGGCATTTTTGGTAGTATGGCTGTAACTCCTGAAAGACTTAAAGTAGTAAATTTTACTGATCCATATTATAACTCGGGGGCTCAATTAGTTGTACCAAAAGACTCAAAGATAAAAAGTATAAACGATCTAAAGTGAAAAATCTAGTATAACATATTCGCTAAGTAGAATGGGTTATACTCTAGGGGGAATTTATTTGAGTTATGATTTTAGTATAATTTATGAGAAGTTTCCTATATTTATTCCAGCTGCTATTGAGACACTTAAAATTTCAGCGGCTGCTATAATATTAGGCGTAATATTTGGATTAATTATTGCATTTGGTAGACTATCAAAAATTAAAATAATATATTATATTTCAACTCTGTATGTAACTATAATTCGTGGAACTCCAATCATTTTACAGCTTTTTATTGTATATTTTGGGTTGGCAAATATCGTAAGACTTGACCCATTCCCATCAGCGGTAATTGCATTTGGAGCTCATAATGCTGCATATATAGCGGAAATATTTCGTGGCTCAATTCAATCTATAGACAAGGGACAGATGGAAGCAGCACGTTCAATTGGAATGACAAATTTTCTAGCTATGAGGAGAATTGTACTTCCACAGGCTTTCAAACGTGCAGTTCCAAACCTTGGTAATCAATTTATAATTGCCATCAAGGATTCATCTTTGGCAAGTACAATTGCTGTTGGTGAGCTTTTACTAAAAGCTCAACAGTTAGGTTCTTCTAATTTTCGGTTTATGGAGTACTTAGTATTAGCTGGAATTTATTATTTAATAATAACGGGTGTTTTAAGTTTCTTTGTAAATAAACTTGAAAGACGACTTGCTGTCAATGAAAGGTAGGTGTAATTACAGTGGCAAAACGAAGTGATAAAAAAATGATACGAGTTTCTAATATTAACAAAAGCTTTGGAAAAAATCAAGTTTTGCATGATATTGATTTGACGGTTTATGAAGGGGAAGTTGTAGTAATTATAGGACCTAGTGGTTCTGGAAAAAGTACATTACTACGATGCGTTAATTTTCTTGAAACTAATGAAAGTGGACAAATATATTTTGAAGAAGAGTTAGTAGTACATAAGGAAGATGCCATTAATAAAATGCGTCAAAATGTGGGGATGGTATTTCAGCATTTTTATCTATTTCCACATATGACAGTTTTAGAAAATATTATAGAAGGACCTACTTATGTAAAAAAGGTAAAAAGGCAAGAAGCTGTGGCTTTTGCGGAGGAATTGCTTACTAAGGTAGGATTGCTTGATAAAAAGGATTTTTACCCATCAATGCTCTCAGGGGGTCAAAAACAGAGGGTGGCTATTGCCAGATCACTTGCTATGAGACCAAAGTTAATAATGTTTGATGAACCAACATCTGCACTTGATCCAGAACTGGTAGGTGATGTGTTAAATGTTATGAAAGAATTGGCAAAGGACGGAATGACAATGCTCGTTGTAACTCATGAAATGGGCTTTGCAAGGGAAGTTGCAGACAGGGTGATATTTATGGACAAAGGTAAAATTGTTGAAGAGGGAAATCCTAAAACTTTCTTTGTTAACCCAGAGAACCCACGGGTTAAAGATTTCCTAGGGTGCATTATCTAGAAGTAAATAGGTACTGATAATTATAAAATTAAGTTATGAGAGGAGGAAGATAAAATGAAATCTTTAATAAGATTAAGAATGAGTGCCCATGATGCACATTATGGTGGAAACTTAGTGGATGGAGCAAGAATGCTTCAATTATTTGGAGATGTGGCTACAGAACTACTAATTATAAATGATGGTGATGAAGGATTATTTAAAGCATACGATAATGTGGAATTCTTGGCACCAGTTTATGCAGGGGACTATATTGAAGCTGTTGGAGAAATAATAAAGATAGGGAATTCTTCAAGAAAAATGATATTTGAAGCAAGAAAAGTTATAGTACCTAGACCTGAAATAAATGATTCAGCTTGCGACGTATTAGATGAACCTATAGTAGTTTGCAAGGCAAGTGGAACTTGCGTTGTTCTAAAAGACAAACAGAGGAAATAATTATTCTCTCCAAGAGGACAAAGGGAGGTGACATGTGGAAAAATTAATAATTACTGCAGCTATATGTGGAGCAGAAGTTACAAAGGAACATAACCCGAATGTGCCTTATACCGCTCTTGAGATAGCAATAGAAGCTGAAAAAGCATATAAAGCTGGAGCTAGCATTATTCATTTACATGTAAGGAAAGATGATGGTACACCTACTCAAGACATAAAAAGATTTAAAGAATGTATTGAAGCTATTAAAATTAGATGTCCAGAAGTAATAGTCCAGCCATCAACAGGTGGAGCAGTTGGTATGAGTAATGCAGAAAGAGTACAACCTGTGGAGCTAAAGCCAGAAATGGCAACTTTAGATGCAGGTACATGTAATTTTGGTGGAGATGAGATATTCGTAAACACTGAAAATATTATTAAAGAATTTGGTCAAAAGATGATTATATTTGATGTGAAACCAGAAATTGAAGTTTTTGATAAGGGAATGATAGACATGGCTATAAGACTTCAAAAGAAAGGATTTATAAAATCACCAATGCATTTTAATTTTGTTATGGGTGTTAATGGAGGAATTACTGCATCACCAAGAGATCTAGTTTTCATGGTAGAAAGTATACCACAGGGAAGTACGTTTACTGTATCGGGTATTGGTAGATATGAGTTTCAAATGGCAGCTATGGCTATTATTATGGGTGGTCATGTAAGAGTTGGATTTGAAGATAATGTATATATTAAAAAAGGAGTAATAGCTAAATCTAATGAAGAATTAGTAGAAAGGGTAGTTAGAATTGCGAAGGACCTTGATAGAGAAATCGCAACTCCACATGAAGCAAGAGTGATATTGGGACTGCCAAAGCGAAAAACAATTAATATATAGGAGGGGAATATATGGAAAAAAAAGGGTGCAAATACGGAACTCATAGGGTGATTGAGCCAAAAGGTGTGTTGCCTCAACCAGCAACTAAAATTTCAAATGATATGAATATATTCGATAATGAAATTTTAATTGACGTACAAGCATTGAATATAGATTCAGCTAGTTTTACTCAAATAGATGAAGAAGCAGGACATAATATTGAAAAAATAAAAGCTAAAATCATAAAAATTGTAGCAGGTAAAGGAAAAATGCAAAATTCGGTAACTGGATCAGGAGGAATGCTTATTGGAACAGTTGAAAAAATAGGTGAAGCACTAGACGGGAAAATAGGTCTTAAAGTTGGCGATAAAATCTCTACATTAGTTTCATTATCATTAACTCCATTAAGAATAGATGAAATTATAGATATTAAACCAGACATTGATAGAGTTGTAATAAAAGGAAAAGCTATTTTGTTTGAAAGTGGATTATATGCAAAACTTCCAAAAGATATGGATGAAAATCTAGCTCTAGCGGCATTAGACGTTGCAGGGGCACCAGCTCAAGTAGCTAAACTTGTTAAACCAGGCCAAAGCGTTCTTTTGCTAGGCGCAGCAGGAAAATCAGGAATGCTTTGCTGCTATGAAGCTGTTAAGAGAGTAGGACCCACAGGAAATGTTATAGGCCTTGTAAGAAACGAGGAAGAGAAAGCGAGATTAAAAAGATTAAGCTTAAGAATGAAAATAGTTATTGGAGATGCTACAAAAGCTATTGATGTAATGAATGCTGCTCTGGAGTGCAACAATGGATGTGAAGTAGATGTAGCAATAAACATGGTAAATGTTCCAAATACTGAAATGTCTTCAATTCTACCTGTAAAAGATGATGGAATAGTTTACTTTTTCTCAATGTCTACAAGCTTTACAAAAGCAGCACTTGGAGCTGAAGGAGTAGGTAAAGACATTACTATGATTGTTGGGAATGGCTACACTAAAGGTCATGCTGAAATAACTCTTGAAGAGTTAAGAGAAAATAAAATATTGAGAAAAATATTTGAAGAATTATACATCTAGCATTTTTAATATAATTCAAAAGTATGACAGCATTTCTATCATAGGAATGAGTAAAAATGTAGGGAAAACAACTACTCTAAATCATATATTAAGGCAAGCTCGAGGGAAAATAATTCTTGGGCTTACATCTATAGGACGCGATGGGGAACAAATGGACGTTGTAACTGATACCGAAAAGCCTAAAATTTATATAGAAAAAGGAACTATAATTGCTACCGCAAAACAATGTTTATTAAATAGTGATATTACCCGCGAAATTTTAAAAACTACTGGTTTTAATACTCCGATGGGAGAAATAATTATATGCAGGGCAATAAGTGATGGATATGTAGAGTTAGGGGGTCCATCCCAAAATTCTTATATGACCTTAATATGTAACGAGCTTAAAAGGTTTGGAAGTAATCTTGTAATTGTGGATGGTGCAATAAGTAGAAAAACCTTCGCTTCACCATCAATTACAAAGGCTACAATTTTATCAACTGGAGCAGCAATGTCAAAAAGCATGGTAAAGGTAGTAGATGAAACTAGTCACATCGTGGAATTACTTTCTTTGAAGAATGAAGAGGATTTGTCTATTTTAAAGCTCGCAAGCGATGTTTTTAAAATCGGTAAAATAGGCATTATTTGCATAGATAATTCTATAAAAATGTTAGATGTTGTTACGGCACTTGGATCAGCGAAGGTAATAGTTGATGTAATAGATAAAAATACTTCTTATGTAGTTATTAAGGGTGTAGTAACAGATAAATTATTAGAGGATATTATGACATCCACAAATAAGTATAAAGGAGTAATTTTTCTAGTTGAGGACGGAACAAAGTTATTTTTAAGTAGAGAGACTTTTTATAAATTTAAAAATAGAGGTGGAATCATAAAAACAATTAATCCTATTAATATAGTATGCGTTACAGCCAATCCAAGATCACCTTATGGGTATGAATTTGATAAAAATAGGTTTTCACATGAGCTTAGAAAAAAATTAAATGTGCCTGTTTTTGATGTAATTGGAGGGGAGTAAATGAAGTTTTTAGATAAGCAGCAGAGAACTCAAATTGGATTTTCTTTTGTTATGGATAAATTGGAGATAATCACTTCTTATGGGCTTTGTGAGAAAAAAAACATTAGGCCGTTTAAAGCTTCAGAAACAATGGAATTAACACATGAATTAGATAACCTAGAAGATATAATTGAATCCATGAGAAGTAATACTTATGAGTATGACAAAATAGAGAAAATATTTTATAAGATAAAAGATATTAGGAATTCTGTTAAAAGATTTAGTCAAGGCGGAACGCTAGATGAAGTTGAATTGTATGAAATTAAATATTTTTCAATTTTGGTAATAGAACTAAAAAATATCTTGGATAAGTTATATCTTAATAAAGAGGAGGTTCGTGTAAATTCTTTAGATGAAATTATTTCCCTTCTAGACCCACAAAAAAATGGAATATCTACTTTTTATGTTTATGATGAGTATTCTAAAGCTTTAAAAAACACACGTCAAAAGAAAAAACAAATGGAAAAAGAAATTTTTGCTGCAAAAACCGATGAGGAATCAAGTAATTTAAGAAAACAAAGGTTAGATTTGGTTATAGAAGAAGAAGAGGAAGAACTAAGGATTAGGAAAGAGTTAACACTTGAAATTTCTAAAAGGACTGAACTTATAAACAAAAATATAAAAGCAATAGGTAAATTAGACTTTCTAATTGCTAAAGCAAACTTATCCTTATCTTATAATGGTTCTCGTCCAAAGATATGTGAAAAAATGGAGATCAATTTTATTGAAGCCTTTAATCCTGAAATCAAAGAGATATTAGAAAAAGGTGCAAAGGTATTTACTCCAGTTAGTATAGATTTATCTAGCGGCGCGACAATTATAACCGGTGCTAATATGGGTGGGAAAAGTGTTACATTAAAGACAATTGTTTTGAATTTATTACTTGGTCAAATGGGCTTTTTTGTGTTTGCTAAGAAGTCACAATTTCCGATTCTTAATTTTATTCATTTTGTATCTGACGATATGCAATCCATTTCTAAAGGTTTAAGTACATTTGGAGCAGAAATAATAAAGCTTAAAGAAGTGGTAGAGTGTGCTACAAGGGAGAATGGATTCATAGCTTTAGATGAATTTGCAAGAGGTACTAATCCAAAAGAAGGGTACTACCTTGTAAAAGCTCTTTGTAAATACTTGACTAAATTTAAGTCGGTTAGTTTAATTTCAACTCATTATGACGGAGTAGCCCTTGATAACATGGTTCATTATCAAGTAACTGGTCTCAAAAATGTAGATTTTGATGCTCTTAAAAAAGAGATAAATTTAAATAAAACTCATTCTGTTGAAATAATACAAGAGCATATGCAGTATAAACTAGAGAAGGTTTCAAAAGAAAATAAAGTACCAAAAGATGCACTTAATATTGCAGTATTACTAGGATTTGATGAGGAGATAGTAGATATAGCAAAATGTTTATATGAGGAGGAAGAATAAAATGGAAAGCAAATTGAACTTAAATTGGAGTGTGGTTGATAAAGCAAGGCAATCTGCTAAAAATATTGCTCTTGATATTCAAGAGTTTATTGATGTACATACTACGGTGACGGTAGAAAGAACTGTATGTAGACTTTTAGGTGTTGATGGGATAAATGAAGTGGGAGTTCCTATTCCAAATATTGTTGTGGACAACATTAAAAATGGGAATGGGCTAGCACTTGGAGCTTCAATGTTTATTGGAAATGCTATGGTTGAAACTGGACTTTTACCACAAGACATCGCTATAAGCGTATCTAAAGGTGATATGGATTTAACTAAGATTCCAATGCATGAAGAATTCGAAATTAAAAATGCTATAGATAAAGTGGCTAAAGCTATGACTTCTAGAATTAAAGAAAACAGAGGCATTAGGGAGTCATATCTTAAGCAGTTTGGGGATAAGAGTGGACCTTATCTATATGTAATAGTTGCTACAGGAAATATATATGAAGATATAGTCCAAGCAAAAGCAGCTGCAAAGCAAGGTGCAGATATAATAGCGGTAATAAGAAGCACTGGGCAAAGTCTACTTGACTACGTTCCATATGGGGCTACGACGGAAGGTTTTGGGGGAACATTTGCAACGCAGGAGAACTTCAAACTAATGAGGACTGCACTTGACGAGGTAGGTGAAGAACTAGGGAGATATATAAGAATATGTAATTATTGTTCTGGATTATGTATGCCTGAGATTGCTGCTATGGGTGCAATAGAGCGGTTAGACGTAATGCTCAATGATGCTTTATATGGAATCCTTTTTAGAGATATTAACATGCAAAGAACTATAGTTGACCAATATTTTTCAAGAATAATTAATGGATTTGCTGGAGTTATCATAAATACGGGAGAGGATAACTACTTAACTACATCAGATGCAGTAGAGGAAGCTCATACTGTACTTGCATCGCAATTTATAAATGAACAATTTGCATTAATTGCTGGGATTCCAGAAGAACAAATGGGGCTTGGTCATGCTTTTGAGATAAGTCCAGACTTTGAAAATGGATTTTTATATGAATTAGCACAAGCACAAATGGCAAGAGAAATATTCCCGAAAGCACCACTGAAATATATGCCTCCAACTAAGTTTATGACTGGCAATATATTTAAAGGTCAAGTACAAGATGCACTATTTAACATGGTTACAATTATGACAGGGCAAAAAATACATCTTCTTGGAATGCTTACAGAAGCAATACATACCCCGTTTATGTCAGATAGAGCATTAGCGATAGACAATGCTCAATATATATTTAATACTATGAAGGATTTAGGATCAGAAATCACCTTTAAAAAAGGTGGCATAATGGAAACAAGAGTTGATGAGGTATTAAATAAAGCAGCGAATTTAATTGGAGAGATAGAGAAAGAAGGCTTATTTAGCACTATAGAGCAAGGAAAATTTGCAGGAATAAGGAGGCCATTAACTGGTGGAAAAGGACTTGCAGGAGTTGTGGAAAAAGAAAAGAGTTACTTTAATCCATTTGTAGGTTTAATGTTAAGGGGGGAGAGGTAATGAGTGCAGGACAATATTCATTAGAAAATAAAGAATTCAATAAAAATTTAGACTTAACAAAGCTTAAACCTTATGGGGATACTATGAATGATGGTAAGGTACAGGTGAGTTTTACACTTCCAGTTGAAGATAACGAAAGAGGAGTAGAAGTAGCAATTCAACTTGCAAAATCTATGGGCCTTGTTGATACAAACTGTGCTCATCATGCCTCTCTAGATAAAGTATTCTCTTTCTATGTAATTTATGGTTCTTTAATGCATACTGTAAACTACGAAGAAGTACATGTTCAAACAGTAGATGTAGAAATAATGGATATGAAACAAATTGGGGAATATATAAAAGAAAATATTAAGCGCGAAGTTGTAATAATTGGAGCTAGCACGGGAACAGATGCTCATACAGTAGGGATAGATGCAATAATGAATATGAAGGGATTCGCAGGGCACTATGGCCTTGAGAGATATCCAATGATTGAGGCCTATAATTTAGGAAGCCAAGTTGAAAATGAAGAATTTGTTAAAAAAGCCGTAGAGCTTAAAGCGGACGTTCTTTTAGTTTCTCAAACAGTAACTCAAAAGGATATACACATTCAAAACCTTACTAATTTAGTGGAATTATTAGAGGCTGAAGGTATTAGGGATAAAGTTGTGTTAATTTGTGGAGGACCAAGAATAACTCATGAGCTTGCAAAAGAGCTTGGATACGATGCAGGCTTTGGACCAGGGAAATTTGCAGATGACGTAGCAAGTTTTGCTGTAACGGAAATGGTTATGAGAGGGTTAGTTTAGTTGATGCTACCCACGTGAAAGTGGCATGTTATACAAGGTGGCAAGAGAATGAATAACTTAATAAAAATAAAAGGCTGAAGCATATTATAGGGGAATTCCGAAATATATTGTATACGGAGCTAAAGGACTGTTATCGAAAGGAATGAGGGATGTATTGAAAATATATTACACTAAATTGGCTTGAGGGTATCAACAAAAATAATAGTTAGAAGCTCTGAGGAATACCTTGGGGTTTTATTTTTTTGTTAACTAAGAAAGAAAAAGCTGATGCACATTAAAATTATCAAATGAATATGTTAATTATAAGGATACATAAAAGGAGGTAATTTGGTGGGGATTCATTTAGTTAAATCAGGCGATACTGTTTGCTTAATTGCAAAACGATATGGAGTTTTATCACAAAGTATTATTGAAGCAAATGGACTAGGTCGCTCAGAGCAGCTGGTTATAAATCAGACTTTGTTCATACCACTGGGGGAAAAGGATCGTATGATGAGCCCTAATGATATTAGGGGAAGTATTGCTAGAAATTACAATTTGAATTTAAAAATAAATAATAGAGCTGTACCAGGAGCTCCAACAAAACTAACAGTACAAAGAAATACGTTAATTAGTGTAGTGCTATTTTGGGAACCTGCATATGACAATGTACAGGTGAGTGGATATTATATTTTGAGAAATAATATTCCTATAGGTTCTACCCCAAATCGAGTTTTTGTAGATGTATTTATTAAAATTGGCGAAACTTATGATTATAAGGTCACATCTTATACGTCAGGTAAAATTTTCTCTGGTTACAGCAATATTGCAAGAGTAAGTATTACAACTTCTCTTGGCATTGTTTATTGGTCAAAAGCTAACCAATATTCTGGCTACTTAAAAGGTACAGATGTTTCTTCTTATACACCCGAATTAGATTGGAATAAAATTAAGAGTGATGAAATAAAATATGTTTACGTTAGGGCAGGAAACAGTGTATTAAATAAGGGGTATACTCCAGATTTTATGGCACAAAAACATACCATTGGAATAAAATCTGCAGGGTTGCCAGTAGGATTCTATTATATTCCACACTGGTCTAATTTAGATTACGATTTAAACAAAGCCAATGTTGAGGCTGAAAAATACGCTGACCATATATTGAGTCTTATGAATAAAGCTTCAAAGAGTGGATATGGCGACTTACTTCCTGTATTAGATATAGAACCTCCCCTTGGTGAAATTGATATTGGACTTACAGGTAAGCAAATAATCGATTGGTCTAAAGTATTTTGTGACCGTTTTAAGGCATATACAGGCAGAACTATAATGATATATACAAATAGATCTTTCTGGAGTGACTGGCACGTTACACCAGAAATTAATACTCTAAATAATTTACCTCTATGGAATGCTGAATTCTATGAATTTAGTAATTATTTGAAGTTTAGTCATGATACGCCTATGAGTTTTGGTGGGTGGAGTGGTTGGAATATTTGGCAATTTTCGCAGTCAGCAATCATCGGTGGATACACCCGCATGGACGCAAATTGGTGTCCTTCACTAGATTTAATAACGCTACCGGCTAAACCAATAAACTTGAATGGATTTAATTCCTCATTAGGAACGGTTAATTTGAGTTGGAATAAAAACACTGAAATAGATCTGAAAGGTTACAATGTTTATAAGGACGGTGTCTGGATTTCAACAAATATTAAAAACTTCATTACAATAACTGGTTTAAAAGTTGGAAGAACATATAAATTTCAGGTTCAAGCGCTAGATGCATTTAACGATGTTTCAGATTTAGTTCTAATAAGTATATATATATCTAGATGAGAGCCAGAACTGAATGGAGTTGGTCATAATTTAATTATTGAATAATTGTTTAGGCCTTCTCAATATTTTTGGGTACCAGTGTTACAGGGATATGTATTATTTTAAGTTCCATGCTTATCATCCCATGGTAAAAACAAGGTGAATTTGTTTTCTTTTATTATAAAATGAATGATCCATTAGTTTGTGGTATAATATTTATATGAGTAAATGTTTACATATTATCCTTCTTAGGATAAATCTACTATATTTTAGTATCCAAAATATTTGAATTTACAATGGTTTTAGTCACATTTTTATATGCAAAGTTTAAGTTTATAATTTAAGGACATCAGGTTTTTAAAAATATATTATAAATGGAGGAATGAAAATGGGAAAAAATAAACTGTTTGAAACAATCAAAATTGGGAAGGTTGAAATTAAAAACAAAATTGCAATGGCACCAATGGGAGCGTTTGGGTTAATCTCAGATGATGGCGCATTTAATCAAAGGGCTGTTGATTATTATGTGGAAAGAGCAAAAGGTGGAACTGGGTTAATAATAACAAGTATAGTTAAAGTAGAAAATGAAATAGATAAAACAATAATGCCTGCTTTTCCATGTGCAACAGGAAACCCAGCTAAATTTATTCAAACATCCTCAGAACTTACTGAAAGAGTACATGCTTATGGAACAAAAATATTTCTTCAATTGACTATGGGATTTGGAAGAAGTGGAGCGCCTATTTTAATGGCAAAGCAACCAGTCTCAGCTTCAGCAATACCAAATTATTGGGATCCCTCTGTGACATGCAGAGAATTATCAACTGACGAAGTAGAGAAAATAGTTAAAAAATTTGGTGAAGCTGCAGCAATTGCGAAAGCATCAGGTTACGATGGAATTGAGGTACATGCAGTACATGAAGGTTATTTGCTAGATCAGTTTACTTTAGCAATTTTTAATAAAAGGACAGACAAATATGGTGGAGATTTAAGAGGCAGATTAACATTACCTATTGAAATACTTCATGAAATTAAGAAAAATGCAGGACAAGATTTCCCTGTTGGATTAAGATACAGCATAAAGAGCTGCATAAAAGATTGGAGACAGGGTGGACTACCAGGTGAGGATTATGAAGACAAAGGCCGAGATTTAGAAGAAGGCTTGGAAGCAGCAAAGATCCTTGAGGAAGCTGGATACGATGAATTAAATACTGATGTTGGTACATATGATGCTTGGTATTGGTCTCACCCTCCTATTTATCAAAAACATGGACTATATTTGCCATACACAGAGCAATTAAAGAAAGTAGTAAAAATTCCAGTTATTGTAGCAGGTAAATTGGATACTCCTGGCATAGGAGAAAAAGCGTTAGAAGACAACCAAGCTGATATGATATCTCTTGGCAGAGGTCTTTTAGCAGATCCATATTGGCCTAGAAAAGTTTTATTAGGGCAGGAAGAAAGAATTCGTCCTTGTATTGGCTGCCATGACGGATGTCTGGGAAGAGCTTTTGAAAATAAGCCACTATCTTGCGCTGTAAACCCGGCTACAGGACGAGAAAGATATTATGAAATAAAACCTACAAATAGTCCTAAAAACATAATGGTTATTGGCGGTGGTCTTGCTGGTATGGAAGTATCTAGAATAGCTAAAATGCGAGGGCATAACGTTACTGTGTATGAAAAAACTAATGATTTGGGAGGACACGTTATTGCTGGATCCAAGCCTGACTTCAAGCTTGATGATAGAAGATTGCTTGATTGGTACAAAAACGAAATGAAGGTTCTAGATGTTAATTTAGTAATGAACACTGAAGTAACTGAAGAAATGATAGATACAAAAATACCTGATGTAGTTGTTATAGCAACAGGGTCTTACGAAATATTGTTAAACGATGTCCCTGGGATTAATAAAGAAAAGGTTGCGACTGCTAGTGAAGTGCTTGATGGTATTAAAGTTGCTGGTCAAAATGTAATTATGGTAGGTGGAGGACTTGTTGGCTGCGAGACTGCTTTATGGCTGGCTCAGCAAGGTAAAACGGTAACCATAGTAGAAGCGTTTAGTGATATTCTAAGTTCAGGAAAACCTATCCCTCATATGAATAAAATAATGTTAATTGATTTATTAAACATTAATAAGGTAGAAAAAATCACTAATACAGCCTTATTAGAAGTAACTGATGAAGGGGCAGTAATAATCAATAATAAATTTGGTAAGAAGGAGATTAAAGCAGATACTGTAGTTTTAGCAGTTGGTTTTAAATCAGAACGAGAATTATTTTATAAAATGAATGGTAAAATAGCAGACTTATATATTGTTGGAGATGCAAACAATGCTGCCAATATAATGAATGCTATTTGGACCGCAAACGAAATAGGATTAAACATTTGAAAATGACTGATGCTTTTGTTAAATTTAATTTAAAAGATTGAGAAATAACGCGATGTATAAGCATTTTTATACATTGTGTTATTTTTTTTATGAAAATATTTTCTCACAACTATTGTAAAGCATACATATATTATAGTATCAAATATTAAGGAGAAAAATTATGAGTAAATATAAAATTGCTAGATATAAGCCTATAGGGCCCAACTAATGTATATTCATATTTTGTTAGTAGTAATCCACCTACATCTTTTAATCCTATTAGTACATATCCAAGTATTGATATTAGAATACTTTACATAGAATTATTTTAGTCGTATACTCAATGCAATGATAATTAAATAAAGTAAACAAGGGGAGCTCGTACAAATGAGCTGAGAAAGAGATGTTGTCTCTGACCCTCATAACCTGATTTGGGTAATTCCAACGTAGGGAGTTTTTTTAACAACGTTTTTTTGTTGCAAGCTCTTTTGGGGCTTGCATTTTTTGTTTCCAATAACATTTATAAGGTGAAAACCTTTGAAATATCTTATGGCAGAACTGTTGAAGGGGTTAAGAAAGCGATTATATTAAAAAATTATAAATCAATATTTAGAGAGTAGATGGCAATATAAATAATAACAATATGAAGGGAGAATTTATCATGAGATACACAAATAAATTAATCCAAAGAAGGATTGTTAATATATTAAGGTAGTTTTCATAAATGATTTTTCTTATAACTAATAGAAAGCTTGTTGAGGATAGGGACTTTTATGATGTAATTCAAGAAGCTATAAAAGCTGGTATTTATGCTGTTATTTTACGAGAAAAGGATTTACCTTATGAATTACTTTTACCTATAGCGGCTAGAATAAAAAAAATTATAGGCAATTCAGGTGTAAAGCTTATAATAAATAATAATATAGAGGTGGCTAAAGCCATAGAGGCTGATGGTTACCATACTAGTTATACAAGTTTTATTAATGAATACCTCTCCTTCAATAGAGTTAGAGGCGTTTCTGTCCACAGCCTTGAAGAGGCAATAGAGGTCGAAAAACATGGTGCAAATTATATCGAATATGATCAATTGCAACGTAAAAATACCGCAAAACTCAAAAATTGAGTATTACGGTATTTTAATCAATTATTCATTTTTAAAGATAATAGTTGCTTATAATAAATTATTGTATTAATTATCTTAATTTCAATATAGTAACGGAAGCACTTACTGAAGTGTTAGGTGTTGGAGAAAGACCATTCGCAAGATTAATTGATCCACCACTATTATTTACGATTGAAATGGCTGAAGGTACTATTATAGTAATAATAGCTTCGCCAAAAACTTGGGAATTTTCACTTCTGCTAGTGTAGCTTAATGGTTGGGTTATTGAACCATTTACAGCTATTGTCCATGTACCACCACCAGAACTTACAGATAATTCAAAGCTAATAAGATAGGTGCCTGGTGGAGTTAAGTTAATTGTAGTACTAGGAGCAGTAAATGTTATAGGTGATGATGTTGTTGGTGGGTTATTAAAAAGTACTGATCCAGTATCTGCTACGGATTGAGCTGCAGTGGAATAAATATATGCAAATGCTGATAAACCACCTGATATACCATTAGTTCCTGATGCACCAGTAGATCCAGTAATACCGTCAGATCCATTAATACCATTAGTACCTGATGCACCAGTAGGACCATTAAAACCGTCAGATCCATTAATACCATTAGTACCTGATGCACCAGTAGATCCAGTAATACCGTCAGTTCCTGATGATCCAGTAGGGCTAGTAACGCTGGTAGGACAGTGATTTTTGTCACATTTATCAGGGTGACTCTTATTCAAAGAGTGCCAATAATATTTTTTTTCACCCTCAATATAATTAACTTCATCTTTATTCAAAGTTTAACCTCCTAGCAGTAGTATTTATATATAGACCGCTATTATAAGGTATTCAAATTTAAATACAACGTTACACATACTGAAAAAAAGTTAGTTTAAATTAATATCTGATGTTTATGAAAATTATTTAATTTCGAGTAAATATTTTTTACAAAGATCTCAAGAAACTTCGAAAGATATTTTTAATTTAAAAACTTTACTAAAAGCTTTAAAAATCCATACTTCATAACTCTAGCTAAACTCAAACCATAAATAATTTATGAGGTGTTTAGAGTAGAGTAATAAATTTTTTTGAATATGGTATGGAGGAATATGATTTAAAAAGTTAGCCCACTTCAGAGATGAAGTGGGATTTTCATATCCAATATTTGCTAAAAATATGTCTGTATGTTATTATGTTCAGATGATAAAAAAAATTAACCATAATATATTTAAAGATAATATATTTAAAGATAAAACAATATATAGGGGTGATGGAGAATTGAACAAAAAAATTATTTCAGCTGTAATGGCACTTTGTGTAATTATGAGCGTTAGTTTTACTAGCGTATATGCAGATCCTGCGTCAGATAAGGCAAAAATTCAACAGGTTCAAACTCAAAGAAACGACCTTGAAAATAAAGTTGAGATTATTGACAATCAGCGTAAAACAATTATGTCTAAAATTAAAAATAATGAAAGCAATATAACTATAACACAAGAATATATTAAACAAACTAAAAGAAATATTGAAAAAGCAGAGGCTAATATAAAAGGAGAACAGATCATTTTTGATAAAAGAATGAGAGTAATGTATATGAATGGGACATCAAGCTATATAGATGTTATATTAGGCTCAAATGGAATAGATGATTTTATATCCAGATTAGAAAATATCAAAAAAATAGTAGCCTTTGATCAGAATGTTATCAATAATTTCAAAAAAAAAGAGGCAGCACTTAATTTAAAGAAGGTAGCGCTAGATACAGGGAATACAAAGTTGCTATCTTTAAGAGTTGATAATAAAAAGAATTTAGCTACTTTAACCAAACAAAAATCAGACCAAAATGTATTGGTAGCGGAATTAAATGTTCTAGAAAATCAATATGGTGCACAACTGGTAATAGACCAAGCCACTGTAGCAAAACAAGCATTAAATAATTCAAAAAAAGCTAATAATAAACAGAATGAAGCTACTAAGCAAGTTGACAAAACTCTTGGAACAAGTAGTTCTACTACAGTGCAAACTACACCTAAAGCAATCAAAAATGCAGCAATTAAATATAGCGCAAGTGATTTAAACTTGTTAGCTAGATTAATAACTGCTGAAGCAGGAGGAGAATCTTATAATGCACAGGTTGCTGTAGGCGCAGTAGTTGTAAACAGAGTTAAAAGCAGCAGTTTTCCAAATTCAATAAGTGCTGTTATTAATCAAAAGACAAATGGTTCTTATGAGTTTACACCAGTACTAAATGGTAATATTAATAGAACTGCACAGGCAAATGCTGTGAAGGCCGCAAATGAAGCACTCAGCGGAATTGATCCATCAAATAATGCATTGTTTTTTTATAGTGGTAAGGCTCCTACGGCATTGACTTTACCACAACCAGTTTCCATAAAAATAGACGGTTTAACATTTATTAACATGTTGTAAAACTGAAAATAGAATACTTTTAATATTTTTCTTCAACTAAGATATAATTTTAAACTGGTACCTATAGACTAGAAACTGATATGCCCCCCTAAAAGTAGAAAGATTAAATAATAAAAATCTGTTACTAGAAGGGCGAGCATTTTTGTGTTTAAAAGAAGACATTTTTAATATATTCCTACTGTGGATAAAAAATATATTATGACAAGATAAAGGAATTAGCGGTTATTTGTAGAATAATATTTGTTGTATCTTTGTTATTATATTAACAATATAATAAAAAGTATATTTACTGTTGAAATGCTATCAAAATATACTTTTTTAGTAAAGTGAAATTACTAAATGAAGAATATATACAAAATTAAATGATCGAATTCTGCGGCAGAGAAAATATCTTATTAATAAGGTGGGATAAACTTTGAAGGTAAAAGATATTGTAGATTTTTCATTTATATTATGTTCACTTGGAGATTCTGTTAATACAGTAGTTACTAAAATGGAATCAAAGAAAAAATCATATTGTATCGTTACGGATACTGATAATAGGTATAAAGGTATAATTACGGCTATTTCTTTAATTAAATACACTGATAATAAAGATTGTATTATTGATTCATTGGTATATAAATTGGATGCTATATCAGAAAATGATGATATAAAGAATTTAAAAAAAGTAGCATTTGATATTGTTCCTGTTGTAAATCTAAAAAATAATGTTGTAGGTGTAATAAGCATGAAGAGCTTTGTGCAATATATGCATGATGGTACTTCAAAACTTCAAAAGAATCAGCTAATAACCTGTAAAGATCATATAAGATTACGCTCTAAATATACTATCGATGATATTATTGGGCAGAGCAAAGTGGTGCTACAATTAAAAGCACAGATTACTGCTGCTGCAAAAACAAAGTCTACCGTTTTAATCACTGGGGATACAGGAACAGGCAAGGAACTGGTTGCACAAGCCATTGCTAATCTTAGTAATAGGAAAAATCAACCCTTCATGAGGATTAACTGTGCTGCGATTGCTGAAAACCTTTTAGAGTCTGAGTTGTTTGGATATGAAGAAGGTGCTTTTACAGGGGCAATCAAAGGTGGACGTGCTGGCAAGTTCTTAATGGCTGATGGAGGAACAATCTTTCTTGATGAAATAGGGGATATGCAGTTTTCATTGCAAGCAAAAATACTGCGAGTTTTACAGGAAAGAGAAATTGAGAAAATTGGTGGTCAATTTCCTATTCCAATAAATGTACGAATTATTGCAGCAACCCATGCTGACCTCGAGAGGATGGTAAATGAGAAAAAGTTTAGACATGATTTATTTTATAGACTGCATGTAATTTCTATTATAGTACCACCTTTGAATAAAAGAAAAGAGGACATACCCTTATTGGTAGATCATTATATAAGAAAATTTTCAAAGGAAAACGACATGGAAGATTTTAAAATCCACCATTCTTTTATTAAGTGTTTAGTGGATTATGACTGGCCAGGTAATATTCGCGAGTTACTAAATGTCTTGGAAACGGTATGTAGCATGTCAAATGGGTTCATCACTCATGAGGATATACCTCAATATATGTACCATAAAAGTTCTTGTAATATTAAAGGAGAAGAATCAATAAATAATCTAAAGATACTTACAAGCGATGCCCAGCGAAATATGATTATTAATACATTAATACAGTGTAGGGGAAATAAAGATAAAGTTGCAAAAGTCTTAGGAATTTCGAGAAGTAACTTATATTATAAAATTAAAAAGCTCAATATAAATAATTTATAAAAACAAACCTAATACCGCACAAAGTATTAGGTTTGTTTTTATGTATTTTAAAATTTCTAATTCTAGGACATTGTGTACTATTGTGTACTAAAATTAGAACAATTATAAACTTAAATTAGATGGATAGTTTATTAAATAACAATGTAGGAACACATTACCTAGATGATTTTATGAAAAAATGTTATTGGCATAGTTATTGCTTTTATTATAGATATAAACAAAGGCGAACTAATTCTAATAAAAAACATTAAAAGGTTTACTCTATAATTTTAGCTGGATTTACAAATTCACTAACTGTTCTTTATTTAACATATGGAGTACTAGGGGGATTTGGAATAGGTACAGTTTACGCATGTACAGTTGGCAATACGGTAAAATGGTTTCCGGACAAAAGAGGGCTTGCAGGAGGACTTGTGGCGGCAGGATTTGGTTCTGGGGAAAAGTTTTTTAAAGAAAGAAAGAACACAAAATAAGCTAAACTCAATATCTAGTGAAGTATCATAATGAAAATAGAGATAAATAATTATGTTTATATGAAAGGGGATTTTATTATGAGTTGGAAGGAAATTTATAAAAATAGGCTTGTTAAACCGGAGGATGCTGTTACGCATATTAAATCCGGTAATAGAGTTGTTGTGGGTCATGCAGCTGGAGAACCGACTGAACTGATAGATGCAATGGTTGCGAATAAAGAGAACTACAGAAACGTAGAAATAGTTAACTTGGTAGTACTGGGTACAGCTCCATATGCAAAGCCTGGCATGGAAGAATATTTTCACGATAATTCAATTTTTGCAAGTACACATACAAGGGAAGCTATTGAATGTGGAAGAGCAGATTTTACTCCTTGCTTCTTTCATGAAGTTCCTAAATTATTTAGAAAAGGATATATTCCTGTAGATGTAGCTTTAGTTCAGGTTAGTTCTCCAGATAAGCATGGTTATTGTAGTTTCGGGGTATCAAATGACTATACGAAACCAGCTGCAGAGTATGCGAAAATGGTAATTGCAGAAGTGAATCCTAACATGCCTAGAACTATGGGAGACTCATTTATTCATATATCAAAAATAGATTATATAGTTGAAACATCTCATGAAATAATTGAACTTCAGCCACCTAAAATAGGAGACGTTGAAAAAAAGATTGGTGAGAATTGCGCATCGCTTGTAGAAGATGGTTCTACACTGCAACTTGGAATTGGAGCTATCCCGGAAGCTGTGCTTTTGTTCTTAAAGCATAAAAAGGATTTAGGAATACATTCAGAAATGATATCAGATGGAGTAGTTGAATTAGTAGAAGCAGGTGTAATAACCAATAAATTCAAGACACTTCATCCGGGAAAGATTGTCGTGGCATTTCTTATGGGAACTAGAAGACTTTACGACTTTGTTGATAATAATCCTTTAGTTGAAATGTATCCTGTAAATTATGTAAATAATCCTTGTGTGATTATGCAAAATTATAAAATGGTTTCTATAAATTCTTGTGTACAGGTTGATCTAATGGGACAGGTGTGCTCAGAAAGTATAGGGTTAAAACAAATTAGTGGTGTAGGAGGTCAAGTTGATTTTGTGCGTGGCGTAAACATGAGCGAAGATGGCATATCAATAATTGCAATACCATCAACAGCTTCAAAAGGAAAGATTTCAAGAATAGTGGGATTATTAAATGCGGGAGCAGTTGTTACAACTTCAAGAACTGATGTGGATTATATAGTCACAGAGTATGGAATTGCACAACTTAAAGGTAGAACTTTAAGAGACAGAGCTAAAGCACTAATCAATATTGCACATCCGGACTTTAGACAAGGACTAATGGAAGAATATACAAAGAAATTTAAGTGTGGGTTTTAGTTAATATCATAAAAGTTGAACTTACCTAATTAAATAGACAGTATATATATGGTTATTATTGTTTAAGCCGTACGCCTAATTCAATTGGTGTACGGCTTTTAACATTGAAGCGAATATTTAAAAAATATGAAAGCTGAATTACAATTTCTTATTTTCGGTTTCTGAGAATAACATTACCATTTATCACAACCTCTAATAAGGAGAAGTTTTGGGGAGGTATTTTGTCTAATTATCATGAATAAATAAAATTAGATGTTATTAGAAGTCATATTAGATATTTATACATAAAGTTTTGTCGAATATAACCGATATAATAATTATAAAAGTTTTGAAATGATAGGAGGGAATAGGCAATGCCGCGTGAGGATAATATTAGAACAATGTTGTTTGCATTATTATGTATATGTTTTATTTTCTATTTATTTATGGGAATCTATAGTTATAGAAAAGATAAAAAATCTAAAGTTAACGTAATATTTTTAAGTATTTGTATTTCTGCTAGCCTTTGGGCCATAGGATTTGCATTCATGTTGATTTCTCCCAATATAGAAATTGCAAATGTATGGAGAATAGTTTCTGCCTTAGGATGGTGTTTTTTTAACGGGCTATGGCTATCCTTCGCATTTTCTCTTAAAGGTATAAATCAAAAAAACGCTAACTCAAAAATACAATATTTATTATATATAGTTTCAATAATATTTTTTATAAGTAATTTATTATATGAACCATCTAAAGTAGTAAGTAATGAAGCTTATGGCTTTGTAGATAATCTATATACGACCACTACTATCGGTATTATTTTTAGTATATATAATGTTGTTTTATTTATAACAAGTGATGTAATAATATATTTTCAAATGAGAAATTCTAATAAGAATAGAGTGAGAAAACAGATTAAAACTATTTTGATTACCAGTTTAGTCAGTGTTTGTTTAGCAGTAATATCAGATTTGATTCTTCCTGCAATGGGTATTATGATTTTTCCGTCTGGGATTATAACAATTTCTATTGGAATGGGTGGAATTTGGTATGCAATTAATAAACATAAAATGATGTTAATCTCTTATGAACTTGTATCGGAATATCTTTTTGAAGCTGTAAATGAACCGATTTTCATATTAGGTGAAGATTTACTTGTAAAAAATTGTAATGAAACTTCACTAAATATAACTGGGTATAATTATAAGGACTTAAAGGAAAATCCACTTCATGCAATAATAGATTTTAGAAATTTTAATTTTAATACTATAATGCAAGAAGGATTTGTTATTAATATTGAAGTTGATTTAATCCGAGAAAATAAAGAAGTTCTTGCCTGTGAACTATCAGCAACAGCTATATATGATGAATACAAAGACTTATTAGGAATCCTTACTCTATTACATGATGTTTCTGAAAGAAAAAGCATAACTGAGATACAAAAGAATTATACTTTAAAATTGGAAGAGTCAAATATTAAACTTAAAAATGAGATTATAGATAGACTAAGTGCTGAAGATCAAATACGCCATTTTGTTTATTATGATGCACTTACAGAAGTTCCTAACAGAAAAAAGATGTTAGAAGATGTTGATATATTACTAGGTTATAAAAACGAAAGATTTGCAGTTCTTTTTATAGACTTGGATAAGTTTAAAAGTGTTAATGATGATTATGGCCATCAGGCTGGAGATTATATTCTTAAAATCTCCGCGGTGAGATTAAAAAGTATTATTAGGTCAACGGATACAATTAGTAGAATTGGTGGAGATGAATTCATAATAATGCTAAGAGATTTGAAAGACTCTGCAGATGCTGAAACAATTGCAGCATCTGCTTTGGAAACATTAAGCACAGCTTTTACCTATAAGGAAAATCAATTATTTATTGGAGCAAGTATAGGCATAAGTATATTTCCAAAGCACGGAATTGATTCAGATACCTTAATTAAAAATGCTGATTCGGCTATGTATGAAGTTAAGCGCAAGGGTGGAAATGGATATAAGATATATTCTTCGGAAATAAAAGAAGGTAATTTAAGTATGGAAGACACCATGTATAATAATACATGGTTATTACAATAGGACTAACTATGTTAACGTACAATAAATACGGGATGGGTGGTAAATGTGAAACAAATAAAGAGAATTATTTCGCAAAGTGGCTATAATTGTAGCCACTTTTATTACTTTATTGGTAGTAGGAGTTAACTTTTGGTTAACTCCTACTACCAAAGGATATAATTTATACGGAGGTTGATTTACTATTTTTTCTAAGTTTAGCCCAGGTGACAAGTAACAATACTAATATTATTGTAGAAATACCTGATAACATGAAACAAATGTCAGCACCGTATTTCTCAGCCACAGATCCGGAAAGAAGGCTTCCTAGAGGGGTGAATCCAGCAAATACAAGTGAATATACACTCATAACGCGTCCTCTGTAGTCATCTTTAGAATTTAGCTGTAACATGGAATTTGCAGTGGTGGAAAAGAACATATTAAAAATTCCTGTTATAGCTAAACTTAGGGCAGTAAAATAATATAAATTACTTATTCCTGTAAAAATTAACATTATGCCAATTCCAATAGAGCTACCTATCATAAGAATTTTATTTGGACCGTTTTTACTTTTTAAAGACATAAGAATAGCCCCAATGAGGGAACCTGCTCCTAGTGCAGATAGTAAAACTCCATAGGTTTTTTCTTGCATATGTAGTACATTTTTCGTGAATACAGGTATTAGGACATTGTAGTTAAAAACAAATATCCCCATAATACTAACTAATATCAAGGTTTCTAATAAAATAGAATTGGTTTTTATGTATTTAAGGCCCGCTATTATTTCTTTAAGCATACCTATTTCAGAAGTTTTCTTTCTCACATAATTGATTGCTTCAATATGAACCAGTCCATAGATAACTGCCATAAAGCTAAAACCATTTAACAAAAAACACCATCCTGCTCCGAGATATCCCATAAGCATAGCCCCAATAGCTGGTCCAATAATTCTTGCTAAATTAAAAGTGGCTGAGTTTAAAGCAATGGCATTCATTAAATCATCTTTTCCTACTATCTCAACATTAAAAGCTTGCCTAGTTGGCATATCTAGTGTATTACAAAATCCAAGACATAAAGCTAAAGCTATTAAATGTTCATACTTTAATGTATTTGTAAACACTAATGCAGACAATATAAAGGCTAATATCATTGATACACTCTGAGTGAAAATCAGTATTTTTTTCTTTGGGAACTTATCGGTTAATACCCCGGCAAACAGCGAGAAAAAAGTTACGGGTAAAAACTGCATTGCCCCAACAAGTCCAAGTAAAAATGGAGATCCTGTTAGAGAAAGTACTAGCCAGGATTGTCCTATATTTTGTGTCCAAGTACCTATCAAAGAAACGCACTGACCCATCCAAAAATATCTATAATTTTTATGTGTAAGAGCATGAAAGTTATTGCTAATAAATCTCTTAGTAGTAACAGCTATGTTCATTTTTAACATCTCCTAATGTGCTGCATCATTGTTAAAATAATCATATGTAAAAGTTGTATATAATGCATTTAAATATGTATACTGACCTTTGCTTATATTATATTGCTTAAGTTACCTTCCCACGTATACATGACCATGTCTATGCAAAAGAGAAATCCACCTTCATAATGAGTTCTTATTTTCGTTTATTGTGTTATTCCTCCTAAATTAGTTGCACTTCCTACTAATTAAAGAATAAAGTAATATAGTTGCGAATGCAACCATATTTTCTCGTAATATTCTCTATTTGTGTTTAAACTATAATGGTAGATTGTAAACTCGATATATAGATGAGGTTGACAATTCTTTGGTTTTGGTATATATTTATAAAAATTATACATTTAGTCTATAGGAGAATTAATTAATGAATTATATGACAGATAAACTTACAAAAATTAAAGAAAAAGGATTATATAGGGAACTTAGATACATTGATACAGCACAATCGCCTAGGGTTAAAATTGAAGGAAAAGATTTTATACTTTTAGGATCGAATAACTATTTAGGTCTTTGTGATGATGTTAGATTGAAGAAAGCTGCAATTGATGCAATCAACAAATATGGTGTTGGATCAGGTGGTTCTAGATTAACCACAGGAAGTTATGGCTTATATAAAGAATTAGAGACAAAAATTGCATCGGTTAAAGGGACTGAAGCAAGTTTAGTTTTTAATACTGGATATATGGCAAATGTAGGTATTATTTCAGCTTTGTGTGATGATAGCTGGGTAATTTTTTCTGATAAATTAAATCATGCTAGTATTATTGATGGATATCGATTAAGTGGTGCAAAACTTATCAGATATAAGCATTGTGATATGAATGATTTATTAAATAAAATAAATAAGTATAAAGGAAGTAACAATTTAATTGTAACAGATGGTGTATTTAGTATGGATGGTGATATAGCTCCACTGCCAGACATTGTGAAAATCGCAAAGCAATTTAACATGATGACAATGGTAGATGATGCACATGCTACCGGTGTTTTAGGTAAAAATGGGTCAGGTACAGCATCATATTTTGGTTTAGATAATGAAATTGATATCAGTATGGGAACCTTAAGTAAGGCTGTTGCTTCAGAAGGCGGATATGTAGCTGGTAAAAAGGATTTAATTAATTATTTAATAAACTCTGCAAGAAGCTTTATTTATTCTACAGCTTTATCACCTAGTACAATTGCAGTTTCTATAAAGGCATTAGAAATTATTGAAAAGGATGAGGAAAGAAGAATTAAACTATTAAAAACCTCAAGCTGGTTTCAAAATGAACTTAAAATAGCAGGATTTAATGTAATGGAAACGAAAACTCCGATAATTCCAATTTTAATTGGAGAAGTAGACAAAGCGGTTGAATTTAGCAAAACATTATTATCACAAGGTGTATATGTACCAGCAATTCGACCACCTTCTGTACCGCGAGGAACAAGTCGTTTAAGAATTTCTTTAATGGCAACACATTCAAAAGAAGATTTAGAAGAAGCATTGGTTAAAATAAAAGAAACAGGAAAAAAATTAAAGATTATTGGGGACTTATTATGAATAAGCCATATTTAATTATGCTACCAGGCTTTGGAATGAGCAGTTCTGTTTGGAAAAGAATTAGTGGGCTTTTATGGAAGGAATTTGAATTGATTTTTATTGAATGGGATAATATTGATTTATTATATGGGTTTAAACAAAAGGTAATAGACGTTATAGAAGAAAAACAGCTTACCTCTTTTTCCTTGCTTGGATGGTCACTTGGATCATTAGTAGCGGAGGAAATTGTTTTAGAAAATTTGTGGAATATTAATAACTTAATTCTGATTGGAGGTACAAGCTCTTTTATTCAACATAAAGAAGATGAATACAATTTAGGGTGGAATAAAAGAATTGTAGAAAGAATGAAAATTAAGTTATATAAAAATCCAAATGAAACACTCTTTAATTTTTATGACTCATTGTTTTCAGATGAAGAAAAGAAAAAGGGATATAACAAGGAATTTCTAAAGATAATGGAAGATAACATTAAAATTCAATCAGTAGATTCTTTGGCATTGGAACTTGATTATTTAATTCAAAAAGATTTAAGAAATAAATTAGTAGATATAAATATTCCTTTATTAATGATTCATGGTGAAGAAGATAAAATATGTCCAATAGATGCTGCTATATATATTAAAAATATATTAACACATTCTAATATAGAAGTTATAAAGGGTGGCGGGCATATCCCATTTTTCACAAATCCTCATGATTGTTATAATTTCATATCAAAATTTATAAAAACACCTATAAAGGGAGATAATTTATGATTGATAAAAAACAGTTAAAACTTCATTTTAGTAAAAATGCATCAAATTATGATGAATATGCTCACGTTCAAAAGGTTATGAAGAATTATTTAGTAGAATTTATGCTGCAAAACAATAAAAATAACACTGAAGTTAAAAATATTTTAGAGATTGGTTGTGGAACGGGATACTTAACATCTGCTTTAATTGAGCTTTTTCCGCATTCTCATATAACCGCTGTTGATATTGCGCCAGGAATGATTACTGAAATAAAGTCAAAAATTAAAAATGCTTCAGTTGATTTTATTTGTGGTGATTTGGAAGATATGGATCTTAATGATACTTATGATATTATTGTTTCTAATGCCACTTTTCAATGGTTTAATCATATAGATGCAACAATAAAAAAAATACATAATGTATTAAATGCAAATGGTGTCATTTGCTTTTCTACATTTGGGGAACATACTTTTTGTGAATTGAATGAATGTTTTAAGAAAGTAAAGGAAGACATGTCTATAAAAGAATCTATATATTCAGGACAGTCTTTTTATAGCCTTAATGAATTATCTACATTATGTAAGGATGTTACAAGAAATGATGATGTTATAGTACAAAGTAAAGAAATATTTGAATATGAATATTTCAATAACTGTAATGATTTTTTCACTTCAATAAAAAAAACTGGTGCTAATAATAGTAATAAAAATAATAAATGTACTTCTCTAACTTTTATCAAAAAAGTAATCAAGTATTATAATGAAAATTTTTCGGAAAATAACAAAATAAAGGCTACTTATCATTGCTTATTTTTAAAAATAATAAAATAAGAGGGTTCAAAGGGGTTTGTTTCTAATTTTTTAAGCCTTACTTTAAGATAGATAAGACCAAATAGTAATCGCTTGCTGTGTAAGCTATTTAGGCATGATACACAAGGATATGACATAGTTTTTTTGAAAAAGAGGATTTAATAGGACAAGCTGTTGCCTTTATTACATAATTAAGGTAAAATAAAAATGTAAATGTATACTTTAAGGGGGAATTAAACTGAAGAAGAATATTAAGCTTTTAACACAATTTATGCAATGTTCATTTAAAACAAAGGTAGTTATAGCTACTATGATTATGAGCGTAGTGTTGGTATCTTTGGGAGGTATCAACAATATAAATTGTACAAGCAATACGAGTAGTGTGGATAAACATATACAATTATTTAGTGGCGTATATCAAACACAGTATGGAGTAACAACAGCCAGTAGCTTAAGCGTAAGAACTGGAGCAGCAACAAAGTATTCTTCTGTAGCAAATATGAAGAAAGGCACAAAAGTTGTTATGATAGGAAAAACAAATAATTTTTACAAGATAACTTACGGTGGTAAAACAAGATATATAAGTGCTCAATATGTAAAAATAACAGTTAAACCAGTTGTAGTAGTATACAAAACACAGTATGGGGTAACAACAGCCAGTAGTTTAAGTGTAAGAAATGGAGCTGGAACAAACTATTCTGTACAGGGAAATCTAAAAAGTGGAACTAAAGTTAATATACTCGGAAAGGCAAATAATTTTTATAAAATAACTTATGGCGCTAAAACAGGATATGTAAGTGCACAGTACATAAAAATAACACCTCAGCCTAAATTATTGATAGATAAGATCAAAAACAAGGGGAATGCTAAGCAGGCCATTGTTGTTACTACTAGCAGTTATAGCAACGTAAATGCTACCATTACAACATTTGAAAATGTTAACGGAACATGGAGACAAATTGCTTCTTTTGCTGGTAATGTAGGCAATAAAGGCTTTATTTATAATAAAGTTGAAGGTGATGGGCGTTCTCCAATAGGTATTTTTTCATTGGGTACGGCATTTGGTAGATATGCAAATCCAGGTACTTCAATGACCTATAGGATATCAAACACCAATGATTTTTGGGTAGATGATATAAAATCAAGTTTGTATAATACATGGCAAAAAGGCCCTGTGAGTGGTAGATGGAATTCGGCTGAAAAAATGTATATTCCTCAATATAATTATGGTTTTGTAATAAACTATAACACTGCTAAAAGAGTACCAGGAAAAGGTTCAGGTATATTTTTTCATGTATGGTCAGGGGCAGGAAATGGAACAGCAGGATGCATTGCAACATCTCAGACTAATGTAATAAACACATTAAAATGGTTAAAGCCCTCTAAAAGTCCTATAATAATTGAAGGACCAGTGTCTGAAGTATTAAAGATGTAAAACTTAAATGTTCTATTGTGTTTTATTTGTAATACATAGGTAATAAATGAGCAATATGCTTAAGATTTATGTGCTCCTCTTAAAGTAGACAGATTAAATAATAAAATCTGTTAGCGGAAAGGGGAGCATTTTTTTATAATATTAGCTATATCATAAAAGGAATATTCAAATAAATAACGTTTTCCCCACATACACTTCATAAATTTGGTTATATTAATATTGGAATATCTATTATTAAGGGGCTAGTAATTAATAATTATTTTGTGCTCTTATTTAATACAAGGAGGATCTTACAATGTCACATATAGACAAAAAAAACAACCAAGAAAGTAAAAAGGTTGGTAAAAAAACAAAGAAAGAATTAGATAGAATGAAGGTAGAAACTGCTAATGAAATAGGAGTTTTTAAAGAATCTAATAAATAGCGTTTATGTTTCTCCTAAAACACCACTAAAATTAGTGATAAAGCCTAATAGTTAAACACTATTAGGCTTTATCAGGGCCTGTAAATAATTTTGTGTAAACAGAATATAATGTACTCTTTCTTGGCAATAATTGAGATAAGTGATTATCAAAGATTGTAAGGAGGAGTATTTTTATGTCAAACATT
>NZ_JAIZZK010000022.1 GCF_020443705.1 Clostridium algoriphilum
CCAAACTGTTTTTTGCCTTTTACTGCTGACATAACAATACCCCCAATCATAGTTTTATTATCCTACAAATGGGGGTGTTTTTGCAATGTCCGTTTTTAGTGGTTCAGTTCATATCCTATAGGGGGATTTTATTTGGTTTAAAGGAGAGGATGGAGTTAAACTATAATATTTTATATTGAATGTATTGTTATAAATGTAAATAGGGCGACTGATTGGTTACTCTTTAATTTGGGGGGAATAGTTATGTGGGAAAAGAATTTATTACTTGATAACACGAGTATATCGGAAGAAAACTTAAGAAAACTTTTAGAATTACTTAAAACAACTCAATATGGGTCTGTAACATTAGTGGTACAAGATGGAATAGCTATACAAATGGAGCGAAATGAGAAATTGAGATTAAGATGAACAAAAGGAATTATACAAAATTAATGACTAAAAGGGTATCATAGATATAGATATAGATATAAATATTTATGAGAGTTATGAAGTTAACCAGTAAACTGGAGACTAAACTTATTTTCTGAATTATAGAAGATAATTTTGGCCTTTTTTTAATTCTTAATAAATATATTATACTAAGGGGGATTTGAAATGAGTAAGAGCGGAGTAAATTATTCAAAACAAAATGAAACAAAATTAAAATCAGAATATCTATCATTTTTTGAAGTCTTAGCACAATCAATAGGTAGTATTGCGCCTACTGCATCTCTAGCTTTTGTTATCCCATTAGTTTACGGTACAGCAGGCAATGGTACATGGCTCGCATATACATTTGCATTTGTGGCCGTAGCGTTGGTGGCAGTAAATTTAAATCATTTTGCATCAAGATCAGCATCCCCAGGGTCACTATTCACATATATTGTAAATGGACTTGGGCCTACAGCAGGATTTATATCAGGATGGGCACTTTTGCTTGCATATCTGATTACAACTAGTGCAGTTATATGTGGGTTTATTAATTACGCAAATGTGCTGCTAATGTCGATAGGGATAAGTATTCCACTTGTTGTTTTAGGTCTAATTGGTGCAATATCCGCATGGTATGTGGCATACAAGGATATAAAATTATCGGCTAACCTCACCCTTGTCTTAGAAGGTATTTCACTAATATCAATATCTATGTTAGGCATAATCGTATTAATTCATAATGGTTTTAAAATAGATTTAGCACAATTAACTCTTAAAGGTGTTTCACCTACGAGCATCAGAATAGGACTTGTAATTGCATTTTTTAGCTTTGCTGGTTTTGAAAGTGCAGCATCTCTTGGAGGAGAAGCGAAAAAGCCATTACTTACAATCCCAAAGGCAGTATTATCAAGTGTAATTATTGTGGGGATTTTCTTTGTTATATTTTCATATATAGAAGTCTTAGGGTTCATAGGAAGTAGTGTTAAGTTAAATGCTGCGACTGCGCCACTGGACACTCTCGCAAAGTTAAACTCTGTCGGTTTTTTGGGACCAATTATTTCTTTAGGGACTATGCTTAGTTTTTGGGCTAGTTTCTTAGCTTGTGCTAATGCAGGTGCTAGATTGTTATTTTCTATAGGAAGACACGGCATTGTAAATTCCTATATGGGAAATGTTCATGATGATAATAACACTCCTTACATAGCAATATCCGTTATTTCATTAATTGCTACATTAGTTCCAATAATTCTAATATGTCTTAATAATAAGATATTTGATATTTATGGTTGGCTAGGAACAATTGCTACGTATGGTTTCCTTATTAACTATGCACTTGTTACAATAGCTGCACCAGTATATTTGTACAAGGAAAAAGAATTGAAGGTTAAGGATATAGCAATTTCTGCAATAACATTTATTATACTTTTAATTCCTATTGTGGGAAGTATATATCCTCTCCCAGCTTATCCATATAATATACTGCCATTCATATTTTTGGCATGGTTAGTTGTCGGTTCTATTTGGTTTGTTATACAAAAGGTTAAGAATCCAAGCTTAGTTTCTAATATTAAAATTGATGTGCAACGTATTAATGAACAGTTTAAATCTGATAAAAAAAATAATTATTTAAGGAGTTAAATTATGGAGATAGATCAAATAAGAAAAATGATTGAAGAGAAAGGAATACATACTGTGGAAGTAATACATGCTGATACACTTGGTATGTTAGGAGGGAAGATGATTCCAACTAAAAATTTTTTGAAAAATTATGATAGTGGGTTTGCAGTTTGTAGAGCATCTCTAGGGTGGGATATACAAGGCAATATTTTTGAAGGAGTAGAAATCACAGATTTTAAAACAGGATGCCCAGATGTAATAGTAAAACCTATATTATCAACATTTAAAGAAATTCCATGGAGAAAAGGCAGTGCTTTTGTGTTTGGAGAAATTCATGAGGAAAATGGTGAAATTTTTAAATTGGCACCTAGAGAAATACTTAAACAGCTTGTTACTAGATATGAACAGCTTAAATATAGACCCTTAGTAGGCGTGGAATTAGAATTTTATTTACTTGATAATGAAAAACAGCAATTACATCAAGGAATTCATTCATATTCACTTAGTAAAGGAATAGAACTGGAGTATGTTCTTTCAGAAATACGTAATAACTTAGAAAAAATCGGTATAGATATTGAAGCTACTCATATTGAATACGGGCCTGCCCAAATTGAAATAATAGTTGAATATGGTGATGCCCTAGAAGTTGCAGATAAGACTGTATTGCTTAAAAGTATTGTGAAGGAAATAGCAAGAAAACATGGTCTTTACGCAACATTTATGGCAAAACCTTGGGCAGAAAAATCAGGAAGTGGATTTCATGTTCATCAAAGCCTATGGGATTTAGAATTAAAAAATAATATATTTCAACAGGATATAGAAATTGCGACTAAATATCTTGCTGGATTAACAAATACTTTAAGTGAATTTATGCCATTTACATCTCCGTCTATTAACTCATATAAAAGGTTTAGTAAATATTCATTTGCACCTATTAATGAATCTTGGGGACATGATAATCGAACAGCGGCTGTTAGATCATTACTCAATACCGGGAAAGGAAGTAGATTAGAGCAAAGAGTTGGATCTGGAGATGCAAACCCATATTTGGTAATTGCATCAAGCCTTGCTGGGGGACTATATGGACTAGAAAATGAACTTAACTTATACGATGCATCTAAAGATGCATATTCAACTGTTGAGAAACCTTTACCACGAAGTCTGGAACAGGCTTTAAATCGTTTGGAAAAAAGTGAAACTGCCAAAAAATATTTTGGTGAAGGTTTTGTAAAACTTTTTTTAGCAATTGGAAGAAATGAAGTAAATCTTTATGAAGAGGCAGTAACAGATTGGGAATTTAATAGATATTTTGAATATAGTTAACTATTAGTTAATAAAGTATAAGCGTAATAGCAGAATTCAGGAATAGTATAAAAATCAACTATAAATTATAAAATATACTTAACATTAATTTTTGAATATAATTCTCCTATAGATAGCATATTGGAGAATTTTATTTGTTTTAGACAACAATATATGTTAAAATATTAACAAAATATAGGTGTAAAACTATTGCAACTAAATTGACTTAATAAAATGAAACTATACTATAGGTTTATACTATTATATAATAGTTAAATTGTATTATTAATTTATAATACGGTATGTTATAATTTTAACAACAACACATGTAAACGTTTTATATATTTTTTTAAATTAAGTGTTAAAATATTAACGAAATAAAATGGAGGTGTAAATTTAGAATTGTTAAAAGGCAATAATTTTTTTCGCTAAAATAGGAGGTGAAACAATGGAAAATTTAATATCGATAGCAAATGCAAGATATGATGGACATTTTACATTAATGAAATTTACAACTAATTGGAGATGTTGTTTTGGTACGATATGGGACAGTTTACAAGGTACTGTATTTATGTCAGAAGGAAAAACTATGCAGGAAGCTATTGATAATTGTATAGATGGCGATATTAATTATATAGATATTGCCGATCAAGAAGAAAAAGCTCGAGAAATTATGATTAAACCATTCATTAATAATATTTAAAACTTGAAACTTATAAAAATAAGCTGCTTTAGGTAAAGTAACTTATTCATATCTGTCAATTTTAATATCACACTTTATTATAATTACATAATCCATAAATTAAATAGTTATTATTAATATTATATTCAAAATTATGTATTAAATAAATTAATGAAAGAAGGCTTATCAAATGAGAAAAATGAAAACTATGGATGGAAACACAGCTGCAGCACACGTTGCCTATGCATATACTGATGTGGCAGCAATTTACCCAATAACACCATCTTCAACAATGGCAGAATATTGTGATGAATTAGCAGCTAAAGGAACAAAAAATGTATTTGGACAAAAAGTTAAAATCATGGAAATGCAATCAGAGGCAGGTGCTGCAGGAGCGGTTCATGGATCACTTCAAACAGGAGCTTTAACTTCAACGTTTACATGTTCTCAAGGATTATTATTAATGATTCCTAATATGTACAAAATAGCAGGAGAACTACTACCTGGAGTATTCCATGTAGCTGCTAGGGCATTAACTACTCATGCACTTAATATTTTTGGAGATCATCAAGATGTAATGGCTACAAGGCAAACTGGATTTGCACTTCTTGCATCTAATAGTGTACAAGAAGTAATGGATTTATCACCAGTTGCTCATTTAACAGCAATTGAAGGTAGTATTCCTTTTGTAAACTTCTTTGATGGATTTAGAACTTCTCATGAAATACAAAAAATTGAGGCATGGGATTATAAAACTTTAGCAACTCTAGTAAATAAAGAAACACTTCAAGCATTTAGAAATAAAGCTTTGAATCCAGAGCATCCTGTAACTCGTGGAACAGCTCAAAACCCAGACATCTATTTTCAAGGAAGAGAGGCTGCAAATATATTCTATGATGCTCTTCCAGAAAAAGTTGAAACATGCATGGGAAAAATAAACTCATTAATTGGAACTGACTATCATTTATTTAATTATTATGGTGCACCTGATGCAGATAGAGTAATAGTAGCAATGGGATCAGTCTGTGAAACAATTGAAGAAACTATAGATTATTTAAATGCAAAAGGAGAAAAGGTTGGAGTGCTTAAAGTACATCTTTACAGACCATTCTCATTAGACCATTTCTTTAAATACATACCTTCTACAGTTAAAAAAATATCGGTACTCGATAGAACAAAAGAACCAGGATCAATCGGAGAACCATTATATTTAGATGTTAGAAGTGCTTATTTTGAGAAAGAAAACAGGCCAGTAATAGTTGGTGGAAGATATGGACTTGGTTCAAAAGATACTACTCCTGCTCAAATCGTTGCTGTGTATGATGCTTTAAAAGTAGAGGCTCCAGCAAATGGATTTACTATAGGAATAGATGATGATGTTACTAATAAATCACTTAAAATTGGACAAGCAATAACAACTACACCTGAGGGAACTAAAGAGTGTAAATTCTGGGGACTTGGTTCAGATGGTACTGTAGGAGCTAACAAGAGTGCAATAAAAATCATAGGAAACCATACAGATATGTTTGCTCAAGCATATTTTGCATATGATTCTAAAAAATCAGGTGGAGTAACAATTTCACACTTAAGATTTGGAAAGAAAGCTATAAAATCAACATATTTAATTAGTTCTGCAAACTATGTTGCCTGTGGGAATCAAGCTTATGTAACTAAATATGATGTTCTAAAAGGAATTAAAGACGGTGGAACATTTTTATTAAATTGCATATGGAATATGGAAGATTTAGAGAAACATTTACCAGCTTCAATGAAGAGATATATTGCGAGTCACAATATTGACTTTAATACTATTAATGCAGTTGGGATAGCTTCTGAAATAGGTCTTGGTGGAAGAGTTAATATGATTATGCAAGCCGCTTTCTTTAAACTCGCAGATATTATTCCTGTTGAAGATGCAGTTAAATATCTTAAAGCAGCTGTTATTACTTCATACGGCAAAAAAGGTGACAAAGTTATTAACATGAATAATGCTGCAATAGATAAGGGCGTTCAATCAGTTGTTAAAATCAATGTCCCAGAAAATTGGAAAACGGTTGAAGATGCAATTGAGACAAAAGAAGCTAGACCGGATTTCGTTAAAAATATAGCTGATGTAATGAATAGACAAGAAGGAGATTCATTACCTGTTAGTGCATTTGTTGGGATAGAAGATGGAACATTAATGCCAGGAACAGCAGCTTATGAGAAGAGAGGAATTGCTGTTAATGTTCCTGAATGGCAAGAAGACAAATGTATACAATGTAATCAATGTGCATATGTATGCCCACATGCTGTAATAAGACCTTTCTTAACAAATGATGAAGATCTTAAAAATGCTCCAAAAACTTACGAAAGTAAAAAAGCTATAGGTAAGGGTCTCGTTGGTCAACACTTTGCAATAGGTATAAGTAATGAAGATTGTACTGGTTGTGGTAACTGCGCAGAAGTATGCCCAGCTAAAGAAAAAGCTTTAATCATGAAACCATATGCATCACAAGAAGATAAAATACAAAATTGGAAATTTAATATAAACTTACCTAAAAAAGAAAATTCGCTCGGAACAGCAACTGTTAAGGGAAGTCAATTTGAGCAACCATTAATGGAATTCAGTGGCGCTTGTGCTGGATGTGGAGAAACACCGTATTCTAGACTTATAACTCAATTATTTGGAGATAGAATGCTAGTTGCGAACGCTACAGGATGTACTTCAATTTGGGGAGGAAGCTCACCTGCATCGCCATATACAGTTAACAAATGTGGTAAAGGACCAGCTTGGGCTAACTCTCTATTTGAAGATAATGCTGAATTTGGATTTGGAATGTTCCTTGGAACTAGCCAATTAAGAGATAAAGTTGAAATGGCAGCAAGGAAGGCTTTAACTTTAAACACAAGTGACGAATTAAAAGCGGCTATTAATGAATGGATTGAAAATAAACAAGATGCAGATGGTTCAAGAATTGCAGCATCTAAAATGTTACCATTATTAAACACTGAAAAAGAGAATAATGAAGAATTAAAAGAAATATTTAGTAAAAAAGATCATTTAGTTAAAAAATCTCAATGGATATTTGGTGGAGATGGCTGGGCTTATGATATAGGATTCGGTGGAGTTGATCATGTATTAGCATCTGGTGAAGATGTAAATATCTTTGTATTTGATACAGAAGTATATTCAAATACAGGAGGTCAATCATCAAAATCTACTCCGACTGCTGCTGTTGCGAAATTTGCAGCAACTGGTAAGAGAACAAAGAAAAAAGATTTAGGCATGATGGCAATGACTTACGGATATGTATATGTTGCTCAGATAGCAATGGGTGCTGATAAAGCTCAAACACTAAAGGCTATAAAAGAAGCAGAAGCATACAAAGGACCATCATTAATAATTGCTTATGCTCCATGTATAAATCATGGTCTTAAAGTTGGAATGGGTTGTACACAACTCGAAACTAAGAGAGCGGTTGAATCTGGATATTGGGGACTTTATAGATTTAATCCGGAGTTAAAAGAAGCAGGTAAGAATCCATTTATATTAGACTCTAAAGAACCAACTGCTTCATTTAGAGATTACTTAATGGGTGAGGTAAGATATTCGTCTCTTGCAAAAACATTCCCAGAAATAGCAGAAGAATTATTTGTTAAAACAGAAAATGATGCTAAGGAAAGATTAGCTGGGTACAAAAAACTTGCAAACCAAGAATAATTAAAAGGAAATCACAATATAAACTAGTACTTATAAACTAGATGCTGGTATGCTCCCCTTAAAGTAGACAGATTAAATATTAAAAAATCTGTTACTAGAAAGGGGAGTATTTTTATGCCTTGGTGAACTAAATATACAACATAAGATAAGTATAAAAAAGGTGACCTTTGCCAAGAGTTTTAGCACAGAAAATGAACTAGCTTGTGTTTCAGCACATCCTAAGACAATAGTTTATAGAATAATTATAAATATAAAAATAGAAAGTTCACTATAAATTATAAATTACGCTTGACATTAATTTTAAATAGTATTATTATAATAACAATACATATATAACGTATATGTATACTAATTTATATTATATTGTAGAGTAGACTTAATCTAAATATAAAATTAAATAAAAACTTCTTATCAAGAGTGGTGGAGGGACTGGCCCTATGAAACCCGGCAACCTGAATTTAATTCATAGGTGCTAAGTCCAGTAGGTTTGAACCTTGAAGATGGGAAGCTAATAGGACAAATATCCGCCTATAGCTATCCTATAGGCGGATTTTATTTGATTAAAAGGAAAGAGTATATTGTTAATAAAGTAAAATAAGAAGTTAAGTTATATCTGACTGGTAAACCAGAGGATATGTTTCTTTTAGGAGAAGCATATCTTTTTTTATTTTTTATAAATAATTTAAGAGTATAAATTTATCATAAGGTTTTCCGGTTAAATCAAATGTTAAGTAGGGGGTTGTATAATGGATAAAATTAATATTAAAGATCCTGCAGTAAGCATACGAGAAGCACGGCTTGGCTCTATAACTGGATTTAATGGCACCGCAAGGGAACTAGTGAAATGTGCTCATGCAGGTAAGTTGAAAGATTGTTCAAGAAGCTTCAGCCAATGCTTGGACTGTGCTTCTGGTAAGGCATTTTGTCAGCTTTCTATGATAAAGGATGCTGTAATTGTGAATCATGCACCTATAGGTTGTGCAGGAGATTTCTTTGGATATAATTTTGTATATAGGGTAGGACAGATGCAAAGAGGGCTTCCTTCTACAATTGGAAGATATTTTAACACAAACATTGAAGAACGAGATACTGTATTTGGAGCAGTAGAAAAGCTTAAAAGTACAGTACATGAGGTAGATGATAGAGTACATCCAAAGGCAATATTTATTACAACCTCTTGTGCTTCTGGAATAATAGGAGATGATGTTGAAGGTGCAGCAAATGAGTTGACGCAGGAACTAGGGATCCCAGTTGTTACATGTTTTTGTGAAGGATTTAAATCGAAAATTTGGACAACAGGGTTTGATGCAGCATACCATTCAATAGTCAGAAAAATAGTAAAACCGCCAAGAAAGAAATCAAATAAGGTGAATGTAATAAATTTTTGGGGAGAACATATTTTTGACGAAATGCTAGAAAAGCTAGGATATCAAGCAGAATATATTGTTCCTTTTACAACAATTTCCCAGCTGGAGTATATTTCAGAAGCTTCAGCTACTATTGAGATTTGTCCAACTCTTGGAACATATTTAGGAGCAGCTCTTGAGCAAGTCTATGGAGTAACGGAAATAAAATCACCACCTGGTTATGGAATAGCTGGGACTGATACATGGATGAGAGAACTTGGTAAAGTACTTAATGGAAAAGAAGAAATAGAGGAAATAATAAAGACAGAGCATAAAAGAATTATTCCTAAAGTTGAAGAGTACCGTTCCTTATTTAAGGGGAAAACAGCATATCTTACAGCTGGAGCGGCTCATGGGCATGCAATAATTGCATTACTTCGCGAATTGGGGTTTGAGGTTAAGGGGGCTGCTATTTTCCATCATGACCCTGTATATGATAATGGAGAAAAAACATCTGATGCTTTGGCTCAAGATGTTAAAAATTATGGTGATGTTAAAAATTATAATGTTTGTAATAAACAAGCATATGAGCTTGTTAATATATTAAATAGATTAAAACCTGATATTATGATTGCAAGACATGGAGGTATGACCCTTTGGGGAGCAAAGCTTGGAGTTCCAACTTTACTTATTGGTGATGAGCAGTTCGGCTTTGGGTATCAGGGTGTACTAAACTATGCGGAAAGGATAGTTGAGACTCTTGATAACAAAGAATTTGTAACTAATTTAGCAAAGCATAGCACAATGCCGTATACAAAATGGTGGCTTGAGCAAGATCCATTTACTTTTCTCGGAGGTGATACTAATGTCGAAATTTATTGAACAACCAAGATACTCTTGTGCACTTGGAGCACAGCAGACAGTAGTTGCTATAAAAAAAGCTGTGCCAATTTTACATTCAGGTCCAGGTTGCAGTGGAAAAATAAGTAGCCTTATAGGTCAAGGGGAAGGATACGCAGGTGGAAATACAATACCATGTACTAATTCTGGTGAGACCGAAGTCATTTTTGGCGGTGAAGATAAGCTTAGGAGTGTAATTGAGGGTGCATTTAAGGTAATAGATGCAGAACTTTATGTTGTTCTTACAGGCTGTACTTCTGATATTGTTGGAGATGACGTAGAAAGTGTAACTACTGAATATCAAAAGCAGGGAAAAATAATTGTGTACGCTGAAACAGGTGGATTTAAAAGCAACAATTATGTCAGCCACGATATTGTTGTTAATGCAATAATTGATCAATATGTTGATAAATATAAAACTGATCTTAATGTCGAAAAAGGGCTTGTAAATGTGTTTGCTACAATTCCTTATCAAGATCCTTATTGGAACGGTAACCTTGAAGAAATAAAAAGAGTTCTTGAAGGAATAGGACTTAAGGTAAACATTCTTTTCGGCCATGAATCTGGCGGAATAGAAGAATGGAAAACAATACCTAATGCTCAATTTAATATTGTTGTAAGTACCTGGGTGGGACTAAGTATTGCAAAGCATCTTGAGGAAAAATACGGAACTCCGTATGTACACTTCCCTTATCTTCCTATAGGGGGGAATGAAACTTCTAAATTCTTACATCAGGTAAGTGAATTCGGAAAACTTGATAAAACAATAGTGGAAGCATTTATAAATAAGGAGGAAGAAAAATTTTATTCATATATTGAGAGGACAGCAGATTTTATGCTTGAATTTAGGTATGGACTTCCAAGAAGATTTTATACTATTCTTGATGCATCTTATGCAATCGGATTTTCGAAGTTTCTTCTTAATGAGCTAGGCATAATACCTGCAAAGCAATTTATTATTGACGATACTCCAGAAGAGTACAGAGAGGCTATAATACAACAATTTAACAAAATATCAGAATTTAGATCAGCAAAAGTTGAATTCTTAGTTGATGGTGGTGCTGTACAAGAAGAAATAAGAAAAGATACTAATAAAAATAGGGCACTAATATTGGGTAGTGGATGGGATCGGGACCTTGCAACTGAATTAGGTGCAGACCTTCTCATTGTTAGTGTTCCTGTAGCATATAGGCTTACTCTAAACTGTGGATATGCAGGTTACAACGGTGGATTAAGAGCTATTGAAGATATCTATGACAGCGTATTAAATACTTACAGGTAATAGATATACCTTATGAAGTATTACTTATTAATGATGTTAGACAGTTTGTAATTATAAAATATTGAGTTGCAGTTGTATCAATATTTTAATTATTATTGAATGTCCTCTTAAAACTAAATAAAAACTTCTTATCAAGAGTGGTGGAGGGACTGGCCCTGTGAAGCCCGGCAACCGGAATTTAATTCATAGGTGCTAATTCCAGTAGGTTTAAACCTTGAAGATGGGAAACTAATAGGAAAATTATCCGCCTATAGCTAGCCTATAGGTGGATTTTATTTGGTTTAAATGAAAAGTAAATATTAATATAGTAATTAATTACTAAAACTAGGAGGTAATAAAATGGAACAAGCACTGAAAAACAGAAGATAAATACAAGTTACATAATAATGTAAAATTCGATGTTGACTTTTATAATACTAAATGATAATATAAATAAAAGTAATCCACTATGTTTACTCGGCTATAAGTTGACTGGAAAACCAGAGGCTTTAAGTTAAATAATTGTTTTGTTTATAACAATAACAATTATTTTACCTAAAGCCTTTATTTTTTTATTATCGTTCTAACATTTATATATGAAAACAATTAAGAGGGGGAATTTTCATGAAAATATTAAATCTAACTAAACTAATTACTGGTGTACTTTTATTTTCACTTACACTAACACTTTCTGGATGTTCATCTAAAACAAGTGAGGCTAGTGCTTCAAAAACAGAACCAAAAACAATTGTCATAGGAATAGGCAATGCATTTAAGCCATATTGCTATTTGGATGACAAAGGAAAGATTGCTGGTTATGAGCATGAAGTTTTACAGGAAGTAAATAAACTTCTCCCACAATATAAATTCGAATATCAACCAGCTGAGTTTAAAACAATTTTAGTTAGCCTGTCTGCTAAAAAAGTGGATTTAGCAGCACATCAATATGAAAAAAATCCTGAACGAGAGGCTAAATATCTATTTGGTGGGGAAAGTTATACTACTTTTATTCTAAGAATAACAGATAAGAAAGGAAGGACGGATATAAAAGGTATTGCGGATTTAAAAGGTAAAACTGTGCAAACATCTCCAGGAAGTAATGCTGCATATACTTTAGAGGAATATAACAAGAAAAACAATAATGCAATTAAAATTGTTTATTCAAGTGCAGATCAAGCTACAACAGTTAAGTCAGTTGAAGACGGAAGAATAGATGCATTTATTTCAATAAAAAGAATAGTAGATTCTTTGAATAAAACTTATGGAGATGTTATTCAAACAGTGGGTGAACCTATTGCAACTTCGAGTACTTATTATGTTTACCGTAAAGAAGATACTAAGTTAAAAGCAGATGTAGATGGAGCATTAAAAATGCTGAAAGCAAATGGGGAATTAGCTAAGATTTCAATAAAAATATTAGGTGGAGATTACACTACTAACGAGTAATTACTTCAAATGCACCTTATGGTGCATTTGATTTTCTAACAAGGTTTGTGAATATTTATAATTAATTACAAAGGTCGTGTATATAGATGGGAAAAATGGTTGATTTAAAATTAATCTTTGTAGATTTACCTTTATTGCTATCTTGCCTACATATTACATTAGTGATAGTAGTATTTGCAACTATAATAGGATTGTTTTTGGGTATAGCTTTGGCTTTGTTTCGGATCTATAAAATACCAGTATTTAATCAGTTAGCTACTATATATATATCTTTTAATAGAGGAACACCAATGATTGTACAACTGTTTATAGTATATTTTGGATTGCCAAGTGTTCTTTTGGGTATTGGAATTAATATTAATAGATGGGACAAATTATATTTTGTAATAATAACTTATGGGTTAAATGCGGCAGCTTTTATGAGTGAAATTATTAGGGCCTCGATTACAAGTGTAGATATTGGGCAGATGGAAGCTTCATACTCCGTTGGTATGACAAGATTACAGACTTTTTCTCGTATAGTAGCACCTCAAGCTTTGTTAATTGCTTTGCCAAACTTAGGAACTAGTTTTTTAGGCCTGCTTCAAGATACATCACTGGCTTTTACAATTGGGATAATTGATGTTATGGGTAAAGCACAAGCTATAGGCGCTACAACGTATCATTCCATAGAAGCGTATATAGGTGCAGCAATTATTTTTCTTATATTAGGTACCCTGCTTGAAAAAGTATTTACCATAATTGAAAAAAAGGTTAAATATAAAATTGTTGCATAAAAATTATAATTGATGGTAGGTGATATTATGGAATTTGATTTTAATTTTATGTTGGTTGCTTTAAAAGCTGCAATTAAATTTTTACCGGTCTCACTCATACTTGCTTTTATACCACTTGTAGTAGGAATTATTATAGGAACTTTTATTGCAATAGCAAGAGTATTTAAAGTTAAATTGCTTTGCAAATTGTGTCAGATATATGTTGTAATTATTAAAGGTATACCAGTAGTATTATTACTTCTAATTATGTATTTTGGATTAATACAGGGATTTGATGGACTGGCTGGGTTATTCCATTTACGAATACGGTCTAGGGATATAAATCTTATTTATATAGCAATTATAGGATTGTCAATACATGCAATTGCAACTATATCTGAAATAATACGAGGGGGACTTATGTCAGTGGATAAAGGACAGTATGAAGCTTCATATTCAGTAGGAATGACAAAAACTCAGACATTATGGAGAATAGTGATCCCACAAGTATTTCCTGTAGCAGTACCAATGTTATGTAGTAGTTTTATAGGCCTTTTTAAAGGTTCATCAGTAGCCTTCTTGATATCTGTAACAGATGTAATGAATGGTGCATTAATTACAGCAACAGGAAACTATTTGTTTTTAGAAGCCTATGTTGCAGCTGCAATAGTCTATTGGGTAGTATGTATAATAATAGAAAGAGGTTCATGTGTATTAGAAAATCATTTTAAAAAATATAGTAAGGGGGTAGTGCTTTGATAGAAGTAAAAGGGATCCACAAAGCCTTCGGTAAGAATGAAGTTCTAAAAGGTGTTGATGTTCAAGTTAAAAAAGGTGAAGTTGTAGTTATATTAGGACCCAGTGGTTCGGGAAAGACCACACTTCTAAGATGTATTAATTTTCTAGAAAAAGCAGATTCTGGTGAAATAACCATAGGTGAAACTAAAGTTAAATTTAAACATGCAACAAAGAAAGAAATATTATGTATACGTAGAAAGACAGCTATGGTTTTTCAGACATATAACCTTTTTAATAACAAAACAGTTCTTGAAAATGTAAAAGAGGGTTTAATAACTGCCAGGAAAGTTCCTAAAAAAGAAGCTGAAGAAATAAGCAGAAAAATGCTTGATAAGGTAGGTCTTACAGATAAATATGATGCATATCCATCGCAAATTTCAGGAGGTCAGCAGCAACGCGTTGGTATAGCTCGTGCACTTGCTCTTAATCCAGAAGTAATTCTTTTTGATGAGCCGACATCAGCGCTAGATCCTGAGCTGGTAGGTGAAGTTCTTACGGTAATGAAAAAGGTGGCAAAAGAGGGAATTACAATGGTTGTGGTTACTCATGAAATGTCCTTTGCCTATGATATTGCGAGTAGAGTGATATTTATGGAAGGTGGGGTTGTAGTTGAAGAAGGGACGCCTAAGGAGATATTTCAAACTCCTAAGGAAGAAAGAACAAAGCAATTTTTGAAGAGAATAGTTCCTGATTGGAATTATACAATTTAATTTGTATTTAATATAATATAAAAATTTGATAATTATAAAAAACAACCTAAACAAATTATAGAAAATATCTAATTAGGAATAAGGGGGAAAAGTTAATGGAAAATGTCGATGTAAATAAAAATAATAATTTTGCTCATCTTGCAAAATTGCATCCATGCCTAGGAGGAGAAGCTAATGCAAATTTTGGAAGGGTTCACCTTCCAGTTAGTCCAGCTTGCAATATACAGTGTAAATTTTGTAAAAGAGATTGTAATAGTGATGAAGATAGACCAGGGGTTGCAAATGGTATTTTAGCTCCACAGGATGCAGTTGCAACCATAAAGAAAGCATTGGAACTTTGCCCACAAATAACTGTAGTAGGAATTGCAGGCCCGGGTGATACATTGGCAACAACGCAGGCAATTGAAACATTTAAACTTGTTGATGCTGCTTATCCCGAATTAATAAAATGCCTTAGTACTAATGGATTATTGTTATATAGGTATGCACAGGATCTTTATGATGCAGGAGTAAGAACTGTTACGGTAACAGTGAATGCTGTCGATCCATACATTCAAAGCCAAATTATATCGTATATTGTATATGAAGGCAAAAAATATTATGGTGAAGAGGCTGCCAAGATACTAATTACTAATCAATTAAAAGGTATAGAAGCTATAACTAAACTCGGAGTGATAGTTAAGATAAACTCTGTATTGTTACCTGGCATTAATGATGATCATATAGAAGAAATAGCCCAAACAGTTAAAGCTGCAGGGGCAACTATATACAATATAATACCTCTTATACCGCAACATGATTTAAGTCATATACCTGCGCCTACCTGTGAACAATTAGATAAGGCAAGAATTTTAGCTGAAAAACACATTGGTGTGTTTAGGCATTGCAAACACTGTCGTGCAGATGCATGCGGGATACCAGGTAAGGAAGATCTTTCAAGCAAGCTCTATGGAACAAATAAACATCTTGAGACTTTTTCACACGGCTAAAAGCCCATTATAAAATTAATGTTTAATGAATTTATATATGCTGACTAGAGAAACTAGAGGTCATATTTCACTAAGAGTGGATTATGATCTTTTTTAATTATAATTTTATTGGAGGTATGAATATGGCAATAAATCTTGATGTAGCGGAGGCTCAAACAAGGGAAAACCGGTTAGGTTCAATTACCGGTTATTGTGGAAGTTTAAAGGATGTAAGTAAGAGACTTGGATGTGGCAATTTATGTAACGGAGAAAGGTGTTTCAATCAAGGTACACTTTGCAATGCGGGTTGTGCTCAAGGTACAGTGTCCGGAATTATAGATGCGGTTCAAGTGAATCATGCACCTATTGGTTGTACAGCAGGAGCAATAGGTGGTAATAGTGTTTATAAAGCAATGATTAGAGAACAAGGAATAGATGAACGTAATATAGTCTTTGTAAGCACTAATATGAATGAGAAAGATACTATATTTGGAGCAACTCAAAAACTTAAGGATACTGTAATTAAAACATATGAGAGGTATAAGCCAAAAGCAATATTTGTTTCAACTTCGTGTGTTTCAGGAGTTATTGGAGAAGATATTACAAGTGCAGTTGATGAGCTTACAGAGGAATTACCTATTCCTGTAATTCCGGTATTTTGTGAAGGATTTAAAACTAAAATATGGGCATCTGGATTTGATGCCGCATTCCATGCAATACTTACTGGAATTGTTAAACCACCTGAGAAAAAAACAAATGTAATTAATTTTATAAACTTCTTTGGAAGTGAGAGAAAAAAAATAACTGAAATATTTGCAAACTTTGGTGTGGAGCCTTTGTTTATTCCTCGTGGTGTAACAGTTGAAAGGCTTTCAAAAATATCAGAATCATTAGCAACGGTTTCGATATGTGGTACTCTTGGAACTTATCTCGGAAATGGGCTTGAAGAACAATATGGAGTTCCTTATGTACGAACACTTCATCCACATGGAATAGCAGGATATGAAGATTGGATAAGAGGGCTAGGGAAAGCAATAGGAAAAGAGAAGGAAGTGGAGAAATATATCGCAAAGGAGCGCATAAAAATTGCTCCAGAGCTAGAGAAGGTAAAGAAAAAATTAAAAGGGATAAAAGCTGTTATTGGTATGGGACCAGGATTTACCTTGAATTATATTCGCGTGCTTGATGAGCTTGGTATTAAAGTGTTATGGGCATCAGCTTGGCATTTAGATCCTGAATATGATCATGGTAAAGAAGCAGCTGAATACAAGTATTTAAATGAAAACTTGGCAGAAGATGTACCATTTAGTGTTAGTGATCAGCAAAATTATGAGGTAATGAACATTCTTCACAACTTAAAACCTGATATATATTTATCTCGTCATCCTGGTACAACTGTTTGGGCTATGAAACAAGGAACAGCTTCAATATTCGTAGGGGATGAGTTTACTGCATTTGGGTATGATGGTCTTATAAATTTTGCATATCAAATCTTAGACGCAGTTACAAATAGAAGTCTTGCAAATAGTTTAAGAGATCACTCTAAATTACCATATACAGATTGGTGGTTAAAACAGCAACATTCATTATTTCTTAAAAGTGAGGGGGAAAAAACAAATGCCTGATATAATAGATCAACCAAGATATGTGTGCGCTCTAGGTGCATCACAAACGGTGCAAGTGATAGAACGTGCAGTGCCAATTCTTCATGCAGGGCCGGGTTGTGGGACAAAGCTTGCTGCAGCTCTTGCCACTTCAAATGGCGGACAATCTTCAGGATATATATCGCCTCAAATATATCCATCCACTAATATAAGTGAAAAAGAAGTTATATTCGGAGGGGAAGATAAACTAAGAGAAACAATAGAAAATTCACTTAAAGTATTAGATGCAGATTTTTTTGTGGTTTTAAGTGGGTGTGTTACAGAAATTGTAGGCGATGATGTACGAGAAGTAGTGAGTGGATTTAAAGGAAGTGAAAAACCTGTAATCTATGCTGAAACTGCAGGTTTTAAAGGGAATAATATTTTAGGACACGAACTTGTAGTTCAAGCAATTATTGACCAATACCTAAAGCCAGCACCTGTTATAGATAAATTAGTAAATATATGGGCTACAGTTCCGGTATATGATCCATTTTGGTATGGTAATTTAAAACAATTGGGAATATTACTATCTGAGATAGGATTAATACCAAATGTTATTTTCGGACCAGGAAATGGTGTAAAGGCTTTAGACAAAATACCGAGAGCTTCTTTTAATTTACTTGTATCACCTTGGGTTGGACTTAAAAATATTAAGTCCTTAGAAGAAAAGTTTGGAACGCCGTATTTGCATTATCCGGTACTTCCAATTGGACCATATGAAACAGGTAAATTCTTAAGAACTGTTGGAAAATTTGCTGGAGTTGATCTTAATTTAATTGAATCGGTTATTAAAAAGCATGAAGACGAATTTTATTATTTTATTGAACGTATAGCAGACATATTACTCGAGACTCGTGAAGTTGGAAGAAGGTTTGTAATAATTGCTGATAGTAATTACGCATTAGCAGCTTCAAGATTCCTTGTTAATGACATGGGTCTATTTCCATCCAAGCAGTATATTGTTGAAGATACTCCAGAGGAATATCAAGATTTAGTGAGAGAACAATTTAAAGATTATAAATATGGAATTAGTGCAGAGGTTGAATTTACAACTGATGGTGGTAAAATTCATGAAGAACTAAGGAATACTCATTTTCCTGGTAGACCAATAGTTTTAGGAAGTAATTGGGATAAAACAATTGCTAAAGAATTAAATGGCCACTATGTCGGAATATCAATGCCAGTAACTGAAAGATTGGTATTAGATCGTTCTTACGTGGGTTATCAAGGTGGATTAAGATTATTAGAAGATATATATTCAGTAGTTTTAGAGTATGCGATATAGTATAAATTAAGTAGAAGTAATTATGCATTTTAAACATTAAGAAAAAACAAATTAAATTTGGTTTGATTTTATTTGCGTAGGGGGAATGTAATTATGAAAATTAATCTTAATACCCCAGTTGTTGAAAATCGTGAACAGCGATTGGGAACCATAATTGCTTGGGATAATGGTAGTGCATCAGAGCTTTTAAAGGAATCATCTTCTATCTGCAATGGATGTGGAGCAAATAACGGAGAAAGATTATGCGAATCTAAGGGACCTTTTACTCAAGGAGTCTCATGCAGTGAGATGATGGTTGAAAATCAGGCAGGAAATGTTCGCGAAGCAGTACTGATACAACACTCACCTATTGGCTGTGGTGCTAGTCAAGTAGTTTACAACTCTAAATTTCGTAATGCCCTTGCAATGCGTAATTTGCCTGTTCAAAATATTAAAGTTATTTGTACTAATCTTCAAGAATCAGACATGGTATTTGGTGGAATTGCAAAACTAGAACAATCTATAAGGGACGCGTGGAACCGGCATAAGCCTAAGACTATTTTTATAGGAACATCTTGTGCTACTGGTATTATAGGTGATGATGTAGATAGCACCGCATCTAAACTAGAGAGAGAACTTAAGATTCCCGTTATTCCTATACATTGTGAAGGCTTTAAATCTAATCATTGGAGTACAGGGTTTGATGCCGTACAACATGGCATTTTGAGACAAATTGTTCGTAAGAATCCTAAGAAACAAAAAGATTTGGTAAATGTAATTAATTTATGGGGTAGTGACGTATTCACTCCAATGCTCTCGGAGTTAGGACTTAGGGTTAACTATGTTATTGACTTGGCTACTGTAGATCAGTTAGCACAAATGTCAGAAGCAGCAGCTACTGTAAGTTTCTGTCATACACTGTCTTCATACTTGGCAGCGGGACTTGAACAGGAATTCGGAGTTCCTGAAATTAAGTCCCCTCAACCCTATGGATTTGTTGGAACTGATGCTTGGCTTCGTGAACTGTCACGTGTAACTCATACTGAAGAAAAAGCAGAAATCTATATTGAAAAGGAACACGCAAGAATAGCTCCTCGCCTAAAAGAACTGAGAAAACTTCTTAAAGGTAAAAAGGGTTATGTTGCAACAGGATCCTCTTATGCACATGGATTAATTTCTGTACTTCGAGAATTGGGAGTTGAAGTAAATGGATCGCTTGTATTCCACCACGACCCGATTTATGATAGCCAAGATCCACTTTTAGATGCCCCAGATTCTCGTAAAAATTCTCTTGAATTTATGGTGAATGAATCTGGAGATGTAGCTAATTTTAGTGTAAGTAATCGTCAGCAATATCAGTTTTATGGATTGCTTAATAGAGTACATCCTGACTTTATACTTATTAGACATAATGGGCTTGCACCACTGGCATCACATATGGGAATACCCGCTGCTCCACTTGGCGATGAACATCATGCTTTAGGATATCAAGGAATTCTTAACTTAGGTGAAACCATTTTAAATATTTTGGCACATAGGAAGTTTCATTTAAATATTGCGGCTCATACAAAATTACCCTATAAACAATGGTGGTTAGATCAAAAAGATCCATTTATTCTTTCAAAAGAAAAAAATCAGTAAGTTATTTAAATTATCTGTAGGTATAGAAGACGCCAAGGACTTAATAGAAGATTTGGAGCAGGTATTTAGGTAAATTATGATGGTGAAAAAGATATAAATTTATTAAAGAAAGAGTTGACAATAAAAAAAAATGAGACTATAATTAAAAAATAACATATATCCGATATGAATACTAGGTTTTAATTATGTGCTCAAATTATGATTGAATATTTCATTATGATATGCTGACTAGAAAAACTAGAGGCTATATTCCACTACAGGTGGGGTATAGTCTCTTTTATTTATAAATTTATATGTGATTTTATAAATAAATAGAAAAAGAATGGATTATAAACTAGAAATACCAAATTTATTGAAATAGGAGTGATAAAAATGGCAAAGAAAATAAAACAAATAGCAATATACGGTAAGGGCGGTATTGGTAAGTCCACTACAACTTCAAATATTAGTGCAGCATTATCAAAACAAGGTTATAAGGTTTTACAATTTGGTTGTGACCCTAAAAGTGATTCTACAAATACCTTAAGAGGTGGGGATTATATTCCTACTGTACTAGATACCCTAAGAGAAAAAAATTCAGTAAAGACACAGGATGTATTATTTAGAGGCTTTAATGGAATATATTGTGTCGAAGCAGGTGGACCATCCCCAGGAGTTGGTTGTGCAGGAAGAGGAATTATAACTGCAGTTCAATTATTTAAACAGCAAAGAGTATTTGAAGAACTTGATTTAGACTATGTAATATATGATGTTTTGGGAGATGTTGTTTGCGGTGGGTTTGCGGTTCCAATAAGAGAAGGAATAGCCGAGCATGTATTTACAGTTTCATCATCAGATTTCATGTCAGTATATGCATCAAACAATCTATTCAAAGGAATCCAAAAATACTCAAAGTCAGGTGGAGCATTGCTTGGAGGTATTATAGCAAATTCAATTAATTCTCCTTATTCAAAAGATATAGTTGATGATTTTGCAAGAGTAACGAATACAAAAATAATGGAATATGTGCCAAGATCTATTACAGTAACTCAAAGTGAACTTCATGGCAAAACAACCATTGAGAATGCACCAAACTCAGAACAAGCTAAGATATATAACAGGCTTGCAACTAAAATTAATGAACATACAGAGTCAAAAACTCCATCACCACTTGGTGTTCAGGAATTAAGAGATTGGGCAGCCAAATGGGCAGATACATTGCTTGATTTAGAAAGTGGTGTAGTAAGGACTGAAGCTGCTGGAAACTTATAAGAAATACCTCGGAGATATAAGTATATAGAAAGTGAATATTTAAAATATATAAGAAGGGGGAGTTGTAATGTCAAAAGTAGCTAAAAAATTAACCGATTTAATAGGTAATACACCGCTTCTAGAACTTACAGATTATAATGTGGAAAAAGGGGTTCAAGGAAAAGTAATTGCAAAACTCGAATATTTTAATCCTGGTGGAAGTGTAAAAGATAGAATAGGTTATTCAATGATTGTGGACGCAGAAGAGAAAGGATTAATAAACAAGGATACTGTAATTATTGAACCTACTAGTGGTAATACAGGAATAGCTTTAGCATTTGTATCGGCTTCAAAGAAATATAAATTAATACTTACTATGCCTGACACAATGAGCATAGAAAGAAGAAATGTGCTTAAAGCTCTTGGTGCAGAATTAGTTTTAACTCCAGGAAAAGATGGTATGAAGGGAGCTATTATAAAAGCAGAAGAGCTTTCAGCTTTAACTAAAAACTCTTTTATACCGCAACAATTTGAAAATCTATCGAATCCAGAGACACATAGAAAGACCACAGCTGAAGAAATATGGAATGATACCGATGGGAAAGTAGATATTTTTGTAGCTGGGGTTGGTACAGGGGGTACAATTACGGGGGTTGGTGAAGGCTTAAAGAAAAAGAATCCAGCAATAAAAATTATAGCAGTTGAACCTTTTGATTCGCCAGTATTATCCGGTGGAGCGTCGGGACCACATAAGATTCAAGGTATTGGTGCTGGATTTGTTCCAAAAGTATATAATAAAGAAATAATTGATGAAATTTACAAAGTTAAGAATGAAGAAGCATTTAGGATAACTAGAGATTTAGCTAGAATTGAAGGATTGTTAGTTGGTATATCTTCAGGAGCAGCAACTTTTGCGGCTACTCAAATTGCAAAAAGAATAGAAAATAAAGATAAAATTATTGTGGTACTATTGCCGGATACTGGAGAAAGATATTTATCAACTGCAGTTTTTCAAGATGAAGAATGATGGTAATCAATTTAATAAAAAAATTATGAGAGGAGAAATTAAAATGAGTAATGTTATAGATGATGCTAAATGGTATATTGAAAGTTCACAACTAGGTATTTTAGCTACTACAGGGAAAAATAATATTCCCAAATTAAGAGTGATAAGGGGATTTGCGAACGACGGGATTAATCTTTATTTCGTCACCAATAAGGATACAGAGAAGGTTGAAAATATTAATGAAAATCCTAATGTTACACTTTTTTTTCAAAATGAGGGTCAAGATTTTGGGTCATTTACGAATCTTTCTGTAACTGGTATTGCGAAAGTTGTTAAGGATAAAGATGAGATTAATAAAGCAGTTGATGCTATAAGTGTACGTCACCCTAAATTAAAGAAAACTGCAGATGATAATCAACTCGATATTTCGGGGACATTAATTTATAAGATTGATGCAAAATCTGTTAAGTTTTTAGATCGTGAAAAGAGTAATGAAGCAGAAGTAGTAAATTTATAAAATTAATTTTATTAAGTGATTATTAAAAAGCAACCTTTTTTATTTAAAGATGGGTTGCTTTTTAATATACTAAATAGGAGGAATAATTTATGTCAATTAAAATAGCAGTAGGAAGTAGCGATGGTATATCTATAGATCAACATTTTGGTAGTGGTAGAATATTTTATATATTTGAGCTTTCGGATGAGGGTAATTATAAATTTATAGAAACAAGAGAAGTTCGGATTGGAGTTGAAGATTCCGTACTGATAGCATGTAGTGATAATGAAAATACAGGATGTAATAGTAGTTCAAATTCAGGTTGTGGTTCAGTTTGTAATTCTGGTGGACATGATGAACCTGGTTTATTTACAAAAATAAATTTGATTTCAGATTGCCATGTCGTTTTAATAAATCAAGTTGGTAAAGGTGCTGAAAAATTATTGCTTAAAAATGGGATAGGTACTTTTGAAGCTAAGGGCTCTATTGAAAAAGCGTTTTCAAAATTATATATTTATTATAAACGTACAAAGCAATTAATATAATTAAAAATTATTGGAAGCATTCCTGAAGAACTGGGATTAGAGGTTAACACATTTTTACTCGTCATTAGGTATTGATGATATTCGGAATTCTTCAGCAGCATCTCTTAATATTATCATTTCACCCTGGCTTTTAAAAAGTGCTGCAAAACAATATCAACAGAAATTTGATGTACCGTATTTAAGATGGCCAGGATTACCAATTGGTGCAAGTGATACCTCAGCATTTATTCGTACTATTGCTAAAGAACTAGGAATTGAAAAACGCGGTGAGAATACCTATAGGTATTTGGTAATTTTGGATTTTTTATATTACAAGGTTATTAAATAAACTAAGCACAATAATTTAATGGGGGTGCAATATTTTGATAGAATTGCAGAATATTAAAAAAACTTACAAAACTGAAAAAGGTAGATTTGAGGCTTTAAAGGGAATTTCATTAAATGTAGAAAAATCTGATATTTATGGAGTTATCGGTTTTAGTGGAGCTGGAAAGAGCACATTAATACGATGCATAAATCTTCTTGAGAGACCGGATAGCGGGAAGGTGTTTGTAAATGGTGAGGAATTAACTGCTCTTTCTGAAAATGAACTTAGAATAGCTCGTCAAAAAATCGGTATGATATTTCAGCAGTTCAATCTTTTAAGATCTAAAACCGTATTTCAAAATGTAGCCTTTCCTCTTCAACATTCAGGTTTAAATAAAAAGGATATTAAGGTAAAGGTAGATGGACTTTTAGAGTTAGTTGGACTAACAGAAAAGTCAGATTCCTATCCTTCTCAGCTTTCCGGCGGGCAAAAGCAAAGAATTGGTATTGCAAGAGCTTTGGCTAGAGACCCTCAAGTACTCCTTAGCGATGAAGCCACCTCAGCATTAGATCCGCAAACTACCCATTCCATCCTAGCTCTTTTGAATGATTTAAATAAGAAACTAGGTCTAACTATAGTATTAATTACTCATGAAATGGGAGTAATTAAGGAAATCTGTAATAAAGTTGCTGTAATCGAATCGGGAAAAATTGTAGAGCAAGGGGATTCTGTTGATATTTTTTCAAACCCCCAGCATCCAACAACTCAAAATTTTATTGCTAATGTATTTCAAACAGAAAAAATTAATGGGCTTCTACGGGATGAAAAAATTTCCACAATAATAAAAGATAATGGGATTATAGTTCGCATGTTATTTACCGGAACTTCTGCAAATAATGCTTATATCTCAGAGGTATCAAAAGAATTTAATATTGCTATAAATGTTATTTTTGGAAACATAGAGATAATTCAAAAATCACCAATTGGTAGTCTATTTTCGGTATTTAATGGCACTAGTGAAGATGTCACAGCTGCTATAAACTATCTGAAATCTGAAATGGTACAAATAACTGTGATAAATGAAAAGGCTATTATTACTAATACTGAAAGAGAGGCAATATAATATGGTGGAGTTATTAAATAACATAATGCCTAATGTTGTTGAACATTATGATGATTTAGTTCAAGCCACTGGTGAAACATTAATAATGGTTTTTATAGCAGGTATTATATCTTTAACTTTAGGTTCGATTTTGGGAATAGCCCTTGTAGTTACTGATGAAGGACAGCTTTATGAAAATAAAATTATTAACAATATACTTGGAAAGATAATAAATACTATAAGGTCGATACCTTTTGTTATTCTTCTCGCACTACTTGTTACTTTCACTAAATTTATAGTAGGAACCTCAATAGGAATTAAGGGAGCAATTGTACCAATGATTGTAGGTATAACACCATTTATATCAAGACTGATTGAACAAGCAATTATAGAAGTAGATAAAGGTGTTATTGAGGCTGCTTTAGCAATGGGTCTTAAAAAACATGTAATTATTACTTCAGTACTGCTTAAAGAAGCAATGCCTGGGATTATCCGTGCCCTTATAATATGCATAATAAATTTGATTGGACTTTCTGCAATGGCTGGAACTGTTGGAGGAGGCGGTCTAGGAGATTTTGCTATTCGTTATGGCTATGCAAGATATATGATAGATATAACGTTAGTTACGGTACTAATACTTTTAATATTGGTTAATATGGTTCAAGGAATAGGCAACATAGTTGCAAAAAGAATTACACACTAAACAGATGGTCTTTTATTTTGTTTCATAGAAAGATATTCACATATCTTCTTGAATATAATCTTCAGAAATATAGCTTTTAGTAGTAAGTTTTTCTACCGAAAATAAATAATCAACTGATTATAAAAATATCATATAGGGGGAAATATCATGAAAAAGAGAAAATTATCATTAAGCAAAATTGTGACATTAATAGCCACTGTAGGTTTGTTTTCAAGTATTGCTGTTGGGTGCAGCAATAAAACAAACACAGCAGGTGTTAAACCAGTAACTGAGGTTAAAGTTGGAACGACTTCAGACGTACCTACAGTATGGAAAGCTGTTGAAAAGAAGCTTGCTGGTGATAACATAAAAATTAAAATAGTGAATTTCGCAAACGGAGCAAATCCAAATCAAGCTTTGGCAGATGGAGATATTGATCTTAATGCTTTCCAGCATTATGCGTATTTAAATAAGAATAAAGCAGATTTAAAGCTAGATATCACTGCAATCGGAGATACTATTGTATACCCATTAGATTTATTTTCTAAGACAGTAAAAAATGTAGCTGATTTTAAGAATGGTGCAAAAATCGCATTGCCTAACGATGAAACAAATGAGGGTAGGGCACTTAATGTGCTTCAAAGTGCTGGAATTATAAAGCTTAAGGATGGCGCCGGATTAAACCCAATTCTTAAGGATATAACTTCAAATCCCAAAAACATTAAATTTGTAGAACTTGTGGGTGGACAAATTCCACGTTCATTAGGTGATGTTGATGCAGCAATAATCAATTGTGGTTATGCTATAGATTCAGGACTTGACTTAGATAAAGACGTACTATTCAAGGACAAAATTGATATAACAGATCCAAATAAGAAACCATATATAAATGTTATAGTTGCTAGAACTAAAGATAAGGACAAAGAAGTATATAAGAAAATTGTTGATGCATACCATTCCGATGAAGTAGCGAAAGCAATCACGCAACAATTTAAGGGAGCTGCAATTCCTGCTTGGGATAAAAAATATTCAGATGCATTGAATGTTACAAAATGAAGGGTGGGCTAAGAAACTATGTTTGATAAAGGTAGCGTTAATGAGGTGCTAAAAAATGCCTATAGTTTAAATGGAGATACTATTGAACTTAGGCGATGGTTTCACCAGCATCCAGAGTCTAGTTTAAAGGAATATAGTACTAGCAAAAAAATAAAAGAAGAGTTAAAGAAGCTTGGCATCGAATATAATTCTGTTGGAGAAACTGGAATTGTGGGTGTAATAAAAGGTGGAGGAAATGGATTTGTTATAGGGCTTAGGGCTGATATTGATGCTCTTGAGATTCAAGAGCAAAATCAAGTTAACTATAAATCTTTGAATGAGGGATTAATGCATGCTTGTGGTCATGATGGACATATATCATCGTTGATAACTGCAGCAAGGATACTTCAAAATGAAAAAGAACATCTGTTAGGTACTGTAAAACTGATATTTCAGTCAGCCGAGGAAATCGGATATGGTGCGGATTTAATAATTAAAAGTGGTTTAGTTAGTGATGTAAAGGCCTTTTTTGGGCTTCATGTTACGCCTAGGATTAAAACAGGACAAGTTTCTTTGGTAAGTGGCATTATTATGGCAGGCGCCAATAATCTGAAAATAGAACTTAATGGTAAAAGTGGACATGGTGCGCAGCCTAATCAAGGTATTGATGCTATTTTTGCTGGTAGTGCTATCATCCAATCCCTTCAGCAGATTGTTTCCAGAGAATGTGATCCTGTGGAACCAATTGTTATTACGGTTGGGACTTTTAATGCAGGAACAAGAGCTAATATTATAGCAAATAAAGCATTTTTAAATGGGACTGTAAGGGTAGTAACAGAAGAATCAAGAAAAAATGTTTCAAAAGCAGTAAAACGAGTAGTTAAAGATATAGCAGCAGCTTTCAGAATAAAGGCAAAAGTTGAGTGCGAGTATGCAACCCCAATAGTGATTAATGACACTTCCCTTTACCATGTTGCGGTTTCTGCTACAAAGGAAATACTTTCTGAAGAGGCGATAGTTCACTTGCCAGTGGAAATGGTAACAGATGATTTTGCTGTATTTAGCACTGTGGCACCAGCTTTTTATGCAAAGGTAGGAGTGGCGGCAGCAGGGAGTGAAAAACCAGCATATCCTCTTCATCATGAAAATTTTAATCTAGATGAAAATAGCTTGGCCATATGTTCAGCGCTATTTGTGGAATTTACTCATCAATACTTTTCTTCTTCAATACCAGGTGGCACAACAATATAGTGGAAGTACAACCTGTGATTTGTCATAAAAAAAGCGATACATTTGAAATGAAAGGTGGTATTAAGATGAGTGTAATAAATGTTCCAAGGTATTATGAAAACAAAATTGGGATCATAAAAGAAGCAGGGGAACAGATAAAGAAAATAGGGAAAAATGCATTTGTTATAGGAGGAAATACTGCAATTAGTATTGTGGAAAAAGATTTATATAGTAGTCTTAGAAAAAACAATATAGATTACGAAGTGGAAATATTTAGTGGTTATCCAACACAAAAAAGCATTGATGAGCTATCAAATATAATATTTATTAACAAGAATGACGTTATTATAGGTATTGGAGGAGGACGAGTACTTGATTTAGTAAAAGCTATTGGGGACAAAGTCAATCTACCTGTTGTAACAATACCAACAATTCCAGCAACTTGTGCTGCTTGGTCAGCATTATCTGTAATTTATAAAGAAAATGGAGAACAAGATACATATATTAATTTGAAAAATTCACCTGAACTAATATTAGCAGATAAAGAAATTTTAGCAAAAGCGCCAATAAGATATATTAATTCAGGTGTTGCGGATACTATTGTAAAGTGGTATGAGATTGTACCAGATTTAAATGATAATAAAAATGATTTTTGTCTTAGACTTCAATTAAAAGTATGCGAACTTGCTGATGAATTTTTAAGGGAAGATTATATAAACTCATTTAGAAAAGGAGAATTATTTAAAAATCCATATTTAATTAATAATGCCATAGATTCTATTATTATGCTAGCTGGTTTAGCAGGTAGCATAAAAGGAAGTATACCCTATGGTGGATTAGCCCATCAATTTTATAACAATTCAACTAAAGTTCATGAAACTAATTCATTGCTTCATGGAGAAAAAGTTATTTTTGGATTATTAGTACAGCTTGAATTAGAAAAGAAGAGTGAGGATGAAATAAGTGGATATATAGAATGGATGCAAGCATTAAATTTACCCACAACATTAAAGGAGCTAGGAATTGACTCAGAAAGTATCTTTAAAGTTAGTAAAATTGCTAAAGGAATAATAGATGTATAGGAGATTATAAAGGGTTAGATTATAAGCTAAATGAAAATCAGGTTATTGCAGCAATATTTCAGGTGGATACGATAAGTAGAAACAAAGGAAGGTTAATTAACCAAGTTTAATTAACCTAGTTTAATAAAAAAATAAAAAATATTTTTATAAGGAGATGAGTATCATTCCTAATTTAAGCAGTAAGGTAGATAGATTTTCTGCATCAATGATAAGACAAATGACCATTTTATCAAATAAGTATAATGCTATAAATTTATCACAAGGTTTTCCAGAATTTGATCCTCCAAAAGAGTTAATCACAGCCCTAGAAAAAGCAGCTAAAGATGGTCCACATCAATACTCTCTATCAGCAGGTGCAGATAATTTTAAAGAGGCCATTGCAAAGAAGCAATCTTTAAATCTAGGGATAACTATTAATCCAAAGACGGAGGTTCTTGTAACATGTGGATCTACAGAAGCAATGATAAGTGTAATGCTTACAGTTTTTAACCCAGGTGATAAAGTAATAATCTTTTCTCCATATTATACAAATTATTTAGCTGATTCAATATTAGCAGAAGCAGATCCAATATTTGTTCAGTTAAAAGCTCCACAATTTAATTTTGATGAAGTAGAATTAGAAAAGGCTTTTAAGCAAAAGCCTAAAGCCTTAATACTCTGTAACCCATCAAATCCTTCAGGAAAGGTGTTTACAAGGGAAGAACTTTTAACTATAGGAAGATTAGCTGAAAAATATGATGCTTTTGTAATAACAGATGAGGTTTATGAGCATATAGTTTACAAACCATTTAAGCAAACCTATTTTGCGTCTTTGCCGGGAATGTATGAACGTACTATTTCATGTAGTTCTCTTTCAAAAACTTATTCTATAACAGGATGGCGATTAGGATATGTGATTGCATCACAAAATATTATTGAAAATGTAAGAAAGGTACATGATTCCTTAACTGTAGCGGCTGCATCACCATTGCAAGAAGCTGCAATTACTGGACTTAGTTTTAAAGAGGACTATTATAATAAGTTAATAGAAATATATGAAGAAAAGAGAAATTTTTTCTTAAATGGCCTTGATGAAATAGGATTAAAGCATACTAAGCCACAAGGAACGTATTTCGTACTTGTTGATATATCCGAATTTGGATATAGAAGTGATGTTGATTTTTGTGAATTCCTAGCAAAGGAATATGGGGTTGCAGCAGTGCCAGGTTCAAGTTTTTTTAATGAAGATGTTAACAATTGGATTAGATTACATTTTGCCAAGAACAAACAAACCTTGGAAGAAGCCTTAAGGAGATTACGTAGATTAAAAAATGATTATCCTATAAAAGGGAGAAAATAAATTCTTATTCTGCTGTGAGGGTTTTAAACGATAACTAAACAGTACTATAAGAAGTAATTCTTATAGTTACAATAAAAAGGATATTATTGTTATGGAATATAGAAAAGAAATTAAAGTTGCTTCAAATATATAAACTAAATTATAAAATTAATGAGGTGATGGGATGCTTAAAAATTACATAGGGTTATTAATGTTAAATGATCAAGAAGATGATATTAAAAGTCTAACAAAAACTAGGCCTATAGCATCTATACCTATAGGAGGAAGATATAGAATTATTGATTTTGTGCTTTCAAATATGGTTAATTCAGGGATTCACACTATAGGTGTATTCACTAATGCAAAATCTCGTTCCTTAGTGAATCACCTGGGTTCAGGAAAATCATGGGATTTGCATAGAAAAATAAATGGACTGTTTATATTCAATTTTACTCCGGATAGATCATATTTAAGGGATATAGATGCATTAAGTGATAATATGGAATTTCTTTATAGGGCAAAGCAAGAGTATGTAATAGTATCTTCGTATTATATGGTATGTAACATGGATTATAATGAGGCTGCTAAATATCATCAAGAATCCGCTAGTGATATAACATTATTGTACAAAAAAACAAATAAAGGGAAGAAACATTATCAAAATTGTAGTACTTTATATATTAATGAAGAAAATAAAGTCTTGAGTATTGGAAAAAACACAGGAAAAGACGACAAGCTAAATATTTCAATGGAAATGTTTATAATGAAGAAAAGCACTCTCATAACTATTGTAAATAAATGCATTCAAATAGGATATCATAATTCAATAAAGGCAGCTATATATAATTATATTTCAAAACTTGATGTAAATGCATATGAATTTAAAGGATATCTACAATGTATAGATTCTATAAAAAATTATTACAGAACCAGTATGGATATGCTAAATCCTAAAATAATAAAGGAGTTATTTTCAAGTAATGGATTAATCTATACAAAAAGTAAAGATGAGGCTCCCACTAAGTATTTTAATGGAGCAAAAGTTAATAATGCTTTAATTTCTAATGGATGTATTTTAAAAGGAGAAATAGAGAAAAGTGTAATTTCAAGATGGGTGACTGTGGATGCAGGTGCAGTAATTAAGAATTGCATAGTATTTCAAAATTGTGAAATTAAAAAAGGATGTAAACTTACTAATGTAATAGTTGATAAAAATAATATTATAAATGAAAATACAGTATTGGTGGGGAATGATGAGTTCCCGGTTGTTATAGAAAAAAATCTCGACTATAAGTATTTATAATATATAAAATAAATTGCTTGACATTATCCTAAAATAGTATTATCCTAATAACAACATATGATAAACATATATGAATACTAGGTATTAAGTTTTATATTTACTTATTAGTAAATGTAAAACAATTAAATTTTTTAATTAATGGTTAATATATGTTAAAATTTAAAACTTAATAAAACTTCTTATCAAGAGTGGTGGAGGGACTGGCCCTATGAAACCCGGCAACCTAAATTTAATTTATAGGTGCTAATTCCAGTAGGTTTAAACCTTGAAGATGGGAAGCTAATAGTCAGGAAAATATCCTTCTATAGCTAGCCTATAGGAGGATTTATTTTGTTTGAAGGGGGTGAGACGGAGAAATGATCAGGATTAACAATTTGAGTAAAACATTCAATACACCTTATGGAAACATTGAAGTTCTTAAGGATATAGATCTTGAAATAGAGAAGGGGGATATATTTGGGATCATAGGATTTAGTGGAGCTGGAAAATCTACTTTAGTAAGATGTATAAACCGCCTTGAGGAACCAGATTCTGGTAAGATATTTATAGGAGATAAGGAAATTACATCATTAGGTAAAAAGGAACTAAGGGTGGCAAGGAAAAAAATTGGAATGATATTTCAACAATTTAATTTATTTGACTCAAGAACTGTGTTTGAGAATATTTCATTTTCATTAGAAGTAGCAGGATATAAAAAAGGAGAAATTAAAGAAAGGGTAAATGAATTACTAGACCTTGTTGAATTAAAAGAAAAAACGAATGCATATCCACTACAACTTAGTGGCGGTCAGAAACAAAGAGTAGGAATTGCAAGGGCATTAGCAAATAATCCTGACGTGCTTTTAAGTGATGAGGCAACTTCAGCACTTGACCCACAGACTACTTTCTCTATTTTAGAACTATTAAATAAAATAAATAAAAAATTAAATTTAACTATAGTACTTATAACCCATGAACTGGATGTTCTTAGATACAGTTCAAATAATATGGCGGTATTAGAACATGGAACAATTGTAGAAAGAGGTGCGACTGAAAGTTTATTTCTTAATCCTAAGAGTGATACTGCTAAAAAATTTATAAGTATAACAAACAACTTACAAAAGGGAAAAGAATGGTCTGGAGGTGATATTATATGAGCAATGATTTAGTTGATCTACTTTCAACAGCTACATTAGAAACACTTTATATGGTTGGTCTTGTGACTTTAATAGGATTACTTATTGGATTTCCATTGGGGGTTGTATTAGTAGTTAGTGACAAAGGGAATATTATATCTTTTCCAAAACTTAATAGAGTACTTGGAACAATAATAAATGTGGTTCGATCTATACCAGAAATTATATTAATTATTATTTTATTACCATTAGCAAGATTCATTGTTGGAACAACACTTGGTACTAATGCAGCTATAGTATCTCTATCTATTGGTTCAGCACCATTTTTGGCGAGGATAATTGAAAATTCTTTAAAAGAGGTGGCTCACGGTAAGATAGAAGCAGCCCAGGCAGTTGGTGCAAGTCCTTTTCAAATTATAGTTAAGGTTCTTATACCAGAGGCCCTTCCATCTTTAGTAAGAGGCATAACCATAGGAATTATATCGATTGTAGGTTTCACCGCAATCGCCGGGGCAATAGGTGCGGGAGGACTTGGTAGTACTGCAGTTAGATTTGGATATCAAAGATTTAGAACAGATATACTAATAGCTACAGTGATAGTTTTAGTAGTATTAGTTCAATTGCTTCAGTTTACAGGAGATTATATCGCAAAATTAATAAATAAAAAAAGATACAAATTTGAATAATTATTAGGGGGCATTTTAAATGAATAAAAAGTTAATAACATTAATTTTAGGGACAATATTAATTGTAGGAGGGGTTTCAGGTTGCGGTACTAAAAAGGCTGAAACAAAATCATCTGAGAACAAAGAGGTAACGCTAACGGTTGGAGCTGCATTAGTTCCACATGCAGACATATTAAATTTTGCAAAACCTTTACTTAAAGCAAAAGGAATAAATCTTGTAGTAAAAACTTTAGATGATGAAGCTCAATTAAACCCAGCATTAGATGAAAAACAGATAGATGCTAATTATTTTCAGCATGTGCCATATCTTGATTCAGTAGTAAAAGAAAAAGGTTATAAATTTAAAAATGTAGGAAAGGTTCATGTAGAACCAATAGGGTTCTATTCGCAAAAGATTAAATCTATAGATCAAATAAAAGTTGGTGCTAAAATAGGTATTCCCAATAATCCATCTAATGAGTATAGAGCACTTGCGCTTCTTGAATCAAAGGGAATTATACAGCTTAAATCCGGAATCGCAAACTATAGTGCAACACCTAAAGATTTAGTTAAAAATCCTAAAAAAATAAAATTTAAAGAGGTTGATGCAGCTCAACTTCCAAGATCGCTTCCTGATCTTGATGGTGCAGTAATTAATACAAATATTATTTTAGATGCTAAAATGGATCCGAAATCTGCAATATTTAGAGAAGATGCAAATTCACCATATGCTAATATAATTGTTGTAAGACAGGGTGATGAGAACAGGGCGGAAATTAAAAAGTTAGTGGAAGTATTGCATTCTGCAGATATTAAAAAGTTCATACAGGATAAATATGGAGTTGCAGTTGTACCAGCATTTTAATAAACAGATAAATTATAGTTTATGATGAAGTGAAACTTGAGAGGTGTATATTGCTACATTTTAATACCTCTTTCAGCAATTTGAAATGAAGAGGTACTTTTTAGCATATAAAATATAAAATTCTAAAATAATTTATAAAAGGGAGAGATTATTATGAGCGAGAGAAAATTAAGTTTTGAAACATTACAGGTACATGCAGGACAGGTACCAGATCCTACTACAGGAGCAAGAGCAGTTCCAATTTATCAAACTTCATCTTTTGTGTTTGATAATGCAGACCATGCAGCAAATTTATTCCAATTAAAAGAACCAGGAAATGTCTATGCTAGAATAATGAACCCAACTACAGATGTCTTTGAAAAAAGAGTAGCTGAGCTCGAGGGGGGAGTGGCTGGGCTTGCTACATCATCAGGAATAGCTGCAACTTTCTATGCAATACTTAATGTAGCAAATTCAGGTGATGAAATAGTAGCAGCAAGTACACTATATGGTGGTACTTATGAATTGTTTAATGTTACACTTAGAAAACTTGGAATAAACGTAATATTTGTTGACCCAGATGATCCTGAAAATTTCAGAAAAGCCATCACAGACAAAACAAAGGCACTTTACGGTGAAACACTAGGGAATCCAAAAATAAATGTTTTAGATATAGAAGCAGTAGCCAATATTGCACACGCAAACAATATACCACTTATTATTGACAATACCTTTGCAACTCCTTATTTATCACGACCATTTGAGTTTGGTGCAGATGTAATTATTCATTCAGCAACAAAGTTTATCGGAGGACATGGAACAACTATTGGGGGAATTATAGTAGATGGTGGTAAATTTGATTGGAGGGCAAGTGGCAAATTTCCTGATTTTACAACTCCAGACAAAAGCTATAATGGACTCATATATGCTGATTTAGGTGCTCCAGCATTTGCTTTAAAAGCTAGAGTTCAACTTTTAAGAAACACAGGAGCAACACTTAGTCCTCAGAGTGCATTTTTATTTCTTCAAGGACTTGAATCATTGTCATTAAGGGTTGAGAGACATGTTTCAAATGCTAAAAAAGTTGTTGAGTTTTTGAGTAAACATCCACAAGTTGCATGGGTAAGTTATCCTGAACTTGAAGGAAGTAAATATAAGGAATTAGCGAAGAAATACCTACCTAAGGGAGCGGGATCAATATTCACATTTGGAATAAAAGGTGGACTTGAGGCGGGGAAGAAATTTATTAATAGTGTAGAGTTATTCTCGCTACTTGCAAATGTTGCAGATGCAAAATCACTAGTAATTCATCCATCGAGTACAACTCATGCAGAACTTAATGCTGAGCAGCAGAAAGCTGCTGGAGTTACACCAGATTTAATAAGACTTTCCATTGGTGTTGAAGGTATTGATGACATTATATACGACTTAAAGCAAGCACTTGATAAGACAATTCAATAAAAATAATTTATTTATTACTAAATATAACTTATACAGAGTGTCAGAGGGACTCGACTAATGATGCCCGACAACCAGTACTTGTAACAGAATATAATGGTGTCAATTCCATCAGATTATAAAATCTGAAAGATAAGGATGTTAGCAAATTATAGTATATATTTTTATTGTATACTATAATTAATCTTGCTGCTTTCCTTATGGGAGAGCAGCTTTTCTATTTCATGAAAAGAAGTTGAATTATGAAACATTACAGTTATATGAAGGGTAGGTTCCAGATAGTGTTATAGGAATAAGTGAAGTCTCAATTTATCAAATGTCATCCTATGTTTTTAAAAATTCTGATCATACATCGAATTTAAGTGAATATCTATTTAAATATTACAAATAAAGTTATTATAGATAATTATATAAGCTTATTACAATGATATATATAATTGTAGAGAAAATAAAAATTAATGAAAGGATATAAATATGAGTATAGGTAATGTGGTACAGGATTTTTTAAACAAAGGTTTGGAATGCTCAATTGTAAACTCTTTTATAGATATAAAAACATGCGGTTCACAAACATTAGCTTTCAAAATAAAAGAAAAAATAATACTAATTGTAACTGATAAAGATAAGGAAATAAGTGTCGGAAAGTTTTTGCACTATTTTAAAGCAAGCCCGAGTATGTTGAGTAAGAATGAAACAAGAGAAATTACAGGACATCCAATAGGCTGCTTGAGCCCTTTTGGATTAAAAAACCATTTAAAAGTCTATATTGATGTTTCATTAAAGAGGAATGATTATATATCCGTTTGTGCCGGCATGAAAAATTTTGTGATTAATGTTACACCTGGGGAAATGATCGAGGTTACTGGTGGCGAGTGGATTGATATATGGGAAAATTAAATGCAATTAAGAAGGGAGTATATTTGATTCAAGATTGTTTGAATATTGCAGAACAATACATATACTATATAATAAAATAAAACTTATTCGTTGTGGGATAAATTACAGATGAATGTAAGTTGCAGGAGATTTAAGAATACTACAATAATGGCTAAATTATTAAAAGGGTGTGACACTAAAATGGTGAATTTAGAAATAGCTCACTGTACAATTAAACATCATGCAGTATTGTTTGCGCTTTTTGCAAAATATACTATAAAAGGCTTTGGTGAAAAAGGCAAAGAGGTAATTTACAGTGGAGTTGAAAACTATGGACATGAACGTGGAAAAAGAATGGCAGAAAGGGCAATTGCAAATGGGGATGTTTTAGATTTTGTAAATTATCAAGCTTACGGTGAATGGGTTCCAGAAAAAGATGAAATGGAGTTTGGAATTCTTAAAACAGAACCGGAGTTTGTCAGCAATGTTACAAAATGTGAATGGTGTCAGTCATGGAAGAAATATAATCTTTTGGATTTTGGGAAATATTACTGTATAAACATTGATGCTGCTGTTTTTAATGGTTTTAACGAAGAGTTTGATATGAAAGCTACAAGTAATCTAAGTTTTGGATCAGATCACTGTGAATTTCATTGGAGAAATCCTATGAATAAAGATGATATAATAAAACTTACTCAAAAAAAAGAGAAATTAGGTACTAGTTGCACTAGGAATTTCAACTTTCACACGTCTCATCTCCTACATTCAATGAGTAAAACATTAAACGATAGGCTTTTCGAAGACGCCCAATTAATTATTAATAAGGTATTACAGGAATATGTATTACTATTTGGAAAAAAATATTTAGATGTTTTAAATAGACAGTATTAATAAAACAAGGAGGAATTACATATGGTTAATAATAAAATTACATTTATCGGTGGGGGCAATATGGCAGAGGGGATCATTCGAGGAATTATTTCAAATGGTATTTTTGATCCCAAAAATATCACAGTTTTTGATGTTTTGAGTGAAAGAAAAGAGTATCTCAATAGTACATATGGAATTGTTGAAGCTAAAGATGATTTAAGCGCTATAAAAGGGGCTGATATTGTTCTAATTGCAGTGCGTCCACAAGACATCGTAAAAGTTGCACAAAATATTAAAAAGAATTTATCAGAATCTACTATTATTATTTCTATTTGTGCAGGAATTAAAATGGAGAAGCTAGGAAATATATTTGGCGAAAATCATAAATTTGTTCGTATTATGCCAAATACAATGATTGATGTACAACATGGTTATAGTGCTGTTAACATAAATGAACAAGTAAAATCATCGGATAAAGAAATAATTGAAACACTGCTAAGCGGATTAGGACAGACAATGTTTCTTGATGAAGACCTATTTAATGCATTCACTGCATATGGCTGTGCAGGTCCTGCCTATATCATGTATTTTCTTGCTGCACTGATAGATTCTGGAGTAGAATCTGGATTTTCTCGTAAGGATGCCACAGCAATAGCTTTGGAAAATTTGATTGCGTCTGCATTAACTATTCAAAAAACAGGAAAACATCCATACCAAATTACCGACATCATGACTTCACCAGCTGGAATTGGAATTGCTGGACTACATGTATTAAGCGAATCTGGTTTTCATGGAACTGTTATGTCTAGTGTGAAAAGTGCGCTAGAAAGAACAAATGAGTTGGAATAAAATTTTATATTAAATTATTAAAGCGGTGATATAAATTGATGAGAATAGTACAGAAAAAATGATAAAAACAACGAAAGGCTATTTGTGAATTAATAAAGAAACAGATGCTTTTCGCTTATATTTTCTAGTGGGATGGGGCTTTTTAAAGTTCAATTTTATTATAAAAATAAATGATTGACATTATCTTAAAATAGTACTAATATAATAACAATACAAAATAAACATATATGAATACTAGGTATTAAATATAAGTTTTACTTAATAGTTATATTAAAACAACTTATATTCGAATTAAAAAGTAATAAATGCTGAAATTTAAAATCGAATAAAAAACTTCTTATCAAGAGTGGTGGAGGGACTGGCCCTGTGAAACCCGGCAACCTGAATTTAATTTATAGGTGCTAATTCCAGTAGGTTTAAACCTTGAAGATGGGAAGCTAATGAAAGGGTAAATATCCTTCTATAGCTAGCCTATAGGGGGATTTTATTTGCTTTAAAGGCGGGTAGACGGGGAAAGTTATTAAATTTAATAACTTTAGTAAGGTGTTTTTTCAGAAAATGATTTAAAATGTTGAAATGTATGTATAAGTAAATTAAACCACGTGGTAATTATTTCAACCGTTATGAGCAGGCTGGAAGGTTCAATGACAAGAAGGAGGATAAATATGATTGAAAATACAAATAAAATTAAAGAAAAACACACAGAGGGTTTAAGACAGGCTATCGAACACAGAGCAACTTGGTTCTATTTCTTAATTGATGAAGCAGAAAAAAGAGGTATGGATGCACAATTTGCTAGAGATGCTATTCGTAAATGCGGATGTTTCCATGGCGAAAATAAATTTCCGAAAACCAATGATATAAGAAAATTTGCAAGTTTTTTTGCAACAGAGCAGGTACAAAGGGTATTTGAAATGGAAGTTAAGACTACCGATGACGAATTAAATATAGAATTCCATTACTGTCCACTTGTAGCGGCATGGGCAAAATTAACTGACGATGGAGTTAAGATTTCAAAATTGTGTGATATAGCCATGGAGGGGGATAGAGGACTAATAAGTAAATTTGATGAGTTTACTTTTGAATTAGGTAATACCATTGCAAGTGGTGATAATAATTGTCAAGTAGTGATAAAAAAGAAAAAAATATAAAAGATTAATAAATTTGTTAAGGCTCTATAACGTGTGTAAAGTATAAAAAATAGTATAAAACATTAAAAAAAGAGGAGATTATAAACATGAAAAATAAAAAGTATTTCAATTTAATAGTAATAGGATTTGCAGTAGCAACTTTTTTAACCGGGTGTGGATCAAGCAAGGCAACAACTACAACAAGTAGCGATACAAAGGTCGAAAAAATAAAAGTTGCATATGATCAAACTTTAAAACCAATTTCTTGGCTTGATGAGAAGGGAAATGCAACTGGATATGATGTGGAAACAATGAAGTTAGTAGATGCATTACTTCCACAATACGAATTTGAATATGTTGGAACTACAAGTGATGATTTGTTAGTGGGTGTTCAACAAGGAAAATACCAAGTGGGTATTAAAAATGCTTTCTGGACAAAAGAAAGAACTGCTAAATTTATATTTCCAAAAGAATTTATAGGATTAAGTAGTACAGGACTTGTACTAAAGAAAAAGAATGAAAAAATTAAAACATTATCGGATTTTGCCACAGCTGGTTATACATTAGCACCAATTGCAGCTAATAATGCACAATATACTATTATTGATGAATACAACAAAGCAAATCCGAGTAATAAAGTAAAACTATTAGCAGGAGATTCATTTACAGTTGACGTAGTCCAATGGGTAAATGAAGGCCGTGTAGATGGTGGAGTTACAATCCAAGGTTTGTTTGATAAACATGTAACAGCAGAGGACGGTCAATATCATAAATTAGCAAATAGTGTTGTATACAATGAATTCGCAGTAATTAAGACTTGGCCATTATTTAATAAAAAACAGCAAAAATTTGCGGATGCTTATGATGGGGCAATCAAAAAACTTAAAGCACAAAAGAAGACAAATGAGCTTAGTACCAAATTTTACGGAAAAGATTTATTTGAAGTGTTAGCTAAAGTAAACAGATAATTATGTCAATATTAATAAAAACGGAGTTGAGCTAGGATATGGAGAAATATTTCAATGCAGTATATATATTAGATTCAATACCTAAATTACTACCATATTTAAATGTAACATTTATGGTTACAGGATTATCTGTATTATTTGGAACTCTTTTAGGTTTCATCTTAGCAGTAGCAAAAATAAGAAAAGGTAAAATTGCTAAGAAAATTGCAAATGGCTATACTACAGCATTGAGATGTACACCTTCAATTGTTCTTTTGTTTTTCACATATTATGGTATTCCGGCAGCGTCACAATGCTTTGGAATAGACTTAGACAATGTTAATAAAGCATTATTTATTGTTATTACTTTTTCACTTCAATTTGCAGCTGCTATGTGTGAAGTCATAAGAACAGCTTATCAATCTGTAGAAAAAGGGCAGTTTGAAGCAGCGGTAAGTGTAGGATTAAGTAATATACAAGCATATAAAACAATTATTTTGCCACAAGCGTTTGTAGTGGCATTACCCAATATTGGTAACTCACTTCTTGCATTAATTAAGGAGGGAGCATTAGCATATACAATTGGTTTAATTGATGTAATGGGAAAAGCAAGTCTCATTGTAGCAGGTAACTATAATGCCCATGCGTTAGAAATATATATTGCATTATCTATTATTTATTGGGTGATTTCAATTGCTATTGAGCAATCATTTTTAAAACTTGAAAAGATATTTAGTAAAGGAAAACAATTTGTCAAAGCAGTATAAGGAGGTGACAGAATGTTAAATTACAAATTTTTAGTAGATACATTTTTTGTAGCACTATCAGGTGCACCTACAACAATTCTTATTACGATTGTATCGTTACTAATAGCAATACCATTAGGATTTTTACTTGCATTAACAAGAGTAAATGCAATTCCTCTTTTTAATCGTTTCACCAAAGTATATGTTTCTTTTGTAAGAGGAACACCCTTGATTGTCCAAATTTTTATAATCTATAATAGTGTTCCATTAATACTTGCAACAACATTTACTAGATTAAACATCAAAATAAATATTTATGATGTAAATCCAATTTGGTATGCATTCATTGTCTTCTCCTTAAATACTGTAGCTATTCTTATAGAAGTGTTCAGATCTGCACTAAGCACAGTAAGCAAGGGACAATTAGAAGCAGCTCAATCGGTTGGACTCACATATGTAGAAGCATATAAAGCAATTATTATTCCACAAGCACTAGTTGTAGCATTGCCCAATATTTGCACCGCAACAACTAATCTTATTAAAGGTACATCATTATGTTATGCAATGTCCTTAAAAGAGATTACTTTAAGAGGAAAAGTAGCAGCTAATGTAGGTTACAATTATATTGAAGCCTATATTGACATCTTTCTTGTATATTTAATTATATGTATGACAGTAGAATATGGATTTAAGTTTTATGAAAAACATTTAAGAATTTATAAAGGTGAAAATGCCTAGAAAGTGAAGTGGGGTGGCTATAAAATGCTAAAAATAAAAAATATACACAAAGCATTTGGTAAAAATGAGGTTTTAAGGGGCGTCGATTTAAAAATAGATAAGGGTGATGTTGTCGTGATACTTGGACCAAGTGGTTCCGGTAAAACAACATTACTTAACTGTATAAATTTTCTGGAAAAGCCAGACGAAGGTCATGCAACATTTGGAGATATTGATGTAGACTTAAAAACTGTATCTAAGAAACAAATTCATGAAATTAGGCAAAAGTTAGCATTTGTATTTCAAAATTATAATCTTTTTAATAATAAGACAGCATTAGAAAATGTAACATTAGGGCTTATAATAGGTAGAAAAATTAGTAAAATAGAAGCAGATAAAATTGGTAAAAAAGCATTAGATAAAGTAGGGTTAAGTGATAAATATGATTTTTATCCAAGTCAGCTATCTGGTGGGCAGCAACAAAGAGTTGGAATTGCAAGAGCAGTTGCTTTAAGTCCAGATATTATTTTGTTTGATGAGCCAACCTCTGCATTAGATCCAGAATTAATTGGTGAAGTTTTAACAATAATGAAAAAAATTGCCAAGGAGGGAACAACGATGGTAGTTGTTACTCACGAAATGTCATTTGCACAAGATGTAGCCAATAGGGTTATATTTATGGATGGCGGGGTCATCGTTGAAGAAGGAACTCCAAATGAGATTTTTGCAAATCCAAAACAAGAAAGAACAAAACAATTTTTAAAAAGAATATTACCAGATCTCACGTATCAGATTTAAGATCACTAATTAAAAGTTTTTTTTAAAGGTCTTATATATACTATAAACTTAAATAGGAACCACTATTGGAACTAACGCAGCAATAATAGCTCTATCTATTGTTTCATTACACTTCTTTTAAAGAATAATTGAAAATTCTTTAAAAGAAGTGGCTCATGGTAAGATAGAAGCAGACGCTTGATAAGACAATACAGTAAAAAATAATTATCTTATAACTAAATATAACTTATCCAGGGAGGTAGAGGGACTGGCCCGATGATGCCCGACAACCAGCATTATAAAGAATGTAATGGTGTCAATTCCATCAGATTGTAAAATCTGAAAGATAAGGATGTTAGCAAATTTTATTATACAATTTTATTGTCTACTAAAGTTAATTATGCTGCTCTCCTTATGTGAGAGCAGCTTTTTCTTACCAAAACAGTGAAGCTATAATTTTATTAGAAGAAAATATTTCTAGTATGCAAATTTATACCATATAAAAAATAGAAAGGAGATAATATTATGTTTGAAGAAGAAATAGGTTTTGAGGAATTACAGTTATATGAAGGGCAGGTTCCAGAGACAAGTATAGGAGCAATTGCAGCTCCAATTTATCAAACAGCCTATTATGTTTTTAAGAATTCAGATTATTCTTCAACCTTAAGGGAATATCTATTCAAACATAGCAAATGAAGATAGCATGTAGGATTTTTAAGCAAAGGATTGTAAACTATTCTATTGATAGAAAAAGATAAGGGGAATGGATAATCATACGCTTATTTCGAAAGAGTGTGGTCCAAGAGTTTTCATCAGAAGGTATCGAACATTGTCAAAATCATGGTTCAAAAAATGCTGTATAAATATGAATTTAACCATATAGTTAAGAATGTATCAAATATGAAGTTCAAGATTGAGTATTTCAATGTAAAATAATAGAAAGGCCATTTCTAATGGTCTTTTTTAGTGTATTTAAATTAAGTGAATTATGATTAAAGATAATGAAATCATTGTCTCTAATTCTTGATTGTAAACGATTTGGCATATGCTAAAAAATAAAAATTAGAACATTGTTATCAACAAAAATATAAATATATTAATGGGTTATAGTGGGTTGACAAATGTAATATATAGAATATAATAAGAAACATAACTAATCCGATATGAATACTTACTAAAATAATATTAATGATAATAATGGGGGTTAAAAAATGTCTATTAACAAACAGGAATTATACAAAAAATTAGCTGATACTGTAGTGGATATGGATGAAGAGGAAACGGTGAATATTTGTAATCAGGTTATTTCTGAAAATTTAGATGCATATGAAGCCATAGTTAATGGATTGTCAGTAGGTATGGATCAAGCAGGAAAACTTTTTGATGAAGAGGAGTATTTTGTTCCGGAACTTTTGTTATGTTCTGATGCGATGTACGCAGGTTTAGATGTGCTTAAGCCACATCTAAAAGCAAAAGACAGTAAGGATAAACAAAAAGTAATTATAGGTGTAGTTGAAGGTGATACTCATGACATAGGTAAAAATCTTGTGAAAATTATGCTTGAAACTGCAGGTTTTGATATTGTTGATCTAGGACGAGATGTTCCACCAGCAACCTTTGTAGAAAAAGCAAAAGAAGAAAAAGCAAAAATAATAGTGATTTCTACACTTATGACTACTACAATGGAAGGTATGAGTGAAGTTATTGAGATTCTTAATAAAGAAAATATAAGAGAAAATTTTAAGGTTATGATAGGTGGAGGTCCAATATCTCAAGTATATGCAGATAAAATTGGAGCTGATGGATATTCGATAAATGCTGCAGAAGCTGTAAAACTTGCAAAAAGATTAGTGCAGGCATAAAGGTTATTTTAGTTAATGTTATTTGAATTTTATAATAGTAGGGGGTAAAATAATATGTCACTTATACAAAGAAAAGATGAATTAACTTCACTTGAAAGGGTCACTCTAACGCTTGAGCGTAAAGAAGTAGACAGAGTTGCAGCTGTGCCACTAGTTTGTGGCGCTTCATATAGAGTAATAGGCACAAGATATGATAAATGGTCTAATGATGCAGAGATAGCAACTAAAAGTCTGCTTGCAGCGCAGGAACTAATAGGACAGGATGCATTTCTATTACTTGTAGACCTTTCAGTCGAAGCGGCTGATTTTGGACAAGAGTTACTTTTCCCCAAATATAGTACAGCATATCCTGACTTTAATAATCAACTAATTAATACTACTGATGAATATAACAAGGTTAAGAAAATAAATCCTCGCGAGACAAAACGTATGAAACAAGTCATTGATATTATAAAAGGTCTTTCAAAGGCAAAGGGTAATGAAGTAGCAATCCTTGGATTCATATATGGACCGCTTGGCGTATTGTCTCAGATGAGAGGACATAAAAATTTATTTACGGATCTTATTAGGCATCCTCAAGAGGTACTAGCGGCAGTTGATGTTATAACTGACGTACTTGTAGAATATGCTAAAGCTCAGGTAGAGGCAGGAGCTCACTCGGTGTGCATAGATCCTTTATATTCTTCGTCAACAGTACTTAGCAAGAAAACATGGGAAAAGTTTGAGGGCCCATATCTTAAACGTATTGCTGATGCTATACGTGAGGCCGGTGCAGCTGTATCAATACACAATTGTGGAGATGGGGTATATTTTGAAGAGGTAATAAAATGGTCAAATCCTATAGCAATATCTGTAGCTCATCCTGCACACGGATCTAAAACATGGGAAGAACATGCTAAAACATGGGGAAAGAAAGTAATTACTATTGGATATTCAGATCCAGCCACTACTGGTTTGAATATGTCTACTGATGAGGTATTAGAAGATTGCAAAAACCAAATCGACTTATTTAAAAAAAATGACGCTGGTTTCATTCTTTCTACTGGTTGCGAATTTCCACCTAATGGAAATTTACTTAGCGCAGCAGCAATGGTTGAGGCTGCTAGAAGATATGGGCGATAAAATAAAGATCGATATTTATTCTGGTTTTTTCGGTGCAGGTAAGACCACTTTAATAAAAAAAATAATAAATGAAAATTTAAATAATAAAAAGGTTATGATTATTGAAAATGAGTTTGGAGAAATAGGCATTGATGGTATTTTTCTAAAAAATTTTAATTTACAATTCAGAGAAATAAGTGAGGGATGCATTTGTTGTTCGAATTTTAATGATTTTAACAATACACTTCAACAAATTATTGATTCTAAAAGCATAGAAAGAATCATCATTGAACCATCTGGAGTGGGTAAACTTTCAGAGATAATTAAAATTATAAGAAAATTTGAATTAAACAATGATGTACAACTCAATGTTATTATTACAGTCGTCGATGTTTCAATGTATGATGATTATATTGATTTGTTCGGTGAATTTTATAAAGATCAAATTATTTATGCTAATACAATTGTATTAAGTAGGACACAGAGTGTTAATTTTGAAGAATTAGAGAGTGTTGTTTCAAAAATAAAGAATTCTAATAAAAAAGCAAATATTATAACTACACCTTGGGATAATTTGAATGGAGATAATATTTTCTCGCGTGGCTTTAGACCGTGTACTAAATAATTTAAGAAATGAAAAAATTTACGGAAAAGTATTGAGAGCAAAAGGAATAATACAGGTTGATGATAATAGGTGGGTTGAGTTTGATTATTTGCCAAAGCAAATTGAAATAAGAGATTCAGCACCTGATTATACAGGGAGAATTTGTGTAATAGGGATTAACTTAAACAAGGAAAATTTACAATTGATTATATGATCTTATGAGGAGATATAAAATGAAGATAAAAGTAATAGCTTGTGAGGTTATGAAAGAAGAGATGTTATCAATACAACCGTTACCTGATGAGGAATTTGAGTTTGTATCCATGGATTTTCATCTTTATCCCGAAAAGCTTGGAACAGAGATCCAAAAGATTATTGACAGATCATTAAGTTATGACAGAATTATATTAGCTTTTGGTTTGTGTGGTGGAGCTGCAAGGGGCTTAAAGGCAACCGATTGTGCGCTTACGATTCCAAAGGTCCATGATTGCATCTCAGTATTCCTTAGTTCAGATGAAGGTTGTGTATGTGATTTTAAAAAAGAGGTAGGAACATTTTACCTAAGTTGTGGTTGGATGATTACAGAGAAATCAATATTATCCGATCATAAACGTATTCTTGAAAGATTTGGCCAAAAAAAAGCATTTAGAGTATTAAACAGAATGTATGACGGTTATAAAAAGGTATTATTTATATGTACAGGATACCCATCACAAGATGAAGTGGTAGTTCAATCAAAAGAAATAGCTTCATTACTTAGTTGTAAACATGAAATAATTCAAGGAAAAACTTCCTTTATTGAAAAGATAATCAGAGGACCATGGGATGATATAAATTTTATAAATAAGGCCCCTTTGGAAATTCTTACTGAAGAAGACTTTGGCATACATTAAGAAGAATTATCAATATTTTAAAAAAAGGAGAATTTTTTTATGAACGATTTAACTCCCAAAGAACGTATATTACGTACGTTTAAAAAGCAGACAATAGATAGACCACCGATAATTTGTCCAGGTGGAATGATGAACTCAGCAATAGTAGAAGTAATGAATAAAACTGGTCATAAACTTCCAGAGGGGCATCATGATAGCAAGATAATGGCTGAACTTGCACATGATGTACAGTGGAATACTGGATTTGAAAATTTTGGAATACCATTTTGCATGACTGTTGAAGCGGAGGTGCTAGGAAGTGAAATAAATTATGGGACTCTTGCATGTGAGCCTAAAATACAGAAGGAGATTTTTGCTACTGCATCTGATGTAGTATTTAAAGAATTAGGCGCAATGGAAAAGAATCAAAGAGTTAATTCAATAATTGAGGCTACTTATTCATTGTCAAAAAAATATCCGGATATTCCTGTAATCGGAAGTCTTACAGGTCCTATTAGTACTTCAGCATCTTTAGTAGATCCAATTTCATTTTTAAAAGAATTAAGAAAAAATCCTAGTATTGCCCATAGCGTAATTGACTATGCAAGTAATCATATTATAGAACTTGCAAAATTAATGATAGAAAATGGAGCAACTGTAATTTCTATTGCGGATCCTACTGCAACTGGCGAAATATTAGGGCCAAAGATGTTTGAAGAATATGCAGTTAAGTATTTAAATAAGATTATTAATGCTGTGCATGCTATGAATATACCAGTTATTGTGCATATATGTGGAAAAATGAGTGCTGTTAAAAAGCATATCCCTAAAATCAAGTCTGATGCTATAAGCACAGATTCATCTATAAATTTAAAAATGTTAAAACAAGAGTTTCCGGAGATTACCACTATGGGAAATGTTAGTACATTTCTTTTAGAGTTTGGAGATGAAGAAAAAATTGCAAATCAAACAGTTAGACTTGTAAAAGATGGTATTAACATTATATCCCCCGCTTGTGGACTAAGTACATCAACTCCATTAAAAAACATAGAATCAATGACTAAAATAGTAAAGGAGTCGTAATTCATGGTAAAAGTAAATTTTGTTACAAATGATAAGTCAGTTACTGTGGAAAAGGGAACTACAATACTCGAGGCCGCAAGGAAGATAGGAATTATTATAGAATCCCCTTGTAATGCAGTAGGCGTATGTGGCAAGTGTAAGGTGAAAGTTGCGCTCAATGATTTGGACAACATATTACAAGCTGGAGTACATCATTTGTCAGAGAATGAAAAGGCTCAAGGTTTTGTATTAGCTTGCGCGGCAAGGGTATTGGAAGATGTAAATGTAGAAATATTACAAAGAAATTCAAATAAGACTCTACAGATATTAAATCATGGTGAAAGTTTTGATATAGAATTAAATAGTTTTGTCTCAAAAGAATATAAAGATAATGGAAGGACCTATGTATATGCAGGAGAACAAATAATAGGAGATGAAGGAGGAGATACTACAGCGTTAAATTATGGCATAGTTGTGGATATTGGAACTACAACCTTAGTAGCAACATTAGTTGATATTAATACAGGCGAAGAGCTTAATTCAGTTGCAGCATTAAATCCACAAAGTATATATGCCCAAGATGTTTTATCTAGAATAAAATTTGCATCTGATGAAAAAGGATTGGAGGTAATGTATTCTTCAATAATCAAAGAAGTGAATGGGATGATTGAAAAAAGTATAAAAAAAACTGGAATAGACAAAAAGTATATTTATGAAGCCATTTTTAGTGGTAATACATGTATGATACATCTTGCGGCTAATGTAAATCCATATTCTTTAGGTAAATATCCATATACTCCACTATTAAGAGGGGGGAACTATTTAAGTCCGGAGCAGCATAAATTAAATATTTCGGATATGGGCTTAATATATTTACCACCTATTATTTCTGCATATGTAGGTCCAGATATTACATCTGGTATATTAGCTACGAGACTTCAAGATAGGAAAGGCACCACATTATTTGTTGATATAGGGACAAATGGTGAAATGGTAATAGCAAGAGATGGCAAATTATCATCAACATCTACTGCAGCAGGCCCAGCTTTTGAGGGTATGAATATTACTTACGGTATGAGAGCAGAAAGAGGCGCTATAGAATACTTTAATATAGAAGCGGATGGATATATAGAAATTAAGACAATTGAAGATGGAGCTCCAATTGGAATCTGTGGTAGTGGTCTTTTTGATATTGTTGGGGAGTTAGTTTTTAATAAAGTTATTGGTAAAAGTGGCAGATTTGCATCTCCAGAGAAATCTGAATTACCAGAAGTTCTGAGAAAAAAATTGGTGAAAGTAAATGGAAAAATTGCATTTGAAATAGCAGAGGGTATATTTCTTACTCAAAAGGATATAAGACAGGTTCAACTGGCAAAAGGCGCAATAAGGGCTGGTATCGAATTCCTTATGAATAGTAAAAAGGTGAAGGCGGATGAAGTTGATAAAATACAAATAGCTGGATCGTTTGGCTATCACCTAAGGGCAAAAAGTCTTACAAATATAGGACTATTACCGAAAGAATTTGAAGGAAAGATAGATTTTGTTGGAAATACATCTAAATCTGGAGGTCATGCTTTTTTATTAAATAAAGAATATAGGGTGGAAATGGAGAAGCTTGTGAAAGAAATTGAAGTGGTTGAACTATCAAATGGTGAGAATTTTGATAAGATATTTGTTAAAAGTTTATCTTTTTAAGAAGTAAGGAGAAAATAAAATATGAATGAAATTTTGTTAAAAGAAGGGATGACCCCAAGGGAAAGAATTGAAGCTATGAGTAGTGGTAAACCATTTGACAGAGTGCCTTGCAATATTTTTATAGGTGATCATGCCGCAAGTATAATAGGTGTAAAAGTGTCTGATCTGAATTTTTCATCTGAAAAGTTTATCCAGGGACAATTAGCAGCAAATGAGTTATATAGTATTGAATCAACTGGAGTTTCACCAGGACTTGCAGGGATTGCTGAAGCATTAGGTAGTAAACTTGTTTTTCCAGATCATGGTGCGCCATATGTATCTAAATATGCAATAAAAGACATTTTAGATTTAAATAAATTAAGTGTACCAGATCCAGTAAAAGCAGGCAGATTTTCATTCGTTCTAGAAACTGCAGAAAAACTTTCGGAAAAATTTGGAAAAGAAATACCGGTTTCAATAGAAGTGCCTGGACCATTTACATCTGCCGGAAATCTTATGAGTATAGAAAAATTATTACGTGATACAAGAAAAAATCCAGAATATATTCATAGAGTTCTTCGTCTTGTAACTGACACAACAATTTCATTTATTAGAGAAGCCGCTAAACTTGATGTAGAAATAGGGATAGCAGAACCGTCAGCTTCTGGTACTTTAATAAGCAAGGATATGTTTGAAAAATTTACGTTACCATACTTAACAGAAATAGTAGATACTATTAAAAATTTGGGTAAGGGTTCGCCATATTTACATATTTGTGGAAATACGAAAAAAATTTGGACATTAATGGCAGACACGGGTGCAGGATCATTAAGTCTTGATGATGTTATAGATTTGGAAGAAGCAAAGAAAACTGTAGGAGATAGGGTAATGCTAATCGGTAATGTAAAACCTACAGCAACTATGTATTTAGGGAAACCCGCTGACGTGGAAAGAGATGCTAAAGAGTGCCTAAAAAAAGCATATAATAATCCTAAAGGTTATGTACTTGCTTTGGGATGTGGATTTCCAATAGATACGCCTCCAGAAAATATTCATGCGCTACGGGCGGCAGCAATAAAATATGGCAAATATCCATATGAGCCAGAGCTTTTTAGGTAGAGATTATATATATATATTTTAAATAAAGGCAAATATATATATTTTAAAATTAAGGTTGACAAAAATTATATATAGCATATAATAAAAATATAACTAATCCGATATGAATACTAATAAATACAATGAAAAAGGAAAGTAATATGTTGTATGGGTACAGAGAAGAAGCGGTGCTGAGAAGCTTCTACCTAAAGATATATGAAGTGCCCTTTGGAGTTTGGACCCGAAATTAAAGTAGGGGACTACGGGTTCGCCCGTTAAAGCGACAGAGCATTTAGTGCTTAGAATTAAGTGAGATTCTATATTTAATTAGAGTGGGATCGCGAAGTTTACATAGCTTCGTCTCTATAACAGGAGATGGGGCTTTTTTGACGCCTAATATATGGTGTAAAGAGTAAACTTAAATATAAATATGGGGGTAATATTATGAGTTCATTAGACTATTTTAATGAGATAGCTGAAAGTTGGAATGTAATAAGAAGTGAGTATTTTGATGAAAGATTAAAGTACAAAGTTTTATCTAAAGTAAATATAAAAGACAAGGTTGTGGCTGACCTAGGGTGTGGAACTGGATTTCTATCATTAGCACTTGCTTTAGATGCAAGTATTGTATTCTCTATAGATCAATCGGTGAATATGCTAGTTGAAACTAGAAAATTAATGGAAACTAAGAAGTTTGACAATGTGTATCCAATTAAATCATCCATAGATAACTTGGTTTTGTTTGATGAGTCTGTAGATGTGGTCTTCATTAATATGGCACTTCATCATGTGAAAGATGCTAAGAAGGCAATAGACGAGATGTTTAGAATAATTAAAAAAGATGGAACTTTAATAATATCAGATGTACAAGAGCACAATGGAGAATGGGCAAAGGAAGAAATGTTTGACGAGTGGCTTGGATTTTCAAATAATCAAATGAAAGAGTGGTTAATGGAGGCAGGTTTTAATCTAGTAGATATTGAGAATACAGATTTAAAATGCAAAGGATATTCTAGCAAAGGTGAATATACTGAAACAGGTATTTTCATTGCAGTAGCAAATAAAGGAGGATTAACTTATGAAATTTAATTCATTATTAATACACGGAGGAGTGGATGGTGACAAGCTTACAGGGGCAGTTAATGTTCCAATATATCAAACATCAACTTACAAGCAAGAATCCTTAGGAGAAACTAAGGGTTATGAATATTCAAGAACAGGAAATCCTACACGTGATGCTTTAGAAAAACTTATAGCAGAGCTTGAGGGGGGTGCTAGAGGCTTTGCATTTGCTTCTGGAATGGCAGGCATAACCGCTGTTATATCACTTTTTAAATCGGGGGATAGAATTTTAATATCTGATAATCTTTATGGAGGAACCTTTAGAGTAATGGACAAAATATTTAGCAACTTTAATATAAAGTACTCTATTATAAACACATCAAATATAGATGTGGTGAGAGATAGTATTAAAGATGATGTTAAAGCTATTTTTATAGAAACTCCTACAAATCCTTTAGCTGATATAACGGATATTAGAAAAGTATCTAATGTTGCTAAGGAAAAGGAAATTTTAACTATTGTTGATAATACTTTTATGACACCTTATTTTCAAAGACCTATTATACTAGGTGCCGATATTGTAATTCACAGTGGTACTAAATATTTAGGTGGGCACAGTGATTTGGTTGCAGGACTTGTTGTAGTAAAAGATGAGACCATAGGAGAAAGACTTCATTTTATACAAAACTCAACTGGAGGAGTTCTTGGACCTTTTGATTCCTTTTTATTAATAAGAGGAATTAAAACAGTAGGCGTTAGAATGGATAGGCACAATGATAATGCCATTATAATAGCTGAATTTCTACAAAAGCGTGAAGAGGTGGAAAAGGTATATTATCCTGGACTTATTGATCATCCATCCCATGAAATTCATAAAGCTCAAGCAACAGGTTTTGGTGGCATGGTGTCATTTGTTATAAAAGAGGAATATGATTATAAAAAGTTTTTGAAGTCATTAAAGATTATAACCTTAGCGGAAAGTTTAGGGGGCGTTGAATCTCTTATTTGCCATCCGGCTTCTATGACGCATGCTGCAATACCTAAAGAAATTAGAGATAAGGTAGGAATAAACGATAATTTAGTAAGGTTATCTGTAGGCATTGAAGACGCACAAGATATAAAAGAAGACTTAATTAATGCATTTATGGAGGTAAGATTAAATGGTTAATGTTGAAAGCTTTTCGTTAGATCACACAAAGGTAAAAGCTCCGTTTGTCCGAAAATGTGAGGTTAAGGTAGGTGGCAAGGGAGATAAGGTAACAAAATTTGACTTAAGATTCATGCAACCGAATGAAGAGTTTATGAATATATCAGCTATCCATACATTAGAGCATTTACTTGCTGGATATATGAGAGAAGTAATGGATGGAATTATAGATATTTCACCTATGGGATGTAGAACAGGTTTTTATATGATTGTATGGAACGATGTTAGTGTAGAAAAGGTTATAGAGACCTTAAATTATGGTTTGAAAAAGGTAATAGAATCAGAGAAAATCCCAGCAGCAAATGAAGTTCAATGTGGAAATTATAGAGATCATTCATTGGAAGGTGCAAAAGAATATGCAAGATTAGTTCTAAGTAGGGGTGTTAGTAGTGAAATATATAAATAGTATATTAGAGATTATAGGAAACACACCGCTTATTAAACTAAATAATTTGGGCGTAAAACAAGGAGTAAATATATTTGCGAAACTCGAGGGGGAGAACCCAGGTGGTAGTGTAAAAGATAGAGTTGGGGTTTACATGATAAAGGATGCAGAAGACAGGGGCATCCTGAAGGTAGGGTATACTATTGTTGAAGCAACTGCAGGAAACACTGGGATAGGAGTTGCCCTTGCAGCCATAAATAAAGGATACAATGTAATATTTGTGGTGCCAGAAAAGTTCTCTGTAGAAAAACAAACATTGATGAAAGCATTAGGGGCAACTATTATTGGTACACCAAAGAAAGACGGTATGTTAGGTGCAATTAATAAGGCAAAAGAGCTATTGAATGAAATCCCTAATTCTATTTCATTGCAACAGTTTGAAAATGGTGCTAATCCAAAGGCACATTATGAAACTACAGGGCCAGAAATTTACGATGCATTAGAAGGTGAAATAGATTATTTTCTTGCGGGAGCGGGAAGCGGTGGCACTTTTAGTGGTGTTATGAAATATTTAAGGGAAAAGAATAAAAATATAAAAGGTATTCTAGTGGATCCTTACGGTTCAACCATAGGTGGTGGTAATGAACATTGTTATGATATTGAAGGAATAGGAAATAATTTTGTTCCAACCACTATGGATATGGATTTAGTTAATAGCGTTACTAAAATTACTGATGAAGAGGCTAAAAACATGGTAAAGTTAATTGCTGTAAAAGAGGGTTTGTTTGTAGGTAGTTCTTCAGGGGCTGCTATTGCAGCTGCATTAAAACTTTCGAAAACAATTAAAAATGGAAACATTGTTATAATATTACCTGATAGAGGAGATAGATATTTTAGCAAAAATATCTACAATTAATAATTGCACTGTTATGTTTGTGGAGAACTACGAGATGGTTTGAAGATATATATAAATACATGCAGCGGAGGTAGTGACTTTGCTGCATGTATTTAGTATTTTTAGAGTCAACATACTATTAAGAAATTAAAATAATTATTAAGTTCCTACTCCATTTTTCTATTAAACTGTTTAATATGTGAAAATTTAAATAGTGGTAGTTTTTTAAACCAGAATAAATTAATCAATAAAAATATAGCACTTCCAATGAACACCTGCCATGGATATGTCCATAAATTCTCAAGTGGGATAATTATTGGTAATAAAGTAATAGCTGCTGCAGGGGGAAATGTAAATTGTAGAAAGTGGAAAATAAGCAAAAGACAAAATATAGACATTCCTGCTGATATCCAAATAGGCCAATGTAGTAAATAGTAGATGAGGTATAGCCATATAACTCCTGAAAAAGCTGCAACGACTAGTAACATAAAAATTAGCTTAGTCTTAGAATATAATTTTCCATTTTGTTTAGTAAGTTCAACAAAAGCAACTATCAAAGGTGGTGCAATTATGTAATTCCAGTGGAAATATAAAGCAATTGCTGAAACCATGAGTACACTTGCTAACAACTTAACAAAGTTTAGTAATTTCTCCTTTGAGAGGTTAATTTCTTTTTGGGGGTTGATAATTTTAGAATACCTATCAACGGTATAATCTTTTTCATAAATATCTATTATTTTTTTTCCAAAGGCAATTACTCCTGTAAGTAAGCACACAGACAAAGGATAATACCAGCTTTGAGTATGCATGAGAATTGGTAGAATTGCTGCTGACAAGGAGGGGGACACTTCTGAACCTATAATTTTAAGTTGTAGAAGAACAAGTATAAAGGCGGTCGCAATCATTAAAAAGGGTGAGTATGGGAAACATTTAGTTATAAGAAACCCGGTCAAAGCCGCAATAGTTGGGGACAACCAAAAATAAAAGTTATTGTTTCCCCAAGCTGATTTTTCAATAACCCAAGCACCAATGGCAAGAGCCGCAATCTCCGGGAAAACAATTTCTTTTTCTCCTGTATATTCTGAAATTATACACATAATAATAACTAACACTATCGCAAAAGGTATAAATTTTTTCTTCATCTTAATCTCTCCAATATTTTCATTCATAATTTTAGGTTTTCCATAATATCTATTTAACCTTTATGGACATTATAGCATATGCGGCTATAACTAAATTACTATTATTGTATAATATGATTTGGTTTAGATTTTTTAGCATAGTCATTAGGTAGATGGCTTGTATCAGTTAAATTAATTATTTTTTTAGATTTCCATTAAAGTCTGCTAGTCTATGATTCATATGATATATCAGACCAAATTTATTTTTTAATAATATATTAACTGCTTTAGGACTTCATAGTGTTATAATATCCTTAATGAAAAATATATCGCATCAAATATTGTCTGAGGTTGGAGTTGAGGGGCAAGAAAAATTACTAAGTTCTAAGGTTCTTATTATTGGGATCGGGGGACTTGGATCACCAGCGGCCATGTACTGAGCGGCTGCAGGAGTGGGTACAATAGGTCTTGTAGATGGAGATGTTGTTGATCTTTCAAATCTATGAAGACAAATTATACACCAAACTAAAAATGTAGGTAAGCCTAAGGTTGAATCGGGAAAAGAGACAATAAATGAACTTAATCCAGACGTAAATGTTATTACTTACAATAAACTTGCAACATCAGAAAATATATTAGATATTATAAAAGATCAAGATTATGATTTTATAATAGATGGAACTGATAATTTTGCTGCGAAATTTTTAATAAATGATGCATGTGTACTTGCTAAAAAAACATTTTCTCATGCTGGAATAATAAGGTTTCAAGGACAACTTACAACCTATATCCCAGATAACGATACACCTTGTTACAGATGTATTTTTCAGTCACCACCACCAGAAAGTATGGTGCCAACTTGTAGAGAAGCCGGCGTCTTAGGAGTAATGGGCGGAGTTGTTGGAACACTTCAAGGAACTGAGGCTATTAAATATATACTGGGACTTGGACAAACACTCGCAGGATATTTACTCACTTACGATGGGCTAAAGATGGAATTTAAGAAAATAAAGATTAATCATAATAAAAGATGTGGAGTTTGTGGGGATTCACCTACTATAACAGAGCTTATAGATTATGCGAATCCGTCTTGTGATTTATAAACAGGAATATTAAACGGATGATTTATATAAATAGTTTGGAGATAAAGAAATTGTAGAACAAACAAAAAATGAATTCATAGATATAAGACTTGCCTATGATCCAAATATAATTTATGGTATCTTATCACTTGAAAAAGAAGAGCCAGTATATATTTGCAGAAACTTTAGGTAACCCAAAGCTTGATGTATTAGATATAGAGGAAGTATTTGATGATCTATTAAGGCTTTCTGTTGGGATAGAAGACATAATAGAAGATATTGATAATGCATTGCAGTTTACAAATTAAAGAATTAATTAGTCAGTTTAAGTAATGTAAAAGCATTTAAACTGGCATTTTTATTTATTTATTAAAAAAAGAAGGAATTTACAATATTTAGTCGAATTTAATATATAGTAATAATAAATTAAATTTACAAAATTTAAGAATGCGAGGAACTTATTTATGGAAGATAATAAAAATAAACAAATGAAAATATTGGAAATTGATCCGTATCTCAAACCTTTTGAGAGTGACATTAATCTTAGAATGGAGAGTTATACATCTTGTAAAAAGAAATTATTAGGTAATCGTCAAAGTTTTGGGTCGTTTGCGAATGGAGACTTATATTACGGATTTCATTTAATGCGAGATGGTTGGATTTATAGAGAATGGGCTCCTGGGGCAGATGCTCTTTATTTAATCGGAGATTTTAATTCTTGGAATCCTGAAACACATCCATTGCTGCGACAAGAAAATGGAAATTGGGAGATCTTTTTGCCAGGGTTACAAGCATTAAAACATATGTCTTATGTTAAGGTAAGGGTAGTATCAAAAGGTGTATCAAGAGATAGAATTCCGCTTTATATTAAGCGTACAGTACAGGATCCTATTACTCACGACTTTGTAGGACAAATTTGGCAACCAGATTACAATTTTAAATGGCAGGATAGTGAATTTCATGTTGATAACACAAAACCATTGTTTATATATGAGGCCCATGTAGGTATGGCCCAGGAAAAAGAAGGTATGGGTACTTTTAACGAATTTACAGAAAATATTCTTCCAAGGGTAAAAGCTGCCGGTTATAATACAATACAGCTTATGGCGATAATGCAACATCCTTATTATGCATCCTTTGGTTATCAAGTATCTAATTTTTTCGCTGTTTCCTCCTGGTTTGGAACCCCTGAGGAGCTTAAAGCATTAATTAATACTGCTCACCTTATGGGGATTTCAGTATTACTTGATTTAGTACATTCTCATTCAATTAAGAATATAGCTGAGGGTATTAATGAGTTTGACGGAACTGACTATCAATTCTTCCATACTGGTATTAAAGGGAATCATCCGGCTTGGGGTACAAAACTTTTTAATTATGGAAAACCAGAGGTTCTTCATTTCCTTTTGTCCAACATTAAGTTTTGGTTAGAGGAATACCATTTTGATGGTTATCGATTTGATGGTGTGTCATCGATGTTATATCACCACCAAGGACTTGGAGTAGCATTTACAGATTACAGTAAATACTTTAGTATGGATACGGATATAGAAGCAATTACCTATCTTCAGTTTGCTAATGATTTAATAAGGGAAGTGAAATCTAGTGCAGTAACAATAGCAGAGGATATGAGTGGAATGCCTGGAATGTGTCTACCAGTGAGTTATGGTGGTATTGGCTTCGACTATCGTTTGTCTATGGGAGTACCAGATCTTTGGGTAAAATTACTTAAAGAGCTACCTGATGAGAGGTGGAGCATGCGTCAGATTTGGCATGAATTAACTAGTAGAAGACCGCAAGAAAAGAATATAGGATATTCTGAATCACATGATCAGGCACTTGTAGGTGATAAGACCATAATGTTCCGCTTAGCGGACAAAGAAATGTATTTTCATATGTTGAAAAATGATAACAATTCAATAATATGTAGAGCGGTGGAACTTCATAAACTTATTAGATTTATTACCATAACTTTAGGCGGTGAAGGTTATTTAAATTTCATGGGTAATGAATTTGGTCACCCAGAATGGATTGACTTCCCAAGAGAAGGTAACAATTGGAGTTATCATTATGCAAGAAGACAATGGAGTCTAATGGAAAACAAAGATCTCAAATTTGAATACCTTTCAAACTTTGATAAGGAAATGTTGATTTTATTAAAGGGTTATAACGTTTTAAGTGGAAATGATCTACAAAGCCTTTGGACTGACGAGGAAGATCAGCTTCTTGCTTTTAAAAAAGGTGGGTTGATATTTTTATTTAATTTTAATCCAACTATTTGTTTCCCACAATATGAACTCCCAACTGGTGAGACGGGGGAATATAAGATAATATTTAATAGTGATGAGTTTATGTTTGGTGGTCAGAGTAGAATTTTAACAGATAGCATTTATCACACGAAAACATTACCACATAAGGGAAATCAAGTTGGGGTGACAATAAGCACACCAAGTAGAACAGTAATTGTATTAAAAAAATGTTAAAAGAGTAAAAAATATTAAAAAGGACGGTTCCCATAGATATTCGCGCAAACTACGAGAATATTTTAGAGAACCGTCCTAAATATTATAATTTTATTATCCCCTTAATGAAGTTTCTCCCATTAAGTACTTATCTATATTTTTAGTAACCAAACGACCTTCATATATAGCCCAAACAACTAGTGATTGACCTCTTTTCATATCTCCAGCGGCAAAAACACCTTGCAACTTAGTCATAGAATTGTCATCTACAATAACATTTCCACGATTATCAAAGTCTACACCTAAATCCTTAAGCAATCCTTCGTGTTGTGGATGTAAAAATCCCATTGCTAAGATAACTAAATCAACTTTGAGCTCAAATTCTGAGCCAGGTATTTCATTCATTTGTTGTCCGCCTTTTCCATTACTTGTCCATTCAAGTCTAGAAGCATGGAGAGTATCAACTCTGCCGTCTTCGCCAGTGAATTTTCTTGTAGTAACATTCCAATCACGATTACATCCTTCTTCATGAGAAGTAGTAGTTTTAAGCGTTCTAGGATAAGAAGGCCATGGCATGGTATCGTCTCTATCAACTGGAGGCTTCGGCATAATTTCATATTGATATACACTCTTAGCTCCTTGTCTTATTGCAGTTCCGATACAATCAGAGCCTGTATCTCCTCCACCTAGCACTAGTACTACTTTGTCTTTTGCAGTTATTTCGCTTGCATCTACTTCTTTGCCTGAAACTCTTCTGTTTTGCTGCTTTAAATAATCCATAGCAAAATGTACACCTTTTAATTCTCTGCCTTCAACTTTTAAATCGCGAGGAATAGTACTTCCACCGGTTAATGCTACTGCATCATATTCAGATAAAAGGTCTTTTGTTAGGTAATCAACTCCAACATTTATATTAGTCTTAAAGTTAACGCCTTCACCTACCATAAAATCTACTCTTCGCTCAACGATGCTTTTATCTAACTTAAAGTCTGGTATACCATATCTTAAAAGTCCGCCTATTTCGTCGTCTCTCTCAAAAACAGTTACATCATGACCTACCGAATTGAGTTCAGCAGCGGCCGCAAGTCCAGATGGACCTGAGCCAATTACAGCAACCTTTTTACCAGTTCGTACTCTAGGTTCTTGTGGTTTTGTCCATCCTTCTTCAAAGGCTTTTTCTATAATGTTTAGTTCTATTTCCTTTATTGCAATTGGATCTCTATTAACACCTAATGTACAAGACCCTTCACAAGGTGCAGGACATATCCTACCAGTAAACTCTGGAAAGTTATTTGTAAGAGTTAGCCTATTATATGCTTTTTCCCATTTTTCTTTATAAACCATGTCATTCCAATCTGGAATTAAATTTCCTAGAGGACAACCCCAGTTGCAAAAAGGAACACCACATTCCATGCACCTTGCACCTTGCTGTCGCAATTTATCTACTGGAAATTTTACAAATAACTCTTTAGAGTCTTTGATTCTATCCGCTACAGGGCGTTTTTTTGCAGTTTCTCTTTTGAATTCTTTGAAACCATGCAATTTTCCCAAATTTAACACCTCCAAAAATGAAAACCGAGAACCGTCCCTATTATAAAAAGAGAGAACTGTCCTATATCTTCTATTTACCTTCTAATATTGCTTTGTAAGCAGTTGGTATTACTTTCTTGAATTTAAGTTTATATTCATCCCAGTTATCTAGAATTTTGCTAGCTTTATGACTATTAGTAGCTTCAAAATGTTCTTTTATTATTGAGTAGAGCTGTTCTGAATCTGAATCAGACGTTATTGATTCTACTTCAATCATTTCCATATTACATTTTGATTTTAGCTTTTCATCCTCATCGATAACGTATGCTATACCACCGCTCATTCCAGCAGCAAAGTTTCTACCAGTTCTTCCGATAACAACTACAATTCCACCTGTCATGTATTCACAACCGTGGTCTCCAATTCCTTCAACTACAGCCTGGGCCCCTGAATTTCTTACAGCGAAACGTTCGCCTACTAGTCCATTTATAAATAATTTACCAGAGGTTGCTCCGTATAAAATAGTATTACCCGCGATGAAGTTTTCATCTTGCACAAAGGTACAATTTTCTGGTGTTTTTACAATTATTTTAGCACCTGATAATCCCTTACCAACATAGTCATTTGCATCTCCGACTAATCTGAGGGTTAATCCATTGGCACCGAATGCTCCAAAACTCTGACCTGCGGCTCCTACAAAATTGAATGTTATTGTATCGTCAGGTAGTCCAGCAGCGCCATATTTCATAGCAATTCTTCCACTAAGCATTGCACCGACAGAACGATTAACATTTTCAATTTCTAAATTAGATGTACTTTTCATTCCATCTTCTAGTGATGTTTTTGCCATTTCTATAAGCTTGAAATCTAAAGAATTATCTAGACCATGATCTTGTGAAATAACACAATATCTTTTAATTCTTTTTGGCATATCAGGTTTATACAAAATATTTGTTAAATCTAGATCTTTTGCTTTCCAATGAGCTATAGCTTTTTTCTGACTTATTTTATCTACTCTACCTATCATTTCATTCATAGTCCTAAATCCAAGTTTCGCCATATGCTCTCTTATTTCTTGAGCAATAAATGTAAAGAAGTTTACAACATGTTCAGGTTTTCCTTTGAAATTCTTACGGAGTTCTGGGTCTTGTGTTGCTATACCCATATCGCAAGTATTTAAGTGACAATTTCTTAGCATTGTACAACCTAGTGCTACAAGAGCTGTAGTTGCAAATCCAAATTCCTCTGCACCAAGAAGTGCTGCTATAACAACATCACGACCTGTTTTAAGTTGGCCATCAGTTTGAACTGTTACTCTGCTTCTTAAATTATTTAAAAGCAATACTTGCTGTGTTTCAGCGAGTCCAAGCTCCCAAGGAAGTCCTGCATGTTTTATAGAAGAAAGTGGTGAAGCACCTGTTCCTCCATCATGACCGCTAATTACTATAGCATCTGAATGTGCCTTAACAACTCCAGCCGCTATTGTTCCAACACCTAACTCTGAAACTAATTTTGTACTTATACGTGCCTGTGGATTTACACTCTTTAAATCATGAATAAGTTGAGCTAAATCTTCTATAGAGTATATGTCATGATGAGGTGGTGGAGATATTAAACTAATTCCAGGAGTTGAATGCCTAAGCCTTGCTATATTTGCATCAACTTTCTTGCCTGGTAGTTGCCCACCTTCACCAGGCTTTGCACCCTGAGCTATTTTTATTTGTATTTCATCTGCATTTACAAGATATTCAGCAGTTACACCAAATCTACCAGATGCTATTTGTTTAATTGCACTTCTTCTTAAATCACCATTTTCATCAACTTTGAATCTAGCAGCGTCTTCTCCACCTTCACCAGTGTTACTCTTTCCACCAAGTCTATTCATAGCTATAGCTATAGTTTCATGAGCTTCCTTACTGATAGATCCAAAAGACATTGCACCTGAGCAGAATCTCTTTACAATTTCGCTAATTGGTTCAACTTTTTCTATTGGAATCTCATTTCCATAATTAAGTTCAAATAATCCTCTAATTGTACATAAGTGTTTATCTTGATCATTTATAATTTTAGAATATTCTTTATATAAATTGTAGTCATTTGATTTAGTGGCTACTTGAAGTTTAAAGATTGTATCAGGGTTGAATAAGTGGTATTCTCCACCTTTTCTCCAAGAATATGTTCCTCCTACGTCAAGTTCAGCCATTGGTTTTCTTAACTTATTGAAGGCATTTTTATGTCTGATTAATACTTCCTTCGCTACGGTCTCTATACCTATTCCGCCAATTCTAGAAGGGGTTCCTCCAAAATGTTTTTCAAGTAACTCAGAACTGAGGCCAACTGCATCAAAGATTTGTGCTCCATGATAGCTTTGTATAGTTGAAATCCCCATTTTTGATAATATTTTTAACAGCCCTTGTGATAGTGCATTTATATAGTTTTCATGGGCTTTTTCTATGGAAATATCTTCTATATCACCTTCATCTATGATATTATCTATTGATTGTAAGGCAAGATAAGGATTAACCCCAGTCGCGCCATAGCCAATTAATAAGGCAAAATGCATAGTTTCCCTTGCTTCTCCTGTTTCAACTATAAGGGAGATAGAAGTTCTTGTCTTTTCACGATTCAAGTGCTGTTGAACAGCAGATAATGCAAGAAGACTTGGGATTGGAGCATCATACGAATCTACTAACTTATCACTAAGAACGATAATATTGTATCCTTCCTTGATTCTCGAAGAGGCTCTTTCGCAGACTTTATCAAGAGCTTCTTTAAAACCTTCAATTCCTGTGTCTGCTTTAAAGGTAATAGGAATTGTTGTAGTTTTAAATGCATTATCTTTTAAATTCTTAATCTTTGCTACTTCTAAATTAGAAAGTATTGGCCTAGATATTTCTATAAATGGATTATCATTAACATCTTGGTTTAAGACATTATCTTGCGAACCCATATAGTTCATTAAGGACATTACCATCTTTTCTCTAATGGAATCAATTGGAGGATTAGTAACCTGAGCAAAAAGTTGCTTAAAATAAGCAAATAAGAGCTGTGGTTTATTTGATAAAACGGCTAGAGGGGTATCGTTTCCCATAGAACCAATAGGTTCTTTTCCGTCTTTAGCCATAGGGGCTAAAATATTTCTTAAATCCTCTAGTGTATATCCGAAAGCTTGCTGCTTTTCTTTTAATATATCTTTATCTATATTACCTTCATCAATTACAGCATCAAAATCTTCTAAATAAAGTTTATTTTTTAAAATCATTTCACCGTAAGGTTTATTTGTGCAAACTGTTTTCTTTACTTCTGCGTCAGTTATTATTCTACCTTCATTTGTATCAATTAAGAACATCTTTCCTGGTTGAAGTTTGCCCTTTTTTTGGATGTCTGCAGGGTTAAAGCTTAGTACTCCAGCTTCAGACGCAAGAACAACAAAACCATCTTTTGTTATTACATATCTTGCAGGTCTAAGTCCATTTCTATCTAAGGTTGCACCAATTCTAATACCATCTGTAAATGCAACAACGGCAGGACCGTCCCAAGGTTCAATTAACGAACCATGGTATTCATAGAAAGATTTTTTATAATCTTCCATATCATTATTTGTAGTCCAAACCTCAGGAATTAACATCATCATGCTATGAGGTAGAGACCTTCCATCCATCTTTAAAAGTTCTAACATATTATCTAGTGAAGCTGAATCACTACCGTTAGGGCTAATTATAGGAAATAACTTCTTCAAATTTTCTCCATATACTTTAGAGTTTAAAACTCCCTCTCGAGCATTCATCCAGTTTCTATTTCCTCTGATTGTGTTTATTTCACCGTTATGAGCCAAATATCTAAAAGGTTGAGCTAAATCCCAAGTTGGAAAGGTGTTTGTACTATACCTTTGATGAACAAGGCAAAGAGCACTCTTGAAGTTTATGTCTTGCAAATCAATGTAAAAGCCTTTTATTTGGGAAGCAAGTAAAAGTCCCTTGTAAACTATTGTTCTGCTAGAAAGACTACAAATGTAGAAATACTCTGTGTTTCTATCAACCAATTTGACTACTTCTTTTTCTGCTCTTTTTCTTATAATATAAAGTCGTCTTTCAAACTCTTCTTGAATTTCATCTTCTGTGAGCGAACTATCCTTAAAATTTGAACCTATAAAAATCTGTCTAACAATTGGTTCTGTTCCTTTTGCAGTGTCACCAATATTTCTGTCATCTATTGGAACAGATCTCCAACCTAATACTTTTTGTCCTTCTTCTTCTGCAATTCTTTCAAGTATTCCTTCACATTGAAATCTTAATGCAGGCTCTTTTGGTAAAAATATCATTCCTACGGCATATTTTCCTACTCTCGGCAATTCGAGTCCTAAATTATCGCAACTAATTCTAAAGAACTCATCAGGAATCTGTACAAGTATTCCTGCGCCATCTCCAGTTTTAGGATCTGCACCTACTGCACCTCTATGGGTCAAATTCACAAGAACTTTTAATCCTTTTTTTATAATGCCATTGGTTTTTTCACCTCTAATATTTACTACAAAGCCAACACCACAATTATCTTTTTCTAAAGCGGGATCGTACAATCCCTGCTTTTCAGGATAACCAATGCTATTATTCACAATATTACCCCCTCTTATTATATAAACGAATTATATAAATTGTACCACGATTCTGTAAATATGCAAGTTTGATTTTTAAAAAATTCAAAATTAACAAAATACTGACTATTACTAAGAAATTTACCAAGTTTGTAGACTTAACTTAACTTAACCAATGAAAGATATGTTAGTTCAAGGCATAGTAACTTACTGTGGTAAGAAATATACATGTTGAGAAAAGATATAAGATAAGAGAAATTTAGATTTTTGGAATGATTACTATACTATAATAATCATGTCTTCTACATTATAATATAAAAACAGCAGAAACTGAAATTTTATTTTGAGTTTCTACTGTTATAGAGTAGTATTGTTAGTTTGTACTTATGGTTTTTAAAAAAAAGAATACAACTTTTATTTAGTTTATTAATTTTGTAATATAAAGTTATAGTTTTCTTTCATAAAATTTAATATAACAGAAGCAATTAATGATTGACCTTCAATATTTGGATGAATTCCATCTTTACACAAAAACTTACTATAATCGCTGTGCTTTAAAAATTCTGAGCGTACATCAATTAGTACAGTGCTAGTTTCATTAGCAACTTGTGTAATCATTTTACTATAAGAATTATGCCACGTGAAAAGTCTTTCTTTTGTACCTAACCAATGTAGAATATTTTCTTCTGCAAAAGAATCTTCTTTCGCAATCCATTTAAAATATTTTAAAGGATCAAGTGGTGGGAGAGTCATAAGTACAGGGAGTATGTGGTTAGTTTTTAATGTGTCTATCATCGTAAGCAACGTTTCACGAAAAGTAATTATATCAGTATTTGGTTTGTATTCCATATCTGGATTTTTGGCAATCTCATCCCATTTATAGTCACAGTCATTACCACCAAATTCTACGAGCACCATATCTGGGGATTTTTTAATAACATCATTGTACATCTTTCTTGCGCCCCTCATAATGGTGTTACCAAATTTTCCAGCATTGTAAACAGGCCCTTTTATTTTATTCTCTATTATACTTGTAAAATTTTCTTTTAAAGTTGCATATTTAGATTTTTTATCATCGTAGATAATACCCCTTGTAATAGAATCACCATATGCTACTATAATGTAGCTATCTTTAACTTCCATAATATACCTCCATAAAACTAAATTAGTTATCTTAATTGATTTAATATATAATAACAATATATCACAAAATTATAAACATTACAATACATAGTTATCAAAACTACGTATTAAAACTACGTATTAAAAAAAATTTTAACTTACATTATATAATTAATAATACCAATAAATTATGATGTTATATTTTACTCCTTCATAATTCCTACATAATAATATTTTAATATGTATATATTGTAGTTTGTGTTTATTTAGGTAGAAGTATGTAAACAATTTATTAGCTCAGTTAATTATAATTAGTACTAGAGTGTTTAAATATTATTCGTAAAAAATATTAGAGCTTGTATTGACAATTAATTAAACTAATGATAATATACACCTAACCTATAGGAAAAGTATGAATATATTTTGTATGTGAATTAAGTATATTTCAAAATGTTGTACATATAGATACTTCTGACAAAATAGTAAAAACTTATAGAAATACAATATTTGATAAATTTTATATTTGATTTAATATATTATGCGATTTAAGTTAACATTTTATCTGCTTAGAGATTTTTAATGCTAAAGTATGCTTTTAATAGGTTATGTAATAATTACTTTTGACAAAATAGTAAAAACTTAAAGAATATAATAATTTATATCATTATATTGAAAGGAATAGCTGTGAAAGATAAGATTAATATATTAAAGAATTTAAGTAATGAAGAAAAAAGAATCTTTAATTCACTTCAAAAATATGGACCTATTACTAAAAGTGAAATTTCTATTTTAACAGGTATTAAATTAACTACATTAAACTATACAATGGAGCCATTGGAAAAAAGTAGAATTATAGTGCGGAAAGCTATAGGTGAATCTTCAGGTGGCAGAAAACCAGTTTTATATGACGTGAACTTATCTGAATTTTACATTATAGGTATAGATTTATCTAGAGTCTATACAGAGGTAATTATAACTAATTTAAAAATGAAAATTTTGTATAAAGAAATGTTTTATATGGATACCTCATGTTCTCCGGAAGAAACTGTGAGAAAAATAGATGAAATAATTAAAAAGGCATACTTAAATTTAAGGTTAAGTTATATGAATCTGGTAGGAATAGGATTAGGCACAGTTGGACCATTAGATATAAAGAACGGGGTAATGATAAGTCCTATTAATTTTAGTTCACCTGGGTGGTCTAATGTTTCTATAAAAGAAATGCTAGAAAAAAAATTAAAATATCCTATTATTATTGAAAATGGAGTAAATGCTGCTGTAATTGGAGAATACTTTTATGGTATTGGAAAAGGAGTTGAAAATATTGCTTATTTAAATTGTGGGATTGGTATAAGAACAGGTACTGTTTTATCAGGTAAGCTTATAAGGACAATAAATGACGAGGAAGATGCTTTGGGACATATGATAGTTGATATTAATGGAGAGCAGTGCAAGTGTGGAAATTTAGGATGCATAGAAAGCTATTCATCTATTAATGCAATATTAAAAAAGTTTTCTTCCGAAGTTAAAAAGGGAAGATATACTATAATAAATAAAAATTTGAAGGATATAGAATTTAAAGATATTTGCACAGCAGCAGAAAGAAATGATGAGTTATCAAAAGAAATAATAATAAATTCTGCATTAATTTTAGGAACTGGGATAGTTAATTATATAAATCTTCTAAATCCAGGATTAGTTATATTAAGCGGACCTTTAATAATAAACTCAAAGTTATTTTATAATGAATGTATTAGGATTGTATTAAAAAAGTTGCATCCTAATAGAAGAAGAAAAATTGTTTTCAATAGAGGTGGATACTTTAAAGAAAATGCAATCTCGATTGGAGCCGTGGCTCTAGTAATTGAAGATATAATGAATTAGTATTAATTTATACATATGAGTAGGTTATTGAATATTTCAATAAAAACTAATTTCTAGTAGGGGGTCGAAGTTGAAAAATTCAAGGAAGTTTAAATTATTAATGCTATTATTGGCAAGTTTTTTAATATCTGGAGGCTTAGCAGGATGCTCGTCAAAGAAAGTGATAAATCCTAATGTTGACGTTAAAGTTGGATATTTTCCAAATATAACTCATTCTCAAGCTCTTGTAGGACGAGAACAGGGTAGTTTTCAAAAATCGATTGGTGAAAAAAACAAAGTGGCTTGGAAATTATTTAATGCGGGTCCTGCGGAAGTAGAAGCACTTTTTGCAGAAGCTATTGATATTGCATATATAGGACCTGGTCCAGCAATTAATGGATATGCGAAGTCCAAAGGGGATATTCAAATTATTGCAGGAGCAACAGATGCAGGAGCAGTATTTGTATCTAAAAAAGGATTGGTTATTAAGAATCTTAAAGAGCTAAGTGGAAAGAAAATTGCAGTTCCACAGTTTGGAAATACTCAAGATTTAACACTTAGAAACATAATGTCTGAAAATGGACTTAAAGATAAAACAAAGGGTGGAACTGTTGAGGTTAGGCAAGCATCTAATGCAGATATTTTAAGTTTACTACAAAAGGGGGAGATAGATGCTGCATTAGTACCAGAACCTTGGGGTTCAAGGCTTATGAAAGAGGCAAAGACTAATATCATTTTAGATTATAAAGATTTATTCAGACAAGGTAAATATACTACAGCCGTAGTAGTTGTAAGAACTGAATTTTTAAAGGAACATCCGTTAATTGTTGAGAACTTTATAAAAGCTCATGTAGATGCCACTAAGTATATTAATAAAAATCCAGATAAGGCTAAAGAAATAGTTAATAAACAAATAATTAAATTAACCAAAAAAGGAATTGAAAAAGACGTTTTAGATGATGCTTTTAACAGGTTAACTATTACAAATGATCCAGAAAAGGACTCGGTTTTTGATTTTGTTAACTTCGCACTTAAGGAAGGTTTTTTAAAATTAGAGCCAGATACAAAGAATTTATTTAATCTTACTACTTTAAATAAAGTTTTAAAAGAAAAGGGACAAGACCAAATAAAATAATCGAGGTGATAATTTTGAGCCTTATAGTTAAGGACGTTAGTAAGGAGTTTGTTTCAAAATATAAAAAGACAAGCACACTTGAAAATTTTAATATTGAGATAAAAAAGGGAGATTTTGTATGTATCTTAGGACCTTCCGGTTGTGGAAAATCTACGCTGCTAAACATTTTAGCAGGACTTGAAAAGGCAACGAAGGGTGTAGTTATGCTTAATGGTAATGAAATAACTGGACCAGGACCAGATCGAACAGTAATGTTTCAAGAAGCTGCATTATTTCCTTGGCTTAAGGTAATAGATAATGTAGAATTTGGTATGAAGATGGCAGGTATGACAAAAGAAGTTAGATATAAAAAGGCACTTCATTATTTAAAAATGGTACATCTCTCTAAGTTTCAGGACTCATATGTGTATGAGCTTTCAGGGGGAATGAAGCAGAGGGTTGCCCTAGCGCGCGCACTCTCGCTTGATTCTGAAATACTTTTAATGGATGAACCTTTTGCGGCTTTAGACAGTCAGACAAAGATGATGTTACAACAAGAATTACAACATATATGGGTAAATACAAAAAAAACTATCATTTTTATTACTCATAATGCAGAAGAGGCAGTATATTTGGCAAATAGAGTTGTGGTAATGGCAGCTAATCCAGGTAGAATAAAGCAAGAGTTTATTATTGAGCTTGCAAGGCCAAGACAAATGGAAAGTTGTGATATTTCGTATTACACTTCTAAGATAATGAAGGCATTAAAAGAGGAGGTGGAGAAAGTTGCAAAAGCGGAATACGATGGCGATTGGAATATTGAAGAAAATTCTGTTCTATATTCTTCTGATACTGATATGGGAGGGGATTTATAAATTAGGTGTTGATGTTTTAAACATTTGGAAACCGTACATTTTGCCATCACCTTTTGACGTTTTTGGGACTTTGATAGCCCTAATAAAAGATAATACAATAGGTATAGCCATTGTTGCAAGTTTGAAGAGAATTATAGTAGGATATTTTATATCAGTTATAATAGGGGTTACTCTTGGACTTGTAATTGCTAAATTCAAGTATTTGGATGAAAATGTAGGTCCATTAATTTTAGGACTTCAGACATTACCTAGTATTTGTTGGTTACCTTTTGCAATATTATGGTTTGGACTAAGTGAGAGTTCTATAATTTTTGTTATTGCTATTGGGTCTACATTTGCAGTGGCTATATCAGTTAAATATGCAATAAAGAATGTAAACCCATTATATGTAAGGGCGGCAAGAACTATGGGTGCTAAAGGGCGAAAGATATATACTCATGTAATACTGCCAGCTGCTTTGCCTGATATAGTAAGTGGATTAAAGCAGGGATGGTCCTTTGCATGGAGGGCTCTAATGGCAGGAGAAATGCTTTCTGCTACAAAGGGGCTAGGCCAGGTGCTCATGGTAGGAAGAGATTTAGCAGATATTAGTCAAGTTGTAGCAGTAATGATTATTATAATACTTCTTGGGTTATTAGTTGATAAACTTGTCTTTTCAAGATTAGAGAAAAATATGAGACATAAATGGGGTCTTGATAGGACTTAAATCTAACGGAGGTGAAGTTAAATGAGTATTGAAAATCTTACTTGGCATGATGCATCTGTAACTAGAGAGCATAGGGAAAATCTACTAAAGCAAAAATCTAAATTATTATGGTTTACTGGTTTATCAGGCTCTGGTAAGTCAACAGTTGCAAATGCTTTAGATATAAGATTAAATCAGAGCGGCAAAGCAACATATCTACTAGATGGCGATAATATACGCCTAGGTATAAATTCAGGTCTTGGATTTTCAATCGAAGATAGAAATGAAAATATTAGGCGTATAGGGGAAATCGGAAAACTATTTGTAGATGCGGGGCTTATTACTATTGCATGTTTTATATCTCCACTAAAAGCAAATCGCGACATGGTCAGATCAGCTCTTGGAGATGATTTTATTGAAGTTTTTGTGGATTGTCCACTAGATGAATGTGAGAAAAGAGATCCCAAAAATTTATATAAAAAGGCTAGAGCAGGCGTGATTAAAGAATTTACTGGTATATCCTCGCCTTATGAAAAACCTGAAAATCCCGAAATAATTATAAATACGAATGAGTTATCAATAGATGAATGTGTAGACAAGATATTAGATTATATAAAATGCCTTGGTTAGGAGATTATAATGAAGCTAGAAACAATAATATTAGAAACTGATGTATTAGTTGTTGGTGGAGGTACTTCTGGATGTTATGCTGCATTAACCTTAAGTAAGCAAGAAGATATGAACATTATAGTAGTGGATAAAGCTAATATAAAA
>NZ_JAIZZK010000023.1 GCF_020443705.1 Clostridium algoriphilum
TCTGCGACAACTGTTAAGTTAATTCGCAAGCTCATTACATACTTTTTAGTCTTACGACTAAAATATTACTTTTACTAAAGTAATTAACTGGTTAAAACAAAATGTTATTTCATTTCTTTACCTATTTCTCTGTTTAATTTTCAAAGACCAATTTGCTAATCATCATGTGATGACTTTTATTATTATAATTCTTTTTTTATTCATTGTCAACTAATTTAAAAATAAGTTTTAATAATGAATTTTTATTTTATCACTATCCACTTAAAGTTAATTTCTAACTATATGTTTCAGCGACAATTAATATAATATCACATGTATAACACACCATCTGTTTATAATTATCCGTTTAATCATTTTACTTTCATATTCGTACCTATTTCTCCAATATATAGCGTTTTACTCATAGTGATACGCTTGGAACATTTATTTCTCTTAGCAATTGCTCCAATAAATCATCATGTTTAATTATACAGCATTATAATTCACTGATAAATAAAATAATAACTTCAGTAAATTATCTTTACCGAAGTTATTATTAGGAAAGATGAAATTATATTTTTATTGTAATGCCATTACGATTTCCTTATATTTGTTACCACGTGCTTCAAAGTTTTGGAACATATCAAAACTTGCACATGCTGGTGATAACGTGACTATATCACCAGATTTCGCAACTGCTTTAGCTGTAAGAATTGCTTTATTAAAATTCTCAGCAAGTATAATTTCTAAAGATATATTCTTTTCTTTTAATATGCGCTCAAAAACTTCTTTTATTTTATTCTTAGTTGCACCTACAAGTATTAATATTTTAATGTTTTTGTATGCCTCTTCTGCTAAAGGTTCAAAAGGTATTTTCTTATCATATCCTCCAGCTATTAATATAACCGGTTTTTCAAAAGCTTTAAGGCTAGCTATTGTTCTAGTTGGCGTCGATGCTATTGAATCATTATAATACTTAACTCCATCTACTTCCCGAACGAACTCACCTCTATGAGGTACCCCAATAAATGTAGTAGCCACCTCTCTCATGCTCGTAATGGATGCATCATCTTGAGTTGCACAAAAAGCAGTTAATAAATTTTGTACATTATGCATCCCTTTTAGTTTAATTTCCTCAAGATTACATACTACATTATTCATACTAAATAATTTATTATTTTGAAAATATGCACCATCTTCTAATTTATCACGTACACTGAAATACTTAACTTTACCCATTGCCTCTTTTCTTAAGTCATATGTCAAAGCATTATCCTTATTAAGTATTACGAGATCACCATCGCTTTGATATTTAAATATATTCTTCTTAGCATCTATATATTCTTCTATATTCTTGTGAATATCTAGATGATTTGGACTCAAATTCGTTACTATTGCTACATCGGTTGAAACATTCATAGTCATAAGCTGAAAACTCGACAACTCTAGTACTACTTTATCATCTTTAGATATTTCTTCTATATTTGCAAACAAAGGGATTCCTATGTTCCCGCCAACCCAAGTCTTATATCCTTCAGCCTTTAATATATTATATATTATTGTAGTTGTAGTAGTTTTTCCATCGCTACCTGTTACTCCATAAATTTTTGCAGGGCAATATTTTATGAATTCTTCCATTTCAGATGTTATATATGTTCCTTCTTGTTTTGCCTTTAAAAAAGCAGGATTGTCTATTCTCATAGAAGGTGTTTTAAATAAAACATCGAACCCAGTTAAGTCATTTAAATAATCTTCACCTAAGACTAACTTTACACCAATTTTTTCAAAGTCTGTTGCTACGTTGCCAAGCATACTATAACTTTTTTTATCAAAAGCTGTAACAACAGCCTGCAAATCCACAAGAAACCTTATTAAAGGAATGTTACTAACTCCTATACCTACAACCCCAACCCTTTTTCCTTTTATAATCTCTTTAAATTCATTGAAATCTTTCTCCATATGGCCCTCCCCGTAATCTTAATATCTTTTCTATATCACTATTAGTTTCACGTACTTTTTTATATTAATTATAACACTTAAGTTATCACATGAGCAGTTGCATATCATCTAAAGATCTAGGCTTTAGACGTCATATAAATTTATTCTATAAAAAAATAGCGCATAGTATAAATACGGACTATGCAAGTCATATTTTATACTATACTCTATTCTCTAACTGCAACCTAATCTAAAACTGTAGTTTATTATCTATAAATTTTTCAAGCTCATCTATGTTTACTCTTATTTGTTCCATAGTATCCCTATCTCTTATTGTTACCGCGCTATCTTCTAAAGTATCAAAATCTACAGTTATACAATACGGTGTTCCTATTTCATCTTCTCTTCTATATCTCTTTCCTATACTTCCGGCTTCATCATAGTCTATATTAAATTTTTTACTTAACATATCATAAACCTTACGAGCTTTTTCTGATAATTTTTTACTAAGGGGTAAAACAGCAGCCTTAAATGGTGCAAGCGCTGGGTGTAAATGAAGCACTGTCCTTATGTCTCCACCCTTAAGTTCTTCTTCATCATATGCATTAACTAAGAATGCAAGAACAACTCTATCTGCACCCAATGAAGGTTCAATGCAGTACGGTACATATTTCTCATTTGTAATAGGATCTAGATAACTAAGGTCTTGCCCTGAATGTTCCATATGTTTCTTCAAATCATAATCAGTTCTATCAGCAATTCCCCATAATTCACCCCATCCAAAAGGAAACAAAAATTCTATATCACAAGTAGCATTACTATAAAATGATAATTCCTCTGTGTCATGGTCTCTAAACCTTAAATTTTCCTTCTCCATTCCCAAATTATATAAGAAGCTAGCACAATATTCTTTCCAATATGTAAACCATTCTAAGTCTGTACCTGGCTTGCAGAAGAATTCTAATTCCATTTGCTCGAATTCTCTAGTTCTAAAAATAAAGTTCCCTGGTGTTATTTCATTTCTAAAAGCCTTACCTATCTGACCTATGCCAAATGGTATCTTTTTTCTTGATGCCCTCTGAACATTTTTAAAGTTTACAAAAATACCTTGAGCTGTTTCGGGTCTTAGGTATATTTCTGATTTACCATCCTCAGTTATTCCCATGGAGGTTTTAAACATTAAATTAAATTTTCTAATGTCAGTAAAATTATTTTTTCCACATTTGGGACATACTATTTGATTTTTTTCTAGGTAATTTTTTAGCTCTTCGTTTGTCCATCCATCAGCAGTAGCTACCTCTGCTCCAAGTTTCGTCATATGATCTTCCACTAGTTTATCTGCTCTAAATCTAGCTTTACAGTCCTTACAATCCATTAATGGGTCTGAAAACCCTCCAACATGGCCCGTCGCAACCCATACTTCAGGGTTCATGAGTATAGCACAATCAACCCCTACATTATATGGACTTTCTTGAATGAATCTTTTCCACCAAGCTTTTTTAACATTGTTTTTGAATTCAACGCCTAAAGGACCATAATCCCATGCGTTAGCGAGTCCACCATATATATCAGACCCTGGAAATACAAACCCTCTTGTCTTACACAATGAAACAATCTTATCCATGCTCTTCTTTAATTCCATTTTAATCCTCCTAAATTTTTAATATAAAAAAAAGACTATACCCTAAGGGACGAAAATTACTTCCGCGGTTCCACCCTTATTAGCACATGCCCTACTCTAAGTTCTATACACTCAAAAGTTCCTTTCACAATAATACTTTGATTGTTTGCACTAGCCACAACCTCTCTTATAAAGTATTACTACTACTTTTCTTTCTCATAGTGAAATATTCTATTATTTTAATATGTAATTTACTTTTATATTATTAAAGACTATTATTATTTTAGTATTATAATTAAAATACTCTAATAAACAATTTTGTATTCAAATACTTTAAAATAAAAATGGCTCCGCGAAAAGGATTTGAACCTTCAACCTATCGGTTAACAGCCGAGTGCTCCACCGTTGAGCTATCGCGGAATATTATCATTTTTAACTAACTATAATGGTATTATAACATATATAATCAAAAATACAATAGCTTTTTTAGTTTTTTATTTTATTGTCATTTTTATTTACTGTTGAAAATAGAATAACTTTCTATATACATAGAAATATGAAATGTAAAAAAATCAAAAGGATATTTTAGGTTAACTAAAATATCCTTTCAAAAATTATTCTTAGATTACTGAATTGGTTTCATTGTAGGAAATAGTATAACATCTCTTATTGCATATGAATCTGTTAAGAACATTACTAATCTATCAATACCCATACCCATTCCACCTGTTGGAGGCATTCCTGTTTCTAATGCGCTCATAAATTCTTCATCTATTAGATAAGCCTCATCATCACCTAGTTCTCTTTCTTTAGCTTGTTGCATAAATCTATCTCTCTGAACAACTGGGTCATTTAGCTCTGAGTATGCATTACATACTTCTCTTCCAAATACAAATCCCTCGAATCTCTCTGTAAATTCCTCATTTCCTCTCTTCTTCTTAGTAAGAGGTGATATCTCTACGGGATAATCACATAAAAATGTTGGTTGTATCAATTTATCTTCCACATATTCTTCAAAAAGTGCATTTAGTATATCTGCTTTTGTACAATTTTCCATATCTTTTTTAAATTCTAAATGCTTTTCTTTAGCTATCTTCCTAGCTTCCTCATTAGTAGTTATTTTTGTAAAGTCAACACCTGAATATTCTTTTACTGCATCTACCATAGTAATTCTTCTCCATGGTGGTGCGAAATCTATTTCAGTTCCTTGATAATTTACTTTTGTAGTACCATGAATTTTTTCACAAACATAAGCTACCATATTTTCCGTAATTTCCATCATATCATTATAATCTGCATAAGCTTCATATAACTCTATAGCTGTAAATTCTGGACTATGTCTTATATCTACTCCTTCATTTCTAAAGTTTCGGCCCATATCATATACCTTTTCAAGCCCAGCAACAATAAGTCTTTTTAAATATAATTCTGTTGCAATTCTAAGATACATATCAGTATCTAGTGCATTATGATGAGTTACAAACGGTCTTGCTGCTGCACCTCCTGCTATTGGTGATAGTATTGGAGTTTCAACTTCTAAAAAACCTTTATTATCTAAAAATTCTCTAATATATCTAATTATTGCTATTCTCTTCATAAACGTATCTTTTACTTCTGGGTTCATTATTATATCTACTTCTCTTTGTCTATATCTTAAATCAGGATCTTTTAATCCATGCCACTTTTCTGGGAGTGGTTTTAGAGATTTAGCTATAAGACAGAAATCTACAATATGTAGTGATATTTCACCAGTTTTGGTAACAAACGGTGTGCCAGTTACGCTTAAAAGATCTCCTATATCAAAACTTTTATATTCTTTTAATTTCTCTTCGCCTACATCATCTATTTTTATGTATAATTGAATTTTACCATATCTATCATGGACATCAGAAAAACCAGCCTTACCATGAACTCTTTTAGACATAAGTCTACCTGCTACAATAACCTGTGTACCTTCTAATTTTTCATAATTATCTTTGACTTCTTGTGATGTATGAGTTCTCTCAACTTTGTACACATCAAATGGATCTTTACCTTCTTCTTTTAAAGCAGATAATTTTCGTCGTCTTATAGTTACCTGTTCATTATATTTAGATTCAAGTTCATGTAAACTTTTTTCTTCGCTTTTTTCATTGTTCTTTTTTTCGTTTGACATTAGTAAACCTCCTAATTTCCTTTTAACAGAAACAGTTATTGATTTTTAAGCTCCGTACTGCTTCTAAGTGTATATTTCTTTAGGGCACTTAACAAGTATTAATTGTTAAGTACCCTTATGTTTTATAAATACTTTGCTCTGTAGTTATCATCTTTTGTGAAGATTACACTATATAAAGATTAAACAATCAATAAAAAACTATCCTCGTCTAACCTCTAACACTTCATACTTGCCGACACCCTCTGGAACATTAACTTCTAAAACTGCTCCTACTTTCTTTCCAACTAGTGCACTTCCAACTGGTGACTCATTTGATATTTTATTTACCATCGGATCCGCTTCCGCTGAACCCACTATGTAAAATTCAACTTCTTCGTCAAACTGATAATCTTTAACCTTAACTATAGCACCTATACTTACTACATCTTTATCTATATCATCTTCATCCATAACACTTGCATTCCTGAGCATATTTTCCAGTTGTATAATTCTACCTTCTACAAACGCTTGCTCATTTTTAGCATCATCATACTCTGAATTTTCACTTAAGTCCCCATATCCAAGCGCTACCTTTATTTTCTCTGTTATATCTTTCCTCTTTACAGTCTTAAGAAATTCTAACTCTTCTTCTAATTTGGTAATCCCCTCGTAAGTCATTACATACTTTTTTGGCTCGCTCATTTAATTCTCCCCTTTAAATTTTTATTGAATTAAGTTAGTCAAACTCATAGATTCACTATATAATAGCAATACAATAGCATAAAATGCCCCACCATAATAATGCTTTTCTAAAACTATAGATAATCTACATAACTTGTATAATATAAGACTATTAGTTCTAATTAATATGCCTAAAATTTAATATTATAATAACAATCCACGTACAACTATTTAGCCATTATAAATCAGGTAGTTAATATTGTCAATATGTAAGTTAAAATTAAACTAACATATTACATTATTATTGCATTTTATTTCTTTTAAGTATATACCGTTATACTTTAATGCTTTTTCAATATCAGTTTCTTGCATTTGGCATAATACTGCTCCTAGGAGTTCAACTGAGAAATTCGCATTAAAAGTATTCCATGGTACCTTATAACTTACATCATTTACAGCTATAATATTAGTTTCACTGTTTATACTATTATCTAAAAGCCATACCAACTTTCCATAGCTAAATTCATAATCCTTAGATGATATAATGAAATCTGCTATTTTGCTAGCATAGACATCATCATTTGTAACAATAGGTGACACTCCAAAATTAGCAATAATATAATCTGCAAGCTTTCTAGCTTTTGTTAAATCATGTGATAAAAATACAATATACTTACTTTGTTTGGCAAGTTCTAAAATGATTTTATAGTTTATCATCTCGCAAGCATCATAAATTACAACGCAACAACTCTTCAAACTTTTGTTTCTAATCCTAAGCATAAGTTGTATGCTTTTTATAACACTAAAAGCCAAAAACCGCTTTTGAAAATCATTAAATAAATTATAATCAAACGGTCTTAGTGTCTTAGGCGATAATATTACCCCCCTATACTTACATAATTTTTCAGCATAGTTTATATTACTCTTATATGCTTTTCTATTAAAATTAGGTGGTAGTCTAACAGTTGTGACCTTAATATCTAATTCCTTAATGTATTCATTACTTATTAATTTCGTCTTTAGTTTATCTGTAATTTTACTTAAAAACCCATATTCATTATACATATTGTCTATATTTGAATTTACACATAAAATCGGTTTCATACATATGCACCTTATAAATTAATATATTATTATCTTATTCAGTGTAATTTATATAAATTCGTATTTTACTCCTAAATTACATATTTATATCTCTTAAATAATCTTTATAAGCTAGAAGCACTTTCCTTACTTCATCATAATTATCTTTTGTATTAATCTTATTCTTAATTTCACTACAGTTCTTTAATCCTTTAATGTACCAAGCTGTATGTTTTCTCATTTCTCTAACAGCTTTAATTTCTTCATAATATTTAACAGCAAGGTCTAAATGTTTTATACACATATCTAGTTTCTCGTCAGGAGTAGGATATATAACCTCTTCTGCGTTTATTGCCTGGGTAATCTCTCTAAATATCCATGGATTGCCCATGGCCCCTCTTGCAATCATTATAGCATCACAATTAGTTGCTTCCCTTATTTTAACGGCAGCCTCCACAGAGAATATGTCTCCATTCCCTATCACCGGTACTTTAACGTTTTCTTTTACAGCCCTTATAATATCCCAATCAGCCGCGCCTTGATACATCTGCTCGCGAGTCCTGCCATGAACTGCCATAGCATCTATACCTGCATCCTCCATATATTTAGCGAATTCCACAGCATTAATACTACCTGAATCAAATCCCTTTCTAAATTTTACTGTTACAGGTTTTGTAGAAACTTTTTTCATTTCTCTTATTATTTCAGCTGCTAGTTTAGGTGTTTTCATCAAAGCTGAGCCTTCACCATTTTTAACTATTTTATGTACAGGACATCCCATATTTACATCAATCATACATATATCGTCCCTTGCATTAAATATTTCACAGGCACTTGCCATAATTTTAGGGTCATTCCCAAATACCTGAATAACTACAGGTTTCTCGATACTTGAAATTTTCATAAGAGATTCCGTATTACTGCTACCATAATATAATCCTTTAGCACTTACCATTTCAGTATACACGAGACCACACCCTAGTTCTTTGCATAACCCTCTGAAGACAATATCTGTAATTCCAGCCATAGGCGCTAAAAAAACATTGTTTTCAAAGTTGATATTTGATATTTTCATTAAATCACCTATTCCCTATTCTTTTCATAAATCAATCTAAGCCCCTCGAGTGTTAAATTCGGATGAAACTCATCAATAGCAAATGAATCTTCGGTTATTAACTTTGAGAGTCCTCCTGTTGCTACTACAAAAGGTTCCTCTTCTCCCATACTAATCATTTCACTTTTCATCTTAGTAACAATATAATCTACTTGACCAATATACCCATATATTATTCCAGCCTGCATGCTTGAAACAGTATTCTTGCCGATAACCTTTTCAGGTTTTAGAAGCTCCACTCTTGGTAACTTCGCTGCTCTCTCGAATAGTGCATCAGAAGCTATTTTAATACCAGGGCATATAGTTCCTCCTAAATAATCAGCATCTTTGCTTATAGCACAAAAGGTTGTAGCTGTTCCAAAATCTATTAAAATTAATGATCTTTTATAAATTTCATGGGCGGAGACTGCATTAACAATTCTATCTGCACCAACTTCTTTTGGATTGTCATATTTTACGTTTATTCCTGTCTTTACTCCTGGCCCTACTACCATAGCAACTAAATTAAAATATTTTCTTATCATATGTTCTAGTGAATACATAATATTAGGAACAACCGAGGAAATTATTACTCCTCTAATTTGTTCTGTTTTTATGTTTCGCTGAAAAAATAATTGCATTACTTGAATTCCATACTCATCAGCAGTTTTCTTTGCATCAGTTGATATTCTCCACTCTACAAGTAACTTCTTTTCCTTAAAAACTCCTAAAACAGTATTGGTATTTCCAACATCTAAAACTAAAATCACTTTATCCACCGCCTATATAATATAAAACAGCTCCAAGCCGCTTTATGTTTTTTTCATACAAAACCACAAAATTAGTACCTCAAATATTCTATAATTTTAATTTTAAGTATTCCTAATTTATCAATCTAATTCTAACAACTTGACCATATTTGTCAAGTTAAATATTTTCAAGAAAATTTACGTGCTAATATGTTGTATCAAAAATGCAGTCCGAATATGTTATTTTTTAGATTTTTATTACAATATAAGTATTATAGACGATTTATTTATATGTAGCAAATATATTTTTAAATAAAAATAAGGTTGCTACAGATATCGTCTATAACAACCTTATTGCCCTTTAAATTATGTTAATTATTATTTTCAATGCTGTAATAATTGATATTACTTAATTAAAATCTTCTTTAAAATAAGCCCGATATTGTCCCATCTTCGGAAATATCCATCCTACATGCAGCTGGCATCTTTGGAAGTCCTGGCATTGTCATTATATTTCCTGTTAATGCCACAACAAATCCAGCCCCATTAGATATTCTAACTTCTTTTACATTTATAGTGAAATTTGTTGGTCTTCCCAAAAGGCTCGCATTATCTGAGAGAGAGTTTTGAGTTTTAGCAACGCAAATAGGAACTTTATCTAATCCAAGCTTTTCTATTTCAGCAATTTGCTTATTTGCAGCCATTGTATAATCTACTCCGTCTGCTCCATATATTTCTGTTGCAATAATATTTATTTTTTCTTTAATAGGGAGCTTATCATCGTATAAAACTTTAAAATCACTTTTTTCCTCATTTAAAGTATCTACAACTTTGCTGGCTAGTTCAAGACCACCCTCTGCACCTTTTTCCCAAACCTCTGTTAAATCTACTTTAACACCTTTTTGTGCACAGAATTCTTTTATGTACTCAATTTCTTTTTGCGTATCAGAGACAAATTTATTTATTGATACTATTACTTCAACTCCATATTTCTTAATATTTTCAATTTGTTTTTCTAAATTTGCAATTCCTTTTGAAAGAGCTTCTACATTAGGTTCATTTAATTTATCTTTTTTAACTCCACCATGATGTTTTAGCGCTCTTATCGTAGCCACAAGAACAACACAATCTGGTTTTAATTCTCCATATCTACACTTAATATCAAAAAACTTTTCAGCACCTAAATCCGCTCCAAATCCTGCTTCTGTTACAACATAATCTCCTAATTTTAAAGCCATTTTAGTTGCTAGTAAACTATTGCAGCCATGAGCAATATTAGCAAATGGTCCCCCATGTATTATGGCAGGTGTGTTATCTAGCGTCTGAACTAAATTTGGTTTTATAGCATCCTTCATAAGTAGTGCCATTGCACCATTTACAGATAAATCACTGCAATAAACTGGGCTACCTTCTAGGTCATAAGCAATCAGAATTTTGCCCATTCTTTCTTTTAAGTCCATAAGGTTTTTGGATAAGCATAAAATAGCCATTATCTCTGAAGCAACTGTTATCATAAACCCATCTTCTCTTAAAAATCCATTAGGTTTACCCCCAAGTCCAACAACAATACTGCGAAGGGACCTATCATTCATATCCATAACTCTTTTAAACGTAATTTTTCTGCTATCTATCCTAAGCTTATTACCTTGATGAATATGGTTGTCAATACATGCTGATAATAAATTATTAGCTGCAGTTATAGCATACATGTCACCAGTGAAATGAAGATTTATGTCCTCCATCGGTACCACTTGAGCATATCCACCACCAGCAGCTCCGCCTTTAATGCCGAATACTGGCCCAAGTGAGGGTTCTCTTAAAGCTATGACTGCATTTTTACCTTGTTTGCATAAAGCGTCCGCAAGGCCTATTGTAACCGTAGATTTACCTTCTCCTGCTGGAGTAGGATTGATGGCTGTAACTAATATTAATTTCCCATCTTTTTTATTTTCATTCCTTTTTAATACCTCTAGAGAAATCTTCGACTTATATTTACCATATAAATCAATATCATCCTCAGTTAATCCCATTTTTTCTGCAACCATTCGTATAGGTAGCATCTTAGCACTTTGTGCAATCTCTATATCACTTTTCATCTACTTCACCCCTTATATATAAATTAAACAGAAAACATATTATTGAAAATTATTTCTGTCATTTTTTAAATGTATTATATTATTAGTTTCTATGTTGTAGTTGGATTAACTAACAAATTATATGTTAATTACTAATCCTTTGTATTATATCACAATTAATAATAAATGTTGAATTAGAGTTTAGGTTAAAAAAGAGACATACAGTTAATTTACTGTATGTCTCTTTTTGCTAGCTCTTTGATAATTCGATTTGACTTGACTCTGTTCTAGCTATAATAGCCTCAAAGTCTGCTCCTTCGAGTTTTTCCTTTAACAGTAGTTCTTGAGCTACTGCATGAAGTTTGCTTTCGTTTTCAGCAAGAATCTTTTCAGCCTTTGAATAGGCTTCATCAATAATAGCCTTAACTTCTGAATCTATTTTATTAGCTATTTCTTCACTGAAGTTTCTGCTCTTACCTAAATCTCTTCCAAGGAATACCTCGTTATGATCATTACCAAATGATATTGGTCCGAGTTCATCACTCATACCATATTCCATAATCATTTTTCTTGCAATTGCTGATGCTCTATCAATATCGTTTTTAGCACCAGTACTAATATCATGTAATATTAGTTTTTCAGCAACTCTACCTCCGAGTAATCCAACAATCTCATCTTTAAGTTTTAGTTTTGAAGTATAAGCAGTATCTTCTTCAGGTAAATGCATTGTGTATCCACCCGCCATACCTCTTGGTATAATACTTATTTGATGAATTGGATCTGATAATGGAGAATATTTCATTACTACAGCATGCCCTGCTTCATGATACGCTGTTAATTTTCTATCTTTTTCGCTTATTACCTTACTCTTCTTTTCAGGTCCAGCAATAACTCTAGTTACCGCTTCATCTAACTCTTGCATTTCTATAATTTTTTTGCTTTTTCTTACTGTAAGTAATGCAGCTTCATTCATTAAATTCTCTAAATCTGCACCAGTGAATCCTGGTGTTCTTTTAGCTAATACATCAAGCTTTACTTCATCTGATAACTGTTTATTTTTTGAATGTACCTTTAATATTTCTTCTCTTCCCTTAACATCAGGTGCACCCACTAATATATGTCTATCAAACCTACCCGGTCTCAAAAGAGCAGGATCCAGTATGTCTGGTCTATTTGTAGCAGCTATCATGATTATACCTTCATTTACGCCAAATCCATCCATTTCAACTAATAGTTGATTTAGAGTTTGTTCCCTTTCATCATGACCTCCACCTACTCCAGCGCCTCTTTGTCTACCTACTGCATCAATTTCATCAATAAATATTATACAAGGAGCACTTTTCTTTGCTTGCTCAAATAAGTCTCTTACTCTTGAAGCTCCAACACCAACAAACATTTCTACAAAGTCAGAACCTGATATACTATAGAATGGAACCCCTGCTTCTCCTGATACCGCTCTTGCAAGTAAAGTCTTACCTGTACCTGGTGGTCCTACAAGAAGAATACCTTTAGGAATTCTAGCACCCGCTTCTAGGTACCTTTTAGGTTGCTTAAGGAAATCTACAACTTCTGCGAGTTCTTCCTTTTCCTCATCCTCGCCTGCCACATCATCAAATGTAACTTTTTTCTTATCTGGCGTTGCTATTTTAGCTCTACTTTTTCCAAAATTCATTACGCCTCTATTACCACCGCCACCGCCACCTTGCGATTGTTGCATATACATAAACCAAAATGCTACTAACATTAATATAATAAGCAATGTTGGTACTATTTGTAACCACATAGGCATGCTAGCTGGCTTTACGTATGTTTCCGTAACGCTTGCATTCGGGTATTTGTCCATAACTTGCATTAATCTCTCGAGTGGAACTATGGTTTCATATTGTGTTCCGTCCTTTAATACTCCTGCTACCGTCTTATCTTCTCTTACTTGAACACTTTTAATATCTTTCTTAACCCAATGTTCTTGAAATTTATCAACACTGAGTGTGGTTTTACTTTTATTAGTTTCAAGTAAGGCTAGGCTTGCAAAAATCACGAGTACAAATACTACGAGCCATATTGATGCACTAGAAATTTTCTTCATTAGAAACCCCCCTCTCTTTTTATTTACTATGAAATTTTATCACATTAAAAAGCGCTTGACAATAATACATTATATTAATAACTAATTAATATAATATACATTTTATTCATATTTACTTATATATTTCATCTTTGAGTATTCCTATGTATGGTAAATTTCTATATTTTTCTGCATAGTCAAGTCCAAAGCCTACAAGAAAGTAATCCGGTACATCATATCCTACATATTTTACATCTATATTTACCCTTCTTCTTTCTGGTTTATTAAGTAAACAAATAATTTCTAAACTATTCGGCTTTCTTGCCCTTAGATATTTTGTAAGATATTTTAGTGTAACTCCAGAATCTATAATATCTTCTACTATTAATACATCCTTTCCTTGAATTTCAAAGTCAAGATCCTTTAATATTTTTACAACTCCAGAAGTCTCAGTAGAATTTCCATAGCTAGAGACTGCCATAAAATCCATTTTACATGGAATTGTAATTTGTTTTACTAAATCCGCCATAAATATAACGGAACCTTTTAAAATACCAATAAGTATAAGTTCCTTACCAGAATAATCATTACTTACCTTTGCTCCCATTTGCCTGACCTTATCCCTTAATTGATCTTCGTTGTACATTACTTCTTTAATATCATTGTTCATTCTTATTCCTCACTTCCAATTCTAATCTGCAATATATTTTTAGTATCTTTTGAAACCTTGAATTTTTCACTAACCCTATACCCAACTACCCAACCTATATCATTTCCAAAACATATTAAAGGTATTTCATTTCTTTTTTCTTTAGGTATTTTTAAATCAATAAATAAATCACTAATTGTCTTATTACCTATCATACCCAGTGGCACAAACTTATCCCCATCTTTTCTGTGCCTTAATGTTATTGGCTCCAAAATCTTATCGTAATCAAAATACTTAATACTATCATTTCCTATAAATTCAGTATATTGCATCTTAGATCTAACATCGATTCTTACTACTTTGTTTAATGAATGAATTATGTTTTTCTGATTAACGTTTAGAGAATACTGATTGCTATAAGCTTCAATAGCTTCCTCATGTAAATGAATTATTATATTCCCATAACAGTTTTCAACTATTATATTCTGAGGTAGCATTATGCTTTTACCTGTTTCATGTTTTTGAAGTTCTATAATGCTAGATATATGAATCTTCTCAAAATTATATAGGTTGTGTTTTAGCTCAAGCAAAGCACTTCTAATGATTCTACTTAAAATCGCTTCATGATCCGCAAACGCGCTTTTATTTATTATAACCCTTTGCTCACCTATCTCACAATATTTTTCATATTCTTTATGAGAAATATCTTCCAAATATTCATTATCAATTTTCACAATATCTGATAATCGATTTAATGTTTTTATTATATCCTTATTAAAATTTTCTTCAATGTATGGAATTAATTCAAGTCTTACTTTATTTCTCGCATATATATTTTCTAAATTTGTTTTATCTATTCTTGGACTTATATTATTATCTAAGCAGTATTTTTCTATTACTTTTCTACTAAGATGAAGTATAGGCCTTACATATATTTTATCGCGCACAGGCCTTATGCCTATCATTCCCGCAATACCTGTTCCCCTCATAATCCTCATCAAAATAGTCTCAGCTTGATCATTCGCATTATGTGCCAATGCAACCTTATTCGCTTTTAATTTAATAATAAGTTCCTCGAAAAATTTGTATCTAACTTCTCGTCCGGCCATCTCGCAAGACAAGTTTTTTTCCTGTGAAACTTTGTTTATATCAATTTTTTTACTATAAAAATCTATATCCAGATTTTCACAAGTTGTTTTTGCATATTCCTCATCTTTATCAGATTCATCCCCTCGAAGACAATGGTTTATATGTGCGCCAATAAGTGTAATCCCCAATTCTTCCTTAAGTCCATTTAAAATATATAATAAACATGTGGAGTCCGGCCCACCAGAAACTGCAACTATAACTTTATCTCCCTTATCAAACATTAGATTTTTTTTTATATAATTCATTACTTTTTCTGACAAAACTTTCACTTCCCAAAATTATTTTATAATTTATTATAGTTTTATATGTTTGTATTATTTTAATCTCATATTACTATATCATATTACTATATAATATAGTAACATATATTTACCATTTATTAAACATAACTCTAAAAAGGAAAAAATGAAGAACATAAAAGAAGCTTTTTCTCCCTTCATATAAATTCTCCATTTTTTTGTTTCCCATTTCACTAATGTCTTAGCAATTGTTATCTTAAACATAGATCTAATTTACAGGAGCTTAACTTTTCTTTTATACTTATTAATATAAACTATATATCTTTGAAACGAGAACTGTCATATCATCTTTTACCTTATTTCCACTTAATTTTTTTGCCTGTGCAAGCAATCCATCAGCTAGTTCGTTTGGATTATTACAATTATTTTTACCCAAATAATCAACAACCCAATCCACTCTGCCTACATTTTCATCATTATAATCTAATACCCCGTCACTTAGCATAACCATAACATCACCATTTCTCAAACTCCTTTGTTGTATGTCTATATCCGCCTTATCTAAAACACCAATAGGAAGGGACTTTGATTTAATGATTTCTAAATTATCACCAGATTTTAAGAATGTTGCAACAGCTCCCACTTTTAGAAAATCAATTTCACCAGTATATAAATCTATACTACTCAAATCAATAGTTGAAAACTTTTCTTCTTGAGAGAACCTCAATGTCATTATTGAGTTTACAGTATTAATTGCCGTAATCTTACTAAACCCTGCTGATGTAAATTTTTCTATTAGTTCAACAGCAGCCTCACTCTCTCTACCTGCTTGAGGCCCTGAACCCATTCCATCACTAATAACTGACATATAACTTCCATCCGCAAGCTTACCAAAGCTATAGCTATCACCATTGAACTTTTCACCCTCTTTACACTGCCTAGCAACGCTTGACACCACATGAAACTTAGGTGTTTCTTCAATCGTTACCTTGCACATATTGGTCTTTGCATCTATGCAACACCCCTCATCGCTAACACACATACACTTTCCTGTTACACTATTTATAATAGGTAATAAATCCTTTACGCACATCTGTTTCCCGCTACAAGCATTAAGTGACAATTTAATGCTCAATCGGCCGAGCTTATCATTTAAACACATAAGATCATTATGCTTAATTCTATTTTTATCCAATGCTCTACATATAAGTTTCTCCATAGGAGCATCTATTTGTATTTCAGAATTAAATTCTTCAACGATTTCTCCTACAGAGTTCGCCATATTTCCAATTTGATTTGCTAAAAGCTCGCGACCTTCACTAAGTCTCGTTCGCCACATTTCATTTATAATATGTTTGTTAACGATGTCTTCTGCATTTTTAAGTATTGCAGTCCTCTTTATACATTTTCTTTCAATTTCTTCTGGTACAATATTACTTTTCCTTTCAAAATTTTGTATTAATTCCTCAAAGGCTGCATATGTATAATGTAATTCTCTTTTCCAACACATAGACTTCATATTGCAATTGCTACACACCCTATCAGCAAGATTTTCCACAAGCGCACTGCTTTTACCTTTCATTGCTAGTTTTTCATTGTCCACTAAATTATTTAATATATCAGACATATTAGTGAGTACATCTGAAAAGTTATTTAGCCTTCCTACAAACGTATCCTTAATTTTGTTTATGTAACCCTGCTCTATATTCTGCTTTTTTTTATCTGAATTAAACTCCATAGATAACTTTTCATAAACATTTTGTGGTATTAGTAAAAATATTACTGCTGCTACAAAAGCTTCAAATACCATGAACGCAGGTCCAGTAATACAATATATTTTTATTATTGAAAAAGCTACTAAATAAGATGTTGCACTTAAAAGTTTTCCAGTTTCTTTAAAAACTCCTGTTATTAAACCACAAATGCCATACATACCTATAAACACAATCATATTTTGAGAAGACATTCCTACAATAATGCCCATAGCAACTCCTGATGCAGCACCAGCTCCACTCCCATTAATGTATGCAATTATTATTACAAAGGCTAGTCCTAATATATTAGTAATTGATATAGTAAAAATACTAAGCCCCCAAGTACCTGCTATAATCAAAGAACTTATTATTGACATACTTATAATTTCTTCATTTGAAAATATATGTTTTGTTTTGATTTCCTTGAAGCATAAAAGACTATAATCTAGAATAAAGTATAAAGGAAAGATACATAACACTAGAAAAAACGAATTTAAAAAGGCCATTAATGCACCTACTCTAACAATAAAAAAATTATAGGCAAACAATTCGAATATAATAATTGCAAACATACTAGCTAAAGCTTTTGTTTTAACCTCCATTTTAATAAAAATGTGGCTTAAACAAGCAATTGTAACTATTACTATTAAATATGAAGGTAAATTCTTTATACTACTATATAAAGTGATATAGCCTATAAATGTACCACTGGCTGTAATTAATGAAACCCTATCATTATTAATAAATACTGTAGCTATTAAAAAAGCTATACCAAATGGTGCAGTATTATTAAGAAGAAGGACTCTGCTTATCAATAAGCTTACTGCAAAATAAACTATTCCTCTAATAATTAAACTAGCATTTAATGCGTTCTTCTTTTGAGCTTCATCTTTCGCTTTTTTAAGTCTCTCGTATGGAAATATATCAATTCCGTATTGCATATTACAACTCACCCACCTTTATAATTAGGACTTCATTATAACAAAACTGTTTGGAAATAATTGTCATAAGATGAGATGCTTGTACATTTTTTATGAGACAATAATTTGTATATTTTTTACATACGAATTATACATTCCCTATAATATAAAAAAACCTACCATATTAATATAGTAGGTTTTAGAGTATTATATGAAGCTTGTCACTTCATGACATTATATATTCGAGAAATTTATACTTATATGTTTTTGTACATTCATATATTAATATCATATTTTTTAACGTAAAAAAATAACTCACAAGTCTCCTTGTGAGTTATGGTAGCGGAAATAGGACTTGAACCTACGACCCTTCGGGTATGAACCGAATGCTCTAGCCAGCTGAGCTATTCCGCCGTATTTGGTTGCGGGAGTAGGACTTGAACCTACGACCTTCGGGTTATGAGCCCGACGAGCTACCAACTGCTCCATCCCGCGATATTGGTGCTGAAGACCGGAATCGAACCGGTACGGTGTTTAACCACCGCAGGATTTTAAGTCCTGTGCGTCTGCCAGTTCCGCCACTCCAGCCTATTTTATATAATTTTATAACTTTATGTATTAGTAATTTAAAATTTAATGGTTGCGGGAGTAGGACTTGAACCTACGACCTTCGGGTTATGAGCCCGACGAGCTACCAACTGCTCCATCCCGCGATATTTGGTGCTGAAGACCGGAATCGAACCGGTACGGTGTTTAACCACCGCAGGATTTTAAGTCCTGTGCGTCTGCCAGTTCCGCCACTCCAGCCTATTCATTAAAAATTCACTTAACTTACACATTGAGTAATTAAAACTTATTGGTTGCGGGGACAGGACTTGAACCTGTGACCTTCGGGTTATGAGCCCGACGAGCTACCAACTGCTCCACCCCGCGATATTAATGTTTATTATTTATTCAATTTGCACTCTTAAACTTAAATGTTTTAAATTTAAATTAATTTTAACTCGTTACTATAAAAATTAATTTTATAATTATATTGACTAGTTAAAACTTAATGGTTGCGGGAGTAGGACTTGAACCTACGACCTTCGGGTTATGAGCCCGACGAGCTACCAACTGCTCCATCCCGCGATATTAGTGTTGAAAATTCAAACTTCATTAGAAAAACATTTAGTTGTTATATTAAGTTTTATGTTTCTACATTAGATTACTTTAGTTTGTTCCCATATGATCTTTTTAAAATCAATTTCAATTATATAATAATATCTTCCGCATGTCAATACTTTTTTTATAATTTATGTATTGAATATATAAAAAATATATATTAAAGTGGTAGCGGAAATAGGACTTGAACCTACGACCCTTCGGGTATGAACCGAATGCTCTAGCCAGCTGAGCTATTCCGCCATATTGGTTGCGGGAGTAGGACTTGAACCCACGACCTTCGGGTTATGAGCCCGACGAGCTACCAACTGCTCCATCCCGCGATATTTGGTGCTGAAGACCGGAATCGAACCGGTACGGTGTTTAACCACCGCAGGATTTTAAGTCCTGTGCGTCTGCCAGTTCCGCCACTCCAGCTTAGTTGTTGTTTATAACTACTTGCTAGCATCTAAAATGCTACCTCATGGCAACATGTTTTATTATATATGATGTATAAACCGTTGTCAATAACTTTTTATTTTTTTTAAAATAGGAACTAAATACTTAGTTCCTACAACTTTTACTAATAACTTTAATTTTTTTTACTAATAACTTGAAGTTTTTTTACTATAACCTCTTCCTTTTCCTTCTTGATGTTTTTTCACATCTTGAAATCTTTCTTCACTGTCTTTTAGAAATTTAGTCATTATATCTTCAAAATTACATGTATTCGACTTGCTTTTTTCCTTATCCCAATCTATTTCCATTGGTTTAATAGACCTTTTAGGTACTCCAGCTTGTTTTATTGATAAGCTTATCTTACCATTATCATCTACAGAAATAACTTTTACTTTTACTATGTCATTTTCTTTAAGATGATCATTAACATTTTTAACGAATGTATCTGAAACTTCAGATATATGCACTAAACCTGTTTTACCCTCCACTTCTACAAATGCACCAAAATTGGTGATATTTACTACTTTACCTTCTACAATACTTCCAGCCATTAAGGTCATATTAAAAAGACTCCTCCTTAAAAATTATGTTTTTTATTTTATATATTAATTTAATAATAAGTATAACAATGATTATAGCATTTAGTTTTTAATTTTTATTATCCATTACAGGAGTTTCACCTTCTTTAACAAGACCTAATATTTCTCTTGCCAATTTTTCTATATATTTGTCAGTTTTAGATAACTGTACTTCATCCTGTAACGATTTCTTTTCTTCTTTTTTCTTTTGTAATTCAACATTATACTTTTGTAGTTCTTTTTTTTGTCTAACCATGGTTGTCTGTTGCTGAATTAAAAGATAACCAACATACACCATAACAAGAACTAATACGACACCTTTAATACTAAATTTTTTTTTCATCTCCATACCCTTTTCCTTTCAATGGAATGAGTATTCTTTTAGCTTTATAAATCTATTTTAATTTGTATTGCACATTTCTTCAAGCTATTTCTTTATAATTTACCCTTTTTTTTTATTTTCAGCTTATAAAGCAATAAATTGACTGGGTATAAAATAACATTCCATACAATCCTAACTACTCTTCCATTGAATTTTAATGATCTGTATTGGAGCTTTATAAAGACTCTGCTTATGAGTCTCAAATATAAGTATACTCCTATTATCAAACATACATACACATAAAAGTTTATGTATCCCTCGTTAGTATACATCAAAAATATAAAAACCACTATAGAAGTTAATGTCCAAAATAATAAATCTTGTATTATAGTCAAAATTTTGTTAGGATTTTCAAAGCCTCTTATTAATCTATAAACATCAAAAAACACTCCTGTTATTATACCAGATAACAAACTGAATATTATAAGTTTAAGTTGACCCATCAATGAAATTATCATAACATACCCTACCTAAACAATCTTGATATTATACTATCTTTTTTAACTTTACTTTTATCACTAGTATACACAAAAGAATCAACTTTACCAGTTATTATAACATCACCATTTTGAACATCTAACTTATTCATCTTTAATTCTTTTCCCTTAACAATCATTGTTCCAACATCTGTATTTAACAATATTTGATTTTCATTAAAATTTATAACCTCTATAACTCCATTAATAGTTAACTTTTTTCTGTTTTCAAGCATTAATATACTTTTCTTATCTTCTATTTTTGTGTCTTTTCTTATTTCCATAATATCCCCCTTATTAATTATACTTTAAAAAATTGGGAATTAGGGAATTTTTCCTATTCTCAACTCTTAATTAATTACATATCATTATATTCCTATAAAATATATATGCTAAAAAAACTTAATTAAGAATTATATTTAATAACATTTATTCTTTGTCTTCTCTTCCTGAAATTATTTCATACATTTCTTTTGCACTTTCTTTAGTAACATGCTCTGCTATATTTATAATTTTAGCCTTTAAAACTTGATTTGCAAATTTTATTTCAATAAGATCACTTTCGGATACAACCGTCCCAGCCTTCGCTACTTTGTCATTTATAGAAACTCTACCACTTGCACAAGCTTCTTTTGCAATTGTTCTTCTCTTTATAATTCTTGATACTTTTAAATATTTATCTAATCTCATTTATACTTCCCCTTTTTAAGATTTCTTACTACTTTAATAATTTATAAATCAAAATTATTAAAATAAAAAACCTAGATATACATCCAGGTTTTCTACATCATTGTAAAACTATTTATTTACTATATCTTTAAATTCTTTACCAGCTTTAAATACTGGAACTGTTGAAGCTGCAATTTGTATTTCTTCCTTTGTTCTTGGGTTTCTTCCCATTCTTGCTGCTCTTGCTCTTGTTTCAAAAGTTCCAAATCCAACCAACTGAACTTTCTCACCTTTTTCTAATGTTTCTTCAATACTTTCTATAATCCCTTTTAGCGCTGCTTCCGCATCTTTTTTTGTTAAATTAGATTTTTCTGAAATACTTGTTATTAATTCTGATTTATTCATTTTTGTTACCTCCTCGTAATAAGTACACTATTAAATAGCATATTCTTCACTAATTTTGAAATTCCTTCTTTTAGGTCTAGTTTTATTTTACAAATAAATTTATCGTGATTTTGATTCGTTCCATAATTCGTCCATTTGTGCAATTGACATTTTATTTACATCTAGACCCTTAGTCCTTGCATTTTCTTCTATGTACCGGAAGCGATTGATAAATTTATCTATAGTATAATTTACTGCAAATTCAGGGTCTATGTCAAGTAGTCTAGCAACATTTACAGTAGAAAACACTAAATCTCCCACTTCTTCTACTATTTTTGCCCTATTTTTCCCTTTATATACATCTCTTACTTCTTGTAATTCCTCCAAGACTTTTTCCATTGCAAGTTCAACGCAGTTAAAATCAAACCCAACTTTCGCTGCCTTTTGCTGAACTTTTTCTGCCCTCATTAACCCCGGCAAACTTTTAGATACATGTTTTAATGTATCTGTATAACTACTAAAACCTTTTTCTTTTATTTTAATTTTGTCCCAACTTTCTAAAACTTGATTAATATCCTTACTTTCTTTGTTTTTAAAAATATGAGGATGCCTATTTATCATCTTATTTGTAACACCTTTAATAACATCAGCTATATTAAAGAATCCTTCTTCTTTTCCTATTTGTGAATGAAATACCACTTGAAGCAATACATCTCCTAGCTCCTCAACCATATTATCTTCATCCTTTGAATTTATTGCATCTATTACCTCATAAGATTCTTCAATAAGACATTTTTTTAAGGATTCATGGGTTTGATGTTTGTCCCATTCACACCCATTTTCATCTCTTAACGTATCTATAACTCCTATTAAATCATAAAAATCTTTTGTAGCCTCTAGGTCTTTTGGTATAAATATTGAAGTTAAGTAATCTATATCTTTTTGCCTATCTAATTCATATAAGTTAATCTCTCTGATGCTTTCTAGACCCGCTACACCTGCCGCTCTAACAAATTGGATTTTCATATCATCTTTGTAGTAATCAAGTAAAGCAAGTTTTACATCTGTTGCTATAGAAACATTGTAAACTTGAGTTATTAAAAGCCCTACTCTTTTATCTAAAATCTGATTTTTTATATCAAACGCATCTATAATTTTTAATCCTTCTATAGGATCTATTTTTAAGCTCTGAATAACAGCATCTATGAAACTTACCGCAGGCATAATTTCTATATCAATATTGTTTTTTTCACAAAGTTTCAATAAAAGTTTGACAGTTGTTTCTGCAACAAGAGGATGACCTGGTACTCCATAAATAATATCTCCATATATTCCATGTTTTTCAATAAGATCTTCTGCAATCGACCTATACACATCATCAAAATTGTTATATTCTTCATATTTATTATCATAGGTTTCAAATTTAATACATATGGACTTTAGATAATCTACCGTAGGATGTTTTTCTGTTCTTAAATAAACTTTTTTATCACCCTTAAGAATTTCGAGTGTTCCTATAGTTAGTGATTCTATCGATCCCGGACCAAGTCCCACTACTTTAATCATTAGCTTCTACCCCTTTGTTTTTTTATTTTCGCCTTGAAAATTTGTTTTTAATTTCTTGATATTTAAATATTCTAAGAAGAAAAACAAATATTAAATAAACAATAATGCCTATCATTATAGATATTATGCAAGACAATCCTTTACTCATTGTATAATTATAGACAATAGCATTGCTAAATACAACTGCAACTATCATTATACTAGCAGCAATAGCTGGTTTTATAAATGCATCAACCCTATTAAATTTAATATTTAAACTTTTCTTTAATTCGTGCATATTTAATAAACAACTTGTAACATATCCTAATATTGTTCCTATAACTGCTCCATATATATTTACATTTGAAAATGAAACTAATACGTATGTTACAATTACTTTTATCACACACCCTACTGCCAAATTATAAACAGGTTTCATATAATTCCCAATACTCTGGAGTATTGCAGTACTGGTTTGTGTTAATATAACAAAAGGTATACATATTGATATATATTTAAGAATTTCATATCCTGCCGCGTCTTTCATAAAAACTAAATTCATTATAGGGTATGCCATAAAAAACATGCCTAAAGCTGATGGTAATGCAATAACATTAGACAATTTAACAGCCATATCTACCCTTTTAATGAGTTCCTGTCTTTTGCCTAAAGAAAATGATTCTGCAATTATTGGCACCAGAGATGCGCACAGTGCCACAGAAAGTGCTAAAGGTACATTCATCAAGGTGAACACCTTTCCAGTTAATTGGCCATACATTACGGCAGATTGTAATTGAGTGAATCCTGCTTTTAGAAGCTGCTGTGGCACTAGAATAGAATCTATTAATGACATAATAGTACCTACTGCAGCGCCCATAGATATAGGCAATGCGGCTTTAGCTAAATCTCCTAAAATATATTTATGCATCTTTTTTCTTATTACTGGTTGCTCTTTTTTTACTTTAACATAGGTTGAAACCAAATATATACTTCCCATAATCGCACCAACTAGTGTTCCAAGAGCTGCTCCTCCAGCTGCATATTCTATACCCTTTGGAAATAACAAATACGCGAACAAAACTCCAGCCACAACTCTTCCAACCTGTTCTACTACTTGTGATATGGCAGTTGGTCTAACATTTTGAAGTCCTTGAAAAAAGCCTCTAAATGTACACATAATAGAAACAAATATCGGTGCTATAGCAATAGCCAAAAAAGAGTAATACGCTTTAGGATTCCACTTTAATATAGTTATAATAGGCCTTGCAAACATTAACATAAATGTAGTAAATGCTGCACCTAATATAAGCATAAAAATAAGTGTTTGTCTTAAGACCTGATGAACTCCCTCCCTATCATTCTTAGCGTTCATTTCAGATATAAGCTTAGACATAGCTATTGGTACGCCTGATGCTACTGCTACAAAAAACATATAGAGTGGATAGGACATCTGGTAGTATCCCATCCCCTCGTCCCCTATAAGTGCCTGTATTGGTATTCTAAAAAACAGCCCCAAAAATCTCGCGAATAATCCTGCCATTCCAAGTATAATAGTTCCTTTTATTAATGAATGTTTCTTCATAATAACCTCCTTGTATTCGTTAGGTATATGTAATAATTACAGTCTCTGATTATAATTATTTGATTTAAGAGGTTATTATTACTATTTTTTCAAAAAAAATAAAAGTATATATTACTGAAAAAGTGTTTCACTTCCCTCAGCAATATATACTTCAGAGGTTTTTACGACTATTGTTCCATTTGTTTTCCTAGAAAAGAAGCTGCAGTTTCAGCTAGTTTTAATTCTAAATTTCCAAATTTAACTTCTGCTTCTGTGGAAGTTATTAGTACTGCACCAATAGCATCTCCCTCCGTTATTATAGGTGCAATAACCTGTGCATTGTATTTGTTTTCTGCTTCATCTTCATATATAGCTATAACTTTTTCTGAACCTTCGCCTAACACAATTGCTTTTCTGTTTTCCATTATTTTTTCTAGTTCAATACTAACCTTTTTATCTACGTATTCTTTTTTAGGACAGCCGCTTACAGATATTATGTTATCTTTATCGCATATAATAATTATGTTACCAATAGTCTGTTGTAATGATTCAGCATATTCTCTAGAAAATTCACTTAATTCCCCTATAGGTGAATATTTCTTCAAAATAACTCCACCTTCTCTATCAGTAAATATTTCTAGTGGATCTCCTTCTCGTATTCTCAGAGTTCTTCTTATTTCCTTAGGTATAACAACTCTTCCTAAATCATCTATACGTCTTACTATTCCTGTTGCTTTCATTTGAATAATTCCTCCTTTTATAAAATCTTATATAATATACTAGCTCTATTATTATCTTTCTAAACTTGGAATTTTATGCACTTTTGTATATGTTTAATTTTATCCCAAAAAAAAGACCTATAATACTTAAATCAAAATTTTATTTTCCAAACTTTTTCATTTTAATAACTTAATTTACAAAAAAATAAAGAATACCTTTATATTAATTAAAGGTATTCTTTATAAAATTATGAAATCAATTATTATAAATTTTTATCGTATTTAACTATTTTAGCTTCTGTTTGCCATTTTTTCATAGCTTCTGTCCAAGCACTAGTTTTTTTAGTCGTTAAAAGTGTTTTTTGTACTTCTGACTTAACTGCATCAAATTTCTTTATGGGAGTCGCTTTATTTTGAATTGATTTTATTATGTGATATCCAAATTGAGTTTTAACTGGCTGTGAAATTGTGCCTTCTTTTAACTTTATAGCCGCTGCCATAAATGTTTTATCCATTTGAGCATCGTTGTACTTTAAAGTACCTAAATCTCCACCATTATCCTTAGTTCCATCTGTACCTTTTTCTTTTGCCAGTTTAGCAAAGTCTTCACCAGCATCTAAACGTTTCTTAATAGCCTTAGCCTCTGCTTCTGTTGGAACTAAAATATGAGCTGCATGAATTGTACCGTCTGTAAATTCATTTGGATTAGCCTTGTAGTATGCTTTTTCCTGTGCCTCAGTGACTTTAACATTCTTTGTGATTTCAGTATATAACACATCCTGAATAACACTTGGCTTTATTCTTGCCTTTAGTGCTTCTTCTGTAAGATTAGCTTGTGCTAATGCCTCGGTATACTTCGCGTCTGTTCCCAAACTTTTCTTTATTTCTGTTAGCTGATTGGTTATTTGCGCGTTTAATTGAGCATCGGTAGGCATTAATTTAAGCTCTTCCGCCTTATAATTTACAATTTTTTCAGTAACTAAGCCTTCTAATACTTGCTGTTTTTGTGTTGTTAGCTGCTTCATAGCCTCAGTATTATCTTTATAATTTGTTCCATATTGTGTTTCTAGTTGTTTTATAACACCTGCTAATTGTTCATCTACCTGACCTCTTGTTATTTTAGCACCAAAAACTTTTGCTACTGGACTTTTAGCAATACCTTGTGGTGTTTTTTCAATCATATTACAACCTATTAACGATGTAGCAAACATAGTTATTAAAGCCGTACTAATTATCTTTTTTACGTTTTTCATTTTACTTCCCCCATTCTATATGTAATATCGCTTTTAAAAGTTCTTCTGCGATACCCATTAATTTTAACACAAATTTACTTATTTTCAACTATACTTTTTATGTAATTTACGATCTCTATCAGATTCGCAAGCATCTCTTCTTTATTTGAATTCTTTAGTTTATATGCAAATGCCGGCTCCTTCCCTAATTTAAATACAATACTCCTATTATATTTAGTAACCAAGGCTTTAACTAACTCTTTATTTATTCGATCGCTTTTATCAAACTGTAATATTATCTCTTCCTTTTCTTCTCTAATTTCAATTATACCAACTTCTGCTGATATACATCTAAGATAGGCAATATCCATAAGATTAGCAACACTAGTTGGTATGTCTGAAAACCTATCTTCTATTTCCTCTTGTATATCTAACATGTCTTCATGACAATCAATAGCTGCAATCTTTTTATAAATTTCAATTTTTTGCATTTCATCTTCAATATAGGTTCCAGGAATATACGCATCTATCTTTATTTCAACAGATGTTTCAATAAGTTCCTTTTCTACATCCCCTCTTATATTTTTAACTGTTTCTTCAAGCATCCTACAGTATAAATCGTAACCAACGGCTGCCATATGACCGTGTTGGGCACCGCCCATCATATTCCCAGCACCACGAATTTCAAGATCTCTCATTGCAATTTTAAAACCTGACCCAAGCTCCGTAAAATCCTTAATTGCTTTAAGTCTCTTTTCAGCAACCTCCGTTAACACCTTATCTTTTTTATAAGTAAGGTATGCATAAGCTATTCTATTTGACCTACCAACTCTGCCTCTTAATTGGTAAAGCTGAGAAAGTCCCATCTTATCTGCCTCATAAATAATAATTGTATTTGTATTTTGGATATCTATCCCTGTCTCGATGATTGTAGTACACATTAATATATCATACTTTTTTTCCATAAAATCTATCATAACAGATTCTAATTCTCTTTCAGTCATTTGCCCATGTGCAATGCATACTCTAGCTTCTGGAACTAATTTACCCATATACGCCGCCATTTCTTTAATAGTTTCTACTCTATTGTACACAAAGAAAATTTGACCATTTCTATTAAGTTCTCTTAGAATAGCATCCCTTATTAATTGATCATTAAACTCCACCACATAGGTTTGTATTGGATATCTCTCTTCTGGTGGTGTTTCTATTACACTTATGTCGCGAACTCCTGTAAGAGACATATGCAGAGTTCTTGGGATAGGAGTTGCTGTTAGTGTAATTACATCTATATTCTTTCTTAAACTCTTTATTTTCTCCTTGTGTGTAACCCCAAAACGTTGTTCCTCGTCTATAATTAATACTCCAAGATCTTTAAACTTTACATCGCTCTGAATTATCCTGTGAGTTCCTATTAATATATCTACGTTTCCCTCTTTTGTAGCTTTTATAACAACCTTCTGCTCAGCTGGTGTTCTAAACCTACTAACCATTTCCACTTTTACTGGAAAATCAGAAAATCTTTTGGTTAAATTTTTATAATGCTGCTCAGCGAGTATTGTAGTTGGCACTAGAAATGCGACTTGCTTACCATCCATAACTGCTTTAAACGCCGCTCTAACCGCTACTTCTGTTTTACCATATCCAACATCTCCACATATTAACCTATCCATTGGTTTATCCGATTCCATATCTTTCTTAATTTCTTCAATTGCTGCTAATTGATCTGGCGTTTCGTCAAAAGGAAATTCTTCTTCAAATTGTTTTTGCCATACGGTATCCTTACTATATCTATGACCCTTAAGCGAAGCCCTTGTTGCATAAAGTTTTACCAAATCCTCCGCTATGTCTGCAATGGAATTCTTAACTTTATTTTTAGCTTTAACCCATTCTATGCCACCTAGTTTACTAATTTTTGGTGCTTTTCCTTCGCTTCCTATATACTTTTGTACCAAATCTAATTGTTCAACTGGAACATAGAGGGTATCGCCAGAATTATAGCTAAGTTCTAAATAATCTCTTTTATGGCCATGAACCTCCAACTGCTTAATTCCTTTATATACACCTATTCCGTGATTTACGTGAACAACATAGTCTCCCAATTTAAGTTCTGTAAAACTCTTAATTTTACTTACTCCCTTTTTACTTGCGCGACTAGTTGTTTTTCTTTTTGCTCCACCAAAAACCTCTTTATCTGATATAACACATAGTTTTAGCTGTGGATACTCAAATCCCTTTAATTGATTACCAAAGGTTACAACTACTTCTCCAAATTCAACCTCCGCAATACTGTCTTTATATACACTCTCAATTCCCCTATCGCGAAGTGTACCTATAAGTCTTTCACCTCGAGTCCTTGTGCCAGATAGAATTACGATCTTATACCCTTTACTTTTTTTATCCTTTATATCATCAATAAGCATATCTAATTGTCCATGATAATCATAAATTGTAATTTGAGAAAAAGATATTATGGATTTTGGTTTAAGTAGTTTTGTAGTTTTAGCTATAGCATTTATTGTCATAACTTCAAGTGACTCTAAGTCTTCAAATATATTCTGCTTATTAACTAAAACCTCCGCCTGCTTTGGCAGTATACTCCCCCTTTTTAAAAAAGTTTCGTAATTCTCTTCAAACTCAAGATATACACTGTCTAATTTGCCTAAACACCTTTGTGCATCATCAACTATTATAAATGACCCCTTCATATAGTCTAAGAAAGTAGATGTAGCATCATAAAAATAAGGCATATAACTATCGATATCTTTGAAACTCCAGGTCTCATTTAATGATTCTAAGTTAATACTCACTAAAGATTTTATTCTATCTATAACTTCTTTGTCCTTTTTTTTATTAAGTTTACCCACTACATTATCCAAATCTTCCTTTATTTTATTATATCCTTTTTCTCTAATCTCATCAGTTATTATTATTTCCTTTGCCGGAAATATCTCTATTTCGGCTACCTTATCAATACTCCTTTGAGTTTCACTATTAAATGTCCTTATAGAATCTATCTCGTCGTCATATAGTTCTATCCTAAAAGGTAGCACCGATATAGGAGGATATACATCTATGATCCCACCTCTTATAGAAAATTGTCCCTTGTTTTCTACCCTATCTACTCTTTCATAGCCACACTGAATTAATTTTTCTGAAAAGAATTTGAACTTTAATATACTTCCTACTGACAATTTAAAAATATATTGTTTTAGTAACTCTTTAGGAATATATGTAGCTGTCAAAGCCTCAATACAAGTAATTATTATTTTTTTACCCTTTTCCATAATCTTTTTCATTACTTTAAGTCTTTCCCATCTCAAATCCCCAGATACGGCATCTGCATTATAAAATCCCATTTCTCTAGTAGGAAAATAGTATACTTCATTTACATAAAAAGATAGGTCATCGTAAATATTTTTAGCTTCCACATCACTATGTGTTAATATTAATATAGACTTATCTAGTTGTTCATACACACCGTTTACTAGATAGTTTTTTGCTGATTCCGAAAGTCCATATACACCAATTGGATATGCTTCTTTCTCTATATTCATTAAAATGTTTTTAAATTGATTACTTTCTTTCAAAGGCTTCATAAGCCCACTCAGTCTCATGTTAACACCTCTCACTCACCGCATAAATATATATATGATTTTAATAATAAATCTAATTTAAGCAATAAATCCATTAAATTGATTCATTGCCTCAGTACATCCTTTTTCTATTATAGTTTTGGTAGCTTCTATACTAGCCTCAAAAGCCTTTCCAACCAGCACTCGATCTTCTTTAGAAAAACGTCCTAAAACATGTGGTATTAGTGCCTTCTGTGGCTGACCTACACCTATTTTAATTCTTGAAAATATATCTGAGGACATACACGAAATGATGCTTTTTATGCCATTATGTCCACCAGCACTACCTTTGCTCCTTATTCTTAGTTTACCTGCATCCAAACTAATATCATCATATATTATGATGATATTTTCATTAGGAATCTTATAAAATGAGGATGCTTCTCGTACACTTTCCCCACTTAAATTCATATATGTACTAGGTTTTAAAAGAATGACTTTTTCAGATGCTATGTTAATTTCCGTGCATACACCTTTAAATTTTATCCTATTAATTGAAACATTATACTTATCCGCCATTAAATCAATTACATCAAATCCTACATTATGTCTTGTATGTTTATATTCATCTCCTGGATTTCCTAGTCCAACTACCAAATACATTATTACCTCCATATATAATTATGTTAAATATATATACCTTTCACATAATTATTTCTTTCCTTTTCATATTTATAATATTATACCTAAAAAGTATATTAATCCACAACTTTACACAATAATTACCATATAGTATATATTTTTTACTAATATAATATTAAAAAAATAACTAGTTTGTATGCTAGTTATTTTTTTAATGCCTACGTATCATGATATAATTATATTAATGTCATTCCTAGTTCTAGTTTATCTTTAGTGGATTTTTAATTCAGAGAGAATTATATTAATATTTTGAGCTTTACCATTTCTCCAGATTTTACAGGATAAACGATCAGAAATTTTGAACTTTTCCAAAACGTTACTTATATCTTCCATATTTCTAACACTCGTATCCCCTATCTGCATTATAATATCGCTTGGCATAATTCCAGCTACTGCTGCTCCACTACCACTTATAACATCTTGTACATACACACCTTTCTTAGTATCATTGCCTTTTGAAATTGAAGGCACTCCATAAATACCTAGAGTAGGTCTAATCATTTTACCGTTAGTCATTAAGCCCTTAATAATTTCTTTAACTTCGTTTGCATTAATAGCAAAACCCATTCCGTGATCTCCACTCGCTGAACTTATTTTCAAACTATTTATACCAATAACTTCCCCATAGATATTGCATAATGCTCCGCCACTATTTTCTGCGTTTATAGATGCATCAGTTTCTATTATTTTATACATAGTTTGTTCTCCAGTTTTCTTATCAGCTATATTAACTTTTCTATCTAGTGCACTTATAATACCTGAAGTAACCATTCCCGAAAACTGTTCACCTAGAGGGTTACCAACGGCAATGGCTATATCACCTACATTAACCTTTGATGAATCAGCAAAAGTTGCAATAGGAAGATTGCTCGCCTCAACTTTTATGACTGCTAAATCCGATATAGCATCTGTACCTACAACTGTTGCATTCAAAACTTTATCATTACTGAATTTTACTTTTATTTGCGATGCACCTTCAACCACATGATAATTAGTTATAATATAGCCATCGTTCTTAAATATAATTCCAGAACCACTTCCTTCTGGAGTATCCCACAATCCTTGTTCTTTGTTACTAATTCCAACTATTGCGGGTGCTACTTTTTCAGAAACTTGTGAAATACTATTACTATATACACCTTTGATATTACTATTTTCCAAACTACCGGAACTTAAATTACCAGTAATATCTTTTGGCGCCTTATCTTTATTAACTACATATTGTGCTGTAATTCCCCCAGAGAGTGCTGCTATAAGTATAAAACTAAATACTTTTATAAATAATTTAAAATAGTTTTTTTTATTGTTTTTTCTAAATTTAATCTCACCAAATATATCTTGATCACAATCTGCATTTTTCCACATAGCATCTCTTATTTCTTCATACGACTCATAGTTATCCTTATTATTCATAACATCACCCCCCCTAATGGTCATAACTATATCATTGAAGTTTTTAAAACACATATGAACAAATCGTGATATTTTAGTTGCATTGCAAATTATTTCACTTTCATCAACGTAAAAATAAACGAAACCCCGTTATCCTTATTTTCAACCCATATATCTTCCTGTAATTGAGTTATTATATTTCTCACTATAGATAATCCAAGTCCAGTACTCTCTTTGGCCGTTCTTGATTTATCAGCTTTGTAAAACCTATCCCAAATATGCAATAAATCGTCATCATCTATTCGTGGACCATTATTGAACACGGATATGAAGGCCTTTTTCCCCTTAACTTTTGAACTAATTTTTATTTTTCCACCTTCATTAACATATTTTATTGCATTATCTAATAAATTTGTAATAACTTGAACTAGCCTATCCTTGTCTCCTGCTACAATTAAATTATCCTCATCAAAGCATACATCTACCGATGCCCTTTTATCCTTAATTTTTGTTTCATTTTTTATAACTGTAAGTCTTATAATCTCATTTATATCCACTTCCATAATCCTTAAACTAAATTTACCAGCTTCAATTGCAGACATATCCAGTAAGTCGTTTACAAGCCTTGTTAGTCGTTGAATTTCTTCGTAAGCAATAGATAAGTAATATTTTTCTTTTTCCTCAGGAATTACTCCATCTAGTATCCCACCGATAAACCCCTTAATTGATGTTATAGGTGATCTAATCTCATGTGATACATTCGATATGAAATCACGTCTATTTTTCTCATTCTTTTCTACAGAATCCGCCATAAAATTAAAGGTTTGAGCAAGTTGACCTATTTCATCGTTAGATTTTAAATAAACTCTTTTATCTACATCCCCATTAGATATCCTTCTAGCTACATAATTAATTTCCGCTAATGGCTTTATAATTATTTTTTGCGAGAAATAATATATAACTATGCAAGAAAATATTATTGCAAAAATTGCAGATATCCAAATTATTTCATACACACGTTTTAATGATGCACTTACCTCTTCAATTGAATTGTATAATATTATAGATCCCTTGAATACACCTGCATCATTCTTTATTGGTGTACCAAACACTCTAACAGTTTTATCAAATATTCCAGCATAAGGTCCTGTGATTTCAAATGTATGCCCAAGTCTAAGCTTCGCAAGTTCCGTAGCAAAAACTTGCTTTCCCATAAATTCCTTATGTTCTTTATTAGATACAGCGTAAACATAACCATAACTATCAGTAAGCCAAATATCCGACTTTATATACTCAGCAATTATTGTTATCATATTATTTACTTCGTCTGACGACGCATCCCCAGTCATATATTTCATAGCGAGTCCTTGTATTATATATGACTTATCTAAGAATTGTTCTTTTCGCTCCTGGAAAAAATAATTTTGAAACCAATAAGATAAAAATGACGCAATAATTATCAAACTCATTGAAATTATAATAGTATAGGTGGCTAGCATTTTAAAAAAAAGACCTTTTTTCACCATCTATTTCACCTCAAATTTATATCCTACTCCCCAAACAGTCTCAATCTGCCAATTCGGTCCTCCTTGAAGCTTTTCTCTTACTCTTTTAACATGTACATCCACTGTTCTAGAGTCTCCCGGGTAATCATATCCCCAAACCTCACATAGCAATTGTTGCCTAGTAAAAACCCTATTTTTGTTAAGTGCTAAATAATGTACTAATTCAAATTCTTTAGGTGGCATTTTTACCTCGGCACCTTTATATGTAACATTATATGAGTTAATATCAATTTCTAGATCCTCAAAATTCAGGACTTCTTTCCCACCATTATCTAAGTTATACCGCCTAAGCACAGCTTTTACTCTTGCAATTATTTCTTTTGGCTCAAAAGGTTTTACTACATAGTCATCTGCTCCAAGTTCTAGCCCTAATACCTTATCAAAGGTTTCTCCTTTAGCAGTAAGCATAATAACTGGCGTTTCATGCTCTTTTCTTATCCATTTTAAAACGTCTATACCATCAATATAAGGTAACATTATATCTAAAAGCACTAAGTCTGGTTTATAACTTAAAAAAGCTTCCTGCGCAGCCCTACCATCATGTACTACTTTTGTCGCATACCCTGAGCTTTCAAGATACATTTTAATTACCTCAGCAATATTTTTGTCATCATCAACTATCAGTATTTTTCCTATAGTTCCTTCCATATCAGTACCTCCAAATTATTCTATATTATTTTCGTTTATTGTTTTTGCTTATCATCTCTTAAAAATAGCTAAATCACATACTAAATTATTTATTAAAAAATACTTATGAATAATTCACCTTATAACTAATTTATCATACTTTAATGTTAACTGATTAGTTTTATTAAAAATGTTACAAATTATTCACCTCTTCAGGTATATAATTCAGTCACTTTACATAACTACTGCTTATATATAGTATAGTCATATACTGATATTATATAAATATTGTGTAAATTTAATTTTACAAACCATTAATTCACATTAATTGCTAACAAATCATAAAAAAATAGTGATGCTCAATTATAAAAAATTGTGCATCACTATTTTTCAAATATGTAATTATAAGTTATTTTCTTCCTCAAATAACTTGCTTACAGAAACATCCTCATATATTCTCTTTATAGCTTCTGCCAAAATTGGTGCTACAGATAATGTAGTAAATTTCGCGCATTGTTTGTCTTCTGGAATATCAATTGTATTTAGTATTATTAATTCTTTTATTACTGAATCATTTATTCTTTGAATAGCAGGTCCAGATAAAACCCCATGACTACAACATGCATAAACATCCTTTGCTCCTAATTTAACTAGTGCATTAGCTCCATTAGTTATTGTCCCTGCAGTATCTATCATATCATCCATCATTATAACTGTTTTATTCTTAATATCACCTATAACATTCATAATCTCTGCAACATTAGCTTTCGGTCTTCTCTTATCAATTATTGCTATTGGCGCATGCAATTTATCTGCAAACTTTCTTGATCTAGCAACACTTCCAAGATCCGGTGCAACTACAACTACATCATCCCTATCCTTAAATCCATTTTTAATATAATACTTTGCAAGTATCGGTGTACCAGTCATGTTGTCAACAGGAATATTAAAATACCCCTGTATTTGAGCTGCATGTAAGTCCATAGTAAGTACTCTATCAGCTCCTGCAGTTGTTATAATATCTGCCACAAGTTTCGCTGTAATTGGATCTCTAGCTTTTGCTTTTCTATCTTGCCTTGCATATCCATAGTATGGTATAACAGCAGTTATTCTTCCTGCTGAAGCTCTCTTAAATGCATCAATCATAATAAGTAATTCCATTAAATTGTCATTTACTGGAGCATTAGTTGACTGAACAACAAATACATCTGCACCCCTGACCGTTTCGTGGATATTAACAGATATTTCTCCATCACTAAAAGTTCCTACTTCTGAAGCTCCAATTGGTAATCCTAGGATGTCGGCTATATCTGAGGCAAGTTTAGGATTTGAGTTACCTGTAAAAATTTTAATATTTTTGCCATGGTTTATCATCTGTAGTCCTGATTTTCAATATTTATAACAAATTATATTTCTATATAATAAATTATAAATTTTCATTCTACCTTCTAAGCAAAATGGCAGTAAAAGCGATCCACTGCAAAAATCAGTTTTCCACCTCCCTTTATAATTTACTTACTAATTGCTATGATTTATTACCTTACTTGCTATGTCCTGATTTTACTACCCAATTTTCAATATTCTTCTGCCTAGCTCTAGCTATTGATAAAGCATTTTTAGGCACTTCATTTGTAATTGTAGATCCAGCAGCAGTATATGAATTATCGTTAATAGTTACAGGTGCTACTAAATTAGTATTACAACCTATAAATACGTTATTACCTATTATAGTTTTGTATTTTGATATTCCATCATAATTTACAACTACAGTTCCGCAACCGAAATTACATCCACTTCCAACCTGTGCATCACCAATATAAGTAAGATGTGATACCTTTGTATTATCCCCAATAGTTGATTTTTTAATTTCAACAAAATCCCCTATTCTAGCCTGTTTACCAATGCTACTTTCTGGTCGAATGTACGCAAATGGTCCTACCGTAGTTTTTTCACCTATTTGACTCTCAATTACTACAGAACTTTGAATTTCAATTCCGTTATCTAAAACACTATCAGCAATTCTATTATTGGGATAAAGAACACAGTCTTCTTTAATAATAGTCTTGCCTTGAAGTACATTCCCTGGATATATAATAGTGTCTTTTCCTATCATAACCTCGCAGTCAATATATGTATTACTCGGATCCATTATTGTAACTCCATTTTCCATGTGCTTTCTGTTTATCCTTTTTCTCATAATTGCCTGCGCATCTGCAAGCTCTACTTTAGAATTAACAGCAGTAATTTCTTCAATTGATGCATTAAAAGCTCCAACCTTCGAACCTTGATTCTTTAATATACCAATAACATCTGTTAAATAGTATTCCTTTTGAGCATTGTTATTATTTAATTTATTTAAACTATTAAGTAATTCTTCTATATCAAAGCAATACATTCCTGAATTAACTTCTTTAACTAATATTTCACCTTCCGTGCAGTCTTTAAATTCAACTATCTTTTTAACCTCACCATTTTCATCCCGAATTATTCTACCATATTTTGCAGGATCATTCATCTTTGAAGTTAATATCGTAGCTTTAAAATTACCTTTTTCATGATAATTCAATAGCTCTCTAACAGTAGACTCAGTAATTAGTGGACCATCTCCAACAAATATTGCTACTGTGCCTTTGTTATTACCTAGAAATTCCTTAGCACACATTACTGCGTGTCCTGTTCCTAACTGCTCTTCTTGAACAGAATAGTTTATTTTTCTATCTTCTGTTCCTATTTTAACCTGTGCAGCTCCTCTTCCAATTACCACATCTACCATTTCAATATCTGCATTTCTCATAACGTCAATAACGTGATTTATCATTTCTTTACCGCAGACCTTATGCATAACCTTAGGAGTCTTAGAATTCATTCTTTTTCCTTCACCTGCCGCTAATATTATAGCGCATTTATACAAATTAAACACCTCTTTATACAATAATTCGACACATATACGTATTATATTTTATATTAATTTGTTCTAAAATACTTTTCATAATATATTATATTATATTTTATATAACATTTAATTGCAACCAGCCTTCGGCATTTTTCGTTATTTTTTTCAAAAAAATAAAAGGGGGTTCCCCCCCACCTTATTTATACTTCTGCTTTTTCTACTGCCTCTTCTACCGGTTTTACTGCGACCTTTTCTACCACTCTTACTACTGGTTCTTCATTTTTTACTTTTTGATACTCATCTAAAATAGCTGTTTGAATCTTCTCTCTTGTTTGAGTATTTATTGGGTGTGCTATGTCCTTGAATTCTCCATCTGGAGTTTTTCTACTTGGCATAGCAATAAAAAGTCCACTTTGTCCTTCTATAACTTTAATATCATGAACAACAAATTCATTGTCAAAAGTTATTGATACAATCGCTTTCATTTTACCTTCTGTAGCAATTTTTCTAATTCTAACGTCTGTTATTTCCATACACTCCACCTCCAAGTTGCGTTATGTTATTACTATTTCTCTATAACTTGGCATTTTCCTTCTTAAATTGTAAATAAATATTAAATATTTTGAATATTACACTTTTTCGAAGGTTTTTGATGGAGTTAGTTCTGATTTGCCTTCCTCATTTATTCCCTTAAATAAAATAATTGATATATATTCTTCTATTAATTTATGCCTAGTTTCAACATTGTCAATGAGAACTCCTATACCTAAAAGTTCACTTTCAAATTCTTTAAGTAAATTAATTATGCCTGTTGCAGTTCCCCCAGCTTTCATAAAATCATCTATAAATATACATTTGCTTCCTTTTTTTATAGATCTTCTTGAAAGAGACATAGTTTGAATTCTGTTACTAGAACCCGATACATAATTTATGCTGACAGTACTTCCTTCAGTAACTTTAGGGTCTCGCCTTACAATAACTAGTTGAACCCCAAGCATCTTCGCTACTTCATAAGCTAGTGGTATTCCTTTGGTCTCAACTGTTACAACGTAGTCTATATCTAACTCATTAAAAGCAGATGCAAGGATTACTCCTGCTTTGTGCACTATCTCTGGATTGTACATAATATCAGTCATATATATGAAATTTCCTGGTATTACCCTATCCTCCTGTATTAAAATTTTGCACAACTCTTCTGCAAACACCCTCGTTTCCTGCTCTGAAACTCCACAAATATATTTCACTCCACCAGCTGCACCTGCGACTGTTTCCACTTTTCCCATAGATAACTCACTCAAAGTTTCGCGAACAATAACAATATCTTCACTAATTGTAGATTTAGCTGCATTAAATATCTCTGTAAACATTTTCAAATTAATTGTTTTATTGGGATTTTCCGTTAATATTTTAGTAATACCTGTAACTCTTTGATTTCTACTATATTTATTCATCACTAATCACCCATATTTTTATTTTACGAATTTTAACTAGTAAAATTCATAATATCATTCGTATTTTAATTGTAAATCTTTTTTATCTTTATTACAATGTTTATATAACTAATTTAAAAAGATATAATTAATTTTAGTTGAAGTTCTTATTAGAGTTTTTTACCCTTATAATAGGATAAGTAGAACATTAAAAAGCTATTGCTTTATAATGTGTATAGTTTTCTTCATAAATATGTATATAATTAATAAGTACATATCTATATTTATTTGTTATAATCAATATTAATGCAATTCGCATATAATAAATAATCATAATTACTTTTAAGGAGTTGATATAATGTCATTTGATTTTATAAAAGATAAAAACAAAAAAGTTCATTTCATAGGAATCGGCGGTATAAGCATGAGTGGTCTTGCTCAAATTCTTATAAAAAGTGGATACACGATTTCTGGATCCGACATGAAATCATCACATATAACGAATAAACTTAAAGAAAAAGGTGCCTGTATCTATATAGGCCATAATGGAGATAACATAAAGGATGTTGATTTAGTTGTATACACCGCTGCTATTTCTCCTGATAATCCTGAAATCATTAAAGCTAAGGAGCTTACTATACCTTTAATGGATCGAGCTGAGTTTTTAGGTAACGTTATGAAAGGTCATAAATATAATGTTGCTGTAGCCGGCACTCACGGTAAAACTACTGCAACCTCAATGATTGCCCATATTATTCTAAATGAAGATGTAGATCCTACCATACTAGTAGGTGGAGAATTAGATGCTATTGGCGGCAACGTTTTAGCTGGCCATAGCGACTATTTTATTACAGAAGCTTGTGAATATAAAGCATCATTTTTAAAGTTTTTCCCGTATATTGGAACAATAACAAATATTGATGCAGACCATCTTGATTACTATAGAGACATAAATCATATTAAAGATACCTTTATAAAATTTATTAATCTTATACCTAAAGAAGGCTATTTAGTAGCAAATGTAGAAGATGAAAATGTTAAAACTATTCTTCATAATCATGATTATAAATGTACTATACTAACTTATGGTCTAAATGAAGGAACGCTTAGGGCAAAGAATATTGCCTACAATAAATTAGGTTGTGCCACATTTGACGTGTATAGGGATGATCACATGTTATTTGGAGTAAATCTTAATGTTCCAGGTCAGCATAATGTTCTAAACGCTCTTGCGAGTATAGGCACTTCGCTAATCCTTAATTTTGCTGAAAGCTCAATTACTTCCGGCCTTTCTAGCTTTACAGGTACTCATAGACGATTTGAGCTAAAAGGCACCAAAAACGGAGTAACTGTTATTGATGATTATGCTCATCACCCTACAGAAATTAAAGCAACTTTAAATGCGGCTAAAAATTATCCTCACAATAAAATTTTCTGTGTTTTTCAACCGCACACTTATTCAAGAACCTTAAGCTTATTTGAAGATTTCTCAAATTCCTTTTATAATATGGATAATTTAATCTTAGCAGATATTTATGCTGCCAGAGAAAAAGATACTGGAGAAATAAGTTCAAATATGCTCGGAGATAGAATAAGAGAGAAAAATGTAAATTGTATAAATCTTCATAGCTTTGATAAAATTGTTGACTATCTTAAAGATAATTTAAAAGAAGGAGATATGCTTCTTACAATGGGTGCAGGAGATGTAGTTAAAGTTGGAGAGATGTACTTAAAATAGTTTTTTATTGTTAAATATTCAATTCAAACATGATCATGGACTATATTAGTTCATGATTTTTTTATTTCCTGTTATATCTAATAAAAAACTGACCCACTTCCTCCCTATTCTCTTGTTCAATGTTCTCGAGCAATATATTGTAAGTTTCGTTACTTAATGTTAACGTTATATATCGCTTCGTCAATTGGACCTTATTTATATCGTTAAATATAATAATCTTACCCTTTGATGAAAAATTACTATTAAGCTCAAACCTATCCTTTTCAAATACTAAATAATTTAGACTTTCAAGTCTCCTAAGTTTTATAATAAAAGATATAGAAAATATAATAGATATAACTGTTACCATTAAGAAAATTATAGCTATCCCAGTTCTTCCTCGAATAAATGATCCTAATACTCCAATTAATAACGCAAAACTCATTAATATACTAAATGCCCCTTGCTTCATTGCAATTTTTTTTGTTGTCTTACTAAATTTAATTTCTTTCAACTGTTTTCCTCCTCATATATTTTCATGTCCACAAAAAATTCTTTATTCCTTATTTCAATAAATGTTTTACTATAATCCATTTCAAAATTTGCCATAGTAGAATGGCTTCCACTATCACTTAAAAAGTGTATGGTGCATATATTGTTATCTTCTATATTACATATTCTAATCAATATGCTTTTAACAGATGTAAACTGCATTCTAGAATTTATTTGCCTGTTCAGATTATTAAGATATAAATTTATACATCTATCTTCTGTCGGAATTAGCAAATCAAAGTTATATTCATTCTTTTTTACTTCCTTTATTACAAAATCGCTCCTTATTTTAAAATTACATTTTTCATATACCATATCTCACCTCAAATAATGAATTTAATATCATTGTATTTATAATACTAAAAAAGTCTTCTATTTTACAAGGAGATTTTAATATTATGCTGTTATTTATGAATTCTACCTCATATGAAATTTGATTTTTGATTAAAAACTGAAATAGGAATGTAATTTATTATATTTTTATAATATAATTTTAATTAATAAAATTATATTGCGTAAAACATCAATTTTGGGTAACACTAAGTATGAAAAAATATTTTGGAGGTATATAAAATGAAAAATTTTCTAGTCTCGGCTATAGTGGATATAATAATAATCTTTGCTTCTTATTTTTTATTTAAAAGTATTATAAGTGGACCGACTCGACATAGAATATATGAAAAATTTATGAGTTCATTTGCAAAGTTTGTAATAATTATTTTTGTAGCTAGTGCACTAATCACTTCTCTTACCGCTCTAATCCTATACAAAACACAATATATAGTATATATTAACATATTAGCTCCTGCCCTAGTATCTATACTTGTAGGGTTCGTTATGTCTACAGTACCTACTAGAGGTACTGGTGACAAAGAAAGAGATGCTACCAAATAAAAACATAACAGTCTTTCATATAATATTATTTTAATATGATGTGAAAGACTGTTATGTTTTTATAATGTACTCTATAAACTCTATAATTCAAATGATTAATAATAACAATATCTATTATATTAAATAAATACTTCTTGTCCTATTGACAATTACGCATTTATTTAATATAATAGATATTGTCTTCAATAAGTGGAGTTTTTATTATATAAATTCTACGCATCTTATTTTAGAAAAAACATTTGTAATTAAGTTGACATTTGTGAATTTATTTAGTATAATAAATCTTGTCTTCGGGGTGTAGCGCAGCTGGGAGCGCGCGTGGTTTGGGACCATGAGGTCGCAGGTTCAATCCCTGTCACCCCGACCAAAAAAAGAGTTGTCTTAGGACAACTCTTTTTTTTATATTTTTTGTACCTTATAATGTATAAAACTAATCATTTTAGACAAAATTAATAATGGTTTGCCATTTTATTGTTTTTTGTAAATATTATGCTAAAATCATTACATAGCTAATAATAATTTAGGAGTGATTATTTTGAATGAAATGTATAATGAAATCTTTAAAACCCTACTCAAATCTTATTATGAAGATAATTTTGAAAATAAGGTACAAGAATTACTATCTAAAGATAATGTTAATAAAAATGAGTTGAGCGCTATAATCTCCTCTCTTTGTGGAGTGGACGTAAACTTTTCTAGTAATTACATAAATGACTTAAATAAGGCTATCCTTTCCTATGAAACAAACTATAAGATTGTAAACAAGATCAAACATTGTAATATGGATTGTTCAGATAACAATGGTAAAACTTTATGTCAAGTTTCATGCCCTTTTGATGCCATTCTAATAGATAATAAAAATAATACTACTTATATTGATAATGACAAATGTACAGACTGTGGATTTTGTGTAGAAGCGTGTCCAAATGGTTCATTAATGGATAAGGTAGAGTTTATACCCCTTGCAAATTTATTAAAAGGAAACTCGAAAGTAATAGCAACTGTTGCACCTGCAATTACTGGTCAATTCGGAGAAAATGTTAGTGTGGATAAACTTAGAACTGCTTTTAAAAAGATTGGATTTACAGATATGATTGAAGTAGCATTTTTTGCAGATATGCTTACAATAAAAGAAGCAGTGGAATTCGATGAACATGTTAAAACAAAAGATGATTTAATGCTTACCTCCTGCTGTTGTCCTATGTGGGTAGGAATGGTAAAAAGAGTATATAACAATCTAGTTAAATATGTGTCCCCCTCTATCTCCCCTATGATTGCCTCTGGAAGAGTTTTAAAGGCATTGAATCCTGACTGCAAAGTAGTATTTGTAGGTCCATGCATAGCAAAAAAAGGTGAGGCTAAAGAAAAAGATCTTTTAGGTGATATTGATTATGTTCTTACCTTCGCAGAGCTTAAGGATATTTTTGATACATTAGATATTGATCCAGAAACACTTGAAGAAGATACTTCTACTAACTATGCATCTAGAGGTGGTAGGCTTTATGCACGAACAGGTGGAGTGTCTATAGCTATTGGTGAAGTAATAGAAAATTTATTTCCTGAAAAATATCATTTATTAAATGCTGTCCAAGGAAATGGTGTGAAAGAATGCAAATTATTGCTTACTAAAGCACAAAGCGGTGATGTTAATGCAAACTTTATTGAAGGTATGGGTTGTGTTGGTGGTTGCGTTGGCGGACCTAAATCATTAATAGACGCAGCTTCCGGAAAACGTATGGTAGACAAATTTGCTGAAAACTCAGAAATAAAAACATCTATTGATAGTGACTGTATGGATGAAATTCTCAGTAGGATTGGTATTAATTCCGCAAGCGATTTTAAAGATAAAAACAAAACCAAAATCTTTGGCAGAGAGTTTTAGATAATATTCTACAATATAAATATAAGTTATATTAGTTAAATTATGATACAATATTCAGTAATTAATATAATTAATTTTTGTGCCTAAGGGAGGTTTTTATGAAATCATTATTGGAATATATAAGTCATAGAGATATTAATATACTAAAGATTATAAATAATTCTTGGAAGTGCAAGTTTTTAGATATTATAATGCCATCTATGACTTACTTAGGCTCTTTTACCTTTATGTTTATATTCTGTACTGTTGCCTTTTTATTTAATAATACGACGCTTCATACCTTGGCTATAAAAGCCATGATTTCTATAACAATTAGCACTGGCATCGGTAAAATTCTCAAAGTAACTGTTACTAGATTAAGGCCTTTTATAAAAATTCCAAACTTAAATATAAAAAAAATAGGTATTGATAAATACTCCTTTCCCTCAGGTCATACTACTGGTGCGTTTTCATTAGCAGTTATAATAGCTTTATACTTTCCTATGTTTGGACTTATAACTATACCCTTAGCTATATGTGTAGGAATCTCTAGAATATATATAGGTGTTCATTATCCTACAGATGTTATTATGGGTATTTTTATTGGAAGTACTTGTTCTTTACTTACTTATAGGTTCTTTTAAGGGATGAAAGTAATAGGTGTACATGAACTCATGTTTAAACATGAGTTCTTTTTTGTGAATATTTTAATAGCTGTAGAATACTATATAATAATATGTAATATTATATAGTTATAACCTCGTGGTTTAAATTTTATTATTACATCATTGTTCTAAAGAAGTAATTTACAAGGAGAGATACTATTGCTTATTTTTCTATTTTCAATTCTTTTAATATGTTTTGGTGTATACTATTATATCATGAATCAAAAATTGTCAACCCAAAAAACTCAACTGAAGATAATTTCAAGGCAAAATAGGGAATTTAAATTAAAAATTGAGACTTCACGTAATGCTCAGGGTCCTATTATAATAAAATTCAAGCCACCACTTTTTAAAACAGGAACTACAAAAGAAAGTTGTAGCCTATATCTAGGTCCAATGGATAATTCGCCTATTTTATCTGCAATAGTTAAAAATACAACCGTTGAAATCCAAGATTCCGCTGAGGTTTTTAATATTTCATGGTATGAGATATCTCTAAAATCTCAAACTAACATTAATAACAAAGGATGGATAAAAAAAGCTAGCATAACTACAATAGATGATACTGTTAATAATCAAGAAGATACTGTTTATGAAAAGACTGATACTTAAAAAAACAAAAGGCATATATTCGTAAAATATATGCCTTTTAAAATTAATCTTTTTTATGTGTCTTTTTAGTATGTTTAATTCCAGAATTATTTTCTTTCTTTTCCTTCTCTTGTTGACTTGCACAAGAATTATCTTTTTTTTCACCCATAATATCTATACCTCCTATCATAAAATTTAATACTATTAATTTTATTATTTTGTCCAGTATACAAATTATAATGCTATGCTATTAAATAATTTTAGTCGTCCAATCATCATCACATTTTTCACATTATACATTTATAACAATTCTAAAAATACAGATTTTCAATCACCCTATTTCTATCATTAATTAAGTTTTTTATTTTTTCAAATGCTAATTATGTTATAATTTATAAATCAAACTAACAATCTTGTTAGAACTAAAGGAGTTTAATATGAGAATAATATCTGAAAACAACCTATGTATAAATAGACCATATATAAATTTAAAAAAACTACCAATAAAAAGTTCATTGAGAGTTGGTGAAATTACTGGAGCTGGTTTTAAAAGTACTTATATAATAAATCAACATACACAAAACTTATCTACTAATGAGAATTACATTTTACAATTTAGTAAAGGAATTCAGAAAATAACACTTGATACAGAACTATTGAACGAACTCTTATTAGTTGAAGTCAATTATTCATCTAAAAATAATAATAAATCTTCTAAATTCAAGGTTTACCTTGTTTTAGATAATATAAAATATTCCTTACCATTTAGTCCATTTCAAGATATCTATGATAACTGTATGAATATCTTAGCTAGAGAACTTTATGGAAAAGAAGAATTAACTTACATAAAAGAAAGTTTTAACAATTTAGAAAATGATGAAATCTCAGTAGATATAAAGTTGAATTTAGAAAGATTACAAGAATTTAAAGATAAGGTAAACTACAAAAGAAATATTTATTACTTTGTTATAAATAACATTGCTTCAACTACCTCAAAGTATGATATTAACGCTAAACCTAAAGAGATACTAATAAGTAATACTTTAAAAGTTCTAAGATATAACTGTTATACAAGGCTTTATGTCATACTAGAACCTATTAATAAAACAACTAAAATAAAATTAAACGAAACTGATATTATTTGTGACTTAGGTGAAATTAATTTCCCTACTGTTAGCATATGCACTGATTATGGACTTGGAAAATTATTAGATGTTAAAAATAATGTTATTCCAAATACTAATACATTATCATTATTTGCTAATATACTAGACCTAGGATTAGACATTTTAAAAAAGTGATATATATAAAAAGAGCTAGAAATTATTCTAGCTCTTTTTAAGGTGAATTATACGATTTTAGTTGTCCACTCTTCACAATCCCATACATCCGTTACTACATCTTGATAGAATTCAGGCTCATGACAAACTATAAGTATACTTCCTGTATATTCTTTTAGAGCCCTCTTTAATTCATCTTTAGCATCTACATCTAAGTGATTGGTAGGCTCGTCTAATATTAATATATTAGTTTCTCTATTTAGAAGTTTCGCAAGTCTTACCTTTGCTTGCTCACCACCACTAAGCACAGTAACTTTACTTTCAATATGTTTTGTAGTAAGTCCACATTTAGCCAGTGCAGATCTTACCTGTCCCTGAGTGAAGCTCGGGAACTCTTGCCAAAATTCTTCAATACAATTATTGCGGTTAACTCCCTTTATTTCTTGTTCATAGTATCCTATATACTGATAATCTCCTAAGTTTGTATGACCTGAAAGGGCTTTTATGTCACCCATAAGACTCTTTAATAATGTTGTTTTCCCAACACCATTAGCACCAGTTAAAGCAATCTTTTGTCCTCTTTCCATATATAAATCTAATGGCTTAGATAATGGACTATCATAACCAGTAACTAATTCCTTAGTTTTAAATATTATTTTACCTGAAGCTCTTGCGGATTTAAAATCAAACTGTGGTTTCGGTTTATCTTTTGTAACTTCCATTCTATCAATTTTATCTAATTTCTTTTGTCTTGATTTTGCCATTCCACTTGTAGAAGCTCTTGCTTTATTTTTAGCAACAAAAACCTCTAGTCTTGTAATTTCCTTTTGTTGCCTTTCAAAATCAGATTCCATTTGCTTTCTTTTAGCCTCATGGACCCTCAAAAATTCTTCATATGAACCTATATATCTAGTTAATTTTTTGTTTTCTACATGATATATTATATTAATTGCACCTTTTAGAAATTCAATATCATGGGATATTAGAATAAATGCATTTTCATAATTTTGAAGATATCTCTTAAGCCATTCTACATGGGTCTCATCCAAAAAGTTAGTAGGTTCATCCAGTAGCAAAACATCTGGGGCTTCTAATAAAAGTTTTGCAAGAAGAATCTTTGTTCTTTGTCCTCCACTTAAATCTGAAACATCATTTTCAAGACCAACATCTTTAAGCCCGATTCCTGCAGCCACTTCATCTATCTTAGAATCAATAGCATAAAACCCATTATTATCGAGTTGATCTTGGATTGTTCCCATTCTATCCAATAATTTTTCTAGTTCCTCTGGGGTTGCCTCCCCCATTTTCTCTGTTACTTTAAGCATTTCCGCCTCTAAGTCAAAAAGATATTTAAAAGCACCCCTTAAAACTTCCCTAATAGTTTTACCTTTTTCCAAAACAGTGTGTTGATCCATATATCCTACTCTGACGCTACTTGACCATACAACTTCACCTTCATCTGGCATAAGCTTTCCGGTAATAATGTTCATAAATGTTGATTTACCCTCTCCGTTAGCCCCTATAAGTGCTATGTGTTCCCCTTTGAGTAATCTAAACGATACATCATCAAATATTACTCTATCACCAAATCCATGGCTCATATTTTTAACTACTAATCTACTCATTTGTTTCTCTCCTTACTTTAGTATGATTTTATTTATTTATAATTTACATTTTGTAATTATTCCCAGTCATATACTTATTTGTTTTAATGATTAGCTACGATAATTGTGAATTATTCATTAAAATATATCCAAATTTCATATAAATATCCTTAAATCAAGTATATATATAAAAATGGCACATAGATAAGTGTAATTTATAATCCTCCGTATGTCAAAACATATTTATATATTTTATATTACAAATTAATTCTGTGTGGTATACTACTATAGATTAATCTCTTAACAATTATAATTAATATCGCTCTAACTATAAAAACATATGAGACATAACATGTTTTTAAATTGTAATGTCTCCCTAAAGAACACAGGAGGAATTTAAAATGACTTGTAAATTTTACTTATATAAAGGTCGCGGCCGAAACTCAGAAAACGGGCATCTTTGGATATATACTAATGAAATAGAAAAGTTTGACGGTGAATACGAGAATGGTGACATAATTGAAGTATATAATTTTAGAAATGAATTCATAGGCAAAGGTTTTATAAATGACGTTTCTAAAATTGCCATAAGAATAATGACAAGAGACATTAACGAACAAATAGATGAAGAATTTTTCAGGAAAAGACTTCATGCTGCTTGGGAGTATAGAAAAACTGTTATAGATACCTCTAGCTGTAGATTTTTGTTTGGAGAAGCAGATTTTGTACCCGGTATGATAATAGACAAATATGAAGACTATTATGCTATTCAATCCTTAGCACTCGGCATAGATAGATACAAAGATATAATTGTTAAGCTTTTAATGGAAGAATACAATGCAAAAGGTGTATATGAGCGGAGTGACGCTAGAGTTCGTGAGCTTGAAGGAATGGAGCAAACAAAAGGATTTTTAACAGAGCCATTTGATACTACTATACAAATTGTTGAAAATGGAGTTAAATACTATGTTGACATTGAAAACGGTCAGAAAACCGGTTTTTTCTTAGATCAAAAGGAAAATAGAGCAGCGATCCACCGATTATGCAAGGGTGCTGATGTTTTAGATTGTTTTACTCACACTGGTTCCTTTGCACTTAATGCAGGCATAGCTGGTGCGAAAAGTGTACTTGGAGTAGATATTTCTGAGTATGCAGTAGAATGCTCCAGAAAAAACGCAGAACTTAATGGGCTCTCAGATACCGTTAAATTTGAATGCCACAATGCTTTTGATATATTAAGATCATGGTCAAGGGAAAAAAGACAATATGATGTAGTAATACTAGACCCACCAGCCTTTACAAAGTCTCGTTCCACTATAGATGGTGCTACAAGAGGATATAAAGAAATTAACCTACGTGGTATTAAATTAGTAAAACCAGGCGGATATTTTGTCACTTGCTCTTGCTCTCACTTTATGAAAGAAGACATGTTTAGAGATACAATAGCTGATGCTGCATTAGATGCGAAAAGAACACTTAGACAAGTAGAATTTAGAACTCAAGCAGCCGACCATCCAATACTATGGAATTCTGATGAATCATATTACTTGAAATTCTATATATTCCAAGTAGTTTAAATGAACAAAGATTATATTTGTCATTGCATAATTTAAAAAGATTCCGGTGCTATTTTATATAACACCGGAATCTTTTTAAATTATAATCCCATCCAAGTACTCTGGAACTATATCTATAATATCTTTTCTACAGCAGTATTCTAAATCCGCTGTAAGTCCTAACTTAGTAATAGTCCTATAATGATTTGCATACTTTATAAAACTATGAATATCTTCATTATTTTTATATATGTAATGAGAGGTTGTTGCTATATCTGACATCTCTATTTTCTGTAAATTTAATATACAATCTATTATATATCCACTACATAAAAAATCATCTATAGAAAACTCACCATTGGTTCCTGCATTAACTATTACTACATCTTTATTTAATCCTACTAATCTGTTCGCAATCGCCTTAGCATTTATCATTGCACCTATTAGTATACTGCTTGCGCATGTGCAACCTTTTATAGCTTTCGTCCCATTAGTAGTGGTCATAACAAGTGTTTTACCATTTATTGTTTCCCTAGTATATTCAAGCGGAGAATTTGAGTAGTGAAATCCTTCTATTTTCAATGCATTTCTCTCTCCTCCTAGCATGAAATCTTCTTTACTATTTCTCACAATAGAAGATGCATCATTAACTGTTAAAACTGGAATTACACCTTTGCATCCATTATTCATGGCAGTAACTATCACACTAGTTGCCCTAAGCATATCTATAACTACAACTGTTTTGTTTTCTATTTTTTCTTTTTTTATATCATCTGCTGAAATTATTATATCTATTTTCATATGTCATTTCCTCCTAAATAGGTTCCCAAATTGGGCTATTTACTTACCTTGAAAAGAACTCAATCACAGTACTTCACTTTCATTAAAATTTTTTCCTTGGTATAGATCTAATTGCTTCAATGTATTATCTATAGCATTTAAAACTTCCCATTTTTTTAAACTCCACATAGGACCTATTAGTAATTCCCTTGGTGCGTCCCCTGTTAGTCTATGAATAACCATATCAGGTGGAAGCATAGCTATTGAAGTACAAATAATATCTATGTACTCATTTTTCTGCAAGAATTTAAGTTTTTCCTGTTTGTAGAGCTCAACCATAGGCGTATTTTCTATAAGATGTAGCAAATGCATCTTTATTCCTTTTATATCTTTATGCGCAACATAATCTATTGTTCTAAGCATGTCCTCCTTGCTTTCTCCAGGAAGACCAAAAATAGTATGTACAACAACATCAATGTTTCTTTTGTTAAGTTCTTTAAGAGCTTCTTCAAATTTTGATAATTTATATCCTCTATTAATAGTTTTTGCAATTTCATCATTAGAGGTTTGCAGCCCTAATTCGACCCATGTGTACACTCTATTAGAATATTCCTCTATAAGGTCTAATATATCTTTGTCTAAGCAATCAGGCCTGGTCGCTATAGCCAGAGCTACTACACCATCTTGTGAGACTGCTTCCTCATATTTTTCTCTTAATGTATCTATAGTTGCATATGTATTTGTGTAAGCTTGAAAATAAGCAATGTATTTTCCTGATTTCCATTTTTTACTCATCATAAGCTTTATATCTTCAAATTGCTTAGCAATTGAGAAGCTTCTATTTCCAGCAAAATCTCCGGAACCCCTCTCGCTACAAAACATACATCCTCCACTGCTAACAGTTCCATCTCTATTAGGACAAGAAAATCCTGCGTCTAAAGCAATTTTAAAGACCTTATCTCCAAACTTATTTCTTAAGAAATAATTCAAACTGTGATATCTTTTGTCAATCCATGTTTTCAACGCTAATCTCTTCCTTTCTTTAATCATCTCTCTAATAAAATAACTAGTCATTAGACTAGTTATTTATTTTGTAATTGTATATATGTTAATTATACCTTATAGTTTATATAGAGTGTGTTAATTATAATTTATCTACTGTAAATTTCTTTAAATCTAATTTCCATTTACCGATAATATCTGTATCTGTTCCCTTAGCATTCGATCTAGGAATCACTTCATAAGTCATACTATCCTCACCGAAAGAAGAAAATATTATTTGTACTTTGTCTATAGGGTAATCTTTTTCAAAATCAACAGGAATCATCTGTCCATTATCTACTTGATAAACCCTAATATATTTACCCGATTTTTCTTTATCATATTGAACGACCAGAAATTTTTCATCTTGAGAAAATGTCATAAACTCAACTTTGCAATTCAGTAGCATGTCTATTGGAATTAATTCCTTTCCAATTGGTTTTTCCTTAGCTATCTCTTCTGACCCTCCACTATCTGTTGACTGACCAGTTGAATCCCCAGTATTTCCTTGAACGGCTAGCGATTCATCAATATAGACAACACCTATAAATGAGTTTTTTTCATAAGTACTAACAGCAAGTTTATCTCCCTCGTAGCTAAAATTTATAGGGCCGAATTTCTTTAGGGGGACTGGTATTTTATATAGGCGAGCTACATCTTCTTTTGCATATGCATATTTAGGGAGTCCCGATTCATCAATAATTAAATTAGTTTTTACATTTGTTTTGTCTCTAAATCTAATGCCTATACTATTTACAAAGGCCTCCTTTTGAGGTGCACTAATAACCTCACTTACCTTATATTCAGCTCCATCCTTTACAATTTTTATAGAATACTCATCTAGGCAAGAAAGCGACGTAGCCATTGAGGTTCTTGTAATTCTTACCTTAAATATACCACTTCTTCCAACTTCATTACTTTCTGTTATTTTATAACCTTTTATCTTTATATCACTGGTAGGCATATCTGCAACCTTTTTAAGCAACTCTTTAGTATATAGTTTTTTACCATTTTCATAATCTGCCTTCATTATATAACCCATATAATTGTCAACTACATTACTTGCAGTTTTAATTTCAAACGCATTAACTTTAGCATGATCTTCTTCATCCTTACTTGAGCAACTCGTTAAAGACAACACACAAAACAATATTAACAAACAATTTAAAATCTTTTTCAATACTTTCACTCCTTTTATAAAAATTTATAAAACTTTTACTTTAATAAAACTTATATTTAATTAAATATGATAATTATAGTTTCCCACAAAATAAATTTTTAATTTATAAAATTACTATTTATTATTAAAATCATTATTTATTACTAACTAACACACATATATTTACAAAGACAAGCATCTTATACAAGTATGACTGTTAATTTAATAATTTTATGGAGGAGATATTTTGAAAAAAGGTATTGGTTTAATATTTCAGGTTACAGCTGTATTTATTGGTACCATAGTTGGTGCAGGACTTGCTTCTGGTCAGGAGATAACACAATTTTTTAGTTCTTACGGATTTGTGAGCTTCTGGGGAATTCTTATATGTTGTTTAATCTATATTGTAATAAGTTCAATTATAGTTTCAATTAGTTTAAAACATAAATTAAGCTCCTATTCTGAGCTTATAACTCTTGTAAGCCCAGGCTTTTTCGGTGTAATTACAGATATTTTTACAAGTTTTTTCTTAGTTAGTGGCGCCGCAGTAATCTTAGCTGGCAGTGGTGCACTTCTTCATCAATATTTTGGTATTTCAAAATGGGTAGGCATTTTACTTATGTCTATCATCTCTTTATACACGGTACTTAAGGATACCAAAGGATTGATAACTATAAATTCCTTTATCGTACCGTCTCTTATCACAATCATTATAACTATATTCATTTTATATTTAGTATTTTTCAAAGATATGGTAAGCGCATCTTATATAAGGCAAATCCCATCTTATAAAGATAATATAATTCCTGCGCAATGGTTTATTTCTGCTTTACTCTATGCAGGTTTTAATATGCTATGTTGTAGTGGCGTTCTAGTTCCATTAAGTAAGGAAATTAAATTTAAACGAATTCTTATTCCTGGGGTTATTATAGGCGCCTTATGTCTAACTTTATTATGCTACTTAATAAACATAATGCTTTTACTCAACATACCTCAAATTTTCAAATATGAAATTCCACTTCTCTATATAACACACCGTTTTGGAATGCTTATGCAAATTCTTCTGCTTTGTGTGATTTGGTGCGAAATGTTTTCAACTGAGGTTTCTAATATCTATAGTGTAGGAAAGACCCTTGAGAAAAAGTTTAATATTTCTTATAAAAAAGCCGTGTTAGTAATACTTATTATAGCCATTCCGATTTCTCAAATTGGATTTAAAACTCTAATTAAAATTCTTTATCCTGGTTTTGGTGCAATAAGTTTTATATTCCTAATTCAATGCATAATATTTTATAGAAAAACTACTAAAAATCATAATTGACATAATATATACTGGCCTGTACAATTTTATGTATACCAATCATAAAATTTACAAGACAAGGAGATAAAGATGGTCACTAATGATACATTTAATTTAAAAAATCCATGTTTTTTAGAATCTCTAAAAAAATGCAATTTATGTCCTAGGAAATGTTCCATTAATAGATTAGATGGAGAATTAGGATTCTGTAATGCATCTATGGATGTAAAAATAGCTAAAGTGAGCCTATATTACTGGGAAGAACCCTGCATTTCAGGCACATCAGGTTCTGGTTCAGTATTTTTCTCATATTGTAATTTAAGTTGTGTATTCTGTCAAAATTATAAAATAAGTCATGAAGGTTTTGGAAAAATTGTTTCTATAAATCGACTTAGCGAAATATTTATAGAGCACCAGATGCGAGGTGCCCTCAATATAAACTTAGTAACGCCCACTCATTATGTTCCACAAATTATAGAGGCATTAAGGCTTGCTAAACACGCTGGGCTTAATATTCCTGTTCTCTATAACTCAAATGGATATGAAAGTATAGACACCATTAGATCACTCCGTGGATTTATAGATGTTTATTTACCAGACTTAAAATACTACAATGATAAATATGCTATTAAATATTCAAATGCTCCAAATTATTTTAATAACGCTTGCAAAGTTATAACTGAGATGGTTTTGCAAGTAGGAGAAACAAAATTTGATAATGATGGGATAATCCAAAGTGGGGTAATAATTAGACACCTAATGCTACCTGGATTATTGTTTGACTCTAAAAAAGTTATAGATTTTATATTTACTACCTTTAAAGATAATGTGTATATTAGCTTAATGAATCAATATACCCCCATGAATAACTCCGCAACATATCCTGAAATAAACAAGTCATTAAACCCTAATCATTACAATGCCTTAATTAACTACTGTTTAAATCTAGGTATCACTAATTGTTTTATTCAAGAAAGTGGCACTTCCTCTAAAACGTTTGTACCTAACTTTGATCTAAGCGGAATATAAGGATAAAGATTATAACCGCTTACCTATAAAAGGCCCCATGATTTATTAAATCATGGGGCCTTTTATACTAATTAATTATCATTTATAGAAGTATGCTTTTTTGCCCTTGGAATATCGTTAAACTTTAACTTATAAAACGAAAAATATAGTATATAAGCAAATAATATACCTGCAATAACGTCTGCGAAATAATGTTGCTTTATAAACATAGTAGATAAAATTATTGAAGCAGACATAATAATACAAATTGCTTTAATCCATTTACTAACATTTTCACTTTCATAAGTATACATAGCTATTAAGACAGAATTTAAAACATGGATACTTGGAAAACAGTTATAAGGATTATCAGCCGCATACAAATTTGAAATCAAATTGCTAAAGAAATCAGTTTGTGTTATCAATGGTCTTGGAACATACGTTGGATAAAAGTAAAATATTATATAGCATGTAATCATGCCAATATTTAAGGTTATAAGCAGCTTTAAAAACCTTTCTCTATCTACAACACATAAAATTGAAGAAAAAACTGCTATAAATATGTACCAAGATACATAAGGTAATATAAAAAATCTATTAAAAGGTATGAGCTTATCCACAACGGAAAATACAGAATTAGTAATTCCTCTATCTTGATTAAGTATTGGATAGGTTAGACTTATTAAAGGTATACTTAGTCCAAGTAGCCCTCTTTTAATAACATCCTTCCATTCATACATCACGACTTTTTTTTGTAATTGTTCCATTTATCTTCTCCCAACCAACTTAATAAAAGCTATATCTTATATTTTTTTAACTCCTCTTTAAAGGAGATTGTTATCTTTTTAAATTCGTATATACTGTCTATTAGCTTCTTTATTTCATTTGTATAACAAACTAATGTTACTTATTTAATACCCATTATCTATTATAAACTATCAATAGCGTTTTGTTAATAACATTTATTATTAATTTACACATTAAAATATAATATCCTTATGTCCTCAATGTATATTTTTACCTAATATGTTATGTTCGTTTTTAAAAAACATGTCTTAAATTAAATAAAAGCACATCCCTTACTATAGCAAGGATGTGCTTTTCTGTGTAAGGTACGATATCATAATTTGAACTCTACTCTATCTAATTTTGCGATTACTTTAATTTCATTATGTTGAACAGAATCCGTTCTTAATGAAATTCTATTGCTAATTAGCAATACTTTGTTGCTATCCAATGTTTTTATTTGTCTTAGTACTCTTTCTCCATTATAATCTACAAGTGAAATAGCATTATTCTCTATCTCATGTGTCAAATGAGCAAATGCAATATCTCCACTACAAATTCTAAATCCAAGCATATCATCATTCTCTATTTCTAGAAACAATACTTTATCCTGAGCATATCCTTCTACCTTGTTTGATATTATTGGCAATTGTTTTACACCTATTGCTTTAACTAAATCATATTTATAAATAGAAACATCTTTTAGAACTGAACTAAACGCATCATTCCAAACTTCTTTTACCTTTCCCTCGCTTGGTCTTTCGAGTTTTGGTGTTCTCTCATCTGCAGCCCCGTTATCTTGAAAGGACACAGAAGAATCTTCTATTTCTTCACCTAGAATTTTAGATATTTTTTCTATGAATTTTTCATTAATAACCTTCTTACCCATTTCAATATCATTAATAAACCCTTCAGAAACCCCAATTTTTCTACCTAATTGCTTTTGACTTACTTCTTTGGATTGTCTTACTTGTTTAATTTTATCTCCTAATCTACTCATAATTCTCCGCCTTTCCAATTAAATAATTATCTCTAAAATATAAATCTTCTGCTAAATTGCAGAAGATTTATATTTAGTGATTATTTCATTTTTCTATACGCTTCTCTTTCCCCAATTAAATGCTGCATTAGATAACTAATCGTCCATTTTATAGATGTTGGAGTTACTGCAGCCAGGATTGTATCGGCGCTCTTAATTTGTTTTAAACTATCAATTAGATCATAAAGCCTCTTATCACTATACCCATTAAATAAAAGTAGTTTTTCATGGGGTAATTCAATATTACTTTCTTTTCCTTCTATGTTACTTAATATTTCTTTTATCGTAAAATCACCCATATTATTTTTAATTACTTTGCAAGGTAATATATTTTGAATCGATAATAAACTATTAAGTTCTTTTTCTTCAATGTTTGTTAATCCATATGCAAGGATAAGTTTTTCATTAATAATATTCACTTTATATTCCCCCCTACAATTTAATATTTATATGATTTTATACCTTTTCTGGTTCACTGTATTTAACTCCTTGAGTATCAACAGTCATGGTTTTTATTTTTTGATCCTTATTTGGCTTATCTCTAAAATCTTTTTCTACCTTAACTATTTCCATAGCATTTTCCATTCCCTCAGTTATTTTTCCAAAAGGTGCATAACTTCCATCTAAATGATGAGAATTAGCTACCATTATAAAAAACTGACTTCCTGCTGAATCTGGATCATTAGATCTAGCCATTGATAAAACACCAACTGAGTGCTTTAAATCATTCTTAAATTTGTTTGAAGAAAATTCACCCTTTATTGAATATCCTGGTCCGCCAACTCCTGTACCCTCAGGGCATCCACCTTGAATCATAAAACCTGGAATTACTCTGTGAAAAATAAGTCCGTCGTAAAAGCCCTTATTTATTAAGCTAATAAAATTGTTAACTGTGTTAGGTGCAACTTCTGGGTATAATTCGGCCTTCATGATTTTCCCATTCTCCATATTAATTGTTACTATTGGATTCATATGTTAATCTCTCCTTTTTGTTATATATTCATTATAAATTATATCACATATAATATTATTTGCTATTTTTTATAAATAAACCTTATATTTAAACATCTACAAAAATAGCTAGCATAAGTCCTAGCTATTTTTCAGATGCATTTCATAATAAAAACTAAATAACTTGTTGACCAACACTCATTTGTAAAATCATTTTTTCTTGAGGTTCCTCAAGTCTTATATGAATGTTTCCTCCCGGAAGTATTATTAAAAAATATTCCTCTAGCATGTCTACCTCGCGATCTTTATCAATATTAACTATATCTATTTCTAAGTTATCACAATTTTCTGATCTAACATATTCATATCCAATATTTAGACTCCCAAAGGTAGTTATATCTTTTAACTGTTTTCCCTCACTAGCTATAATTAAATGTGCAATATTTTCATTTTCTACAGATTTACATACTAGATGATTTATAACACATAAACAATTACTTTGCACTGGATTATTAATAACTATACAATTGATTTTTTTTGCTTCCTCAATTTTAATGTTAAATATATTATGCCCTACGTAATGTTCATTGTTTTTCTTTAATTGAAATACTTTCATTTCATCACCTTATTTCTCTTGTTTCTTTGTATAATACATTTTATTCGCTCTTCCCTTATATTGCTATGAATAATTGCTATCTAATTGCATATTTTTATAAATTGATTTGACTAATATCTGTCACCATTAAAGAAAAAAAAACAGTTTAAAACCATTTAACTGGTTTCAGACTGTTTGCATGTATATATAATTTATTTATATATAGCTTTAAAATCGGTTTATAGTTTTAATAGCTTGTAACTTAAATCTAATAACTTTTTATCAATAGAGGAATTATGTATAGTTACAATGCCACTTGTTCTTTTTTCATTTAGAAGGTTATTGCAAGCAAGTTGCCTTTTTAGTTGATTTACTGTACCTACACTTCCATCAATTATAGTAGTTTTTTCTCCAACAATTTTAATTAATTCATTTCTTATAAAAGGATAATGAGTACACCCAAGTACTATAGATGCTACATCTAAATGCATAAAGTCTTTAAGCTTTCCTCTTAAGTATTCTTCAACTTGATGTCCCTCTATAATTCCATCTTCTATAAGTTCAACAAGCCCTGCGCAGGGAAGAGATATTATATTCACTTCTTTATTATACTTTTCCATCAAATTGCTAAACTTCTTTTCAGCTAAAGTCATAGGGGTAGCCATAATAATAATACTTTTGCCCCTACTAATTTCAACAGCAGGCTTTAGTGCTGGCTCTATTCCGATTATAGGAATACCTGTATAATACTTTCTAAGTGCATCTATAGCTGCACTAGTAGCGGTATTGCAAGCAATTACTACTACCTTTACTCCCTTGCTTAATAAAAAATCAACTGCATTAAAAGTTAATCTTTTAACTTCACTTACATCTTTAGTCCCATATGGGGCATTCAATGAGTCTCCGAAATATACGAAATCCTCGCTCGGAAGTACTATTAAAGATTCCTTTAACACACTTATTCCACCCACTCCTGAGTCAAAAAATCCTATTGGTTTTTCTTTATTATTCATGTCTTCACCACCATATTAAAATTAACAATCCTACCAATAATTTATAAGAAAAATATATATATCATCACATTACCATTTTCTTAGTCACAAATATACATTATATTAAATAATATACTATTAAGTCTATTCATTTAATTTAAATTATAACATAAAAGGAGGGAATGTTATGCCTTCAGCGCATAATTTAAATAAAATTAAGGATTCAATAAGCAATGGTCTTGAAGTTATATCAAGCAAGTCTGAAGATTTTATTGAAATATCTAGACTCAAATATAAAATTCATCTTGAAGAAAATAGTATGGAAGATCTTTACAAAGATATAGGAAAGGATTTATTTAAAAGTTTCAAAACTAACAATCACATTGACCATTCTTTGTTAGATTATTGTAATACCCTAAATAAAATTGAAAACCGTATAAAAAACCTAGAAAAAGAACTTGATAAAATTAATAATAAGAAATAAAATCTTCTAACTTTTTAATACTATATAATATAAAAAGGCATCCATAAAACAAACATTTTTTAATATGTCTTCTCTATGGGTGCCTTTATTTAATCCTCATTATTTATAGCTTTTTATATAATAATATCCTTATCATCGCTATGTAATTTATTTAAATGTTTTATCTCTACATATATAAATACAGCTGTTATAATTGATGCTAATGCATCAGACGTGGGACCCGACATCCACACACCATTTAAGCCAAAGAACCTCGGCAAAATAAACAGTAATGGTAAAAGAAGTATTACTTGTCTGCTTAATCCTAAAAATATAGATATTTTAGCTTTTCCTATAGCTTGAAAATAGTTTGAACTAACTATTTGAAATCCTACTATAGGAATCATAAACAGGTATATTCTTATTCCATGACTACCTATTGCTATTAGTTCAGGGTCTTGATTGAATAAACTTATAATTTGCCTTGGAAATAGCTGTATGAATATAAACCCAGTTGTAGTAATCGCTGTAGCCCCTAATATAGCTAGTTTTAAAGTGTGCTTTACACGTTTATATTGTTTTGCCCCATAATTATATCCTATAATCGGTTGGCAACCTTGGTTTATTCCAAAAGTAGGCATTAGTACCATCATCACAACACCCATAATAACCCCCATGGCACCCAGAGCGAGGTCTCCACCATACTTAACTAAGCTTCTATTAGAAACAATAGTTACTATACTTGCTGCTAGTTGCATAGAGAATGGAGACATACCTATTGCCAAAATACTTTTTACAACCTTAGAATTTAATTTTAAATTTTTATAATGTATTTTTAATACACTACTACCCCCAAAGAAGTAGTATAATACCCATAAAGTATTGATGAGCTGAGAAATAACAGTTGCTAAAGCCGCTCCTCTAGTTCCCATGTGAAAAACGAAGATAAAAATTGGATCTAGAATTGTATTTAAAATTCCTCCAATAAGCATTGTAAACATAGCAACTCGTGGGTTACCTTCAGATCGTATAGTATTATTAAGTCCAAATCCTACACTTTGAAATATAGATCCTATAAGTATTATTGTTATGTACTCCTTGGCATATGGCAATGTATCTTTACTTGCTCCAATTTTTAGTAACATGGGATCTAAAAATATAAGTCCAAATACAGTAACTATAAGTGAAACTATAATAAGGAGAGTAAGGGCATTCCCTAAAATATGTTCTGCCTCCTCTTTCCTTTGTTGCCCAAGTTTTATAGATATAAGTGCTGCGCTTCCAATTCCTATTAACATTGCAAAAGCCATAACAATAATGGCAATAGGAAATGTAACTGCAACTCCTGATAAAGCAAGTTTACCTACTCCGCGTCCTATAAATATTCTATCTACAACGTTATATAAACCGTTAACTAGCATACCAACAATGGCTGGAACAGAAAATTTTATAAGTAGTTTAACTATACTTTCTTCGCCTAATTGTTTTGACCTGTCCAAATAATCGCCTCCTTTATATATGTGCATATATCATTTCTACATATAAGCCAAAAAAACCTTTAATAAGCTAAATTTCATAGGTATTTCGTTTCATTTTTTTCGCTTTATGCTATGATGTTCTCTAATTATCCTTTAATTCTATTATAAATTTGCAACCTTTATCTAGGCCTTGCGCTAAATGTATATTCCCGCCATGTTTTTTAATTATAGCCTTTGATATTGCAAGTCCTAGTCCTGTACCACCAGTTTTGGAGTTCCTCGAAGCATCCACACGAACAAAAGGTTCAAATATATCTCCTTCAAAGTCTTTTGGTATTCCTACTCCGTTATCTTCAATAATAATTACAGTTGTGCCTTCATTTACTAAAAGCTTGATACTAATAGTAATTCCTCGGCCATTATACTTAATACTATTTAATATAATGTTACTTAAAGCTCTATCTAAGTTCTTTCTATCAAATAAAATTTCTACTTCATCCTCTGTAATATCAAACTCATATTGAACGCCTTGTTGCTCCATCATTGGAACATACCCAGCAATAAGTTCTCTTAAAAACTCCCCTATATCATTCTTATTTATATCTAATCTATATTCCGTACTTTCAATACGAGAAAATTCAAAAAGGTCTTGAATTAGATCATTTGCCCGCCTACTATTGTTATTAATAACTTTTAATAACTTGTTTTTTTCTTCAGTTAAAATATCATCATTTTCTAGTAGAAATTCAGAATACCCCAATATACTTGTTAACGGATTTTTTAAATCATGAGATATGTCAAGAATCATTCTTTTTCTATTCTGTTCTGCTTTTTCCTTTAGTAATCTTTCTTGTTGTATCTTTTCTGCCATTAAATTAAATGCATCCTTTAGCTGACCTATTTCATTTATAGAATCAATCTCAACACGTGCTGAGTATTCACCATTTTTGAAAGTATTAACTCCTTTTAGAAGTTTTTTTAACGGGTTAACAAAAATCATTGATGTAATTTTAGAATAAAGTACCATCGTACATAATAAAAATATAAATATTATAAAGGGAAATATTTTCAGAAATGAGATTCCTCTATTTATAGGGTTGCTAGCTTGTTCTAATTGTTCTTTATGTTCAAGTCCCCAAGTATAGGCATCAAAAATACTGTTAGGCATGGCCGTAATTAGAATAAACTCTTTCTTCGCTCCATATTTACTTGTATAAAAATAACCATCTTTTAAATTATTAGTAATCATATCATTATAATACTTTTGTGGGTATTTAAACCCTACCTCATGTTTACTTCCATTTTGCATTACAATAACTAAATCTTTATTAAGCACCTCAACATATCCCTTATGTTTTATAAAATTAGTTACATTAATATCCTTATAATTTTGCTTTATAATATACTGCGCTGTAGTATTTTCTGTTGGTGAACCCACATAATTTACAGAGAAATAAAACAATAAAGTTCCAATGGTTATAACGAATATAACAACTATAATAATTAAAAACAGAAAATAGTTCTTAAACAGTTGGGTAGCCATTTTCTTGCTTTTAAAATATGTTGCTATTATTTTTAATCTATTTCTATTAATCATGATTTTTCTCCATTTTATATCCTATTCCCCTTATGGTTTTTAAATATTTAGGGTTTTTAGGATCAATTTCAATTTTTTCTCTTATATGACTTATATGAACCATTATAGTATTAGAATCTCCATAATATGGATTTTTCCAGACTATTTCATATAGTTGCTTTTTAGTATATACCTTTCCAGGGTTTTCTAAAATAAACTCAAGTAACCTATATTCTTTTGGATTTAATGCTACTTCTACATCGTTTTTATAAATACCACAACATTCTTTGTCTAACATTAATTCTCCAATTTTTATACCAGTTTTATGATTTTTATTAGAATATTTATAATACCGTCGTAGCTGAGCCTTAACTCGTGCAATTATCTCAATGGGACTAAAAGGTTTTATCACATAATCATCCGCACCTAATCCAAGTCCAAGAATTTTATCAGACTCTTCGTCTCTTGCAGTTATAAATATTACAGGTATTTCGCTGGTTTCTCTAATCTTTTTCAGAACCTTAAATCCATCAATTTTTGGGATCATAACATCCAGTAAAGCAATGTCTATATCCTTATTGTCAAATATATCCAAAGCCTGCACGCCATCTTCAGCTGTGTAAATCTTATATCCTTCTTTTGATAAATGAATTTCTAGCAATTCCCTTATATCTTGCTCATCTTCTACAATAAGAATATTCATAATGTATCCCTCCATCTTTATACATTGTAACCCCAAAGTGTACTTTGACTCAAATAAAAATAGTTAGAATATATATATTTATTTTATCCTTGTGCTTTACTGCTTATTTATTTACCATTATTACCTTAAGAAAAAAAATTTAAATAAAGATAAATCAAAAAAAGTTACTTCACAATGATATAAAAGTTTCTCTCATAAATGTCTAATGGTTAATTTATACATTTAAGTAATTACTAAAGGACAATATATAATAAACCTTTAGGATAATATATTTCTTTAAAGGACAATATATTAATGGAGCATAATTATTAATTAATGGAGGTATTTATATATGAGCATACTTGATGGAATTTTTAAAAAAGGTGACGACAGTGTTAAAGCGAAAACAGAGGATACTGCAAAGCTCAGTCTACGCAAAGAAGAACTTGATATTGCAAAGAGCCGTGCACAAAAGGGTGACGTGGAAATTGGGAAAGAAATTTTAGAAGAACACAAGAAAGTTGATGTCCCAGTGTCATGCGAAGAAGTAGTAATTGAAAGAAGATCATTAAACAACGAAGCGAGTGATTCACCTATCACAAGCGAAGAAACCATCAAAATTCCTATAAGTGAAGAGAAAGTTGATGTAAATAAACATACAGTAGTAACTGGAGAAATTTTAGCTCACAAACGTGAAATAGAAAATACAGCACATATTGACGAAACCCTTAAACGAGAAGAAGCTCGGATTAATAAAGTTGGAGATGCCAATATAATAGACGATGGTATAGACCACAGCTAATAAATTAGAAAACACCTCTGTATTACAATAGTAATATGGAGGTGTTTTTCAAAATAAGTGGAGGGAAAATGTATGAATAAAATACCCACGGAAAATAAGAATGCTACTTGCGTATCAGAAACAACTTCATTTAACCAACTCATAGATGACCCTAGTAAAGATGTGAGCCTCAAAATTAAACAAGAAGAACTTGATATATCTAAAAGATGGATGCAAACAGGAGGTATTAATGTTCATAGGGAGTCCTTTACCATAAATAAAAATTTTACAATACCTATTGAACATGTAGATCTTGTAATAGAAAAAAAAGACCTATCATCCGCTATCCCTGATAATAAAGATATCTCTCCAGAAATTATTCGTATACCACTTAGCGAGGAAAATGTTGAATTTACAAAGCACAAAGTTTCATTAGAAGATGTATCTATATATAAACAAAAAATAGAAGATATAAAAGAGATTGAAACTACTTTAAAAAGAGAGGAACCTACAATTAAAATTTCAACATCACTACAGGTTAAAGACGAATAAAACATTTGGGCTTATAAAAGATATTAGAAACTTTTATAAGCCTACCTTTTGTTTAGCCTATATTTCGTATGTTACTTTTTTCTTTGTTTACCATCCATATACCAACACATACTAAAATAAGTGCGATTATATTTTTATATTCAAATATATTCTCTTGCAAAAATATTGCTGATAAAATAGTCCCAAAAATTGGTGTTAAAAAATTAAAAACAGATACTGGGCCTACTTTGTTATATTTTAGAAGTTGGTTCCATAATGAGAAAGATGCTGATGATAATAAAGCCAAGTAAATTAATATTAATGATGAATTGATTGTAAAATTATGTACTCTACCACCTAAAAGAATACCAAGGAGCATCAATATTATACCTCCGATAAAAAGGCTATACCCTGTTACAACCATTACATCCATCTTCTGCGTAAGTTTTTTCGCATATATAACACTTATCGAAAAAGTAAACGCTGCAATTATTATAAATCCTTCTCCCATAAAGCTGAAAGAAAACCGTAATAAATCAGAGCTAAAATTAACAATCATAACTCCAATAAAACCTACAATACATCCAACTATTTTTTGCATATTTAACTTATCATTCGTATATATGTAATGAGCTAAAATAACACTGAAAAATGTTACAGTTGAATTCATTATAGAACTCTTAACGCCCGTGGTATTGGCAACCCCTATATAAAAAAATATATATTGCAATGTTGTTTGAATAACTCCTAAATAAAATAAATCTTTAACATTTTCCTTTCGAATGTTAAAGATTTTCTTTCCATATTTTTGTGCAATCATAAGCAAGACTATACCTGCTATAATAAATCTATATCCTGCAAATACAAGTTTTGATGGTATATCACCTGTAGAAATATTAAATAATATATATCCGATTTTTATTGCAGGATAAGCACTTCCCCATAATAAGCAACATAATGTTGCAATAATAGCTACAATTTTTTTATCTGTAAACAATTTATTTTCATTCAAGTTAATCAGAATCCTTTCTTACTGTTTGTTTGTGTATATCAACATAATTATAGTAAACCACTAAGAAGAAGTACTTAAGTTAGATAACTATATAGTCACCATTATTTGATTACATTCAATACTATTAGTAATCATATCTAATGTAATCTCATAATAGCTCCCATAAGAATTGATGATATTACAATTACCACCCTTTCCACTTATAAGAAAAGGAATCTCATTGAAAGTTTTTTTTAAATTATACTTACATTTCATCATTGTATGCATATGGTGAGAAAAAATAGCACATACATTTACATTAGAGTTTATACTATTTTTAAATAAATTTTCCTGATCTCCTTGTAAATAATGATAATCATTTTGCGCAAGACTATCATTGCAATCTTTAATTCTAAAGGGACTATGAAAATCAATCAGGTATAAATTAGTAGAATTCATTCTTTTAAGTAAATCAATATCCTCATTCTCTTTCTCTGAAAAATATGAATATATAGCTGGTTTTGGAACTACAGGTTCAAAGCAATAATGTGTATTTAGATAAATGTATCGTACATTTGTTCCAGATATATTAATTTCATCTCGTGTATTTCCAATAAACTTCTCAAAGTTTTTAGAATCAGGTTCTGGTTTTGATATATCATAATCATGATTCCCTATAGAAATAAAAACTGGAATTCCTTTATGAATCATCTCAGAATACGTTAAATGGTAAAAAAGCTCGAAACTCGCTTCATCCTTTCCATTATTCACAGCATCCCCACCATGTATTATAAAGTCTGGATTAAAATGATTAGTTTCTTTTCTACAACTAATCTCAATCAAAACTTTATTATATATGAATGCATTTTTCCCGAGACAACCAGTTGTATCCGCAATCACATGGCTATCACCTAAAACAATAAACTTTAATATTTTTCCATTGATCGGTTTATTATTAAGCATTTCCTTGGATATATAATTTAATGGTTTTATACTCAAATGTGTCATAAAAGTCACCTTCTTTTTCAATATTAGACTTAAAATAAAATTAAAATTTTAACAATAATATTATTACCCCACAAAAAATATATAAAATTGGAATCTATGTTATTTATGGTACGGTTCACCACTTATTATTCTAAACCCTCTATAAATTTGTTCTAGCAGCATTACCCTAAATAACTGATGTGGGAAAGTCATCTTTGAAAAGCATAATTTGTAATTAGATCTATCTAAAACAGCCTTAGATAAGCCTAATGAACCTCCTATTACAAAAGCTATATTACTATCACCGCTTATACCAAGATCTTTTATGTAATCTGACAACTCTATTGAGGATAACATATTTCCTTTTAGCTCAAGAGCAATTACAAACATGTTATCCTTAATTTTCGTAAGAATAACATCTCCTTCTTTTTTCTTTATTAACATTTCTTCCTTCTCAGAAGCGTTATCTGGAGTTTTCTCATCAATCAATTCAACTATGTTAAGCTTACAGTATCTAGTTAGCCTTTTGGTATATTCATCAATTGCACTTTTCAAATACTTTTCTTTTATTTTCCCGACGCAAATTATGGTTATGCTCATTATGAGTCTCCTTTATTTCACTTATATTAGTATTATAATACATGTAATCTAATATTGTATGGTATATTATAAAATTAAAAATTAATGTTAGAACTATTACATTGTTAATCAAAAGACTTTTCAAATATCATGCAAAGTTCAAAAAGAAATAAACCCTGCCACAGTGTGCAAAGTTTTTTTACTGTAATTCATAATATTTTATGTGCTTATTAGAACATTATTTTCCACAACATTTTTTATATTTCTTTCCACTTCCACAAGGACATGCATCATTTCTTCCAATTTTATCGTTATTAACTACCATTTTAGAATCTCTATAATCTCTTTGAATTTCTTTTCTTTTTTCCCTTGAGAAAATACCTTCCCATTGTGGAAGCTCATATAAATAATCTGCTTTTGCATCTAGCATATTAAAATAAAGTTTTTCAAAGTCTACTTTTAAGTTGACTTTTGTGTCTCTTTCAGTTTCTTCTAGTTGTACAGGTTCTAAAAGACTATCGTTTATACCATCAGTAAATCCCATAAAATATATGTTAGATACTTCAAAGTAGTCTGCAAGCTCATCCATTGTACCCTTAACTTCATCTTGATATTTTGATAATAATTTTGTATATATGCGTCTTTCTATTTCTCCATAATCATGCCAAAATGCAGGTTCTCCTCTGCGCTTAACATAGTCAACCACCATATCCGTCCACTCTTTATATAAACTCATCCTCTATTCTCCTCCAAATCATTTTGTTTGTACATTTAATTATTATAATAAAAATTTCTCCAATTTTCAACATATATATTAAAATTTCTTAAATTAATTGCACTTAGTTTACTCCTGCATATACATTCTATTTTTTAATTGAAATTATTTCATCTTTACTAAAAGGCTTAGATATATTAAAATTACCACCTAAAGTATCAATATCTTTATTTTCCATTGTAATTTTCACTTTTTTAACAGATGACAATTGAGATAATGATGCCGCTATACTTTGTAAACAACTTTCCTCTTTTACCACTGACATATCTACTTTAGCTTCCTTACTTAAATTCACATAAGCAATAGTATCTTTAATAGAAAAACTCAATAGTCTAGTTTCTTTAGGAAGTATTGGTCTTAGCTCACTTTTTGCAGTAGGTCCTTTTATAAGTTCTTGCATAATAGTTTCTCCAATAAGCTCTTCTTTATTAATAAGTCTTTCATCTTTAACTACTTGGATAGTAGAACCATCTTTAGTACCATCAAAATAAATACCCAATTGAATAAAGCCATCTTTTTCTAGAGGAAGTTTAAGATTTTCAAGCTTTTCTTTATTTGTAACGCTTTTATCATCTTTTTTTTCACATCCAAAAAATGTTACTGTTGAAACAACTAGCATAGAACATAATAATATCTTAATTGTTTTCGTCATTTAGACCTCTCCTTTAATAATCCACTAAAGTGGCTTAATTAACGACTACAGAAGAAAGTCTACACTCCTACCAAAGTATTAAATCTACTTAAGTAGTAATACCCATGTTGCTAAAGATAAATGGTTTTCCTCTGAAATGCCGTTAAAAGTCAATTACATCACTTGGCATATTTCTTCTAGCTAAATCTAAAGAGATATCCTTACCTATTTCAATACAATTCTCTTTAAGAATATTAGCCACTGTCTGATAAGCTAATTCAGGAAAATTATTAGTTTTACTCAAATGTCCTAAAATAATATGTTTTTGTTTATCATTCATTATTTCGACTATAGCTTGCCCACATGCATCATTTGATAAGTGGCCCACATCACTTAATATTCTTTTTTTTAAGGGATACGGATATGGACCGAACTTTACCATTTCCACATCATGATTGCTCTCAAGTAATATTACATCTGCATCTTTAATTATAGTCTTAACTTCGCTTGAAAAATATCCCAAATCTGTAGCTATACATGCCTTTTTATTTCCACTATATAAGGCATATCCTATAGGTGCTGCAGCATCATGTGATATTTTATAATTAGCTATATGCATGTCCATTATATCTACAGAATTATTATTAATAATTTTTATATTATTTTCCTTCACATTACCTATTTTAGTTTCCATAGCTTCCCAAGTATATTCATTTGCGTAAATTGGTATGTCATACCTTCTAGAAATTATTCCCGCACCTTTTATGTGGTCAGAATGTTCATGAGTGATAAAAATGCCATCAATATCATTAGGATTCTGATTAATATGTTTAAGTGCACTTTCAATGCTTTTTCCGGGCATACCAACATCCACTAAAATTTTTGTCTTCTGTGATGCCACAAATATACTATTTCCACTACTTCCACTATATAATGGACAAAAAATCATAATTGTCTCCTTTTATTATAAATTGTTATATAGTAACTCTTTTTATATCCGCACCTATATTTCTAAATTTTTCTTCTATGTTTGGGTATCCTCTATCAATATGTTCTATGCCCAAAATCTCAGTAGTACCTTCTGCTATAAGACCTGCTATAACTAAAGCAGCCCCTGCTCTTAAATCCGATGCCACAACTACAGTTCCTAAAAGTTTGTCTACACCATCCACAGTAGCAACGCTTCCCTCTACCTTTATATTAGCACCCATTTTTTTTAGTTCACCAACATGTTTAAATCTTGATTCCCAAATACTTTCGTTAATTATGCTTCTTCCCTCTGAAACAGATAACAATGTATTCATTGGTTGTTGAACATCCGTTGGAAATCCTGGATAAGGTAGTGTCTTAATATTTACAGCCTTAAGTCTTCCATCTGCTTTAACAGTAACACTGTCTCCACCTTCAATTACTTCTGCTCCCATTTCAATAAGTTTAGCAGAAATTGATTCGAGATGTTTTGGAATAACATTATTTACAGTTACTTCTCCACCACAAGCTGCTACAGCTATCATAAATGTGCCTGCTTCAATTTGATCTGGAATTACACTATAAGTACATCCTGTTAATTCCTTCACACCTATAACTCTTATAACATCCGTACCTGCACCTTTAATATTAGCTCCCATAGAGTTTAAGAAGTTTGCTACATCAACTACATGTGGTTCTTTTGCAGAATTTTCTAAAATAGTTGTACCTTCTGCAAGTGTCGCAGCTGTCATTACATTTATTGTCGCTCCTACACTAACAACATCAAAATAGATGCTAGTCCCAATTAACTTATCAGCCTGAACATTAACTGCTCCGTTCTCAATAGTTACTACTGCTCCAAGCGCCTCAAATCCTTTTATGTGTTGATCTATAGGTCTAGCTCCTATTGGGCATCCACCTGGTAGTGCTACTCTAGCCTTTTTAAACCTAGCTAAAAGTGCACCAATCAAATAATATGATGCTCTCATTTTTCTTACATCTTCTGTATTAGCATCTATGCTAGTTATACTTGTACTATCTATTGTAACTGAATCTTTTTCTCTTTTAATATTACAGCCTAAATTCTCCAATATTCTTTCAATACAGTTTACATCTTCTATATCCGGAATATTTTCAATGATACATTTACCCTTGCTTGCTATTATAGCTACTGGTAAAATTGCTACTGCTGCATTTTTTGCACCGCTTATTTCCACTTGACCAAGGATACGTTGACCCCCGTTAATAACCAATTTATCCATATTGTATCATCCTCACTATATATAATATATTAAGTACTTTTATTTTTACATACAACTCAATTATACCATACTACATTGCATTTTAACATTCATTTTAGAAATGTTAGACGATAATATTAAATCCATGATATTTTTTTTGATGACAATATAAAAGATCACCCGTGATATTGAACTGAACCACTAAAAACGGACATTGCAAAAACACCCCCATTTGTAGGATAATAAAACTATGATTGGGGGTATTGTTATGTCAGCAGTAAAAGGCAAAAAACAGTTTG
>NZ_JAIZZK010000024.1 GCF_020443705.1 Clostridium algoriphilum
CAAACAAAACTGCATTGTATTTCTTCAAAGTATTTTTTCACTTTTCAACGTGCAATTAAAACCCTAATATTTACATTCCTGTTTTTTCATAAGTTAGTTAACACTATCTTAAACTAAATTAATCTTTGATTATTGTGCAATTATTTGAATCCCATCCCAGTATTATTTTATTTCCTATTACTAATGTTTCCTTAATGGACGGTGATGCCTTTATCATAACTTCAGTACTATTGTTAATAATTACTTTTACTTTTAGTGTGTCTCCAACAAATATGATTTCTTTTATAACCGCTTGTGACGAATTTTCCCACTCATTAGGATCTTTAATTATTGCTATATTTTCAGGTCTAAATACCAGTAACATATCGTCGCCTACAGAAAAATCACTATCATGGTCTATTATTACTTTAATTTCATTATTATCAAAAGCTGTTACATAAGCAACTTCCTCCTCTAATTCAATAACTTTACAATTTACCATATTTATTTCTCCAATAAATTCAGCAACAAATCTAGTTTTTGGTCTTTGGTATATTCGCTCTGGTGAGTCAATTTGTTCAACTCTACCTTTATTCATGATACAAACCTTATCTGACATAGTAAGTGCTTCCTCTTGGTCATGGGTAACACTGATAGTTGTTATACCCACCTTTTGTTGAATATGTTTTATTTCAAGTTGCATCTTTTGTCTTAAGTTTTTGTCTAGTGCACCCAATGGTTCATCCAGAAGTAATAATGGAGGATTAAATACAATTGCTCTAGCAAGTGCTACACGTTGTTGCTGTCCACCGCTTAATTGTTTTGGATATCTTTCCTCAACATTTTCTAGATCCACCAGTTTCAAAAGTTCAGTAACCTTTTTCTTTATGTCTACTTTAGAATATTTTCTTATTTTAAGTGGATAAGCTATATTCTCGAAAACAGTCATATGCGGAAACAATGCATAGTTTTGAAATAACATACCAATATTTCTTTCATATGGCTTTTTAGTTTCAATATTATCTTTATTAAGAAGTATCTCACCGGAGTTAATCCTCTCAAACCCTGCAATTAATTTTAATAAAGACGTTTTCCCAGAACCACTAGGACCTAGAATTGTTAAAAATTCTCCTTTATTAATATTTATGCATACATCATCTACTGCTTTAAAATTCTTATAAAGTTTTGTAACATTGCTTAATAGTAAATTTGCTCCCATTGTCATTTTGATCCACCCCCACGTATATAATGACATATATAATATTTTAAAATTCATTATACGAAATTAATTGAATTGTTTTAATAGTTATAATTTATCATAAATTCATACACTTTCATATGTCCACCATACACAAACATCGTAACACTTACTTGTTCATTGAGGATAATTCTATTGATACTACTCATTTATAGTAGTTATAACTATAAATAAAAACTATAATTTTTATATTTTAAATCATTTTACGCAATATAAAACCCACTTATAACTATAATAATTACATATCCTAAATTATTCCCTTAGTGAATGAAATAATTTATAATCTTTCAAATGTCATTAATAATACACATAAAAAAAAAGCATAATAATCATTTTTGATTAATATGCTCTCTTTATATGTTTAGAAACTTTCTAATTTTAATGCATAAAGTGATTTGAAATATTATATTGTCATCTTTTAAATCACATCCTAATATCTCTTCTATTCTATTTATTCTATATTTCATAGTATTTCTATGGATATAAAGAAATTCTGCTGACAAACCAATATTTTTTTGCTTTTCTAAATACATTTCTAGAGTTTCTAACAAATTTGAAGAGTTTTTAGTATCATATCTCTCTAATTTGTGAAGAGTTTCTTCATATAAGTTTCGCATTTCATCATAGTTACTCATATCAAAAAATAATCTGTATACTCCTGTTTTTTTATAATCGCTTACGTAATCTATCTTACTATTACGCTTAGAAATATCCAGTGCTTTTTGAGCTGAAAATACAATCTTACTAAAATATTTAATTTCAGTTGTTCCTCCACCAAGCCCCACACTTACCGTTAATTCTTTTATTCTTTCCTTGATAGTAAGTTTAATTTCTTTTGCAATAACAATGATTTCATCCCTATTGTTGTTTCCTTTGTACATAGGAACTAAATTTATAAAGGAGTCACTTTGAATCATACAAAGAGCTTTTTTATTATGTTTGTACATTATGGAATCAATAAGTTGTTGAATGAAAGTCTTTAATTCCTCAATTTCTTTTTCCTCACGAATATTATTTTTCTTTAAATATACTTTAAAACTATCTATATCAACCACAAGTGAATGATAACACTTTTTAGAGTTATACCCATATATAACAGCCTTGTTTAACGTTTCTGTCGTAATTTTTTCATTTCCAAATATCACTGCCTTCATAAAACTATTCATGGATTCTTCTTTAATTCTTGAATTAAATATTTCCCTACATATACTTTGAATAACATCAATGAGTTTAACCTCAAAGGGCAGTTCAAATATTGGAAAATTCATGGCATTAGCTAAATCTACAACTTCTTTTGGTGTTTCTTTTATATACCGGCCAACGTTAATTACTAGCCCTGAAAGATTTCTCGCTTCTATATCTTTCACTAATTTGATAAGTGCATTTAGATCATTTTGAATTGATACTCCTGTTATAAATAGTAATTCTCCACCTTTAACCCAATCTGCCACATCATCCAATTCTATTACATGAGCCCATGTTATTATCCTTTTAATTCCACCCTTACCTGCTACCAGTTTAATTTTTTCTAAGTGCGATAACTTAACCATTTCTTCACAGGTTAAGAACATTTATTTTCACCTTCAATCTCTCTATATTTTAATTTTATGCACATTATTAAACTTCCTTTCCTTTCTTTATTGCCCTTTTTATATATTTCACTTCTTATATTTTATCTTATTATATTTTTATTATTATACCATATTTTCAGATTTTCATAGTATCTCTCTATATAAAATTATAAACTCAGACGCAGTATTTTTGAAATACTGCGGTATTTCAATAAAAGCAAAATAATTAATTTAAATTTCCCATCTTAAAGCAACCATCCCTTCCTAAATATTAGTCCTAAATATCAAAACATAATATTCTAACTTACAAGTCAACCTTAGTGATGAAGTTATGATGACTTGTCTATAATTTAGTACCTCAAGCAATCTAACTTATATTTTTAATTATCTTGTCAATATTAAGAATCTATCATAAAACTTAGAATATGATAAAGAAATATAGCATGCGACATTCTATCACTGTATTAAGCCTAACTTTCTAAATTTTTACCCTTTCAAATTTTCTAAATATTCTATATAATGATTATTAATACTATTGAATGTTCAAATTATAGTATTATATCTTACTAATTTAATAGATTCGAAATTAAGGAGGACAAGTTAATTAAGAAGATTGTAATATTACTAATAATACATATTACATATTACATAATTGTAATAATTAAAACGCAGCTAAAGTTTAGCTTAAGAAGGGAAAGATATTATGAATATATGGAAAAAGAAGACTCTAGAACAGATGTTACATTCAGCCGAAAAATCTGATTTAAAAAAGAATCTTACAGCGTTTGACCTTGCAGCACTTGGAATAGGTGCGGTTGTAGGAACAGGAATTTTTGTTTCAACAGGTGTTGGTGCCCATTTAGCAGGACCCGCAGTTGTTTTGTCATTTATCGTAGCAGCTATTGTAAGTGGACTTTGCGCCCTTACTTATGCTGAACTTGCAACTATGTTTCCAGTTGCCGGCAGTACTTATTCATATTCCTATGTTGCTTTTGGTGAATTAATAGCCTGGATTATAGGCTGGGACTTAATGCTTGAGTATTTAGTTTCGTCAGCTGCAGTTGCATCTGGTTGGTCAGGAACCTTTATAGGACTGCTAAGTTCTGCTGGAATAATTTTACCTAAAGCAATAACTAGCACACCTGCTGCAGGAGGAATAATGGACTTGCCAGCTATTCTTATAACTGTGCTTGTAACATGGATATTATTTGTAGGCATAAAAGAAAGTGCAAAATTGAACAATAAAATTGTTATAGTAAAAGTTGGCGTAATTATTTTATTTATAGTACTAGGCGTGTTTCATATTAATTTGATTAACTATAAACCATTCGCCCCATTTGGTTGGAGTGGCGTTATGGCTGGTGCATCAATAATATTCTTTGCTTATATCGGTTTTGATGCAGTCTCAACTGCTGCAGAGGAAACTATAAATCCAAAGAGAGATGTACCTCGCGGTCTTGCTATCTGCTTAGCAGTAGTAATTATACTTTATATTGCAGTTGCGCTTGTTATAACAGGCATGGTTCCCTATAAAGAAATAAGTGAAAATAATGCCGTTCCCGGTGCATTGGCACGATTCGGTATTAACTGGGGAGCTGCTTTAGTTGGAACCGGTGCAGTTATTGGCATGATTTCAACACTTATAGTAATGCTTTATGGACAAATAAGGGTATTTATGGTTATGTCAAGAGATGGATTACTACCAAAGATGTTTTCAAACGTACATCCCGTCCACAAAACTCCTACTCTTTGCACTATAATCACAGGTACTATAGCTGGTTTAATGGCAGGATTCTTACCGTTAGATGAAATAATAAAACTATGCAATATAGGTACATTATTTGCATTCGTTCTTGTTTCAATAGGAGTTATAGTACTTAGAAAAACCATGGCAAATGTTGTAAGAAAATTCAAATGCCCATGGGTGCCAGTTCTACCTATATTATCTGCTTTAGCATGTGTGTATCTGATGTCAGCCTTACCACTCGTAACATGGATTAGATTTGTAATTTGGTTATTAATCGGAATAGTAATTTACTTCATGTATGGTAGATATCATAGTATACTTCAAAAAGAAGATCCAAAAAAGAAATAAATAAATTATAATACTAAAAAAAGACTGCCAGAAGGTAGTCTTTTTTTTAGTATTATAATTTAAGCTATAGTTAATTTAAATTACATTATACCGAAATGCCTCTTCTGGGGTTTTACTCCATTCTAATATTTTCTTTCCCCAATACATCCTTAAAACTTAATGTTCATCAAATACTTCTAACTTTTAATATCTTGCAGATAAATGAGTTTTTTGACCTATGAACAAATCATTTACCCCATAAATTACCTGTCCATCATTTAATGAAGCTTTGGCCATAGTTACTTCTTTTATTTCTCTTTTATTGTTAAATACATCAGTCATCAATATTTTTAAATCTTCTACCTGAAAAGCGATTGCAATTAGTTTATTTGTTATTTTTATCTTCTAAATTTCTATATTTCTCAATTAGTTCCTTCTTAACAAACCATAATTCTTTAGATAGATCCACAAAGTATTTATGAGGATTAGAAAATCTCCTAACTTCCTCCCATATGCTGTCTACTTGAGTTTTACAATATGCTCTAATCTCTTCTATAGTTGGTAATGCATATACACATTCCCCTTTAATAAAAATTGGCTCTTGAAGTCTTTTAGCATAAAAATTGGTAACTATTTTCTTTTTCCAAATGAATACTGGATCAAAAATTGTATATGGTTTTGTTTCATCTATAACTTCGCCCGATAATGTAATAACATCGGCAATTGCCTTATGTGAATCTTTATCATATAATCTCCAACACATTTTATATCCAGGATTAATAATTTTTTCTTCACTTTCACTTAGTTTTATTCGTGGAACAACTTCTCCTTCTTCTTCCACAGCCACTAATTTATAAACACCGCCAAATACTGGTTCTGATTTTGCCGTTACTAATCTTTCTCCAACACCAAATATATCTATTTTAGCATCCTGGTTTAATAATTCAGTTATAATGAATTCATCTAAACTGTTAGAAGCTACTATTTTACAATCTGTAAGACCTGCTTCATCAAGCATAATCCTTACTTTCTTAGAAAGATAAGCAAGATCTCCACTATCAAGTCTAATCCCTTTTAACCTTTTTCCAATTGGCTCTAAAACATTTTTTGAAATTTTAATAGCATTTGGTATACCACTTTTTATAACATTGTAAGTATCAACAAGTAATGTACATGTATCTGGGTAGGTTTTTGCATAAGTTTCAAATGCTTTATATTCATCTCCGAAAAATTGTACCCATGAGTGAGCCATTGTACCAGTAGCAGGTATTCCATATAATTTTTCAGCTATAGTTGTAGCCGTTCCACTTACGCCACCAATGTATGAAGCTCTTGCTCCCATTATTGCTCCATCAGCGCCATGAGTTCTTCTTGCTCCAAGCTCTAGTATTGGTCTTCCTTGTGCAGCTCTTACTATTCTGCTTGCCTTAGTAGCTATCAAACTTTGGTGATTAATTGTTAGTAACAACATAGTCTCAACAAGCTGTGCTTCAATAACCTTTGACTTGACTGTTACAAGTGCTTCACTAGGGAATACTACTGTGCCCTCTGGAATTGCGTATATATCTCCTGAGAATTTAAATGTTAGTAGATATTCTAAGAACCTTTCTGATAAAACACCCTTGTTTCTTAAAAAATCAATATCACCCTGTGTAAAATTTAAATTTTTAATAAACTTTACAAGCTGTTCGAGTCCCGCTGCTATTGAGAAACCTGCTCCGTCTGGATTCTTTCTGTAAAACATATCAAAATACACTATTGTATCTGAAAATCCATTCATAAAATAACCGTTTGACATTGTTAATTCATAAAAGTCCATTAACATTGAAAGATTTCTTTCTTCTTTAATATTAAAATTATTATTTACGTTACTCATTTACATCATTCTCCTTTAAATTAATTATTTTCTAGATTTATTATTTAAGCAATCGATTCCTTTAAGTGTTGATTATTTTGACTATCTTCGTTTTTATATTTTAGTATTTTATTTATTATATACTCAGTAACATTTTTAACAGGTCTTCTACTAAATATTTTGCTTTCTAAGCTATAATGTTTTATTACTTCAATTTCAGAGCTAAATGAATTTGTTGTTATTGTAAATGCAATGGTTTTTTTAAATAAATCTCCTGTATCAACTAAGAATATTAAATCCATACTGTATTCTTGATACTCGCCGCCTTCAATATAAACTTTTCTATTATTATCCTTACAAATTCCATGGAGACTACTTATTCGCTCATCATTTATCAATTCATTTAATATTGTTATCATATAATAATTCATCATATACTCTCTCTCCTTCTATTTAGTATTATAATGATACAAAGGGTTATTAAAAAAATAATTTTCATTCTCTTTCACTCTATTAGTTAAAATGTACTTTGTACCTATTTGGTACTATCATTATAACATACACTTTTCCATTGTCAATGTAAATTTTTACTATATTTTATATACTATGACCATGTATTAAATTTAAAAGGACGTTCTCTTACTTTTACAAGAAAACATCCTTTTAAATTACTACTTATAAGTTACTTTTTATATTATAGTATCAACTACCTCTATACCATTCGACTTCATTTCCCATAGGGATATAACTTTCATTAAATCACCATCATGAGTTCCATAATCAAATGTTTCTACTGAGTCTATTGGTACAATAATTCTTCTATCTAGGTTTTTTTCGTTGAAATATGTTTTTAGTGTTTCTGTAAAATGCTTAACACATATATCAGTTGAACATCCTTCTATAATATAATTTTCAATTTGCGCTTCATTATCTTTAAGCCATACCTTGAATTCTGGTGCATGAAACCCATTAGTACTATTCTTGTGTATTATTGTGGTATTACTATGTAGCGTAGCTCCACAATTTAATGATGGAATAAGCTCTGCTTCTTCACTATTTTTTACGCAATGCCTTGCATATGTTTTAAACTCCGTAGAATCTTCATCATGTTGTTCTAAAAAGAATACCTTCTTATATCCATAAGTTCTCTCATTAATAGACACAACATTATCTATGATTTTTTCAACTCTTGGTGAAGACATTACTCCTACATGAACAAATCCATTTACCATGTCCATAACTATTAAAGCTGTCTTTTCTTTTGGAAGATCCGTTAAATTAACTACCTTACCTTTTATTTCATTTTGCATATCAAATATTTTATTTATCAGTAAATTTATCATATATATCTTTTCCCCCTCAAAATATTCTTAATTATTCATCCATAAAACTATGTTCCCAATTTTCATTAAACATATAACATGTTGCAGGTCTTCCAGCAGTTAGTTTTTCTTTGTCAGTTTCTATAACCATTTTCTTGATTTTCCTTCTAAAGTTAGCTCTTGATAAAGATTTTCCCGAATGGAGAATAGCTTCATATAATTTTTGAGCTTCTCTTAACGTAAAGTATTTTGGAAGTAATGAAAAGGCTATTGGAGTATATTCTATTTTATTTTTTAATCTCTCTAATGCACAATATACTTCGTCTATATGGTCAAAAGCAAGTTCATCTGTGCTCCAACCAAGTGGCTCATAAGTTGGTACTTTAATTGAAATAATACCATTTTTAACAAATCTCTCAGTCACAAGATATCCTATCTTAACCTCACCATCATCGGAATTCAAGGTCAAATTGTACATATCAACTCTTTCTATTCCTGAATTATTTGAGGATATGAATTCTTTTTTCACCGTAAACCATTGTGCATAAGTAGCGTCATCTCCCGCTACTGGTCTAATATTAGTTTTATCTGCTAAGGCTAAAAATGCTATTGAAATAACTCTCATTCTTGGATCTCTTTCTACTAGATCACCGAAAGTTTTTAACTGTTCAAAATATACACTATCAATACTAGTTTCTTCTCTTAACTCCCTATAGCATGCAGTGCTTAAGGCTTCGTCAATATTTACAAAACCTCCTGGTATTGCATAACATCCCATGTATGGATGATCTCCCCTTTTTATCAGGAGCATTTTTAGTGCTTTATCAGGATCCTTTCCATCTATTGGTACATCATCTACCGTAAAAAGCAACATATCCACTGTATTAGATGGTCTATCATAATTTCCTGGTACGTAACTATCTAAAAACTCCTTTTCAGTTAATCCATCTTTATCTTTTATATCCATATTTCTCATAATCATTATTCCTTTCTTATTTGTTATTATTATGACTATGTGCAGCTATTTATTCTTATATTGGTCTAATGCTTTTACCTTAGCACCATTACAGTACAAAGTCAACTAGTTTTGCATAAGTGATTTATTTAACCGTACCTTTAAATAAGAGACAACTTAAAATACCGTAAAATTCTAATCCTACGGTATTTTACTAATCTATTCTGTTTTTATTGTATTTAGATATAAATTGAAGTTAGTAAATCTTTTTAGAGAGTTTGTATCTTTTTTTATAAACTCCCAGGTATCCTTATATTGATCATTAAGTGCAAACTCTGTGCTATTCATAAATTCAATAAAACTAACAGGATTAATTACAAACTTATCTTCAAATTTCTCAGAATACTTACGTTTTTCCTCTGGGCAAACACATTGCTTGTTATGTATCACGTGTTCTAAATTGGAAGAAAAAAAATATATTCCATAAGGTAAATTAACATACACAGTATTTGTAGCTGATAGTTTACTAAGTATTTGTGACTTTTGTTTGTTTCGTCTTTTTATATTATCTATATTTCTAGCATATATATTTTGAGTATTATACTCAATATTTTCAACATCTTTTTTTAAAACTAAGTCGTCATTAATATATGCCCCATCTGTATCTACTAAATGAATAACATTTAAAATATCAGTTTTTTTATATATATTACCATCTATAAACTCTTTTATATAATTCGTAATTTTCTTATGTATATTACTTGCATTTACCCCGTTTTGCGCCGTAATATCACCATTAATAATCTTAAATTTTACAATTTTATCTTTTTCAATAATTTTAGAAAGTACCAAAGCCAATGAGTTTTTATCAGTAAACCCTTCAACAATAAATAAAACTATTTTCTTACTCTTCCCCAAAAATGTCACCTGCTTTTCTAAACGCATGTGCAATTTCAAAACTATTCGTTTCCTCATATATGCACTCATTAAGTCCACCCAAATCAACACCACGTAGATATACATTTCTAAGGTTATTATTACTCTTTATATTAGTTATTCTTATAAATCTATTCTGAGAATTGGCTGTACTAAATACTAATGATTCCTTCTCAAGCATTTCTAATGCACGTAAGTTATGCGATGTAAATATAAACTGACCTTTACCTTCTTGCTCAATTATCTTTAATAACTCCCCTAATAAATATTCAAATATACCAGCATCAAGCTCATCAACTATTAAACAAATTGATGGATTATTAAACATAGATATAAGTGTACTTAAAATAGAAATTATCTTTTTTATGCCCTCTGACTCATATTTAAGAGGAATTTTTATATCCTTTTTAATAGAAAGTAGTTGTATCTTAATCATTTCTTTTCCATTCTTAGATAATTCATTTCCTAAGTTATTGATTTCTAATTGTAAGTTAGGAATAATAGTGCTTAACACAACATTTAACTGTCTTATTATCCTAACAGCTATATCATATCTTTTTTTATCTATATTGGATGTACCTAATAAATTAATGGCAATATCTCCACTAGTTACGCCATCGTTATCTTCCATTCTAAAGCTTAAGGGCATAAAATTAAGGCTTATAGTGGCTGAATGTTCATTTGTTATTACAAACAAATTTACTCTAGCAAAACGTTTTATAGCATTAATGATAAAGAAATAATCAAGATTTGTAGAATTGCTTTTAAATATTTCTTCCACGCTATCGTTAAAGATAAAAGATGTCTTTTCCTTAATTGATAGTCTTTTACAGACTTCAAGATTGAATTCATTTTCCTTATTATTTTTTATCAATTCATTATAACGTAATTTAGGTAAAATAGAGGCATGGTCTGTTTCTATAACATATTCAATTATATCTATTTTTCTTTTTTTATTTTCTTCGTTTATTTGAGAATAACTTAATTTTTCATTATATAATTCTGCTCCATCATCTTTTTTCCTTAAAGAGAATTCATAATACACTAGAAATTTTTGTTCTTTTTTTTCAACATAGAAAATAAATTTAAGTGTCGCCTTATCTTCTAGTTCATGTATATAATTTTTAATATCATCTGGTAACTTTTCACCACTTGCAATTATTTTAAACAACCTAAAAGCTTCTATTATAGTTGTTTTACCTGAACCATTTTGTCCATAAATTCCAACTATATCTGACTTCCCAGTATAATATTTTTTCTGTCTATAACCTAGTAAATCAATAGTTCCCTTTTGTATATTCTTAAAACCCTCTAATTCAATACTCTGTATTCTTATAATTGTCTCTCTCATAAAGCTCACTCCCATATATATAAATCATACACTAACCAGTTTGATATATTAATATTTTCTATTATATTGATACAAAATGTTCTTTTTTTCTATTTATTTATATTATATCACAATCAAATTTTATTATTCATAATACTCTAAATTGGCAGTTTTAGGATAATATCTTTTTTATAAAAGGAAATTTGATAAAAATGTAGAATAAAATGATTACATATCAATAGGGAAAAAGGAGCAAGTAATAATTTATAATTATTACTTGCTCCTTAAATTAATAGGTTTTATATTGACTCATAGTTATTTACTTTACAAACGTTCCATCATCAATTTCTTTAAATGCTAGCTTAAGTTCCTCTTGTGTATTCATTACAATTGGGCCACCCCACGCAATTGGTTCATCTAACTTAACTCCTGAAAACAAAAAGAAACGAACTCCTTTGTCTGTTGCTCTGGCTAATAACTCATCACCATCATTGAAAAGCAACGCCCTTTTGCTAGAAATCAAATTCTCATCAGATTCTTCAAAAAAGCCTTCACCATCCACTATATATATAAAACAATTTGTGCCTTTATTGGTTTCTAATTGCCACCTTGCTCCAGCTTTCATATTTACATCCAAAAAAAGCATCTTTACATATTCTCCTTGAACTGCTCCTTCATTACCTCTATAATGTCCAGAAATAATCCGTATACTGCAACCTTCTTCCTCAATTATAGGGACCATGTTTGCTCTGATATCTCTGTATTTTGGAGTTGTCATTTTATCTTTTCTCGGTAGATTAAGCCAAAGCTGAACCCCCAACATTCGATTGCTTGGTAGTGGCATCTCTTGATGAAGTATTCCACTACCTGCTGTCATCCACTGACAGCAACCATCTAATATATTTCCTTTGTTCCCTATATTGTCCATATGCTCTATGTCTCCACTTATCAAGTAAGTAACAGTTTCAATTCCTCTATGAGGATGCCATGGAAACCCTTTGGTATAATCAGCTGGATCATAGGAGTCAAAGGCATCTAGCATCAAAAACGGGTCAAAATCTTTAACATCCGGTGCACTAATTACCCTAACAAGTTTAACTCCAGCTCCATCATATTGAGTGGTTCCAGTTACTACCTTACGTATTTTCCTAATTTGCATAATATCCATCCTCCCTACACAATTTTATGATTGTTATATTAGTAATTTTACTTCTTTAATAGGTTCTCAATGTCAGCTTTTATCTTTAATGTTGCTACTGTCGGTGCATATTTTATACAATTTATATTTTATGTAACTTATATAAACTTGTGCGTTACTTAAGTACATATTCCTTAAAATGACTTATGACAATCAGCTGTTTTTTTTTGCAATTCCTTTTCCTATTTTCATTTTCTAGATTGAATCAACCAATAAATCTACCTTACAAATGAAATAGTTCCTTCGCCGATATATCTGGATGATGATAACGGCCCCTTTTTACTGTTACTTTTTTATATTGAATTGATTTTTGTGGACACCATTGCATACAAGCAACACATTGCTCACATTTATGTTGCCATTGTGGTTTACCCTCATTCATTTTTATATTACTCGCAGGACACACCTTTACGCATGTACCACAACTATTACATTTTTCATTAGTCCAAAAATCTTTATCTTTTTCATAAGGTTTAAAACTACTGTAAATCATGCCACCAATAGTCTTCATTATATTTTCTCCAACTCCACTAAATTTAACTATTTCGTTATTATTTATGCTTTTAACAATTTCAGTAATTTTTTCTTTTTCATTTTCAAAACATTTTTTTTGTTTCTTCTCTGAGTAAGGCGCGTAAATCACTTGATAATTTCCTGGCATCTTCATTTTAAATGCTGCTGAAAGCTTAAGACCCTTATCAGTTAGCAGCATTTCTAATTGAGAAATAGAAGCCCCTGCTGCTGCTCCAAAAGTTACAACAGTATAAACATAGGCTTCCTTTGGGATATTGACTTTTTCAATGAATTCCTTAACTAAAAGAGGCATTCCAGAAGCGTATACAGGAAAAACAATCCCAATTTTGTTTAATGTTGTTCCATCTATATCCATGTTGTTTTTAGAAATTTGTATAATTTCAGTATCTTTTAATCCAGCTGCAATATCCTTTGCAACCTTTAAAGAATTACCTGTACCACTAAAACAGTAAATTATTGTCTTCATAGAATAACACTCCTATATCAATTTTATTTTAATTAAAACAATTCCATATGAAACTTTAAATTATATTTAATATTATAATATATATTTCTTACTGTCAAGATGTTACAAAAAGAGCAACAACAATTAATGTCCTATACATCCATAATATAAAGATATTTATATGTTTTTTATTAATACCAAATAAACTTATGTCATAGTATAATAATATGCATATAATTTAAGGGGGGAGGAACAGTAAATAACTGCTGCAACCTCACAATAAATATGGGAGGGGATTATTTTGAAAGATAAATTTTATTTAGGTATTATATTCATACTAATAGGTATTAGTGTAGCATTTAAACAACTAGGACTTTGGGATTTGAGTAACTTAATATGGACTTGGTGGCCACTTCTACTTGTAGGTGCTGGAACACGTCAGTTAATCAGAAAACCTATTTCTAAAACTTCAGGCATTACATTGCTTGCACTTGGTATATTATTTCAAATGCGAGAACTCAATATTATTAATGTCAGCCTAATGAGTTTTTTTTGGCCTGCCATTATTATAGCTATCGGTGTATCATTGTTATTGCCTAAGTCATTAAAAAAAGAAGATTATGAATTTAGTAAAAAAGAAGTTGACCAAGATGTGGTGGATGATTTATCAGTTTTCTCAGGTGTAAATAGTAGAAATAACTCTAATAACTTTAGGGGTGGTAGCCTCGTTTCTATATTTGGTGGTATTAACATGGATTTGAGTAATGCTAATCTTTTAAATGATGCTGCAAGAATAGATGTAACAGCTGTTTTTGGTGGTGTAAACGTAATAGTTCCTAAAAACTGGACCGTTGTAGTAAGGGGCATTCCTATATTCGGTGGATGGTCAAATAAAACTAATAGCAAAAATTATGATAATCCAGATGCACCAGTTTTAACTCTGAATTGTTTTGTAGCTTTTGGTGGTGTAGAAATAAAAAATTAGACTATTATAATTAAGTATAATAGGTAAGAAACTAATAATGTAATAGTAAGGACAGTTAATCTATGTAGTTACAGACTGAAATATAATTTATAAAATAAAAAATGATATAGAACTTTTCTTCTAAAGAAAAGTTCTATACCATTTATACAAATCAAATGTTATTTAGACATAAAATCTTTACCACGGTGCATGTCAACTTCTTTTACTTTTATTATTCTAAGTGATTCACTATCAACTTTATCTAAAGCTAGCTTCCCATATTTAGTAACTTCATTTTTATCTTTAGGACCATGTCTAAGTGAAGCAGCACCACCTATACATCCACCAGTGCATGCCATTCCTTCAATAAAATTACCAGCTGATCTATTAAATTTTAATAGTTTTAGTGCTTTCTCACATTCAATTAAGCCATCACAACTTATAGGTTTAAATTCAACTGAAGTATCCCTAGTATCGACTAAATGTTTTACTGCCTCAGTAAGGCCACCTGATTTAGCAAATATTCTTCCATAAAAAGAAGCATTGTTTAATGCAAGTTCCTCGCATTTTTCAATATCTATTTCAAATGCATCAATCATTGCTTGAAGCTCTTCAAAAGTTAATACATAATCAGTAATTCCTTTTATATCATCTTGCTTTATCTCCATTTTTTTAGCAGTACAAGGTCCTATAAACACAATTTTAGCTAAAGGATCTGTATTTTTAATTAGTTTAGATATTGCTATCATTGGAGAAACTGTACTTGAAACGTGTTTACCAAGTTCGGGGTAATTTTTCTTAATGTATGAAACAAAAGCTGGGCAACATGAACTAGTCATTGTTTTAATTTCCTCAATAGTTTCTATAAATTCCTGTGTTTCATTTTCTACCACCATATCTGCACCAATGGCAACTTCTATGACATCATGAAAACCCATCTTTTTTATGCCTGAAACTACTTGTCCAATGCTCGCATAGGTAAATTGACTAGCAATTGCAGGTGCAATAACAGCATATAAATGCATATTATCATTTTCTTTTGCTTCTAGTAGTTTATTAGTAACGTCTACTACTGAGGATTTATCCATAATTGCGCCGAAAGGACATTGGTATACGCAAGCACCACATTGTATACATTTATCATTATCTATTACTGCTTTTTTATCTTCATCAATACTCAATGCTCCTGCACTGCAAGCTCTACGACAAGGTCTCATAACATCAGAAATTGCATTATACGGACAAGCTGTTTTACATTTACCACATTCAATGCATTTATTCGTATCAATGTAGGATCTTCTATTTATAGAGTGAATTGCGCCCACAGGGCATGCTTGAATACATTTATGAGTTAAACAACCTCTACAGGCCTCTGTAACAGAAAAGCGTTGAATTGGGCATTCGTCGCAAGCAATACTTATTACTTCAATAACATTTTTATTCTTTTTATTTCCACCCATTATAAGTTTTATTCTCTCTCCTATAATTGCTCTTTCTTTATGAATGCAACAACGAGTCCTTGCTTTAGGTCCTGGAACAAGAACCTTGAATAGATTTTTATGTTCTTTCTTTAGAGTTCCTTTAATAGCAAGCTTAGTTACTTCCCTTATTACCTCATATTTTATAAGTTGTATATCATTATCAAAATTCTTCAAATTATCACTTCTCCTATTTTTATAATGTTAAGATACAAATATCATTTTAGAAATTCTAATAAAACGTCAAAAGTTATTTATTTCTTATCATTGAGAATTTACCCATATATACTATGTTTGAGTTATTTATAATTCCATCAATTAAATCATAAACTTCTTATAAATAGCAACTACTATCAATATCTAGTTATTGTTATCATATAGAACGTTACAAGTAATGTTTTTATTTACATTAGAATAATATCATTATGTTAATAGATTATCAAGTGAAGTCCATTGGCATTTTAAAAGTTTTGAAAACTTATTGAAGCATTCAGAAAATTTACACACCAATAAAATTGTTGATTATAAATCAAATCATATTAAAACTTAAAAGGGAGTAAATTTCTTAATGAAATTTACTCCCTTTTTTAGTGCTACCATATTATTTTATTGAAAACTTAAATATAGTTGAGTTCTTATACTCATCCCCTGCCCTTAATATTGGGGAAGGAAAATGTTTATGTTTTAATGAATTTGGGAAATATTGAGTTTCAAAACATAGGCCACTACGCCTTGCATAATTAGCACCATCCTTGCAATTCTTACTTTCATATATAAAATTACCAGTATAAAATTGTATTCCTGGCTCAGTAGTATAAACATCCATAACTCTTCCACTAGATGCATCAAATGCCTCTGCAGCTTTTTCTTTGCCCTTATTCAATATCCAGTTATGGTCATAACCATGCGCAAATTCTATTTGTTGGTATTTACTATTTATCCCATTTTCTACTGGAATTAACTTTGTAAAATCCATTGGAGTATCAAATACGCTTTCAATTTCACCAGTTGGGATACTATTTTTGTCATTGACAGTAAACTTATTTGCATTAATCATAACCTCATGCTTAAGAATATTTCCTGACGCATGGCCTGATAGATTAAAATATGAATGATTTGTTAAATTTACTACAGTATCTTTGTCTGTTGTTGCAAAGTAATCCAGTTTAAGTTCATTATCGTCAGTTAGTGTATATGTGACTTTAACATCAAGATTTCCAGGATAACCTTCCTCGCCGTCAGAGCTATAATAACAAAGATTTAAACATTCATCTTGTCCTCTTGTAGATACCTCTGCTTTCCAAACAACCTTATCAAAACCAATAAGCCCGCCGTGAATATGATTTTCACCCTCGTTTTTAGTTACATTATATTCAGTACTATTAATTATAAACCTAGCATCTTCAATTCTGTTTGCATGTCGCCCTACGATTGCACCAAAGTATAATTTGTTTGCAATATAATCATCAAGTTTATCATAACCTAATACAACATCATCAAACTTACCGCTTTTATCAGGTACTATAATAGACGTTATCGTAGCACCATAATTCATTATTTTAGCAGTCATGCCATTACTATTACTTAATGTGAACATATCAACCTCTGTGCCATCTGGTGTTTTTCCATAAAATTTCTTTGTAATACTCATCATTTAACCTTCCTTTCGTAATTCACTTAATGTATAATATAAATTACTTATTTATTAACCACTTTCAATGATTTTTCTACTACATTATCTACTGTAAATCCAAATTGTTCAAATAGTATTTTAGCTGGTGCAGAAGCTCCAAAATGATCTATTGATACTATATCTCCCTCAAAACCTGTATATTTATGCCATCCAAAAGATGTACCAGCTTCAACTGCTAATCTTTTAGTAACTTTTTTAGGTAGAACACTTTCTTTGTAATCTTCATCTTGTTTTTCAAAAACTTCCCAAGATGGCATACTTACAACGCTAGCATCAATTCCCTTTTCCTTTAATACCTTAGCTGCTTCATATGTTAATTCAACTTCTGAACCAGTCGCCATTAATATAAGATCTGGAACTTTCTTTTCACTTTTTCTTATTATATAGGCTCCCTTTAATGCATCTGCTCCGCTTTCATCATATAAAGGTAAGTTCTGCCTTGAAAGTACTATCGCAGTAGGACCATCTTTCCTATTTATTGCTGAGCACCAAGCAGCTGCTGTTTCTTTAGAGTCAGCAGGTCTAAATACTTCAACATTCGGAATACTTCTCAATGCTGCTAATTGTTCTATCGGTTCATGAGTTGGTCCATCTTCTCCCACTCCTATACTATCGTGAGTTAATACATACACAACTGGAAGATTCATTAATGCTGCAAGTCTTATAGATGGTTTCATATAATCTGAGAATATAAAGAAGGTAGATACGAAAATCTTTAGTCCTCCATGTACACAAACTCCGTTAGCTATAGCTGCCATCGCATGTTCACGTACACCAAAGTGAAGATTTGCACCACTTCTATCTTCTTTTGAAAAGTCTCCTTTTCCATTCATATATGTTTTATTAGATGGTGATAAATCTGCAGACCCACCTATTAAGTTTGGAACTATGTTAGCTAATCGATTTATTACTTCAAAAGATGCAACTCTAGTAGCTTTTTTGCCTGTAAACTTCCAGAATCCTTCATCCTTTAATAAATCAACAGATAGTTCATTTTTATACCACGAGTCCCATTCTGAGGCAAGATCAGGATATTTTTTCTTGTAATTTTGGAGCAATAAATCCCACTCATTCTCAGCATTTGCTCCACTTTCTATTACTTTGTTAGAATTTTCTTTTACTTCCTTTGGAACATAAAATTCTTCTTTATAATCCCATTCTAAAAATTCTTTTGTTTTTTTAAGATTTTCAGCACCTAGAGGCTCTCCATGTGCTGCAGCTGTGCCAACTTTTGGAGATCCATAACCTATTTGAGTTTTAATTACTACAAGTGTTGGCTTTGATAATTCATTCTTGCCTTGATTAATAGCAGCATAAATATCTTGTACATTGTTACCATCTTCTACTGTTATAACTTGCCATCCGTAAGATTTATATCTAGCTCCAACATCTTCTCTAAAAGCAATAGTTGTACTTCCTTCAATTGAAATATTATTTGAATCATATAATACTATTAATTTTCCAAGTCCAAGAGTACCTGCAAGTGATGCACCTTCAGAAGTTATACCTTCCATCATATCTCCATCACCAGAAATCACATAAGTAAAGTGATTAACTACTTCAAAGCCTGGTCTATTAAACTTATTAGCCAAATAACTTTCAGCTATTGCCATACCTACACCATTTGCTTGTCCTTGCCCGAGTGGTCCTGTTGTTACTTCTACGCCTTTAGTATGGCCGTATTCAGGATGTCCTGGTGTTTTACTTCCCCATTGCCTAAAATTTTGCAAATCTTCAATAGTTAATCCATAGCCATATAGATGAAGAAGTGAATATAAAAGCATAGAACCATGTCCTGCAGATAAAATAAATCTATCTCTATCAGTCCATTCTGGGTTTTTGGGATTATGTTTCATAATCTTTGCCCAAAGAGTGTAAGCCATAGGAGCTGCTCCCATTGGAAGACCTGGATGACCAGAATTTGCTTTTTCAACACCCTCTGCTGATAATAATCTTATAGTATTTATTGATAAATTATCTACATTCATTATGTTCTCCCCCTTATTATTTACCGAAAGTTTCTTTCCAATCTTTAGCAAATTTTTCTATTCCGTTATCTGTTAATGGGTGTTTTATCATTTGTTTAATTATTTTAAGAGGTACTGTAGCAATATGTGAACCTGCAACTGCAGCATCTGTAACATGCATTGGATTTCTTATACTTGCAGCAATTATTTCAGTATCTATTTCGTGTACTTTAAATATTGTAACAATAGTTCTTATTAAGTCCATAGCATTAGCATTTATATCATCAAGTCTTCCGATAAAAGGACTTACATAAGCAGCCCCTGCCCTTGCAGCAAGAAGAGCTTGCCCTGCACTAAATATTAATGTTACATTAGTTTTTATTCCTTCTTTTGAAAGTACTTTAACAGCCTTAAGACCATCTTCTGTCATTGGTATTTTAACAATCATGTTTTCATGAATTTTAGCTATTTCTCTTCCTTCTTTTATCATACCCTTTACATCTAATGAAATAACTTCTCCACTAATAGGTCCGTCAACAATAGAAGCTATCTCTTTTATAACCTCATTAAAGTCTCTACCTTCTTTAGCTATTAGAGATGGATTAGTAGTTACACCACAAATAACACCCATTTCATTAGCTTCGCGGATATCTGCTACATTAGCTGTATCAATAAATAATTTCATATACTTTTCCTCCTCGTAAAGGGTTAGATAAATCATACCTAACCTCTTATTTTTTTAATCTTATATATTACTTTTTATCTCGTTGTATCTTTTATAATGTCTCTTAAGTTTGTGTTATGATCTATTATAACAGTTTCTAGCCCAACCATGCGACTCCAATCATAAATTTGATCAACTGTTAACTTTAATGTAATAACTGTATGATGACCACCACCAGCATAAATCCATGCTTTAACACCATCACTGAAATTTGGTTCTGGTTTCCATACCATCTTTGCTACAGGTAGGTTTGGCATATCCTCAGTAGGTTTAACCGCTGTTAATTCGTTAATAATTAGTCGATAAGATGATCCTAAATCAAGCATAGATATTGCAACTCCAGCCCCAACTGATCCGTTAAATATTAAACGAGCTGGATCCTCTTTATCGCCAATGCCTAATGGCTTAACAACTACGCTAGGCTTGTCTGAGGCAAATGTTGGGTCAACTTCAAGCATATGTGCGCCTAAGATTCTTTCATTACCAGTACTTAATTCATACATGTAATCTTCCATAAATCCTGTTTTCTCATTACTTGTCATAACCTTAAATAATCTAGACATCGCTGCAGTTTTCCAATCTCCTTCTCCAGCAAATCCGTATCCTTCAGCATTTAATCTTTGAACTGCAAGTCCTGGTAATTGTTTCATGCCATATAGGTCTTCAAAATTTGTTGTAAATGCCGTGTAATTTCCTGCTTCTAAGAAAGTTCTTAATCCTTTTTCAATTCTAATTTGTTCTTTTACCTGTTTCTCATAGAACTTAGGATCATTATCTCCTATGTCCATAATATATATTTTCTTAAATTCTTCGTAAGTAACATCTACTTCTTTTTCTGAAACTTTACTTATTGACGCAACTAAATCACCAATAGCAAAGTAATCAACTGTCCAACCAAACTGAATCTGAGCCTCAATTTTATCTCCTTCAGTAACAGCAACATTACGCATGTTATCACCGAATCTGGCAACTTTTATTTCCTGACTCATAATATAACCAACGGCTACATTCATCCAATCAGCAATTTCTTGTTTTATTTCATCTTTTTTCCAGTACCCTACAACTACTTTGTTATGTTTGTTTAATCTCGCATTAATAAAACCATATTCGCGGTCCCCATGAGCACTTTGATGTAGATTCATATAATCCATATCAATTGTTTTCCATGGAATATGTTCACTAAATTGTGTTGCTAGATGTAATAATGGTTTCTGTAATAATTTTGTTCCAGCAATCCACATTTTAGCAGGTGAGAATGTATGCATCCAAGTGATAACACCAGCTACCTCATCATTATAATTTACTTCTTTCATTAAATGTGTAATTTCATCAGCAGATGTTGCAAGTGACTTAAATACTATTGTGTATGGTAATTTTCCACTCTTATTTAAACCATCTGCAATTGCTTGTGAATCCCTTTTTACTTCATCTAAAGCATCCTGACCATATAAATTTTGACTACCTACGATAAACCAAAATTCCATTTTTTTATTTTTAAGCATTGTATATTACCTCCTCATCCTATTTTTTATTTTGACCATAATATGCATTTTTTCCATGTTTACGATTAAAATGTTTGTCTAATAACACTCCATCCATCTTAATATTATGTGGATTCAACTGCAGAGAGTGATATGCCATTTTTGCAACTTCTTCAAGTACTACTGAATTATGAACTGCATTTTTGGGACTTATTCCCCAAGTAAATGGTCCATGGTCATTAACAAGTACTCCTGGCACATAATCTGGATTTATATCACTATTATTAAAAATTTCAACTACAACATTACCAGTTTCTTTTTCATAATCTTTATTTATCTCTTTTTCGCTCATTGACCTCGTTACTGGTATGTCCCCATAAAAGTAATCACCATGTGTGGTGCCAGCAGCTGGAATAGAAACACCTGCTTGAGCAAAAGAAACAGCCCAAGGAGAATGAGTATGAACTACACCCATAATGTTTGGAAATGCTTTGTATAACACTAGATGAGTTGGTGTATCACTTGATGGATTTAATTTGCCTTCAACTATATTTCCATCAAGATCAACAACAACCATATCACTAACACTCATTTGTTCATATTCAACTCCACTAGGTTTTATTACTATTAAACCCTTTTCGCGATCAATTCCGGATACATTACCCCAAGTGAAAGTTACTAAGTTATACTGAGGTAACAATAAATTTGCTTCCAATACTTTTTGTTTTAAATCCTCTAACATAAATTAACCCTCCTTAGATACAGATTCCTTAATCTTTTTCAAATGTTTCATTACATCATTTGCACCACGTCCAAAGTAATCGTGTAATTTTACATACTCTTTATAAATTTCTTCATAACGCTTCACATTTTCTGAAATTGGCTTAATTGATTTCTCTTTAAGTCTTGCCATTTGCTTTGAAGCTTCTTGTATTGTGTCAAATCCATTTGCCTGCTTGCCTGCTGCAACAGCTGCAAACATTGCGGCTCCAATAGCGGGTGCTTGATGATGCTCTGATATAAACATTTCTTTATTAGTAATATCCGCATATATTTGATTTAACATCTGATTTCTATGAGGTAATCCTCCACAAACGGTTAAAGTATCAATTGGTACACCATTTTCTTCAAATGTGTCTATAACAAGACGTTTACCAAATGCTGTTGCTTCTATTAAACAGCGATATATTTCTTCTGGCTTTGTCTCAAGATTCATACCTAATATTAAACCAGTTAAATCTGTATCTACTAGAACAGAACGATTCCCATTCCACCAATCTAATGCTATTAATCCACTCTCACCAATTTTAAATTTATTAGCCTTTTGTTCAAGTAATTGATGAATATTTAAATCTTTCTGTGCTGCTTCTTTATAATAACTTTCTGGTACTTGATTTTTTACAAACCATCCAAAAATATCTCCAACTGCATTTTGACCAGATTCATAAGCATAAAATCCTGGTACAGCACCATCTTTAACTACTCCACACATTCCAGGTACTGGTATTTCTTTTTCTCCAAGTGTTATATCACAAGTAGATGTACCCATTATATTAAGCATTGTTCTTGGTTTTACAACTCCTGTTGGAGCAACTGAAACGTGAGCATCAACATTACCAACAGCCACAGCTATGCCTTTATTTAAGCCAGTAGCCTTAGCTACTGTTTCAATTAATCCACCTGCTTTAGTTCCTACAGGATAGAATTCAGTTCCAATTTTTTCTTCAATTACATTTTCCATTAGAGGATTTAGTTCCTTAAAAAATTCATTGCTTGGAAATCCAGTTTCGGCATTCCATATTGCTTTATAACCTGCTGTTGTTGCATTTTTTATTTTATTTCCAGTTAACTGCCAAGTCAACCAATCTGTTGCTTCCATAAAAGTGTCCATAGCTTTGTATACATCAGGTGCTTCTTCAGCTATTTGCATAAGTTTTGGGAATACCCATTCTGAAGAAATTTTACCACCATAATACTGAAGCCATGGTTCGCTACGTTTTCTTGCTATTGCATTTAATCTATCTGCTTGATCTTGTGCTGCATGATGTTTCCAAAGTTTAACCCATGCATGTGGATTATCGTGCCATTCTTTTATATTCATTAAAGGAGTACCATCCTCTTTAACAGGAAGTACAGTGCAAGCTGTAAAATCAATAGCTACACCTATAATATCATCCTTTGAAATTGTCTTTGTTGCGTCAATAACTGCTTGTTTAACTGTTTCTATAAAACATTTATAATAATCATTTGGATCTTGCAATGCCCAATTATTACCTAATTTAATCTGAGTTCCAGGTAAAGTTTCATCAATTACCGCACTTGGGTAATCTTTCACTGCAGAGGATACAACCTTTCCATTATCTAAGTTTACAACAACTGCCCTTGAGGACAAAGTTCCATAGTCAACTCCAACTGTATATTTCGTAGTCATTTTACTGACCCCCTTCTTAGTAATCGTTCTTAGTAATCGCTTTCAATACAAACTATAGTATTTATTCGTATAAATGTCAATACATATTTATTATTTATACGTACTAATTTTATTATATCATTGTGAATGCTCTCGCCATCTGATATAATATTTAGTGAAATAAATTATTATAGGAGAAATATATGAAACACAAATATGAAGAAGTAATAGAAGCAATTATTAATTGGGCAATTACTGAGAAATATAAGCCTAACGAGAAGATCCCAACTGAATCTGAGCTAATGTCTCTCTTTAACGTCAGCAGACATACAGTCAGAAGAGCTATAAGTGATTTAAGCGCTCAGCAGTATGTATATAGGATACAAGGAAGTGGCATATATCTATCTGATTGGAAACAAAATAGTATACATTTAAAGAAAAATAAAAATATAGGTGTTCTTACAACTCATATATCTAATTATATATTTCCAGATATTATTAAAGGTATTGAAGATACACTCTACGCTGAATCTTATTCTCTTTTATTGTCGTCCACTAGCAATAACATAATGTTTGAAAATAGTAATTTGAAAAATTTGCTCGCACATAAAATAGATGGTCTTATTTTAGAACCAACAAAAAGTGCGTATCAAATTCATAATCTAGAATATTTAAATAGTATAATATCTCAAAATATTCCTATCATTATGATAAATGCATCCTATTATGAAATTAACGTGCCCAGCTTACGTGTTAATGATTTTAATGGGGGCGTAATGGCCACTAATCATTTAATTTCTTTGGGACACAGTAATATAACAGGTATATTTAAAGTTGATGATTCTCAAGGTATCCATAGAATGAATGGATTTATTACAGAATGCCAAAACAATGACATTCCACCGTCGAAAAATCAAATTTTAACTTATCTTTCAGAAGAAGTGGAAACAATACTTCCCCAAAGAATAGAGGTTGTACTCAAATCAGAGAAACGCCCTACAGGTATTTTTTGTTACAATGATGAAATTGCATACATGGTATTAAACATCGCACATAAATTAAATTTGAGAATACCTGAAGACCTCTCAATTATCGGCTTTGATGACTCTATGCTCTCAAAAATTATGGACCCCAAACTGACTTCCATAACACATCCAAAAGAACAAATGGGCATTGATGCAGCTAAGCTAATTATAAAATTAGTAAATAATAATAATCAATTTGAGGACAGTGATTCTATATTATATGAGCCGAGTCTTGTTATTCGTAATTCTACTGTCTCACTTTAAACGATAAACCATAAGCCGTTATACAATTGTATAACGGCTTATGGTTTTTTTACATTTTATTTGTACCAATGAATAATATATTTTTATTGACATTTGTACGTATATATATTATTATAATGATGTAATCGCTTGCAATTATTAATAATACAAAACTTAGGAACAAATATATAAGGAGGAATTAAAATGTCAGAAAAGCATAAAAAAAACCGTTCTTTGTTATTTATCATTCTAATATCCTGTGCTGCTGGTTTAGGTGGTTTGTTATACGGGTATGATACAGCCGTAATTTCGGGAGCAATTGGCTCCTTACAAAAATTATATAATCTAACACCAATGATGGAAGGTCTAGTAATTTCAAGTATCATGATTGGTGGTGTAGCCGGTGTTGGTATTTCAGGGTTTTTAGGTGATTTCATCGGTAGAAAGAAGGTATTGATGTTTGCTGCTGCTTTGTTTGGTGTATCAGCATTAGCATCTGCACTATCACATTCAGTTGAAGCTTTAATTATTGCTAGAATAATTGGTGGTCTAGGTATCGGTATGGCTTCTGCATTATCTGTAACTTATATTACAGAGTGTGCTCCACCAGCTATTCGTGGTAGACTTTCTGCACTATATCAATTGTTTACTATATCAGGAATGTGTCTTACTTACTTCATTAACCTATGGATTGTAAATATGGGTAGCGAAGCTTGGCTAACAACAACCGGGTGGCGTTGGATGCTTGCTTGTGGTATATTCCCATCTGTTGTGTTTTTATTAACGTTATTTTTCGTTCCAGAAAGTCCACGTTATTTAGTAAAAGCGGGAAAATTAAAACAGGCTTCTGCCGTACTTAATAAAATTAATGGACCAATAATAGGAAAACAAGAATTTGATTCAATTTCTAACTCATTAGTAGTTGAAAAAAATTCAACTCTTAAACAACTTTTTAAACCAGGGCTTCGTAAAGCGTTGGTAATTGGAATTTTCCTTGCCATCTTTAATCAAGCAGTTGGCATGAATTCAATAACATATTATGGTCCTAAAATATTTGAAATGATTGGTTTTAAAACTAATTCAAGTTTTCTCGCTACAAGTGTAGTCGGTGTTGTAGATGTAATAGCTACTGTGCTTGCTATGTTCTTAATTGATAAAGTTGGTCGTAAGAAGTTAATGGCAATTGGTTCCGCATTAATGGCTTTCTTTATGCTTTTTATAGGATTAGCGTTCTATACACATTATGCAAACGGAATGGTGATTTTATTCTTGATTCTTGGCTTTGTTGCTTCATTCTGTATTTCAATGGGTCCAATTCCTTGGATTATGATTCCTGAAATATTCCCGAATTATTTAAGAGCAAGAGCAACCGGTATTGCAACTATGTTCCTATGGGGTGCTAACTGGGCAATCGGTCAATTTACACCAATGTTACTAAGTAGTATTGGCGGTGCATTTACCTTCTGGATATTCTGCGGTTTAAATGTTATTTGTTTCATATTCGTTACAACAATGGTTCCAGAAACAAAAAATAAATCTTTGGAAGAAATTGAAAAATTCTGGATTCCTAAAAATATTAAAAAGGTAAATGCCAAAGTTTAGTTAATTCTAATAAACGAAAAATAAGATAGGACCAATATATTGGCCCTATCTTATTTTTCGTTTATTATAAAAATATTAAAAGAATAACTACTAATTTTCTTTGTTCTCTTCCTTTTTATCCATAACATCATTAATCTTTTTAGCAATCTTTTCCTTGACGTTACCAAGTTTCTCTTTTAGATCACCCTTTTGTGACTGAACCTTTCCCTTAAGTTCTGTTTCTTCACTTCCAGTAGCCTTTCCTACATTCTCCTTAGTTCTTCCCATAATTTTATCTTTTGCAGAATCAAACTTATTTTTTATATCTGACATTTCACACCTCCACTTATTTTATATATGTTTTTTGTCTCTTCATTATATTTTCAATCATTAAACCATTTTATTAACCTATCATCATATATGTATACACTACCATTACTACCATAATTATTCAACCTATTTGTTAGAATATACTGAATACTTTGTATCCTTAATTAATTCTATGATTTATTATCAAATTCAAACTAAATATTATGCTCCCCAGTAACCCCCTTCTTTCATTTTGCAGATGAAAAGAGGTATAGCAAAATCTTGCTATACCTCTTTTCATGAATTGTGCATTACTTAAACTTATTTAAAAGCTTTAGTATAAACTCCTAATATATCTTTAACGCTAGCATCTCTTGGATTTCCTGGAGTACAAGCATCTGCCATAGCTGATTGTGCAAGTGCTTTTAAATCTTCTTCGCGAACTCCAATTTCTTTTAGTACCTTTGGTATCTTAACATCCTCTGAAAGTTTCATGATCGCACATATTCCATCTAAGATTACCGCTGTCTGGATTTCTTACATCAATAATTTGTTTGAGTGAAGATTTACCGGTATAAATTAATAGCCACAGCTACTACCTACAACTACCACCGTAATATCTGTCATCATTGGTTTCTTTCTCATTATAGAATACAATCTACATATTCTAGTTTTAGTTTGACAGTTAACACATACACCGGTTGTTGTACAAGGATTTTTGTATCCAAGTCTTTTATTGTTCATTGGTGATGCTATAGTTTGTAACCTTTCAAATGCAGCCGCTTCATTCTTGCAAACTTTATCAACACTTACTACGATTATAACTTTTTCCGGACCAAAGTTCATCGCTGCAATCCTATTTCCCATACCATCTACATTTACAAGTATTCCATCCATTGTAATCGCATTACTACTACATAAATATAGATCACTTAACAGTTCTTTTTTTGCTGTAGCTAGCACTTCTTCACGACTAAGACCAATTGCACCATGATCTAAAACAATGCCACCAACAGCCTGTACCTTATCTTGAATTCCCATGTTTTTTATTGTCATAGACCCACCAAAACCTACTTTAGATCCAAATTTTACATGTTTAATAATAAAATCTGAAACTTCCTCCGTAGTTTGTAAATATACAGCATCAAAATCATTTTTTATTAAAGCCTCTACCACTTTTTGTCCAACTGTATCTTTATGCCATTTTTTAACTTCCATATTTATTCCCCCATATTTTTTATAGTAATTATAGATAAATTAAAATATTATTTCCGTGCTAATGTAAATAGCTAATGTCTTTTAATTGTATACTAAAATTTCTATAAGTATTTATTTTTGGTAAAACTTCATAAAATCTACACAACTAATTATTATAATAAATGCTAATTTTATATTTGTTCCATACTTAACCATGTATTAATATAATAATAATGGTACAAGTTCTAGGAGATTTTACCTTTGCTAAAACATAGAGTTTAAGTTATAATTTTATGAATAATGGAGGTGTGTTTATGAACATTGATTTTTCTAATATTAATATGAATACCATTATTATGTTTGTGTTAGCTATATTACTTGCCTATCTTGGTATTGCAGTATTTAAAATAATTGGAAGGATATTAAGTATTACACTTGGTATATTTCTTTTAGTATATGTGCTTCAACAAATAGGTATTACAATACCTATTTTATCCGATATTCTTAGCTATCTTTTGCAATTAATTAGTCCAATCATAGAAGTTATAAAGAATTTAACTAGTTCTGTAAAACTCAAATAGCAGAGGGGTATACCCTCTGCTATTTGAGTTTTACTTAATATTTAATGGATTTTTTGAATATTTAAGAAATCCATTATCAATATTTAATATTATAACTCCTGTTTCATTTAAGTATTCAACATAAGACTTTAACATTTTTTCTATTACTAAATATCGTTGTTTAGTTCTTACATTAATATTAAAACATTTAGTCACGGCATTCATAATCTCTTCCATTGTCATTGCTCTGTCTATGACATCATATATTCTTGATGCTCTATTCTTATAAAAATCTATGTTATCACCTATAAGTTTTGTAATATCTTCATACATACCTTTATGGGCCACTACATATTTGCTACATTCTAAGTCACAAAGCTTTAATTTACTTAATAAGTCCTGACTTAGTATATATGCATATGGCATTTTAGCGCCTCGCATGACCTCATAACTTATGAGTGAATCTCCTAAATATGCAACATCATCTGGAGTAATAATACATATATGTTCAGGACTATGTCCTGGTGTATGAATAATTTTAAAATTAACACCTCGTATAGATATACTATTTTGATTATTAAGAATCATAACATCTGTTACACAAACCATACTTCCATAATGCTCTAAAACATCGGCTAATGTTTGGCTACTGTAAAAAAGCTTGAGATTAATAGTCGAACTGCAGATAAGAGCCTCACAGGCTGGCATAGCAATAATACAATTATATTTTTTTTTAAAATATGCATTATTCCCTACATGATCTATATGAGCATGAGTGCATATTATCCCAACTACCTTAAAGTTGTTTTTCTCAAGAATTTCATCTATTCCTTTTCTTTCACCTTGTGCCCATCCTGAATCTAACATAATAATTTCTTCATTATTAATTTTATAAAAAGGTATGTATGTCATTCCAGTATTTATGCAGAATGTATTTCCCTTTATTTCTTTTATCTCCATATATTATTTTTAGCTAGAGAATGCGTTTGAAATACACAATCCACTAAATACTCACTTCCTTTCTTTTATTAAATCTTTTCAGATAAATTACCCATCATTTCAGCTATTGAATTTAATTCCTCAAGAGATGCTGCTCTTTCTTGGAGTGTGGCTACTTGACCCTCGAATACTCCTGTTGACTTACTTGTTTTTTTTCTACAGATTCTGTCCTAAACAATGTGTGAAAAATCAGATTAAATATTTCTAAATATTCTTATAAGACGATTCATATATTTATTCATTGCTTCTAAAAGGTCATATTCTCCATTATAAAGACACCAATTATATGTAATCACTATAGGCTCTTTTTATAATTACTTCAAGTCTAAAAACGACATTCTCATAGAAATATATATAAATGCTGATGAATATTTTCTTAAAGAGGTTGCTAATAATTCGTCTAGTATGCACGCTATAGATAAAGTTATTGAGTATTTCGATTACTATGCAAAGTATAATACAAAGGTTGGTATTAATACTATGAAACTATTGTATAATTCAAATAATAAGTTATTTATCTCTAATATATGATGGAAGTTTAAGAAACAGGTTAAGATTTGCTATAGAAATGCCTATGAGGTATTAAGAAATATCTAAACTAATAGCTTGTTAGATACAATGATTAAATTAAAATACAGACCAGTATTTGCTGGTCTGTATTTTATTCTATATAATATTATCTATATATTTTTCCAAGATGTCACATATTCCTCAAGTATTTTATGAAGTACCTCTCCAATTTCAGAATAGTGCTCATCATCAAGGTTTGCCAATGATATTCTAATTGACCATTCTGGGCCATGAAATCCACCACCACTTAATAAGACTATAGATGACTCTTGCGCTAAACGGAAAAGAATATCCACTGGTTTATAGCTTTCTTGTAAATACTTAGCAAATTCATCACCATAATAGCGACATGCCCATTCCATTAAATCAAATTCTGTATAATACGCGGCATCATAAGGATCTTTTCGTAAATCTAACCCCAAACCTTCAAATAAGAGTCTTTGACGGTGGCGACAAATATCTTTTGTAAGTTGCTTATATCTATTTTCTTTATCAAGGAGTGCAAATACCGAAAAAAAAGCCATCTGTATTTGCTGAGGTGTTGATAAACCTGCGGTATGGTTTAGTGCTACCTGCCTACTATCTGCAACAATTCTATCGATAAAAAGAATTTCTTCAGTACTTGTGGATAAAGTGGAATAACGTCTCCTTGCTATTTCTTTTTTATCTTCAGATAATTCTCTTAATAATTTATCAAATACATTTTCTTCATAAAGGGCAATAGTACCAAGGCGCCACCCTGTTACTCCAAAATACTTAGAGAAGGAATATACTCCTATTGAGTTATATGGCAAATCGGCTACTAATGAACGAAATTCATCAACAAAAGTGCCATAAACGTCATCTGAAACAATCATTAAATCGGGATTGTCTTCTTTAACTATACTTTTTATGAGTCTAATTGTTTCAGGTTTCATTGCTACAGATGGTGGATTACTAGGATTTACAATGAACAAAGCTTTTATAGATGGATCCCTAAGTTTCTCAATTTGGGAATTAGGATATTGCCATGTGTGCGTTCCATCAGAGGTCTTCTCTTCTGCTAAAAGCTCCACAACATCAAAATTGTAGCGAGGTAAATGTGGAATCTCAAGATAAGGAGTAAAAATGGGTGCCATAAGCGCAACTTTATCACCAATTGATAGTATGTTATTAGCAATTAAGCTATCAAATATATAACACATTCCTGCAGTAGCACCTTCTACAGCAAATAAGTTGAATCTCCCAGCTGGCGGCGCATTATAACACAATTCTTGAACGAGGTAATCGTGAACAACTTTTTCAACATGAGTAAGCATTCTATCAGGTTGTGGATAGTTATCACCAATAATTCCATCTGCCAGTTCATATACCCAATCATCTGGATCAAATCCTTTAGATATTATTCCATAATTAATAATGTTTTTAAGAAGTTCTGCTCCTGGGTAAATAGAATTTTCATTTATAAAATCCTCAAAACGTTTTGCAATTCCTGATTTTTCAGGCATTCCAGCAAGATCATTATTATTCCATACTCTACGTGTTTCTAGAGTAGAAAAAATACCAAATGTAAAAAAGGCTTCACGAGGAGTTGCTGCTGTCCAGTTAGGATTACCCCTACCTGCGTCTAATAGTGCATGGGCGCCTTTTTCTTTTGACTCTTCTGCAAGACTTATTAATTTGTTTCTGAGTTCAAATGGACTTACCTTACCATAAATATGTTCTATTTCTTTGCGACGAACATCAAATGTATTCATGTGCAACCTCCTCATATACGAATATACTTCCTTGCAACCTATTCCTCTATAATGATGACAAATCCTTTTTAACAACATACTCCCTCTTTTATTTTAACCTATTTCTTCAAACTTATTTAGATACATTTTATATGGAAAAGGTAATAAAAGTTCAAATAATTAAATTTTAAAAAATCTATTATAAACGCCAGTCATTGTGTCAATAGTAAAACTATGTTTTAAAGATTGTAATATGATAAAAAATTACAGTATTCGATATTTTATAATTGATAATCATATAGCTTCAACTGAAAAATTTATAGATGTCCCAAATGATTATGATATACTTATATTATCTTTAAACTAAAGAGGTGAATTTTATGATTGAAACAAGTAATTTCAAAGAAATAATAAAAAAATCTCAAAAAAGATGTACCAAATACCAAATAAGTAAGCAGAGAATATTTCCCACAAGAACGCTCGAAGGAAAGGAATTCTATAAAGCTTTGGAGATAAATAGTACGTTAATAAAGATATCTAGACCATTTATGGAGATACTATATGACTTTTTGAAAGGATCAGGATTTTCATTGTATCTTACAGACAAGGAAGGTTTCGTGCTCAGTATTATAGGTGATGAAGATATAATTAATTCTATTTCAAAAGTAGGTATTGTAGAAGGTGCTGATATGAGTGAGAAAAGCACTGGTACAAATGCAATTGGAACTTCAATTTATGAGGATTGCTCAGTTCAAACTTCAGGTGGGGATCATTACATTAATGCATATCATACATTCACATGTTCTGCAGCGGTTATTCACGATGAAGAGGGATATATTACTGGATGTTTAAATTTAACAGGGAGATTTCATTTGGCTCATCCTCATACCTTAGGGCTTGTTGTGGCTGCAGTTAAATCCATTGAATATCAATTAAAAGTAGAAAAAGCTCAAAACGAATTATTTATTGCTTATCAATATTTAAATAAAGTTATGAACTCACTTAATTCAGGAATTTTTGCTGTTGACACAACTGGCGTAATTAAGGCTATAAATAAAAGCGCATGCAGCATGCTTGATGTTACAGAAGAAGAAGTAATATATAAAAATGCGGATAAAATTTTAGATAATTGGAAATATATACTCGGCGAAATTATAGCTGGTAAGGATTATGAAAATAGAGAAGTAATTTATCCCTATAAAGATAAAAGTAAAAAATTCAACTTTAATGCATATCCTATAAAAAATAAAGACAATAAAGTTATAGGAATAGTAGCAATTTTTAAGGATATTAAAAATATATATAGTTTGGTTAATAAGTACACAGATAAAAATTCAAGCTATAATTTCCATGACATAATTGGTAATAGTCAGGAAATTATAAACGTAATAGAACAATCAAAAACCATCGCAAATAGCCCCTCTACCGTTCTAATTCAAGGAGAAAGTGGAACAGGAAAAGAGCTTATTGCTCAATCAATTCATAACAATAGTAGTAGAAATGATAATAGTTTCATTGCAATTAATTGCGGAGCAATACCAACGAGCTTAATAGAAAGTGAACTTTTCGGATATGAAGATGGCGCTTTTACAGGTGCAAAACGAGGTGGACAACCAGGTAAATTCGAGCTTGCAAATGGAGGTACCATATTTCTTGATGAGATAGGAGAAATGCCCTTTGAAATGCAAGTACACCTTTTAAGAGTACTTGAAGTTTCATGTTTTAATAGAGTAGGTGGAAACAAATGTATAAGTATAGATGTAAGAATTGTTGCTGCAACAAATAAAGATTTAAAAAAAGAAGTGGAAAAAGGAACCTTCCGAGAAGACTTATACTATAGATTAAGTGTAATCCCTATATTTGTTCCGCCACTGCGGGAAAGAGGGGGAGATATAGAAATACTTATTGAGTATTTCCTAAAAGCTAAAGCTATCAAACTAGGCAAACCCGTACCAAAAATACCAAATGATATTTATGAAATGCTCATAAATTACACTTGGCCCGGAAATGTTCGTGAATTAGAAAATTGTATTGAAAACATTGTAAATATGGATGGAAATACTTCATTTAAATTTGAAAATAAATCATTAGAAAAAAATGAAACTCGTCTTTCAAAAAAACCCTTTGAATATGATATGTGTACTTTAGAGCAGTGGGACAAAAGGGCAATACAAAATTGTATAAAAAAATGTAGTGGTAATATAACTAAGGCATCTAAAATATTAGGAATAAATAGAAGTACTATTTATTCAAAAATAAAAAAGCACGATAGCTAACTCTAGGATTGTTTATTATTTAACTACATAGACTAATGTTAATTTTTTAAAACATACTAATGTTAATCTATAAAACTAAAAACGTATAAAATTACAACGGTGTTGTAAAATACAACAACATTTCGCTACGAAGTGACGTATTTTACAACACTTTTATATTATTAATAATATAACTGGCTAAATACCGGTCCCATTAATGTAAACTGTTATGGCATGATTATTGCTATAGTTATATTATGTAAGTTGATAAAATTTTATCAAAGATTAGCTTTAGGTACGTTTGTAAGAATCTATCAATAAAATTATTATAATTAAATAGTTAATAAAATATCAAAATCATCCAAAAGAAAAACTGTAAGTTAAAATACAAAAATAATAGGAGGTTTTTTTAATGAAAGGTTTTGCAATGTTAAGCATCAACAAAGTAGGTTGGATTGAAAAAGAGAAGCCAGTTGCAGGTCCATATGATGCAATTGTCCGTCCATTAGCAGTTTCCCCCTGTACATCAGATATTCACACTGTATTTGAAGGAGCACTTGGAGACAGACATGATATGCTTCTAGGACATGAGGCTGTAGGTGTAATAGACGAGGTAGGCTCTGAAGTAAAGGATTTCAAAGTAGGAGATAGGGTAATCGTTCCTGCAATAACTCCTGACTGGAGATCACTCGAGGTTCAAGCAGGTTTCCCACAGCATTCAGGTGGAATGCTTGCAGGTTGGAAATTTTCAAACTTTAAGGATGGTGTATTTGCAGAATATTTTCATGTAAATGATGCAGATATGAACTTAGCTTTAATGCCAGATGATATGTCTTTAGAAAGTGCTGTTATGATAACAGACATGATGACAACAGGCTTTCACGGCGCAGAACTTGCAAATATCCAAATGGGATCAAGTGTTGTTGTTATTGGAATTGGAGCAGTTGGTTTGATGGCAATAGCTGGTGCTAAGTTGCGTGGTGCTGGTAGAATAATAGCAGTAGGCTCTAGACCGATTTGTATTGAAGCAGCTAATTTTTATGGAGCAACAGACATAGTAAATTATAAAACTGGTGATATCGCAAAGCAAATAATGGCTTTAACTAAGGGGAAAGGCGTTGATCGTGTAATTATTGCAGGTGGCACCCCTGAAACCTTAATACAAGCTGTAACTATTGTTAAACCAGGTGGAGTTGTTTCCAATGTTAACTACCACGGCAAAGGAGACTTTCTTCCAATACCTCGTCTCGAATGGGGATGTGGAATGGCACATAAGACAATAGTTGGAGGTCTTTGTCCTGGAGGACGTCTTAGAATGGAAATGCTAATTGACCTTGTAAAATACAATCGTGTTGATCTAAGTAGATTAGTAACACATGTTTATCATGGCTTTGATAAAATGGAAGAGGCTCTTCTCACAATGAAAGTTAAGTCAAAGGATTTAATCAAACCTGTAGTAATAATATAAACATAATTAACCAATAGCAGTAACCTTAAAGGGTACTGCTATTTACTCTTTTAAAACCGCACATACAATTGTCTTTGCATTAGCAAACTCATAACTACATGTATATAAAGTTATAATTTTGTCATAATTATTTCCCTCAATATTTTTTTTATAAATAGATTTTTCTTTTAAGTATTTAATATAATTCATATAATCTTTATCCTTTGTAAACCTAATGCTTAAATTATCATGTCTTTCATCTAATACAAAGACAGAAAAAACTACATAATCATATTCCTTATTGTTTTTTATAATTTTTATAACTCCATTGTTAAAATTATCAACTTTTTTAAATTTATTTATCTGGTTAAACATAGTTCCATCTTTCATATGATGGCCATATAAAATTGTGTTCTTGTCCCCTTTTAAATTATTCCTATAATCAACAAAGATACTACCTGATATACTTTTTTCTTTATAAAAATTATTATGTAGGTAAAACTCATTGTCACTTCCTTGGACAACCGGGTAATCTATATTAGTATTAGGAATCTTAATCCATAATTTATAATCAAAGTTAATATTCTTAAGCTTATTCTCTTTAGATGCTTCAAGAGTACTACCTTTTTTCTGTATGCTATCTTTCTCTTTTGTATTAGTTTTATTCGTGGTTTTAATCCCTACTATTGGTTTAATTTCATTAACCTCAGAGTAAGTTTTTCTATCTTTATACGATAGAAAATGTTTATGCACAATTTTAGAACAACAAACTATAACAAGCACTATAAGAACTACTTTCATTAATTTTATCGTGTTCTCTCTCATATTTCCTTTCTAAAGGCATCTTGAACTGGATTATTGGTTAGTAATTCAGATGCTATAAATGATACAATTGGCACTGTTAAAATTACAGCAATACTTCCTGATATGCCCTGCATAATCTCTATTCCAATCGAATACATATTAATTATTTGATTATATTTCATACTATATGCATATATTAATATTAATGTATTAAGTGCCCCTCCTGTATATGCCAATATAAGTGTATTTGCATTTGCCCCCATTATATCTCGGCCAACATTCATTCCTGAAGAAAAAAGTTCCCTCTTAGATAAATTCTTGTTTGTATTATAGATCTCATTTATTGCAGATGCTACCGATATACTGACATCCATGACTGCACCTAGTGATGCTATTAGTATCCCAGCAAATAAAATTCCCCCTATCTTTAAGTTTGTATTATTAGAAACAAATACTAAGTCCTCAACTGCTGATACATTGTATCCATTTATATGTGCAACATATCCAAAGCCAGCAGCAACACCACCTGCAATCATTACACCAATTACAGTACCTAAAATTGATGATAGTGTTTTTATACTATACCCACCAATTAGATAAATAGTAACAATTGTAATTAGTATAGCTATAATAACTGCTGATAAAAATGGGGAATATCCCTTATATAACATCGGTATAAATAAAAATATAATACAAATGAATGTGAAGATAATTCCCATTGCTGATTTAAAGCCTCTTGTCCCACCTATAGCCCAAATTATTAAAAGAAATGATGCTACAAAAGCATATATAATGGGCGCCCTATAATAACTGTATACTGAAACTACAGAACTATTGCCAGATGTACTTATAGAAATGATAACTTTCATGTTTTTTGTGCAATTTGCCCCGTAAAGATATCCCGAGACGCTAGTAGCCTCAAGCCCTTTCCCTTTAAGGTCACCCGTTAAGATTCTAACTTTAACTCTTTGATTACCAGTACGTGAACCATCTAACTGTAAATTATCACTTAAAATTTCTTCAACAACGGCTTTCTCATATCCAGTCCCTTTTTGATTAGTCAACTGAATTTTATCGACCTTATTGAAAAAAACTAGGAACATACAAAACCCGATACCTAACAATAGAATAATTATTTTTCTAATAGCTGTTGATTTATTGATAACCAATTTTGCAAACATATTATATCTCCTTAAATTACAGGGTTATGTAATACATACTCCTGTAAATATCAAATAAATTTAAATTTTAAATATTTTCAAATACATAACCGTACTAACAAATTTCATGTTTGTATAAGTATGCTAGTCCTACTAATGATAAAGTAAGGATAGCTATAGTTCCAACACTAAAATCGTCTCCAGCTTTAACACTACCAATACTTATAGAAGAATTTGACGTGCTAGTTACTTTTGTTGATTTTGACGGTTTAGTTGTTTTTGCACCATTAGAGGTTTTTATAATTGAATAAGTATTATCAATTTTGGCTCCGGTGTCTGTTCTATAAGTGTTTATAGTAAATTTTGTATCGTTAATATCTATATCAGAATAAGTTGGTACATCCTCCTGCCATCTCGCTGCAATGTATGATTGTTTGTGTGGAACTAAATCATAATATTTACTACCTGATCCAGAATTAGCAGTCATATATAGGATACCTTTTGGATTTACTACGCTTCCACTTTTAAGTGTAACATTCTGCACTGCATTAGTATCTTCTATACTTGATAGATAATCATTGTATTTTGAGTCAGTTGCAGTTTTTCCATCTGTGTAATTATCAAACTCATCAGCAGTTATGGATTTAGATTTGTCTTGTACTCCACCATTTAATATTAATGATCTTGAATATGTGTGGTCATGTCCAGTAAGAACAACATCTATGTTATTTTTCTCGAGAATTGGTATTAGTTGGTATCTTAGATTTACTATATCTGGTTCATTAGAATGTTCGCCTGAACCATATATATCTTGATGAATTGTTGTGATACGCCATTTCGCATTTGGATTTGATTTAACAGCTTGCTCAATAACCTTTTGATGCTCGGCTATATTAGTATTATTAGTATTTAACATAATAAATAAGGCATTACCATATGAGTAGTAATAATCCCCACCCGCTGGGGTAATTCCTAATTTGGTGGCATTGGGATTATTGAAATGATTTGAATAGTTCGTATTAGGAGAATCATGATTACCAATAGATGTTGCAACAGGTAATGATTTTAATGCTGAAGGACTTAAATATCCTGCATACTCAATTTCATTTCCGGTGTATACTGGGTTTTTCTTATCGCTTGATTGAATTTGATCTCCTGCTGATAGCATAAAACTTACATTAGGATGGGATTTTAATGCTGTATTTATTGTGTTGTTCCAATTAAAACTATCATTTCTTACTGCAACGTCTTGACCTTGCTCTGCACTTGCACCTTTAGCAGTGTTAGAACTTGAAGAACCTATTTGTGGATCTCCAACATATAAAAAGCTAAAACTCTTCGTACTCTGCGTTTTGTATATTGTAGCATTTGTCCATTTGCCATCTACTTGATAACTGTAGTAGTAAGTTGTATTTTCGGCAAGATTTGTTACGGTAGCTTTATTTGATTTATATCCAGTAGTAGCAGGGGTAGTAGCAACTACTAGCTGTTTCGAATCAGTCATTTGTTTGTTTTTCCCAATTTTTAATTTAGGAGCGGTCTCCTTATCTTTGGAATACCAAGTAAAATTTAATTCTGTTGCGTTCTTACCAGTTGTTAAGGACATTTGAGTCGGATTGTTTTTAATTGTCTCCCAATTACTACACCACTTAGACCATATACCATCCTTTGCAGCTTGCGTTTGGTTGACCTGAGTCCAACCATCATTATCTCCTGCAAATACTGTCATACCTGTCGTAGTTAAAATTGCTGCAACTAATAAAGCTGCACTAACATTTCTTCTTATTTTTAGCATGTTTTATTCCCCCTAAATTATATAATTGATATTAATTGATAATGGCTTTTATTACCTTAGCTCTTCTTAATAATAAACTTACAAGTTTACTAAAATATAATGATTGTGTTATTTTTATGTAAAGTTGTATGAAATGTATTATACTTAAAGAAAACAGTTACTAATTATAATGCATATAATAAATATATAGACCTCATCTTATTTGCATGGCATATTTAACTTGTTTACACCTTCTAAAAACTATAGTATATTAGATTATAAGTATAATTAATTTTAGGTATTATATCATCAATTGAAACATTGTAGAAATAATAAAAGGGGGTGATAACAATGGGAAGTATCATAAAAACTAACTATACTCACCTTGAGGATATTCAATTTAATATACATGACTCAGAAGTTTCATATTATGGTGGAAGTCAGTACTGGTTTCCTAAAAAGTTTAATCAACTTAGCGGTTGTGGTCCTGTTGTCGCAGCTAATATAACTGCATATTTATCCCAAACCTTTACAGATAAATATTACAATTTATATCCTTACAATGGTATTGTAAATAAGAAGGATTTTACTCTGCATATGATTGAAATCAGGAAATATGTAAAGCCAGGTATATTTGGACTTACCTCTGTTAATAAATTTTCTGATGCTGTTTTGGCTTTTTCAAAAAATAGAGGTGTATCTTTAACCTCTCATATTCTGGATGAAAAGGCTGATAGTATTCAGGAAGCTATAGATTTTATTTTAGAGGGTTTATCCCAAAGAATACCGGTTGCTATTCTAGTTCTTAAACATCAAAATAAAGATTTTAAAGAATATACTTGGCACTGGATGACAATTACTGGTTTAAATCTAAACTCTCAATCTAATAAATGTTTTATTTCAGTCTCCACCTATGGAGAACACCGAGAGATAAATTTAGATTTACTTTGGAATCAAAGGCGCTTAAAAGATATAATTAGACTAGCATATTTCACTTAATATTATATCCAAATTCACTTCATGAGGCTTATCTGTATATAGTTACTTTTATGAGGTGAATTTGGATGTTTTTTAATTTAATAATAAATGGTAATTATTGTGAGTATTATAATTTTACAATAGTTATTTAAAAAACTATATTAACAAAATATAAAGGAGACTAAAAATGATATCTAATAAAATGAAAGATCTAGTGGCTAATAGTTCTATAATAAGAGCTATGTTTGAGGAAGGCAAAAGATTATCTGATATTTATGGAGAAGAAAATGTTTTTGACTTCAGCTTAGGAAATCCGAACGTTGCGCCACCCGAAAACATTAAAATTGAGATTAACAAAATATTGAGTGAAACTGCGCCTAAACTTGTACATGGGTATATGAATAATTCTGGATATGAAGATGTAAGATCTAAAATAGCTGACCATTTGAATAAAAAACATAACATAAATATTTCATTTAATAATATAGTTATGACCTGTGGTGCAGCTGGAGGATTAAATATTTTGCTTAAAACATTGCTTAACCCAGAAGATGAAGTTATTGTTTTTGCACCATTCTTTGGTGAATACAGAAACTATGTAAATAATTTTGATGGTAAGCTTGTAGTCGTTTCTACAGATATCGATTCATTTGAACCTGATATGCAGGTATTAAAAAATAAAATAAATAGCAAAACTAAAGCAATTATTATCAATTCTCCAAACAATCCAACAGGTATTGTGTACTCAGAAAAGGTGATACAGGATTTATCAAAATTACTTAGCGAAAAAGAAGAAGAATTTGGTACAAGCATATTTCTAATATCAGATGAGCCATATAGAGAAATAGTTTATGATAATGCTTTTGTTCCATATATTTTAAAATACTATAAAAACTCGTTTGTTGGATATTCATATAGCAAATCATTATCACTACCTGGAGAAAGAATAGGATATGTTGTTGCAAATACAAGTGTGGATTGCTTTGATGATATAATGACCTCACTTAATGTTGCTAACAGGATTTTAGGCTTTGTTAATGCACCATCACTTTTTCAAAGAGTTATTGCAAATTGCCTAGAGTCTGAAGTTGACGTGAGCATATATCAAAAAAATAGAGATCTTTTGTATAACCATCTTACAGAAATAGGATTTAAATGTGTAAAACCACAAGGGGCATTTTATCTGTTTATGAGAACACCTATAGCCGATGATAAAAAGTTCTGTGAGGATGCGAAAGAATTCAACTTATTATTAGTAGCAGGATCAGCATTTGGGTGCCCAGGGCATGCAAGATTATCTTACTGTCTTGATTACAAAAGAATACAAAACTCACTCCCCGCTTTTGATAAGTTAGCTAAATTATACAAACTAAAATAATATTTAGTCCAATTTAAATTAAAATTTATACTTTCAATAAAAATTAAAATGCGTACAAACCTATTATCAAAGGAAAAAGGGCTCTTATAATTATATAAGCCCTTTTTCCTTTAAAACTATCATACTCTTCCCTACACCAGAAATAATACTTTCATACTTAACCTAATTAATTTTAAAATTGGTATGGTTGTACTTTATTCTCTATAACAACTGGGAATTCTTCATTCTTTGAGTAAGCTTTAATCTTGCGCCCTTCTTCTATAACAATAATATCATGTCCATTGCCAATTCTAGTATTATATCCTATTATGACATCGCTTCCTATAATAGCTTTATCTATAACCACATTATCACCTATTTTAGTATTAGGTAATATAACTGAATTTGTTATCTTAGTATTTTTCCCTACATGTACACCTTGGAAAAGCACACAATTGCTTATTTCTCCAAAAACAATACAACCCTCATTTAGCAGTGCATTGTTAATTTTAGCGTTTGCCCCTATATATTGTGGTGGTAACATAGGGTTTACCGTGTATATCTTCCACTCGTCATCATGTATATCTAATTCATTATTGTCAGATATCAAATCCATATTAGCTTCCCAAAAGCTTTCAATAGTACCAACGTCTCTCCAATATCCAACATAAGGAAAGGCATATAGTTTCTGATTATTATCAAGCATCTTTGGTATTATATTTTTCCCAAAGTCATTACTAGAACTTTCATCAAAATTGTCCTCCTTTAAAAGTTGTTTAAGAACTGACCAGTTAAAAATATAAACCCCCATAGATGCTAAATTACTTTGAGGCTCTTCTGGTTTTTCTTCGAATTCAAAGATGCTGTGGTCTTCACGAGTATTCATTATTCCAAACCTATTAGCCTCGTCTAAGGGTACTTCTATTACTGCGATAGTAACATCACTGCCCTTTTCTTTGTGATAATCTAACATTTTAGAATAATCCATTTTATAAATATGGTCCCCTGATAAAATAAGCACATATTCTGGTTCATAACTATCAATATAATTTGTATTTTGATATATAGCATCTGCCGTACCATTATACCAATTACCCCCATCTTCACTTTGGTAAGGTGGGAGCAATGTTACACCTCCGTTTCGCCTGTCTAAATCCCATGGCGAACCTATACCTATATGTGAATTCAGCGCTAATGGTTGGTATTGAGTAAGAACTCCTACTGTGTCTATATCCGAATTAGAACAGTTACTCAAAGAAAAATCTATAATTCTGTACTTTCCTCCAAATGGTACTGCAGGTTTTGCGGTCGTTTTTGTTAATTGTTTTAGCCTTGATCCCTGACCTCCTGCGAGTATCATAGCTATCATTTCTTTTTTTTTCACAATAGTACTCTCCTTTCTGCATCTACACTAATTTAACTATATTAGCTTTAATAAAGCTTTTCTATTTTTTAATTAACCATTATACATCAGTTTAAGCGATAACATATACCATATTATTTACTTTATTATATATAAAGTATACTAAATAAAAAATATGCTGCTAGCCAACATATAAATTTATATTTCATAAATTGGAATTATATAGATGTAATAATTTTTAAAAAAATAAAGAAATGTTTAGAGTTGTAAATTTCATTCACTTCTCCAAGCATTTCTTTAATATTATTTTTATTATGAAATTTATTTATCTTTGTATACAAAATTGCAAGGGCTTCCTTCACAATTTAAAACCTCTTCATCATTTTCACCAGTATATATTTTTTTAGTGCTTACACTATCTTTAATTTGGTCAACTGTAGGAATATTTTTTCCCTTTGATTCTACTAGTAATTTTTCAATATCTGCTGACATATCCACTGGTTCAGTTGTAGGTTCATAGCGATAAGCTATATTGCCTTCCCTTCCAATAATGAATTTTGTAAAATTCCATTTCACTGAATTTCCTTCTAGAAACTGTGGAAATTTTTCTTTAAGCATGTCATTAAGTTTTTTCCCATTAGGGTGATTAAGATCAAAACCGTCGAAAGTTGTTTCCTTTGTAAGATATTTAAAAATCGGCTGAGCAGTTTCCCCTCTTACATCACCCTTCTCAAATAATTGAAAGCTCACTCCATAATTAATTGTGCAGAAATTCTGTATTTCAGTGCTCTCCCCTGGTTCTTGCCCAGCAAATTGATTGCTCGGAAATCCCAGTATTTCAAAATCCTTATCTTTGTAACGCTCATAAAGCTTTTCCAAACCCTCGTACTGTGGTGTAAATCCACATTTGCTTGCAGTATTGACTATAACTAATACCTTTCCCTTATACTGATTTAAAGATATTTCTTCACCATCGATTGTAGTTGCTTTAAAATCATAAATTGACATTTATTATCCCTCCATTATATACAAATTTAATTTTATTTTCGTTTTTGGTAATAATTTATTCCTGGTTTAGTAATTTTAATATATTCAAACTTATATTATCTTTCTTATATTTAGCTTCAAATAAATTTTATAAATATTCTCTCAAATCAAATTAATTTTTATACTTATTACTATTATCATAACAGATAATCTTTATTAGTCAATACTTATTATCTAAAATCACGTTATAGATTTTTTTATATATAAAAAACTTATTAAAAGACTATAAATATAATTTGCAATTAAATTTAATTAAAGGTCTCTAGTTAAATTTAATTAGATTTAACTACAATATTAACTGCTACGCAACCCCTATAAATCAATGGTTTCATAACTTTACTAAATATTAAAGTTCTATCCTTATATTAAATTTTACAAAATTTAAATTAAATTTGATTCACTAAAAATACTCTAACATATTATTTTTTCATTTTAATAAACTACATATATTGGACTGTCCAACGTTTCCTTCCACAGGCAGCACGACTTTTTCGTCAGTTTACTATAGATTATTTTACAAAACTTGCTTTAGCTAATACAACAAAAGAACTATCATCTAACGATTCTTAGCAATCATTAGATGATAGTTCTTTTTTCTTATAATTTATAATCTCCTTTTTTCTAACTTTACTATAGCTTCAAGAACAGTGAGTATTTCTTTCTTTTCACCGAAAGCAGTAATACTTTCACCATCCACATAACTATTGATGTCATCTAAATTACCGTCATTTTCAACTACCACATTAAGTACGGACGCTGTTTTTAAGTTTCTCAGAGCCCCTATTACTAGCAGAGCAGCACTTTCCATATCTGCTCCTAGTATTCCTTTTTTACTCCAATATTCATCTATTTCCTGTTCTTTATCTGTATAAAAACTATCATGACTTCTAATTTTACCGCAATAATAATTAAACCCTAGCTCTTTAGCACTTTCAATTAAACTTATAAGAACATCTGTATCTGGCACTGCTGGATATGATACTTCTACATAGGCTTTTGAAGTCCCCTCATCTCGAACGACACCATTTGCTATAATAAGATCTCCAAGTTTAATGTTTGGTTGAAGTGCGCCACAGCTACCAATCCTTATTAGAGTTTGTACACCTATGTTTTTTAACTCCTCTACTGCTATACCTGTGGACGCCCCACCAATACCTGTAGAAATAACCATAACTTTAACACCCTTATAAAAGCCGCTGCAACTTTTAAATTCTCTGTTAAATGCTATGTCTACTGAATTATTTAAAAATTTTTTAACTCTATCAACCCTTTCCGGATCACCAGGCATTATTGCGTATAATGCAGCATCATTACTGGAGCATCTTATATGTGGTTGTATATCATTTAACATATTTCACCCTCCATTTTATAATACTTACTAATCATCTAATATGCTGAAATATCCAAATTATGTTTCTTTGCCAATCTAAGAAGTTCAATTTCATCTGCATTATCAACTGAATCAACTAGTAACATGCTGCCTGATATATCTGCCTTATTTAACAAATCTTTTTTTAATTTCTCATAATTCATATTATTCACCATTACCTTTCTTCTTTTAGTATTTTAGCTTTTGAACTAATGATATTAATTCTTCCATGCTCTCTACAATATAATCAGGCTCATACTTAAGGATCATATCTCTAGGAAGCGCACTCCATCCAACGACTACAGAGGTAATCCCCGCATTTTTGCCACATAGTACATCAAATTGAGTATCTCCCACAAGGATAGTCTCTTCCAGTTTACCTCCCAATTCTGCGAGGGCCATAAATGCTGGAGTAGGATCAGGCTTATGTATTTCTGTATCATCAGCTCCTATGATACTATCAAAATAATCCATTAATCCAAAATGTTTTAATCCCATAATTGCTGAATTATTCAAACGAGAAGTGACTACTCCCAGCTTATATCCTAGCCTATGAAGCTCTGCTACACCTTCCTTTACCCCCTCATGAATGGTAATCAGCTTCTCAAAGTTTCCAAGTTGGAAAGTTCGATAAGTTTTAATTGCCTCGTAGCTATCATCGCCAAATTCCCTATCTATAGTAAATTTTAAAATCTCTCCAAAGCTTTTAATAATCTGTTCTTTACCAACCTGTTTATTCAAGTGTTTTTTATAAGTATGTTGAAAAGATTGTATAATTAATTCGTTTGTATCGAGCAAAGTTCCATCTACATCAAATAAAATATTCTTAATTGCCATAAAAATATGCCTCCTAACTAAACTAATTCTTTATTTACGATTTAGAACATATTACCGTTCCATCCCCAATCTTTTATTTCATCGAAAACTAAATAAATACTATCTTTATTTATAGAAAGTTCTTCTTCAAATAAGCTACATACCTTAGCTGTAATAACTTCCTTATGTTTTCTTTCAGCTGTTCCAGCTATTTTTATCTCAACGAAAGCGGCCTTGTCTTTTTTGATTCCCCTAAAATATAGAGTATGATCATCATTAAAACTTACCATTAGCCATTCTTCACTTTTACCTGGTATTTCGGTTATTATTTCACCTAACTTAGATTTTATTTTTTCTTTCTTTCCCTCTGTTAACTTTACAGTTAAAGTTGAATTTATGTATGGCATAATAATTCCTCCTCCAAATATTTATTGTTGTTATATGTAAATTTCTTTCGTCACTAATTATATTATTAACTGATGGGGTAAATAAATCAAGCCTTATGAGTAATTAATCTAGTGTTAACATTTATTTGTTATTATATATGTATAAGCTATAAATGGCAATTATTTATGAATCGAAAGGAGTTATCTATGCTTTTAACATTAAACAAACTATCAAAGAAATATACAATCGAAAAAAAGAAAAGTTTTAGTGCTCTACATTGCATAGATCTTAATTTTGAAAAAGGAGAATTCGTATCAATTCTTGGTCCTTCTGGTTGCGGCAAATCCACCCTTCTGAATATAATTGCTGGTCTTGATCAACCAAGTGAAGGTGATTTGATTATAGATGAAAAGTCTACTAAAAAATATAAGAAGAAAGATTGGGACTTATATCGAAAAAATAATATTGGCTTTGTTTTTCAATCTTTTAATTTAATTGAACATTTATCTGCACTCGAGAATGTTGAAATTGTAATGAATTTGATTGGTCTATCAAGAAAAAATAGAATTGATCGTGCAAAAAAATTATTAAGGCAAGTCGGACTCGAAAAACATATGGAACACAAGCCTGGGGAATTATCTGGAGGACAAAAACAACGCGTAGCCATTGCAAGAGCCCTTGCAAATGATCCAGATATAATATTGGCAGATGAGCCAACTGGAGCCTTAGATAGGAAAACAGGTATTCAAATTATGCAACTTCTAAAAGAAATCTCACAAAACAAGCTAATTATTATGGTTACTCACAATCGTGAATTAGCCTATGAATATTCTTCACGTGTTGTATCTATTTTGGATGGTAAAATTCAAAAGGATGAAATAATTAATGAATCTAGTAAAAATATTAAGAAATCAAAACTCAAGAAAAAAGATGGCAGTATGTCCTTTGGTGATGCAATGAAATTATCCTTTAGAAATATTAAGCAGAAGATGGGACGCGTTGCTATAACAACTATTGCAGGTTCAATAGGGATTGCAGGTATTCTGTTAGTTATTGGACTTAGCAGTGGAGCAACTGATTATATAGATCTTCAAACAAATTCTTTTGCTAGTGCTAACATAATACAAACATCTATGAAATTTAAGAATGATGCTATTCAAAAGACTAATTATCCAAAAGATATAAAAATCTATGACAACATTAAGAAAAATCCTGATGTACTAAATATTAGAGAAGACTTAAATGTTAAAGATATCACTTCTTTTAACGTGAATAATAAAACAATAAAAGATATTAGCTTTAATTCTTTAGCTGGTCAAAATAATCATTCAAACATAGACCATGTACTCAAAGGTAATGTACCAAAAGACAATAAGAATGAATTAATAGTAAATAAAGATATGGCTAAAAACATCATTGAGAACTATGGAATGAATCCAGATAAAGATGATTATACAAAAGCTATTGGTAAAAACATAGACGTAGTAATCCAGAGCAAAGCCACAAATCCTGTTACAGGAGAAGCCATCTCAGGTAAAAAATATACACAGAGTTTTAAAGTTGTTGGAATTGTAAATGAGATAGCCTTAAGCTCAGCCGCTGTATATTATTCTTATGATTCAGTACATTCATGGCTTCAAAAGGATGGCTATTTTGTAGGAAAAGAAAAGCGAATGGTAAATGCAGAAATAGTTATAAAGGATGTTCACAACAATGAGAAAGTACTAAACTATATTAATAACAAGGAGAATGGCGGTATTGGCGAGGGTAAAATGACTAAAGATAAAGGTTTCTACGCAACCTCTCAAATAGTTATGGTTAAAATTGCTATTAAAACTTTAATTGATTTAGCTCAAGCAGTTATGATTATATTTATTTCAGTAGCATTAATAGTTTCAGCAATTTTAATAGGCATTGTAATTTTCTCAAGTGTACTTGAGCGTAAAAAGGAAATAGGAATATTAAAAGCTGTAGGAGCAAGGAACAAAGATATTGCTAGAATTTTCAAAGCTGAATCTGCGTTAATTGGCCTTTTTGCAGGAATAACCGGAGTCATAGTCGCTTTTATAATACAACCAATAGCAAACAAAATGATTAATAATATTTTAAACATTAATGCGAATAATATTGTAAATATTCCACTATCAAGTATTCCTTTTACAGATATCAAAATCCCCTTTATAACTATTATCGCTCTAATATGTATAAGTGTATTAGTCGCAGTTTTAGCAGGACATTTTCCATCTAAAAGAGCAACTAAAATTAAAGTTATTGACGCATTACGTGATGAATAGGAGGACTAACAAATGTTAAAAATTAAGAATTTAAGAAAAACATATAAAATTACAAAACACAAAATTATAGCATTAGATAATATTTCTTTTGATTTACCTAATGGAAAGTTAGTAGCAATTGTTGGACCTTCCGGTTGTGGAAAAACAACAATGATGAATCTGATAGGAGCTTTAGATGCTGATTTTGAAGGTGATGTAATTGTTAATGGAAAATCTTTAAAAGCTGCAGGTGAAAAAGAAATTGACACTTATAGAAAAAACACAGTTGGGTTTATTTTTCAACAGTTTAACTTACTTAATTCATTAACAGCAATTCAAAATATTGATATAGCCTTAGATTTATCCGGCACTACCAAGGAAAATAAAACAAAAAAAGGACATAATCTACTCTCAAGAGTAGGACTAACAGATCAAATAAATAAGAAAGTAAACCTGTTATCTGGAGGACAACGTCAAAGGGTAGCTATTGCGCGCGCTCTAGCTAATGATCCACAAATTATTTTAGCAGATGAACCAACTGGAGCTCTGGATGTTGAAACGGGAAAACAAGTTATGGAATTATTAAAAGAGATATCAAAAGAAAAGCTTGTATTAATGGTTACCCATGCACCAGAACTCGCAAAAGCTTATGCTGATATAATTGTGGAAATGGAAGATGGAAAAGTAATTTCAATTGAAGAAAATACGGCTTCGATTTCAACCGCTGCGTCTAGTTCTAAAAAAATAGAAACAAAATCAAAAATGTCCTTTTATACCGCCTTTAAGATGTCACTTCGTAACGCATGGCTTAAAAAAGGAAGGACTCTAGCAACAGCTATTGGTACTTCTATAGGCATTTGTGGAATTTCCTTAGCTTTAGCTATTACATCTGGTACTACTCATTCGGTTAACACTCAAATCAAAGGTATATTTCCATCAAACGCTATAACCGTAGGCTTAAAGGAGAATGGAGACAAAATAAACAATATCAAACCTTTAAAATATAGTGATATAAATTCAGTTTTATCTTTAAATAGTAATATATATGCTTATAACTTTGAAATTGAAGGCAAAGGAATGCCCCTTTCATATTTTTATTCTTTAGATGAGAACATAATAAAAGATAAAGATTTAATGAGCAAAATGTCAGATCAAACTACTAAAGAAAAATTGGCTACAATAATGTCCCCATCAGTGCTCGCAGATGTTAAAAATGATATCCAGTATGGCAACCTTCCAAAGAAGGGTTCCACAAATGAAATTGTTATTTCACTTTCCACTGCTAAGAATTTAGAGAAAAATGGTGGCAATCTTAAAGCCTTAATCGGTAAAAGCATATATGTTCGCTATCTAAAGAATGGATTTAACCCTAATAGTAACCAAGTAAGCAACACGGAAACACCTATTGTTAGAACCTGGAAAATAGCTGGGATTGCTAATACTACAACTTTAATAGATACATATTATGCAACAAGTCCTTGGTTAATTAATTTTTATGAGAAAGAGTTTAAAATAGATAAAAAGGCGCTAAAAAGCGATTTTTTAGTTGTATATTTAAAAAACACTAAAAATCTAGACTCCGATTTACAAACATTAAATAAGTCCCAAAATAAATATAAATTTGAACTAACAGGTAAAACTATATCAGCTCAAGTTGAAGGAGCAATGAAACAAGTGCGTTATGCATTGCTAGGATTTGCTGGAGTATCAGTTGTTGTAGCTGCTCTCATGATATCAATTGTTGTGTATATTTCTGTTCTTGAAAGAACTAATGAGATAGGCATTCTTCGTGCAGTGGGGGCCCGAAAGAGAGATATTTTGAACGTTTTCGTTGCAGAATCCTTCATTATTGGTGTGTTATCTGCAGGCATAGGACTACTGCTTACTTTAGGTATATCTAAAGTCATAAATTCAGTAGTTTATGGTTACTTGAAAAATGCTATTCCAAATGCTCCTTATATGGAAGTAGCTAAATTACCCCTTAATGATGCTGGTTTAATTATGTTATTCTGCATAGTATTAAGTATGATTGCAGGTTTTTATCCATCTTTAAAGGCTTCAAAAATGGACCCTATAGATGCATTAAGAGGTAAATAATAGAAAGGGGAGAATGCTTTTCCTCCCCTTAAATATTTTTTAATATTTTTTCTTCAGGTAGTTCACCATCTATCCCTAAATAATAGTGCCTAATAGGCTTCAAATTATCATCTAGTTCATATACAAGTGGAACTCCTGTAGGTATATTTAAACTTACAATATTATCACTTGATATATTATCAAGGTATTTTACTAAGGCTCTTAAAGTATTTCCATGTGCAGAAATTATAACCTTTTTACCTTCTTTAATTCGAGGTTCTATTTCCTTAAACCACTCATCCATTACCCTCTTTACTGTATCCTCTAAACTCTCAGTTGTAGGAATTTCTTCTTGTCTTAATCCTTTGTATTTTAACTCATTGCCAGGATATCTATCATCAGTTTTCAAAAGTTCTGGTGGTCTTACAGCTACATATCTTCTCCATTTGTGAACTTGTTCATCTCCATATTTCTGTGCAGTTTCTGCTTTATTTAAGCCTTGCAGAGCACCATAATGCCTTTCGTTTAGCTTCCAAGACTTATATACAGGAATCCACATTAAATCCATCTCATGCAATACAATCCAAAGAGTTCTTATTGCCCTTTTTAGTACTGAAGTATATGCTAAGTCAAAAATATAACCATTTTTTTTAAGTATTTGTCCTGCTTTTCTTGCTTCAATTAACCCATTCTCTGATAAATCTACATCTGTCCAACCTGTAAACCTGTTTTCCTTGTTCCAATCGCTTTCACCATGTCTTATTAATACAAGCTTTATCAACTTAATCACTCCCTATTCATTTAACACATTGTGTTCATTTTAGAATTTTATAATTATAATATACTATACCTTGTTATATATTTCCATTAATGACTAAAAATTATTAAAGATAATACTCTAATTATCTTTAATATTACTCGAAGTAAACAATTTTGTTAGGTATGTTATAAAAAGCCCAAAATTATTTACTGCCTTGAATAGGTGTAAGATTAGCAATAGCATTAACATACTTTACTCTTACTATTAAACAAATTTTGATATATGGCATAGTAAAACAGGCATACTCCCTAAGATATGCCTGTTTTACTATAGCTTATAAAAAATTTGCAATTTTATAACTTCCATCACTGTTATCCTCTGTGCTATCTTGTTTTAGTCTAACCTTACTCACATTTTCTAATGATGTCGCATCAGTGCGTTTTTCAAGAAGTAGATCTCTTATACTATGACTTTCTGCTATCTTATTTAGAGCCTCTATTGCATTAGATTTTTGCAATTTATCACGCTCTTCATTATAATTTATATAATTATTGTGTGGCATATAAATCCCTCCTCTTTCTTTAAATTTTAATGCTATTATCTTATGCTTTTTTAATTATTAGAATACTATGAGATTATTGGAACTTATCAAATATTTTTAAACTTTATGCCGTATATGCAAGAAAGCCAGGAAAATTTAATCAATTTCAGATTAAAAATTCCTGACTTTCAATATAGAACATCTTTAGCCACACGTTTAGTGCCATGGCGACCTATATAACGAGGCACTTCGCCATCCCACTACTTTTTTCTTTGCTTCTTTTTAGTAGCTTTAACATGCTTCTTTTTAGTTTTATTTTTATTTTTGTTCATCTTATTAATTCCTTGCATAAATTGTGATTTAGGCTCACTAGTATTTCTAGTAAAACATCCCCAGCAACCTAATTCTTCTATAGTATCCTTAAAGAATGCGTATCCTTCTTCTTTTAACTTTGGAAATTTTTCTACGTCGTGGATTTTAATAGCTCCATCAACCTCTTCTAGAGATATACACTCCTCATCTACTAACTCATCTTCATAAGCTTTCTTTATATGTTCATATAATTCACTAGGGCCTACTTCACAAGAATCATATATAAGTTCATTCCAAACTTGTGAAAATTCCCTTTCAAGTTTTCCTTCAAATAAACTTTTATAATATTCAATAATTTCACCTTGGGATAAAACGCCTTCTCCTAAAAGTACAATAAAGGATTTTATAGCAGCACATCTAACATATTCATTAACACTGTTGTCTTCAACTAATCTTTTTAATGGCTCTGTGTCTCCACCACAAACTGATGCTAAAATTTTATGTAAATCTTCTGTAAGATACTCACCAAAAATATCATCTGGAATCTCCTTTGGCAAACTAACTAAATCTACAATTAGCTTAAAACTTTTATTTTCTTTGAACTGTGCTAACAAGAAAGTTGCATATATGTGTGCAAAATAATTATGATTTTCTAAAACATCTTCATAATTTTCCTTTGCATTTTTTAATATATCAAGTAATTCAGGTATGAGTTCCTCTTTGCGGTTTATTATTTCCTTTAATTGTGCTTCTGGAAATTCCCCATTATTATACTCAATTTCTTTAAGTATTGCATTCATAAAATAAAACTCCTTCTTCATTTGAATTTTAACCGTTTGTATTATTTTCTTGATCTTTTATATTCTCCGGATGTTGTTATCCTTTTATAACTAAACTTGCTCATGGATCTACTTTCAACTTTATTATATCCTCTTTTCATGTCTTATGCACTATATACCTAAACACTAATATAATATGTTCAATATCCCTATTTAATAATTCAAATTCCTATAATTCCTCATGGAATCCATTATTCATTTTTTCATTTATCGTAAGTTATAGCTCCACTCTCATTACTTATATTGTTGATTTCATATCGATTTAATATTCAGAATATTTCATTATGTAATTTTTGTATGTTGACGTTTATTCGTTTTTTTGATAAAATATTCATGTCAATCAATCGAAATCAAACTTACATGGAGGAAAATACATGAAACTATTTAAAATGAATCTTACCAAGAAAATTTTTATTGCTCTTGTTCTTGGTATTCTTTACGGAATAATATCAAATCTTTTATTACCTAAAGGCTTTAACATAGGAATTAATAAATGGATATTAGCTCCTGTTGGAACCATCTTTTTCAACTTAATTAAAATGGTAGTAGTTCCATTAGTTTTCTTTTCTCTAATTTGCGGTTCAGCAAGTATTGGAGATACTAAAAAATTGGGACGAGTTAGCGGTAAGATAATATCTTTTTATCTGACAACAACAGCCTTTGCAGTTGTTATTGGGTTAATTTTTGCAAATCTACTTAAACCTGGCGTTGGAGTTGTAATTCCAACAGATGCTGCAATCCAAACAACTAAACCACCATTTATTATGGACATATTTGTGAATATGGTTCCTACAAACCCTTTCGACGCACTTGTGAAAGGTGATATGCTTCAAATCATTGTATTTGCTATTTTTGTTGGTGTTACAATTAGTATTATCGGAGAACCTGTGAAACCTCTTCTTAATATATGTAATCAACTTAATGATGTTTTTTTAAAGATTATAGGATCAGTTATGAAACTTGCTCCATATGGAGTATTTGCACTTATTGCAAAGGTTATATCGCTTCAAGGCCTTGATATTCTTATGAGTCTCTTAAAATTAATTGGAGTTGTATATCTTGCACTTGTAGTTCATTGCCTAGTAACATACTTTGGTTCATTAAAGTTGATAGGACATTTAAGCCCAATAAAGTTTTTCAAGAAATTTTGGCCTGTAATGATGTTTGGATTTTCAACATCAAGCAGTAGTGCAACAATACCTGTAAATCTTGAAGCATGTGAAAATAAACTTGGTGTTAAAGGGAGTATTGCAAGTTTCACTATTCCTCTTGGCGCCACAATAAATATGGATGGAACTGCAATAATGCAGGGAGTTGGTGCTGTATTTATTGCACAAGTATATGGAATAGAGCTTACTTTAACAAGTCAACTTATGATAATATTATCGGCAACACTTGCTTCAATTGGAACAGCAGGAGTCCCAGGAGCTGGAACCATAATGTTGTCTATGGTTGTTACACAGGTAGGGCTTCCTATTGAAGGAATTGCACTTATACTTGCAGTAGATAGAATTCTCGATATGGGAAGAACAGTTCTAAATATTACAGGAGATGCTGTTGGTACATGCCTCGTTGCAAATTCAGAAAAAGAACTTGATCTAAATACTTTTAATTCAGAGGATACAAATGTGACAGTAAATATGTAAAAATAAAGAAGCTGATAAGATTAATAAAATCTTATCAGCTTCTTTAATCTATCGCTAAAATCATATCATACCATTTAGCGCCACCATGTACTGATTCAGATATACCCATATTTATGTATCCAAACTTTGTATAATAATGAATAAGTTTCTCTTTACAAGTTAAAATAACACCTTTGCGACCTGTTACCCTTGATTTCTCTATCATATAATTCATTAACTGTGCTGCAATTCCCTGATTACGATACTCTGAAATCACATCGAGTCCAAAAATAGTCTGGTAATTTCCATTTGGAATATGTAGTGTAGAATTTTCATAGAGTTTATCATAGATAACAGTTCCATTAATAGCACATCCATTGATAAACCCAATGATTTCACCCTCTGTTTCAGCTACAAAAAAACTTTCTGAAAACGTCTTAATCCGTTGCTCTAAAGATAACCTCGTAGCTGCTTCTGCCTCTGGAAAACAGCTTGCTTCTACTTTTGTTACTGCATCTAAATCTTCAATGCATGCTTGTCTAATTTTAAGATTCATTATAATTCCCCTTTCATAATCATTATTTGCAAACTATTTTTACTAGACATTTGCTATAATTACAACCAACGCCTTTGAGTAAAAAAATTATAGCATATTGTTCATGTTATTACAATTCTGTTCCAACCTAGAAAAGCAGGTTAAAATAAGCTAAAGGTTGTAGCATTAAACTAATGCCACACTTTTAGCTCATATATTTAGATGTATTAATTATCAATTGCGGTGCTACTACTTTTATAATTTTATACACTAACCCTTAACACTACCTACTGTAAGCCCACCAACAAGGTATTTAGATAAGCAAATAAATAATATCATTACAGGAAGCGCTGTAATTAAAGCCCCTGCAGAATATATACCCCATGCAGTATTAAATTGTCCTTGCATACTTACTAGTCCAACAGGTAAAGTTAGTTTCACCGCATCATTTATGATTACACTTGCAACTATATATTCAGACCAAGCTCCCATGAAGGAAAATAATGCTGTTAATGCAACTGCTGGTCTTGCAAGTGGTAATATTATCTGGTAAAAAGACCTAAATACTGAAGCTCCATCTACATAAGCACTCTCCTCAAGTGACTTAGGAATGGTATCATAAAATCCTTTCATCATCCAAATATTAAAAGGAATTGATGTAGATACATAGATTACTGCCAACGCAATATAACTATTTGTCATATTCAAATTAATTATCATTAAATATAAAGGCAACAAAGTCATGGCTAATGGAAACATCTGAGTAACTAAAATTAAAGATAGTCCCATATTTTTACCTCTAAATTCAAACCTAGAAAATGTATATGCAGCTGTAACAGAAAGCATTACGCTAAAAATACAGGCGCAACTTGATACAATTAAACTATGCAAAAGCCAATGTAACATATCATATTGTATAAATGCTTGTTTAAAATTATCAAATGTTGCATTTTGTGGAATTATATTTAGAGATTTAGTGAACAAGGCATTTGATGGTCTTAAAGATATTGTTAATATATTTAATATTGGATATAATGAGCATATGCATGCAACTACTAAAATTGCATATATCAATATTATTTTACCAAGAGAATCCGTTTTATTAAATTTTTTATTTTTCATGCATTTCACCTCTAATCATCTGATTTTTGAGCTCTAATAAAGACGGTACTAAATGCTAGCAAAATTAAGAATATAATTACCGAAAGTGCTGCTGATTGACCATACCTGAAATATTGGAACGCTCTCTTAAATACCATAGTTATAAGAATTTGAGATTCATCTGAAGCTGAACCACTTGTAATTATATATATTACATTAACCATATTAAATGTCCACACTGTTCCGAGTATTATAGCAGGAGTAAGTATTGGTTTTAAAAGTGGTAAAGTTATACCTTTAAATTTTTGAAAATTCGAAGCCCCATCCAATTCTGCAGCTTCATATAACTCTTCTGGAATACTTGAAAGGCCACCAAGTGATATCATCATCATAAAAGGAATACCAAGCCATATGTTAGTTATAATACAAGCCACAAAAGTCCAGCTCGGTATAGATAACCATGGAATGGCTGCCGCATTACCAAAAATATGTGTTAAAATAATATTAACAGAACCGTATTCTACATTAAACATACCTTTCCAAGTCATCGCAGCAATATACTGTGGCACCGCCCAAGGTAAAATCAGCAAAACTCTTATAAATGCTTTACCTGGCAATTTTCTATTTAAAATTATTGCAAGAAATAATCCTACTGAAACATGGAAAAATATATTAATGGCAGTCCATATAACTGTTCTTATTAAAGTGGAATAAAATAAACTATCAGATAGTATATTCTTGTAATTATCTAGGCCAATCCAAGGATAAATCTGACTTTTTAAATTTAATAAAGTTACATTTTTAAATGAAATTATTATTTCATATATAAGTGGATAAGCTACAACAAGTATTAAGACTATAGTAGCAGGTGCTAAAAAAAGGAAGGGTGTCAACTTTCCTCGTCCTATTCCTAAATTACTACTTACTCGTTTCCTCTTTTTTCTTTTAACGATCACCTTCATGTGAACTCTCCTTTCTTAAAATAAAAGAGGATTTCTCCCCTTTTATAAATGTATTCTATAACCCCAAAGCTTTTATTCCATCCTCAGCTTTCTTCTGCATAATTGCTCCTGCATCCTCGGGCTTTGTCTTTCCTGATAATACATCTTGTTGAACCGGTTTAACAGCATCCCAAATAGCTCTCATTTGTGTAATAACTGGCATTGGTATCGCTTTAGATAATTGATCCTTTTGTCCTACTATTAATGGATTACCTGTAATCTTAGCATCTTTAATAGCCTCATTATTAGTTGGAATTTGTTGATGTGCTACAACCATCTTTAACTGTGCATCTTTTGAGTTTACAAACATAAGGAACTTCTTAACCGCAGCTACTTTATTTACATCCTTTACTCCTGCAGATACTGTATATCCTTTAACCGCTGAGTAAGGTGCTGGAGATTTACCGTTTATTGTAGGTATTGACATTATACCAAAATCAATACCGGCTTTAGTATAATCTGCAAAACCCCATGGTCCATTAATTATAAATGCAGCTTTTCCACCTTTGAATAAATTATCAGCTATTGTTGCATCGGATTCCTTAGGAATTAAACCTTCAGTGTGTATTTTTTTCATGAAAGTCATCCACTGCGTAACCGCTGGTGTATTTAGTGTTGGTTTAGGTGAAGCGGAATTAACATCATCAAATACTTTACCACCAAAAGCTCCTAAGAACCCAACTGCGAAAAATGGTTCAACTTCATTAAATACTAAACCATATTCAACCTTACCATCTTTTTTAAGTTGTAGTCCCATTGCTTCTAATTCCTCAAAAGTTTTAGGAGGAGTTGTCACTAACTTCTTATTGTACGAAACTAAAACTTCATTACCATTTCTATCTGGAAGCATATATTGTTTTCCTGTAAACTTACCAGCTTCTAATGACTTCTGATCCAATGTTTTCATGAAATCTGCTCCAACAATAGTATCAACAGGTTGTACTAAACTACCTGGAACAAATACTCCAAGGTTATCATTTGGTGATAATACAATATCAGGACCTGTTGTACCTAATGAAGCGGTTGTAAAATTTTTCCTTAAATCTTCAGTTTCATAATGTGTTCTTTTAACTGTTATGTTAGGGTTAGCAGTATGAAAGTCAATAATTAGTTTATCCAGTATTTTTTGTGCAGATGCATCATCTTGTTCCCAGAAAGCTATACTTACCGGCTTAGTTGAATCTACTGCAGTAGAAGCTTTATCAGATGTTTTACTACCACACCCCGATAATGTGCCTACGACCATTGTTGATACCATTGCAATAGCCATAATTGTTTTAATTTTTTTCATTTCTTTGCCCCCCTTAAATTTGTGAAAAAGAATTCAGAAACTTGTTTCAAGCTTTTCTTTTTAACTAATAGTTTGTTTATAGTTAATCATGAAAACGTTTGTAGTAACCATGCAACCGTTTGCCCAAATTGATTTTACTATTAATTCCCTTATATGTCAAACTGAATTACAAAAATTACAACCTTATTTTCAAGCATTAATTTACCTTGTATAACGGTAACCACTGTACCATCTACAATATTAATATATTCGCCTTCAGCAACATTTATACTAATATTTCCTTGCTGCTTGCCCACATTAAATATTCCAATAATCTTTTCATTTTTCATTGAATAGGATGCTACAATAACATCTTTATCCTCAGCAGTATGAATTTCATAAAAACCCTTAGCCATAATTTCTTTCTTCTTTATAGATCCAAGAGTTTTTAATAACTCTACAAAGTCTTCTTTTACTCCATTCCAGTTTATTTTATCTATATCAAAAAGACTTGGCGTGCTAACCGCTTGTGCCTCCTGCCCTGCATATAAAAGTGTACAACCCTTTTGAAAATATAAAAAACCTGTCCAAATTTTTAAAGCATCTTCATCATGAATAAGATTCTTAGCTCTAATCTGATCATGATTTTCTAAAAACCTTAGCTTAACATAGTTATCTGGATATATTGACTCTTGGATTGATACTCTATCTATATAATGCTTTAATGAATTTTGCCCATTAAAATAGCCTAAATATTCCATATTAACATCATAATCATAAGCAATGTCAAAAGCCTGATATATCTCACTGTCAGATAAGCATGTAAAACCATTTTTTCTCATGCTGAGGATGAAACTTGGATCTACGCTCTCAGACAGCCATAAGGTATTTCCATTGACTTTTGTTACTTCATCTCTTGCGCTTAGCCAAAATTCTAGTGGTACCAGTGGAGCCACATCACATCTAAAACCATCTACCCCGAGGCTTATCCAATATTTTAAGGTTTCAATTTGATAATTCCATAATTCTTTATTAGTATAATCAAGGTCCACTACGTCTGACCAATCGGAAGCCTTGTTACCAAGTCTACCATCTATATTTTTGTAAAAAAACGGTTTATGATTTTCTGTAAGAAATGAATCTGGTGAAGTATGATTGTAAACTACATCTATTATGCATAACATTCCTAGGGAGTGTATCTTATTAAGCAACCTCTTAAAATCCCCTAAATTGCCATAATCAGGGTTCACTTCCCTATAGTTTTTTATTGCGTAAGGGCATCCAAGTGTACCTTTTTTATTTTTTGTTCCAATAGGATGAATTGGCAGAAGCCATATAATATCTGTCCCTAAGTACTTTATTCTTTCTAAATCCTCTTCAACATCTTTAAAAGTTCCATTAATTCCATGATTTCTCACATATATAGAGTACATTACTTTGTTTCTCAAAGACACATTTGTATTTTTAGCCATAAACAACCTCCATATTTTTATTATTGTCCTCTATTGGATTGTGCAAACGAGTGCATAAAATGATAAAAAATAATAAACCCATTTTATTACAATTTCACTTGAAATAGCAAGGTTTATTTTCTTCATATTATGTAAATATATCCAAAAGCCTTAGACACCTATAGTTATTCGGTTGATTCTCTTTCAACTAATTTTGTGTCGATAATGTAATTGTTTATATATTCCTTCTCGTTTTCCAATTTATTTATTAATAACTTAACTGCAAAATAACCTAATTCCTCAGAATTGATATCTACTGAAGATAGTGTTGGATTTCTGTAAGCAGCAAGTGGTGTGTTATTAAACCCGATAATTGAAATATGCTGATCTGACATTTCACTTAAAGCTTTTGATGCGCCAAAAGCAATTAAATCATCAGTGGTAACAACCGCTGTAGGGCTCCCTTTACTTAAGATTTTTTTCATAGCATCATAGCCACTTTTTTCTGTAAACTCTGCTACTTGTATCATATTTTCATCTATTTTTTCACCAATGTTCTCCATAGCTCTCGTGTAACCTTCTAATCTATTTATAGTTACATTAAGCGTAGGTGGACCTCCTATAAATGCAATTTTTCTCTCACCCTTTTGTATAAGATAATTAACAACGCTGTACATGGCATGAAAGTTATCATTATCAACCCATAAAACCCCGACCGTATTTTCTGGTTTACCTATTACTACAAAGGGATAATCTGCTTCTTTCAAATAAGCAATACATTTGTCATTCTTCCTTACTACTGGCAAAATAATTCCATCAACTCTTCTGCTGTTCATTAAACTTGCTATATGCTCTACTTCTTGATCTTCGTTATTACTGTAAGTATACATGATATAATATCCTTTTTTTTGAGCATAATGACTTATGCCTCTCATAATTTGAATAAAAAAAGGATTAACAAACAAATCTTCATCAGTGTTAGGTAAAATAAGTCCTATAGTCTTTGTTGTTTTACTGACTAGGCTCCTAGCTATTGCATTAGGATGATAGTCCATTTCCTTCATTGTTTTGTAGACCCTTTGTTTTGTTGCATCACTAATTCTAGGATTATCTGCAAGTACTCTTGAAACTGTGGAGGGTGATACGTTTGCTAACTTTGCTACATCTTTTATAGTTACTGACATGAAAACTTCACTCCCCAATTTGTAAAAATATTCTATGCTTATTATATTATTAAATATAATATTAATCAAGGTTGCTCATGCAACTAGCGTAACTCTCTAACGAAACTTAACATTATGTTAGTTTATATATATTACAACGACACTCACATGTATAAAAATAAATGAAACTATTTTGTGCAAACGCATTCACAAATGCATAATTTTATATTATTATATTAATATAGGCATTAAAGTAAAATTAAAGGAGAGCTATATGTATAACATTAAAGCAATTATATTTGATTTAGATGGCGTATTAGTTGCTACTTCTAAATATCATTATTTAGCATGGAAGAGACTAGCACAAGAATTGAACATTGAATTTACTATAGAAGAAAATGAGAGACTTAAAGGTGTAAGCAGAATGAACTCATTGGAAATCATATTAGAGATAGGTAATATTACATTAGATGATGACACTAAAATTGAACTAGCAGAAAAAAAGAATACTTGGTATGTGGAGTATATCTCTAAATTAACTCCCACTGATATTTTACCTGGAGTTATTGATTTTATAGAAAGCGTCAAGGAAAGTAATTTGAAAATTGCCTTAGGTTCTGCAAGTAAGAATTCTATGCTTATTCTTAATAAATTGAATTTAACGCATTATTTTGACGCGATAATTGATGGTACAAAAGTTTCTAGAGCAAAACCTGATCCTGAAGTTTTCTTAAAAGGTGCGCAGGCACTTAAAGTATTGCCTTGTCAATGTATTGTCTTTGAAGATGCACAAGCTGGAATCGATGCTGCCATTAATGCTGGAATGCTCTCCATCGGAATAGGTTCTAAAGATATACTAAAAAAAGCTAATTTAGTACTTTCAGGATTTTCTAATATAATTTTTGATAAATTGGAGCTATAAAGAGAGAAACTAGGAGGCTAACAAGGAGGATTTAAATGAAACACTATTATAAATTAGATGAGTGGAATATTATTGAAGAGGGCTTTAATGTTGACAACAATGAAATATCTGAGAGTATTTTTAGTTTAGGTAATGGATGTATGGGACAAAGAGCAAATTTTGAAGAAGACTACAGTGGTAACTCTCTTAATGGAAGTTATATAGCAGGGGTTTACTATCCTGATAAAACAAGAGTTGGTTGGTGGAAAAACGGATATCCAGAATATTTTGCTAAAGTTTTAAACTCAACAAATTGGATTGGTATAAGCATTAAAATTAATGATTCTCCTTTAGATCTTGCTAAGTGTTTTGTGAGACGATTTGAAAGAGTTTTGAATATGAAAGAAGGTTATCTGCAAAGAAGCTTTGTGGCTGTACTTATAAATGGAAATGAAGTTGAAGTAAAAACTAAAAGGTTTATTAGCATGTCTAAGAGTGAACTAGGTGCAATAAAGTATTCAATTAAGCCATTAAATTTCAACGGTAAATTAGAAATTTCACCTTACCTTGATGGGAACGTTATGAATTCTGATTCCAACTATGATGAGAAGTTTTGGGATGAGATTTCAAAAGATGTTATACCGTATGAAGCATATGTGATGTTAAAGACTAAGAAATTAGATTTCCACGTCTGCACAAACATGACCTATGAAATAACTAAAAATGGCGAAATAATTAAACCAATTGTAACACTTAACCAAAGTGAAAAATATGTTGCAAATACAGTTTCAGTCCATTGCGATAAAAATGATGAACTTGTAATTTATAAATATGTTGCAAATACCTCATCAAGATATTATGAAATACCAAAATTAATTAAAATAACTAGGGAACTTGCGAGCAATGCGAAAAAAGATGGATTTGAAATGCTCTTAAAAGAACAATCTCAGGCTTGGAGTGAAAAATGGACAGAAAGCGATATTGTTATTGAAGGTGATGTTTCTGCTCAGCAAGGAATTCGATTTAATATATTCCAATTAAATCAAACCTATACGGGAGAAGATTATAGATTAAACATAGGACCAAAAGGTTTCACTGGTGAAAAATATGGTGGGAGCACATACTGGGATACTGAAGCTTACTGCATTCCCTTCTATTTAAGTACTTCGAAGGAAAGAGTTTCTAGAAATCTTTTATTGTATAGATACAACCAATTAGACAAAGCCATAGAAAATGCTGAAAAGTTAGGTTTTGAAAATGGAGCAGCACTATACCCTATGGTAACAATGAACGGTGAGGAATGCCATAATGAGTGGGAAATAACCTTTGAGGAAATTCATAGAAATGGTGCCATTGCTTACGCTATATATAATTACGTAAATTATACTGGAGATAAGTCTTGCCTTGGTGAATTTAGTTTTGAGGTACTTATAGCCATATCAAGATTTTGGGCTCAAAGAATTACTTTTTCAAGAAGTAAAAATAAATATATGATTCTAGGTGTCACTGGACCTAATGAATATGAAAACAATGTTAATAATAACTGGTATACTAATAAAATTGCCTGCTGGACTTTAGAGTATACACTTAAGGTTATAAATTATCTAAGTGAAACTGATCATAAAAGATTAGATGAACTTGTAGTAAAACTTAATTTTAAAGATGATGAGATAATTAATTGGAAAAACATTATTAAAAATATGTACTATCCCTGTGATAAAGCACTTGGAATTTTCCTTCAACAAGATGGCTTCATGGATAAAGAGCAGATATTAGTCAAAGACCTTAATAAAAAAAATATACCAATAAATCAAAACTGGTCGTGGGATAGAATACTGCGTTCCTGCTTTATAAAACAAGCTGATGTACTTCAAGGTATTTATTTATTTGAACAGGAATATGATGTTGCTACAATTAAAAGAAATTTTGATTTCTATGAAGCTAGAACGGTGCATGAGTCTTCCTTGTCCCCTTGCATTCATACTATATTAGCTGCGAAAATTGGAAATCATGATAAAGCTTATGATATGTATTTAATGGCATCTAGACTTGACCTTGATAATTATAACAATGATACAAAAGATGGCTGTCATATAACTAGCATGGCTGGAACTTGGATGGCAGTAGTACATGGCTTCGGTGGGCTACGAATTATCAATAATAAGCTAATTTTAAACCCCTTCATCCCAGATCATTGGTGCTCATATTCTTTTAAAATAATGTTTAGAGGTGCACTTCTAAACATTAAATTTACTAAAACCATCCTTCAAATACAAAATGAAAATGAAATACCAGTGAATTTATTAGTGTATGAAAAGGACTATTACTTAAATGGCAATGATTTATTAGAAATTGATATACTATAAAACAATTTAGCGACGTGCTATCCTTTAATAGAACTTCTTACATGAACAGTATCACAAAGTAGCTTTGGAATCTAATTGATAGCCATAATACTAAGAGTTTTTTAACTGAGTACGCCGGCAATAGCCTTTCAATTTTGCTACCAAGGCGTACCATATATTTATTATACAGATGAATACATGGTTAGGATTTTAAAAATGACCCTGTACAACATAGCACAGAGATCATCTCTTGGTTTGTTAGTAACTGCTTTAATCCTTAATAAGTGCAATAAGTATATGAATATTATAAACATATTGCATTTTCACTCTATTTATATCTGTTTTTTTTATCACTTGCCTCATCTTTAACTTCTGATCTCATACCATCTATAGAATCTAGTCTTCTCTGATTCTTTTCTTCTATTGCTCTTTTATCTTTTTCGTCATCTGTTTTTTCAATAGCTTCTTCAGCAAGATTATAATTCTCAATAGTATTAGTGATATTGTTTTGAATTTTATCTACATTATCTCTTCTGTCATCTGGTTTGTTTTCCATAATTTCATATCCCCTTTTGTTTTTTTATTTAATAAACTACCCGTTATTATTATATCTACTAAGATATTTATTATACGACAAAATATTAAAAAGATAATATACATAAAATGATTAGATAAAATACTATTTTTCTAATCTTTAAATGATATAGTTTTTACTAATCTATCAAATCCAATAGTAGTATTTTTAAAAATACCCTCTGCTCTATCCTTATACTCTTCAGGGTTAAGCATTGAAGGACTAAAATGTGTTAATAAGAGTTCTTGTACTTCTCCACTTAAAGCAAGTTCTGCTGCCTCACTAAAGGTCATATGTTTGTTCCTTATAGCTTTTTCAATATCATCTTCATTACCATAAGTTCCCTCACAAATAAACAAGTCACTTTCCTTAATAAAAGTTGTTATTTTCCCAACTACTCTTGTATCTGTTATAAAACTAATTTTTATTCCTATTCGTTCTTTGCCAAGCACCATACTTGGCAAATATGTATTACCATGTTCAATTATAATTTCATTTTTTTGAAGTCTATTCCAAAACTTTTTCGGTATTTTATTTTTAGTTGCACTTTCTACTTCAAATTTTGGTTTCCTGCTAAAATAGAAACTATAACCCAAACAATTAGTTGAGTGCTCAAGTTCCAGTGTTGAAATTATTAAATCATTAAATCCTCCTATAGAAGGATTATCAGAATTTATTAAAGCTTGTATTTCAACAGGTTCTTGTGGATTTTCTAAGATATTAAGTTCATAAGGAAGGTAAGGTGCTGCAACCCTTAGCCCTTTCACAATCTCTGTAATACCAATGGGCCCAATTATAGTAATGGGATCAGTTCTGCCACTATTACCAATTGTTAAAAGAATTCCTGGGAGTCCCACAATGTGATCCGCATGTCCATGAGTTATACAAATTACGTCTATGGATTTAAATCCCCAACCAAGTATTTTCATAGATACCTGAGTTCCTTCTCCGCAGTCAAGTAGTATCTTTCTTCCTTTATAACTTATGAGAAGTGAAGATAGATATCTTTCAGGAATTGGCATTCCCCCTCCACATCCTAGAAGTGCTAAATCAACCAATTAAATCACCTCATCTATAGTTTTTACTTTTGCATCTAAAATATCATTAGAAATTAAATTTAATAAAGATCAGCATTTGCTGGTCTTTATTAAATTTTATATAATGAGTAAAGTATATTTATTAATCTGCTGCACCCACAAGTTTTATATTAATATTTTTCTCCTTATTATTACTACCTTTAATTTTTAGTGTTACTGAATTACCGACTCCAATACTATAAAGATTTGACCTGAATTCTACCATAGTATTTACTGAAGTTCCATTAACTGATAAAATTATATCACCTTTCTTTATACCTTGAAGTTCAGCAGGGCTTCCACTTTTAACTTCATAAACATATATCCCCTTTTGTACTTTAATATCAGAAACAAAACCTGCCATTTGTTTATCTATTCCTTGAATACCTATTATAGGGGTTACGAAATTTCCTTTTTCCTTAATGCTCTTTAATATAGGTTTTACTATATTTATTGGTATAGCAAAGCCCATGCCTTCAGCACTTGTCACTTTTACAGTATTAATTCCAATAACTTCACTGTTAATATTAATTAATGGCCCACCACTATTCCCAGGATTAATTGAAGCATCAGTCTGAAGTAAATCCTCCATAAAGAGTCCACCTGGTTCACCAATAGTTCTATTGATTGCGCTTATAATTCCAGAGGTAACTGTTCTTTGAAAGGTAAGCCCAAGTGGGTTTCCTATCGCAATTGCTGTATCACCAACCGTAAGTATCTTAGAATCACCAAGTGGTGCCACCGTCAAGTTATCTCCACTAATTTTTAGAACTGCTAAGTCTAAGCCCTCATCAGACCATACAACCTTTCCTTTTAAATCTCTTCCATCAAATAAAGAAACTGTGATATCATTTGCTTGTTTATTTGCTACATGATTATTAGTAAGTATATAGGCTTTTTTATCTACTATTATTCCAGAACCAACCACTGATCCACCTTTTGAAGTTGCGGTTGAATTGATAGTAGAAGTGACACCTACTACTGCTGGCATTAAATTTTTAGCAACTATGCTTATAGTTGAAGTACCAGTTTTTCGAATAACAGGTTGTTGTATTACTGAGGTTTTGGGATTTAAATTTTTCTCCGTTACAGTACCTTTTACAAATGGACTATATTGAACTATTGCAAAAAGCAATCCGGCGCCTACTAATATACCTATAAATGATGATATAAAGTAGCCTAATTTTGAATTCCCTCTTTCCATGTTATTTCCTTCCTCCTTTATGCATTTTCCTGTTTAAAACATTAAACAGAATTCGAGAAGCCAATTATTAGTTTGTTTTCCAAGCAACTTGTATCATTATAAATATATATTTCTACTGGTAGGTTTTCGCCATTAGTTTTAGCTAATGAGAATATAATTATTCTAACTACTCTTTTTTCAAAATCAATATTTTTTGAAAATATTTTAACTAGCCACCATATGCTAGCCCTTCATTTTTTAGTAGTATATCTAATTTACCTATCAATAAATCTATTTCTAATAATATCGCTACATTATTTGATGCTGTATACTTTAAAATATTATTAACGTTTATTTCCATATCTGTTTGCACTTTTAAATTATTATCCTTTATGATTTTAAGAATTTTTTTCTCACCTGGATGCAACATTTCATTTACAGCAAATATAATATCAAAATAACTTGCAAACAAGGCTGCTACTCTGTGATTTACACTGATAAAATCATCTCTATTTAAAGCCTTCTCTATTTGATAATAATATGAAGGCATTTGAAGCTTTAGTAATGGATAATTCTTTTTTATTATGTTTTGCTTTAATTCATAAGGGTAGCCTATCTTGTACTTCTTTTGTAGTTTATCTAAATCACCATTTTTATCGTAAAGTATAATTGAATTTATGAAGTTAGCCCAAAAGCAAGTAGTATATCCTATATCTGCTTCACATTTTACTAAGATTCTATTTAATAAACCGTCAATCCAAGCTAAGTCTCTATATATAATTTCCACAGGTATATTACCTTCTTTTAGAAATCCATCATCTTCTGTCTCCCAAAAGGTATTATTTAGTTCCATGTAGCTACAATATTTATCAGTAATTATCTTTCTCGTTTCTAAGGGGATTTCCTTAGAGTTATAAATGTATATATCATAATCTGAATCTTTATCATTAGTTTTTGTTGCGTGTGATCCACTTAATAATATGCCGTCGACTTCTTTTAGTTTTGAAAAATCATTAACCAGTGACCTTACATTAGCATTAATATTCATAAAAAAGTTACTCCTTTTCATTATTAATTTGCTTATATACGTATTAAAAGTACTACTTATATGCAGCTATAGAAGTTGCAAAACAACTTTTATTGTTTTACTATTTTTTCTTTGTTTCTTCTAATAGCTTTAATTAAAGTATAAAACAACAAGTAAGTATTTACCATATAAACTTCAAAAATTAATCCCTTAATTTCTAACAAATTAAGACTACTAATTAAAGAAATCTTAATTATATATGATTATCTGTGGTTAAGGCATCTATAAAATATAGATGTCTTAACTTTCTTTTTATATTAACGCAAAAAAAACACTAAGTTATACTTAGTGTTTTTTTATAATCTGGCGACGACCTACTCTTCCACAAGGTTACCCCTGCAGTACCATCGGCGCATTGAAGCTTAACCTTCGTGTTCGGTATGGGAACGGGTGTTACCTTCAGGCCATAATCACCAGATAGAGAATATAAATATTCTCTCAAAATTGCACAGTGAAATTAATTTATCGCATTATCTTTATAATTTGGTCAAGCCCTCGACTTATTAGTATTAGTCAGCTGAACATGTTACCATGCTTACACCTCTAACCTATCAACCTGGTGGTCTTCCAGGAGTCTTACTAACTTA
>NZ_JAIZZK010000025.1 GCF_020443705.1 Clostridium algoriphilum
GCTAATCCACCCCGAAGGGTTTCATCGCTCGACTTGCATGTGTTAGGCACGCCGCCAGCGTTCGTCCTGAGCCAGGATCAAACTCTCAATTTAAAAGTTTACACTTTTTATATTTGAAATGAATAATCTGCGCCAACTGTTAAGTTGGTTAGCAAGCTCATTACATACTTTTTAGTCTTACGACTAAAATATTACTTTTACTAAAGTAATTAACTGGTTAAAACAAAATATTATTTTGTTTCTTTACCTATTTCTCTGTTTAATTTTCAAAGACCAAATAAATTAAATATTTGTCACCTAGTGACTACTTTTACTATTCTATCAGTTAACATTATACATGTCAATACTTTTATTTTATTTCAGTTGTTTAACGCCAATTAATAATGCCTGTGTATTCTAACCTCATATGAGAAAATGGCTACCACAATGTAAAACTAATATAACTTTCTATAATTCACACAAAGAGAAAAAAGAAGCTACTATTAGCTTCCTTTTTCTCTTTGTGTGAATTAGCTAATTTATAAACCTAATATAGAAACTACTTTTTCCTTATCGAACCCAACCATTTCTTCTCCATTAATATCTATCACTGGTACTGATCTATATCCCTTTTTTATAAGTGCTCTTTTTGCTTCCAAGTTTTCTGATATATTGTGCTCTATATATTCAATGTTGTTTTCTTCAAAAAATTCCTTAGCCAAATGACAGAATCCACATGAATTACTTGTATATATTTCAACTTTATTCATAAATAATCTCTCCTTAATTTTATTACTTAAATTCAATCGCATACAATTAAACCTCTATTTATATTAGCATCATTCTTTACCTAAGTCAATAATATGAACTGCTAATTTTTGCATAAATACTAATTTACGTTTACAATAAATATTTAACTAGTATGACTCTAAGTTTACTAATATATTAAAATATTTTTCATTTTATATTTACATATATTTTATATAATATTATGATAGTCTTAACACTATACGTTAGTGACAAAATAATTTATAATTAAATTATACTATAAATAACTAAAAGGATAAATACTAGGAGGTTCCAAATATTGATTAAGTTATTTGAAATAATAAATAGGGGAAAAACAGAACATAAATTAAGTAAACAAGAGATCATCGCTCTTTTAGAATGCAATGATATAAATCAAGAACTATTTAAAGCAGCTGATGAAGTACGAAAAAAATATGTAAGTGATGAAGTTCAACTTAGAGGGCTTATAGAATTTACTAACATATGCAAAAATAATTGTCTTTACTGCGGACTTAGGCGAGATAATAAAAATTTAGTTAAATATAGATTAACAATAGAACAAATTTTAGACTTTGCCACTAAAGCTAAGTCTTTTGGCTATAAAACCATAGTACTCCAAGGTGGTGAAGATGATTATTATACAAGAGATATACTCATTAATATAATAAAAGGTATAAAAGCTTTAGATTTAGCCCTAACTTTAAGTATAGGTGAAAAAACTTATGATGAGTATAAAGCTTATAGAGATGCAGGTGCCGATAGATATCTTCTTAGAATTGAAACAACAGATAAAACTTTATATGAATATTTAGATCCAGGTATGAGCCACAAAAACAGACTAGATTGCTTGAAAAATCTAAAGAAATTAGGTTACGAAGTTGGTACAGGTGTCATGGTTGGTCTTCCAAATCAGACTATAGAATCATATGCAAATGACATATTATTTTTCAAAGAAATAAATGCAGATATGTTAGGTATAGGACCTTTTATTCCTAATGAGGACACACCACTTGCTAACTTTAAGGGAAAGGAATTAACTATGTCCCTTAAGGTTATGGCTATAACACGTTTAATTCTACCTGACATTAACATACCTGCAACCACGGCAATGGAGTCCCTAAATGTAAATGGACGCTTAATGGCTCTTCAAAGTGGTGCTAATGTAGTTATGCCTAATGTTACAGAAGGTGAATATAGAAAATACTATGCACTATATCCAGGTAAAATATGTACTGGAGATACTCCTGTTCATTGTCGCAGCTGCATAACGGGTAAAATTAATAGTATTGGAAGAACAGTTTCAACTAATTATGGATTTAGAGGAAATAAAAACACCAAATAATTTTATAACATAAAAAAGAGCCCGAGGGCTCCTTTTTAACGAAATGTATGTTTCGCTTCCTTAATTGGTTTATTATTAACTGGTTCGCCTTCAGCATCCTTAATTCCCGGTTTATTATGTTTCTTATTTAGATCATGCTGTATATTCATTTTGGTAGCTTTATTTGGCATTAAAAACTCCCCCTTTCTAGGATTATATTATCCTAGAAAGCTAGTTTTTATTCTACACTTTTGATATTTGAAATTTCTATGTTATTAAGAAATTTATTTGTTCTGCTATATCTTGTATAGTTCTTATTCATTTAATAAAATACTATATTAGTGTATAAAGTTCATAAGTATTTTCTTTTCAATTTCTGGTGCTTTAACGTTTGCTTTTCCATTTTCAACTAATTTCATAAGCCATGCCATGTTTTTCCCAAGTACCCTCATAATTTGTACACCCTCTTTATCTTGTAAGACTTCTCCTGGGCTTGTACCATGAATAACATTCCAATAATTTGAAGTTGGAACTAGCATTTCTGAATAATTGATATAATTGTTTAGTTGATTAAATGTTGGCATTCCGCCAGTTCGTCTTACAGCAACAACAGATGCACCAACCTTATGTCTTAGTATTCCACCATTATTACCAGCAACAAAGAATGCTCTATCTAAAAATGATTTCATAGTACCTCCCATTGATGCATAATGTACAGGAGACCCTAAGATTATTCCATCTGCTTCTTTCATTTTTTGTATCCATTCGTTAACCTCATCACCTGGAAGAACACATTTTTCATCTTTGTTTTTTGCACATTGATAACAGGCAATACATCCTCTAATTGACTTGTTACCTACATGAATAATTTCTGTTTCTATTCCTTCTTTTTCAAGTTCATTCATAACCATTTTTATTGCATGATAAGTATTTCCTTCTTTATTGGGACTTCCGTTAAAAGCTACAACTTTCATTTATAAAACCTCCTCGTATATTTACTACAACAAGTTTATTATCTAATCTTGTTATAATTTTTTATATAAATTAACCTCTGACTGACTTTCTTGTAAATCTTCAAATTTGGGAACAATAGAAGTAAAATGTTTCGAATTATTATGACTCTTAATTATGTCTAGGCTTTCCCATTCTTCTATAAATGTTAATACATTCGAATTGTTAGCATCTTGATATAAATTATATGATATATTCCCTTTTTCTTTTCTACTTTCATTAATAAGTTTTTCTGTCAAAGCTTTAAATTCTTCTACTTTACCCTGCTTTATTGAATTTTTTGCAACTATAGTAATCATATATATCTCCCCTTTTAAATATTATTTAATTAAACATCACTAACTTAAACTATTGTAATTACCCACGATCTTTATTTTAAAGCGATGCTATCACATTATACACTCCATCTTCATTATTGCTTTCTGCAATAAAGTTAGCATGTTTTTTTACATCATCTGGAGCATTCTTCATTGCATAACTATAATGTGCTGCATTAAACATAGTCAAATCATTATAATAATCGCCGAAAACCATTGTGTTTTTTTTATTTATTTGAAATTTTTCTTGAAGTATTTTTATTGCGTTTCCTTTACTTATCCCCTTATTCATTATGTCTATCCACTTGTCACCAGATACAACAAATTCAAGTTTATCATTTAGTTTTTCAACTAGATAGTTTACAATAGCTGCAGTTACGCCATCAGCTATATAATAGGTGATTTTGTAAACTGGACTTCTTAATTCACTAAAAGATTCTAATCTAATTGTAGGCACATTAACAAATGAGAATTCATTTAACATACTTTCTGAAGGTTCCACTATATATGCTTCATTTTCTCCGGCTAAAAATAATTCTTCTCCGAGTTGTGGATTTAAATTTATTACATGCTCTATTTCATCCTTTGCAATACTATTTGAATAAAGCGTACGTCCGCCATTGTTATACTTAACAAGTGCCCCATTATGAGCAATAAATATCATATCCGTATTTACTTTCCGGAAATTTTTGCTCAGTTGAGAGTAAAATCTTCCACTTGCTGCTGCGAATTTTATATCCTTATCATGAAAATCATGTATTAAATTAAATATTTTTTCATTTATTATTCCCTTATCATTTAATAAGGTTCCATCCATGTCAGTTGCAATGAGTTTTATAATGAGTATTCCCCCTTTTTAGTTATAGGATATTTAACAACTAATCCTTATTACTAAAAATGAGCTATAAACGAACTAATGTCGTTTATGGCTCATAAATATATTGAAATTTTTTAATTCATTATTATATCATAACTTTGCATACATTATTTGTGAATTCTACCGGATCATTAATTGGTAATCCTTCAATAAGTAATGCTTGATTATATAATATATTAGTATATAAATTTAACTTCTCTTTGTCTTTTTCAAAAGATTCTTTAAGTACTTTAAACATATCATTATTTATATTTATTTCTAAAACTTTGTCTGCCTTTACATTTTCGTTGTTAGGCATAGAATTTAGTGTTTTCTCCATCTCTATGGTAAGTTCACCATCATTAGATAGACATACTGGATAATTTTTAAGTCGTTTTGAAGCTCGAACGTCCTTAACCTTACCAGACAAAACAGTTTTCATATGTTCAAATAATTCTTTATTATCTTTTTCATCATCGCTAGATGGATTTTCTTTTTCTGCTACGTCTATACCTAAATCACCACTTGATACGGATTTAAATTCCTTTTCTTTATATTTCATTATCATTCTTATAGCAAACTCGTCTACCTCATCTGTGAAGTATAAAATTTCATATCCTTTATCTGATACCATTTCAATTTGTGGTAATTTTTCAATTCTTTCATTTGTTTCTCCAGAAGCATAATAAATATATTTTTGATCTTCTGGCATTCTAGAAACATATTCATCTAAAGTAACAACTTTTTTCTCTTTTGAGGAATAAAACATTAATAAGTCTTGCAAAACATCTTTATTACTACCAAAATCAGCGTAAATACCATACTTTAATTGTCTTCCGAATGCTTTGTAAAATTCTTCATACTTTACTCTGTCATTTTTAAGTAAACCATCTAACTCATTTTTAATCTTCGTTTTAATGTTTTTAGCTATCAGTTTAAGTTGTCTATCATGCTGTAATACTTCTCTAGATATATTAAGCGACAAGTCCTCTGAATCAACTATTCCTTTTACAAAACTAAAATAATCAGGTAATAAATCTGCACATTTCTCCATAATTAAAACACCACTTGAATATAACTCTAAGCCTTTTTCATATTCTTTTGTATAAAAGTCATAAGGCGTTTTTTCTGGTATATACAAAATCGCATTATAACTTATAGAGCCATCAACACTGATATGTATATGCCTTGCTGGTTTATCAAAGCCATAGTGTTTTTCAGCGTAGAAATTGTTATAATCTTCATCTTTAAGTTCGCTTTTGTTTTTTCTCCATATAGGAACCATGCTATTTACGGTTTTTTCCTCAACAAAATCTTCATATTCTGTTTTGCTACCTTCTTTAAGCTTTGATTGGCTAACATTCATTTTAATTGGGTATCTAATAAAATCAGAATATTTCTTTATGATAGATTTTAGTCCATTTTCATCAATAAACTCATCAAAATTATTATCCTCTGTATTCTCTTTTATTTTAAGTGTAATTTCTGTACCAACAGAATCTTTTACGCAAGGCTCTATAGTATAACCCTCAGCACCATCTGATTCCCATTTATACGCTTTATCGCTACCAAAAACTTTACTTATAACAGTAATCTTATCAGCTACCATAAATGCAGAATAAAATCCCACTCCAAATTGCCCAATTATGTCATATCCATCTTTTATTTCATTCTCTTTCTTAAATGCCAAAGATCCACTTTTAGCTATAACTCCAAGATTATCACTAAGCTCCTCTTCTGTCATTCCAATGCCTGTATCAGAAATTTTTACTGTCCTATTTTCTTTATCGCTTGCTATTGTAATATAATAATTATCTTTTTCAAAATTTAATGTGTCATCTGCCAATGTCTTATAATAAATTTTATCAATAGCATCACTAGCATTAGAAATAAGTTCTCTTAAGAATATATCTCTGTGGGTATATATTGAATTTACCATCATATCCAAAATTCTCTTAGACTCTGTTTTAAACTGCTTTTTTTCCAATTTAAATTTCCCCTTTCATACCAATTCTTTATTTTTTTATTTTGTTAGCACTCTATTCTACTGAGTGCTAAATATAACTCTAAATTACACCTTTTTTTATGTTTTGTCAATGTGCGGAATACATAATATATAAACTTTTTATGATTATAATGAGTAAATATCTAATATTTAACAAGATATTACTTTATCGGTATAAGTAAGTCCTTTTCTATTATATGATTTACTAGCCATTCATTTAAGAATAAACATAAATTAAACTCTCTCCTTTCAATTAATATCAGTATATTATAGAGATTATAATTTATCTTACTTATTTGATTATTATTATATCTTTATCTTACTTTGTTTTAATTTAATTTACAAGAATAATCTCCATAATATTCTATACTTTCAATTTACATATTTTTATACTAAGCTTTATTCAACTAAATGTTAACTTTCATCATGTTTTTGTTTTTAAATAAGCTCTTCTTTTTCGGCACTCAATACCACGATGCTAAAGATTTCTTGTTTTATGCAAATAAAGAAACAAAAGAACCATTATACACAAATTGGTTTTTCAGAAACAATTAATTAGATTTTTTATTTTATATTTTTGAATTAAAAATGGAATAATGCATATCCTGCATTATTCCACTCTGTATAACCATATACATTCTATCTTTGTAAGAATAAATTAATTCTTAAAATTGTTAATTAATAACTTAGTAACTACTTAGACTTTCTATCCAATTTACGTAACCATATGAAGTAAGATTACAAATATTACAGTACATAAAAGACCAAATGGATAGGTTGCCCCATAACCAGATGCAACTTCATCAGTCCCTGTAGCATCAATTGCAGCTCCAAGACCTGGGGTACTTGTCATACCACCACATATAGCTCCTGCAATAATAATCCAGTTCATTTTGAATACATACCTTGCTACACAAAAACCAACCGACAGTGCAAATAAACCAACTCCAAAAGAAATTATTGCAAGTTCTGCTCCACTTCCACCAAGTGCAGCTACAGTTTCATATCCATATTTTAATCCTACAATAGCTAGGAACAGAGAAAGGGATAAATCTCTTATTGAATTAAGCACTTTGGTCTCCATTCTAAATGTTAGCGGTCCAATCTTACCTATATGACCAAGCCATAATGCCATTATAAGTACTCCACCCGTTGATCCCAAACTAAACCATTTTATAAACGGTAGATATATATTTATTGTGCCAAGACCGTATCCAAGCAAACATACTATAAGAAATGAAATTATATCCATATGCACTTCTTTTATGTCTTTTTCATTACCTTCCTTATCACTAAGCGACTTCATTTCTAACTTAAATCTTTCCCTTTCCTTTTCTAAATCCATTTTAAATATAAGAGGAAAAAAGTTCATAGCAATAATTACCACTAATACGCCTGGTGCATACCCAATAGCATGACCAAGACCAACTTGCGCTTGTGCTTCTATGCCATACTTAGCAGTTGATTCTAAAGCTGCTGCAAGCGCTGGCGAACTTGTTAAAGCTCCTGTATATACTCCCGCTACAGCGAAGTTGTTTTGTCCCGTAAATATAAGTGTAGCAATATATGTCACTAATGCGCCTGTACCTGTTATCAATCCACCAAGCAGAACAAATTTAGCCCCATATTTCTTAACAACCTTACCTATATCTTTTCCTGCAAGCAATCCAACTGCCGCAATAAAAAGAATCAGTGTAAATGTGAAAAGTGTATCACTTACTACTCCATCCTTTAAATAACCAACTGCATATTTGGGTGCCCCCTTAATTAAACCTTTTTTAGCATCACTAGGATCTATCATGAATGGAACGCAATATTTTGCATAAAGTAACCATCCGATAACTATTCCAGTAAATAAACCTCCTGATTGACCAAGACTGAATTTTCCAAATCTAACCCTACCTAGCATTAATCCAGTTACAGTTGCTAAAAACATAGGAACAAATGGATTCGTTAAAAAAGCGATTAAGTCAAATTTCATTTTTTTATGCCTCCTTAATTAAATTAGGATAGATGTTTGTTAATCAAATCAACCCAATAAAATATTATGTTATATAATTGCCAAAGATGTTAAGTATTTAACACAGTTTAGCATAACTACCCCTTTCATTTTTTTCTTTTGTTTAAAAATAGTATTAGCTTTTTTAATATCATGACTTGGGAATTATCTTCCCTCAGTTATATTTTAGCAAAAGTTGTGCCAAATCTTCAATACCTGTAAATGAGGCAATTACAGCGTCATATTTTACGTTAATTGCAATTATGCAACGTTTTTATCCGTTGTTTCTACTTCCACATTGTTGAAACGTTTACACGCCAAGATTATATTGTTAAAAAAATAACTACGCAGTTTTGCAACGCGATGCATAATTGCATCGCCATTTAATCACCTTTACTAAGAAATAGAATCTTATTTATAATATCCTTTATTAAGAACATCTATGCATAATATATTAAATAATTATTGACAAACATTAAGTAAAGATGTATCATGTTAAACAATATCAATGAACAGAAATAGTAGATAAGGGAATTTAGTTTAAGCGAACCCGGAATAGTGAAAGCTGGGTACTGTAGCCGTTATTGAATGGGTCTGTGAGATGTGATGCGAACTAGTAGTAGCATTAACCGGAGCGTCTACCGTTACATGGACAGGGCAATCGAGAAATCCGTGCCTGACAAAGATATTTATTTAGGTGGTATAACGAAATTTTGCATTTCGTCCTTTAGTAGGATGAAGTGTTTTTATTTTTTTGTAACTAAATAATTAATATGGGTGGCACCGCGGTCACTTCGTCCCATTATACGGATGAAGTGTTTTTTGTTTTACAAAAAAATAAAGAGGTGGTAATAAAATGGTTAATTTATCTGAAAAAGAATTTGCTTACAAAAAATCTTTGAATGTGATTTTTCCAGTGTTTATTAAAATTAATGGTGATGAACTTACTCCAGTAAATATTTACTACAAGTTAAAGGGAAAACATAAATTTTTACTAGAAAGTGCTCTATCTTCTAAAGAAGAATCAAGGTACTCCTTTATGGGTAGCGACCCTTATATGATATTAAGTAGTCGAGGCGAAAATATAACTATAACAGAAGGAAATGAAATTAAAGAGAAAACAGGTAAAGTATTAGATTATGCAGAAGGTCACTTACTTAATCAATATGATAGGTTAGACCTAGAGCTACCTTTTATTGGAGGGGCAATTGGATATATTGGTTATGATGTAATAAGACAATATGAAAAACTACCAGATAATAACCCTGATGAATTAAATTTACCAGAAACTTGTTTGCTTTTTTATAAAGAATTTATATGTTTTGATCATTTTAAGAATACATTAATGTTAATTCATAATGTCTTTCCAGAAGAAGATGAAGATTATAATACTGTAATAAACAAACTAAATAAGTTGAAATCAATAATTAATGAAGAACACACTAATCATAAATTTATTGAAACATCACAAAATGGAGAGGTAACCTCTAATTATACAAAAGACGATTTTTGTGAAATGGTTAAGAAAGGAAAAAATTATATAACTTCTGGCGATATTTTTCAAGTAGTATTATCTCAAAGACTTAAGATTAAAAATAGCATAAATCCTTTTGAAGTATATCGAAGGCTCAGACGTAACAATCCATCACCTTATATGTTTTATATAGATTTTGAAGGTTTCGAATTAGCGGGAGCCTCCCCTGAGAGTTTAGTTAAAGTTAAAGGAAATCAGGTAATGACTAATCCTATTGCCGGTACAAGACCCAGAGGTGAGACCGCAAAAGATGACCAAAAATTAAAAGAAGAATTATTAAATGATGAGAAAGAACTTGCAGAACATTTAATGTTAGTAGATCTAGGAAGAAATGACATAGGAAAAATAAGTGAATTTGGATCTGTAAAACTAGATAAATTTATGGAGGTAGAATTTTTTTCTCATGTAATGCACATATGTTCAAAAGTATCAGGCACACTTGCTAGTGGATTAAACTGCTTTAATGCACTTAAATCTTGTTTACCTGTAGGAACAGTATCCGGCGCCCCGAAAATAAGGGCTATGGAAATTATTGATGAATTAGAGAATACTCGGCGTGGTATATATTCAGGAGCCATTGGTTATTTTTCTTATGGTGGAGATATGGATACTTGCATAGCTATAAGAACAATAGTATTCAAAGATGATTTTGCTTATGTTCAAGGTGGTGCCGGAATAGTTTATGACTCAGTGCCAGAAGACGAATTCACAGAAACCTTAAATAAAACTATGGCATTAAGGGAGGTATTGTAATGATTTTAATAATTGATAATTACGATTCCTTTACTTATAATCTATATCAATATGTAGGTGAATTGTATAAATCCGTAAAAGTTTTAAGAAATGATGAATTCACAATTGAAGAATTGAAAAAGCTACCTTTAAAAGGCATTATTATTTCTCCTGGACCAGGAAGACCAGAAAGTGCAGGCTTAAGTATTGAAGTTATACGAGCTTTTGAAGGTAAACTTCCAATTATGGGTATATGTTTAGGGCATCAAGCTATAGGTCAGGCGTATGGTGGCAAAGTTATAAGTGCCCCAGAAATTAAACACGGAAAGACCTCTATCATTAACCATAATGGTAAAGGCTTATTTGAAAATTTAAAGGACAATTTAAAAATAATGAGATATCATTCTTTAATTGTTGAAAGATGCACACTACCAAAAGATTTAGAGATTACTGCCGAAACAAAAGACGGAATAATAATGGCAATAAAGCATAAAAAGTTCCAGACATATGGACTTCAATTTCATCCTGAATCAATATTTACTGAAGAAGGCAAAATGATAATACAAAATTTTGTGGAGGTGATTTGTAATGCTAAAGATGGTGATTAGTAAGATTATAACAAATCAGGATTTAACAGAAAAGGAAGCTTATGATTTTATGAATGGAATAATGAAGGGTGAAGTAACTGAGGCTCAAATAGGAGGTTTCCTTGTCGGTTTAAGAATGAAAGGTGAGACAATCGATGAAATAACTGGTTGTGCAAAAGCTATGAGAGATAATGCAAGACATATAAATTTAATTAGTGATTATGCAATTGATACCTGCGGCACTGGTGGTGACGGAGGGAAAACTTTTAATATATCTACAGCTTCTGCAATAATTGCATCAGCTGGTGGCGTAAAGGTGGCTAAACATGGTAATCGAGCAGTTTCTAGTCAAAGTGGAAGTGCAGATGTACTAACCGAGCTTGGGATTAATATAAATATAGAGCCGAGTATTGCTGCAAGCTTAATTGAAGAAAAAGGAATGGCTTTTCTATTTGCTCAAAGCTACCATTCAGCTATGAAAAATGCCGCAGCACCCCGGCGCGAAATAGGAACTAGAACTATTTTTAATATCTTAGGACCATTAACGAATCCAGCTTTTGTAAAGGGCCAGACACTTGGAATTTTTAGCAAAAAATTAACCAATCCAGTTGCGCAGGTTTTAGGAAGGCTAGGATCAGAGAGAGCCCTTGTTGTTCACGGCGAGGATGGATTAGATGAAATAACCACTACGAGTTTTACCTACGTCAGCGAATTAAAAGAAGGCATTGTAACTGATTATAAAATATATCCAGAAGATTACGGCATTAAAAGAACAATACTTAAAAATATATGCGGAGGCAGCGCTAAGGATAATGCAGGTATCATACTAAATATTTTAAAAGGTGAAAAAGGACCTCAAAGAGATATCGTGGTAATAAATACAGCTGCAGCTTTATATATAGGAAAAAAATGTGCAACAATAAAAGATGGAGTATTAATAGCCAACGAATTAATTGATTCAGGCAAAGCACTACATCAATTAGAGGAGCTTAGATTATCATGAATATATTAGATGAAATAGTTAAAAATAAGATACTTCAAATTGAAAAGGAAAAGATTCAAAAACCATTGGAAAGTTTAATTAATGTAGAAGCTAGGGTAGTAAGAGATTTTGAAAGATCACTTAAGAACAATGGCCTATCAATTATAGCTGAAGTAAAAAAAGCTTCTCCATCAAAAGGACTAATCGATCCAAATTTTAATCCTATTAAAACTGCTTTAAACTATGAAAAATATAGTGTAGACGCTATTTCAGTTCTAACCGAGAAAAAGTATTTCTTAGGAGATGATAAAAATATACGATTAGTTAAAGAAAATGCATCTATGCCTATTTTAAGAAAAGACTTCATTATAGATAAATATCAGATATATCAATCTTTTTTCCTTGGGGCTGATGCTATTTTGTTAATTGCAGCAGTTCTTAAGGATAAGCTAAAATCTTATTATGAACTTGCAACCTCCTTAGGTCTTCATTGCTTAGTTGAGGTACATGATAGAGCTGAAATTGAACTTTCATTAGAATGCGGCTGCAGCATAATTGGAATAAACAATAGAGATTTAAACAATTTTAATGTTGATATTCATACTACAGAAAGACTAATGAAATATATACCTACAGGCAAAATTGTAGTATCTGAAAGTGGAATAAGTTCTATTAATGATGTTAAGTATTTAAAATCAATTGGAGCGAGTGCAGTACTTATCGGTGAGTCATTTATGAGAAATCCAGATAGTGTTCGTTCCTTTCTTATGGCATGCCATGACTAAAATTAAAATTTGTGGAATTAGAAGGCTAAAAGACATTGAGTATCTTAACGAACTCCTACCAGATTATGCTGGATTCGTTTTTGCTAGTAGCAAACGGCAGGTGGATAAGGAATATGCCTACGATTTAATAAAAAATTTGCGTGAAAGCATTCAAAAAGTTGGAGTTTTTGTTGATGAAAGACCAGAAGTGGTGCTAGAAATTGCCGAAAAGTTAAAACTTCAAATTCTCCAATTTCATGGTCATGAAAACCAAGAATATATAAATAAATTTAATGGATACGAGATTTGGAAAGCGCTTAAAATTAGCAATGTTGACAGTATTTCTAAACTAACTAGTTACAAATGCTCAAAATTCCTCTTGGATAATACCACTTCTGGTTCAGGAGAAAGCTTTGATTGGAATTTAGCTCAAAAAAAAGTTGATGGGCAAAACATAATGTTAGCCGGTGGATTAAACAGTGAAAATGTGCAGCAAGGAATTAAGAGACTTAAGCCTTACGGGGTTGATGTGTCTAGCGGAGTAGAAATAGATGGTTTCAAAGATTACAATAAAATTAAAGAGTTTATTAAGAAAGTGAGGGAATTATAATGAAAGGTAGATTTGGAAATTTCGGAGGTCAATACGCACCAGAAACAGTAATGAATGCAGTTATAATACTTGAAAAGGAATATGAAAAGGCCAAAGTAGACCCTGAGTTTATAGCTAAGTATAAGTATTATCTTAAGGACTACGCCGGTCGCGAAACTCCACTTTATTATGCAGAACATCTTACAAAAAAATTAGGTGGAGCAAAAATATATTTAAAAAGAGAAGATTTAAACCATACCGGAGCTCATAAAATTAATAACGCAATAGGTCAAATACTCCTTGCAATAAGAATGGGAAAGAAAAGAATAATCGCAGAAACCGGAGCAGGTCAACATGGAGTTGCAACAGCTACTGTAGCTGCAATGTTTGGGCTTGAATGTGAAGTATTTATGGGTGAGGAAGATATAAAAAGACAATCGTTAAATGTTTTTAAAATGAAGATGTTAGGTGCTAAGGTTACCGCAGTTACTACAGGAACTGGTACCTTAAAAGATGCTGTCAATGAAGCCTTAAAAAATTGGGTCAGTAATGTGGAAGATACTTTTTACGTTATAGGCTCTACCGTAGGATTACATCCATATCCTACAATGGTTAGGGACTTTCAAAGGGTTATTGGAGATGAAGCTAGAAGGCAGATATTAGATAAAGAAGATAGATTGCCCGATTACATAATTGCTTGTGTTGGTGGTGGAAGTAATGCTATGGGCATATTCTACCCTTTCATTGAAGATAAATCCGTAAAGCTTATTGGAGTTGAGGCAGCAGGCAAAGGGTTAAATACAGACCAGCATGCTGCAACTATAACTAAGGGAAATGTCGGTATCATTCATGGTATGAAGACATATGTACTTCAAGACGATGATGGCCAAATAATGCCTGTATATTCAATATCTGCAGGTCTTGATTACCCTGGAATAGGACCTGAGCACGCTTATCTGCATGACATTAATAGAGCTCAATATGTCTGTGCTACAGATGAGGAGTCAGTAAATGCATTTATGGAACTAACAAAGATTGAGGGAATAATCCCTGCTATAGAAAGTGCTCATGCGGTTGCCTATGCTATGAAACTCGCACCAACACTCACGAAAGATAAAATAATCATTATTAATCTTTCAGGACGTGGCGACAAGGATATAAGTACTATCGCAGAATTAATGGGGGTAAAACTATGAATAGAATAGTTAAAAAATTTAATTATCTTAAATCTAGAAATGAAAAAGCCTTTATACCTTTTATAACCGGAGGAGATCCTGATTTAGATACCACCTTAGAATTAGTTCTAACTCTTGAAAAAGCTGGAGCTGATATAATAGAAATAGGTATTCCCTATTCTGATCCTATGGCGGATGGTCCTGTAATACAAGCGTCCTCTACAAGATCCCTAGCAAGTGGTACTAAAATAAGTTCTATTATGGATAAAGTTTGCGAAATAAGAGAAAAAACACAGATTCCACTAGTATATTTACTTTATTATAATTCAATATTTAAATATGGTGATGTGAAATTTTTCGAGAAATGCAAAGAAGTAGGCGTTGATGGATTGATAATTCCAGATCTTCCACTCGAAGAGAGAGCTGAGGTAATAGAAATTGCAGATAAATACGACATATGTATAATACCTATGGTTGCTCCAACATCGCATGATAGAATTAAAGCAATAACTAATCAAGGAAAGGGTTTTGTGTATTGTGTATCCGTAAATGGAGTAACGGGCACAAGGCAAAAACTTAATACAGACATTAAAGAATATATGGATTTAATTAAAAGCTATACTGATATGCCTAAGGGACTAGGTTTTGGAATTTCCAATGCTGAAATGGCAAAGGCTTATGCACCCTATTGCGAAGCTATAATTGTTGGAAGTGCAATAATAAAGTTAGTTTCTAAGGGTGGTACCCAAGACGAAATACTAAAAAGAGTATATGATTTTGCATTAGATATAAAAACTGCAATAAATTAAGCTAAAAAACAGAATTATAGAAATATCTAAGAATATTAAAAGACCCATCTGTAGCTCCAGATGGGTCTTTATCTTGGTTCAATTTAATATCTTATTAGGTGAATAATTTTTATTTAATAAGCTCTTATTTTGTCTATTAATTTAAATAATTTAATGATATCACTTTCACTAGTTATACTCACTTTTTCATATATAGCTTCCAGATTATTGTTATTACCACAAGCCTTGTTACATCCGTTTAAGATAACAATAATATCATAGATGATCCCTGGTTTTATTGATTCAACACTGTCACCTTCACAAAGGTGCTCCTTTAATCTTGAGACTACATCTGTTCTGTCATACGTTGGATTACATCCTCCACAATATTTAATTCCAATTTTCATTATCTTACCCCGCTACTTTTATTTAAAATGTTTCTAGCTTGATTTAATAACTCTTCACTTATTTCATTTATCAGTACTACCTTTTTAATGCCAGGCATCTTATCTTTAAGTGTAGCTTCAACTATATCTTCAATAGTATATTTTGCAGATAGACAACCCTTACATTGCCCTAAAAGCTTAACTTTAACTATTCCATCCTCAAAGCTAACAAGTTGAATATTTCCATAGTGATCTGCTAGTTTTGGTCTAATATCCATCTCAAAGATTTTCTCAATTTTAGCAAACATAAGGGCCCTCCATTCTTATAAATATGTAGGGGCTAACGAGCCCCTCATATATTTAGATATATTATATATTATAAATCAATAATCATTATTAGTCAATATCAACTATTTAATGCGTCTAATTTAATTAATTTAGCTTCCAAAGGGGTACTTAACTTATACACGCAAAGTGGAGTCTCACGAATCCACTTTCTTATTTAGAAAAAATAGCTGTCTCAAAATAGAAATTACTTTCTATTTTGAGACAGCCTCTATTTCTTTATTAACTTATTCGGTTAATTATTAGTCAACTATGTTCTTCTTTATAATATTGTGTTACACATTTAGCTTATTAATTTTCTTATGTATTTCTATAATGTTATTTACTATATCATCAATACTACCAGTATTCATAACCTCATAATCACAATATTTTTCATACAAAGTCCCTCTCTCCTCAAACAATTTATAAAGTTTAGATGGATTCTTTGCAAGTAATGGACGAACCTCTGCCTCTATATCTATTACTATATTATCAATAGGACGATTAATGTAGATTATTATACCATTTTTTTTAAGGTTTAAAATGTTTTCATATCTCTTAATCACTCCACCACCAGTTGAAATAACTACCGGATTTTTTTTAGATAGTTCCATAACGGCAATCGATTCTAAGTCTCTAAAGTTAGCCTCACCCTTTTCAAATATCTCAGTAATAGTAAGATTAGTACTTGCTTCAATATATTTATCTATGTCTATAAATGTCATCTCTATTTTTTCTGAAAGCATTTCTCCTATTGCACTTTTACCACAACCAGGCATCCCAATTAAAACTATATTTTTCATCTTCTAATTTTCTACTCCCTTTTCTAATTCATCATAAATTTCATCAATTATGATTTTCGGAATTTTAATATCATTCCAAATTTCCTGAGCTGCAATGCCTTGACCAACTAGCATATAAAGACCATTAACTGCTTTTAAACCTGCTTCTTCTGCATACTTCAAAAATAGAGTCTTTTTAGGGTTGTAGATCATATCCACAGCGCTTTCAAATTTACTAATATGTTTTTTCTCAATAATCGAGTTATTTAAGTTAGGATACATACCAATTGGTGTACAGTTCACTACTATATCCGACTCTTTGATACCATCAATTTCGTCATAAGAAATCAATTTACAAGAATTAAATTTACTATTTTTCTTTAGTTTTGAAACATTTCTTGTGACTACAGTAAGTTCACTAATACCACTATTTAATAGATACTGCACCATAGTTACTGCTACTCCACCATTACCAAATATTGTTGCTTTTTTATTTTCCACTCTTATGTCATTTTTATTAAAAAGCATTCCAATACCAAAGTAATCTGTATTATAACCAATAGTTTTGTTTCCTTCAAACTTTAGAGTGTTCACAGCTCCTATGTCTTTTGCTTCTTTACTAACCTCATCAAGAAACTGCATAACTTGAATTTTATAAGGAATAGTTACATTAATACCTCTTGGTTTAATAACCTTAAACCCCTCCATTGCTGCCCTTAAATCTTCGCTTTTAAGTTCGAACAAATGATAATAACCTTTCATGCTTAATTTATTAAAAAGCATTGAATGTATTTGTGGAGAAACACTATGTGATAATTTCTCTCCAAGTAAACCATATAATTCTGACATAAATTTCCCTCATTTCTTGAATTGGACTTGTAAAAAACTATTATTCAATATTGATGATTTCGCTTCTATAATTTCCAAGAATCTTAAAATAACGACTATTTTCTTTAATCAATTTAATTGCGGATACAATCTTAGCTTCCTTTATATTTCCCTGGAAATCTATGTAAAAGAAATACTCCCATGGCTTATCCTTTATTGGTCTCGATTCAATTTTCATAAGATTTATATTATTCTCTGCGAAATGTTTTAAAACATGATAGAGTGAACCTGCCTTGTGGGTGGTGGATAAAACTAAGCTTGTTTTATTGTTTTGTGCATTTGACTCCATTTCCTTACCAATTACAACAAACCTAGTCGTGTTTGTTGAATTTGAATTAACATTTGTTTGAAGTATTTCAAGGTCATATATTTCTGCTGCCTTAATGCTAGCTATCGCGGCCATTGTTTTGTCGTTTCTATTTTTAACTAATTCTGCACTTTTTGCAGTGCTTTTATATGGAATTAGCTTCCACTGCTTATATCCTTTTAAAAATTCCATGCTCTGCTCTATCCCCTGTGGATGAGAATAAACTTCTTTGATATTATCTAAGGTTGAACCTTTAATACCCATTAAGTTTTGACTTATTTTTAGATACTTTTCTCCTGTTATACAAAAATCATATTTATTGAGAAGGTCATAAACCTCAGATATCGCTCCTGTAGATGAATTTTCTATGGGTATAACACCATAATTTATTTTCCCATATTTTAATTCTAAAAATATATCTTCAAACTCACTTATTGCTTTTGTGTCCACCTTTTCTCCAAAATACTCCTTTAAAGCTTGTTCACTAAATGAACCTGTAACACCATAAAAACCAACAGTTAGCTTTTTACCTGGATCTAATATTATATCGTTATTTAAGGTTTTGTTTTGAAACCCTCTACTTATTTCCATAACTGACTTAAAAAATTCTTCTACTTCTGAAAATAAATCTTTGTTTTTAACTAATTCTAGATTCTTTTTTATAACCACTTGTTCCCTAGACTCATTTAAAATAGGCATACTGTTATTTTTTTTATATTCAGCTATCTTCAACACTACTTCCATTCGGTTTTCAAAGAGTGATACAAGACTTGTGTCAATCTTATCAATTTTATCTCTCAAATCATCAATATTAAAATCATCTAAACTACCCATTAATTTACCTCCCTAGATAAAATCTAAAATACTCATTGCAGCACATGCTTCAATAACAGGTAACGCCCTTAAAACTATGCATGGATCATGTCTACCTTTGATCATTACCTGTGAATTTTCATAACTTGCCATATCAATGGTATTTTGAAGTTTAGCGATGGAAGGTGTTGGTTTCATTGCAACTCTAAATACTATTGGCATTCCATTAGATATACCCCCATTAATTCCACCATTGTTGTTAGTTTTCGTCGATACATCTATTTTGTCAATATATGGTACGTCATTCGCCTGACTTCCACGTATTTTTGTTATTTCAAAACCCATGCCAAACTCTACACCCTTTACTGCAGGGACAGAAAATAGTAATTGAGCTAAAGTACTCTCTATAGAATCAAAAAACGGTTCTCCAAGTCCACAAGGGAGATTTAATATAGTGGCTTCAATTATACCTCCAACAGAGTCAGTTTCTTCCTTAGCCTTTAGTATAATGTTCTTCATTTCTTCACCTTTTAAATCATCAAGTACAGGAAAATCTTTCTTTAAAATATCTGTTAACGTCTTTCTATTTATATTTACCCCATCAAAGTAACTGTCATAGATATTACCAATACTTAAAATATGGCTTCCTATTTTGATTCCTTTGTCTAATAGTATTTGTTTTGCAATCGCTCCTGCAAAAACAAGTGGAGCTGTAATTCTTCCTGAGAAATGCCCTCCACCTCTATAATCGTTAAAGCCTGAATATTTAACCTTACCTGTATAATCTGCATGACCAGGTCTTGCTAAATCCTTTAACTTATCATAATCTTTTGAATTTTGATTTTCATTAAAAATCACACCGCAAAGAGGGGTTCCTGTGGTATACCCATTAAAATACCCACTTAGGATTTCGACCTTATCTCCCTCTTTTCTTTTAGTCGAAAATTCATCACGTCCGGGAGCACGTCTTTGCATTTCACTATTAATAAAATCCATATCAAGCTTTATTCCTGGCGGTAATCCATCAATAGTTATTCCTATCCCTCTTCCATGAGATTCCCCAAATATAGAATACTTTACTTTTTTACCCCATTGTCCGCTCATTAACTTTTCCTCCTAAGCTCTTAAAGTCTTCATAAAACTGTGGGTAGGATTTCTTAACTGCCCCACTATCCTCTATTTTGAGCTCCTCTATGCATCTAATTGAAGCAATTGCCATCGCCATCGCTATTCTATGGTCGTTCCAGCTGCTTACAACTCCACCTTTAAGCCATGGTTTACCATGAATTAAGAGTGAATCCTCTCTTTCAATAACCTCTGCTCCAATTTTGTTTAGTTCTGTTGTCATAGCTTTCAATCTATCAGATTCCTTAATTCTAACTCTACCTGCATTAATGATTTCTGTTGTACCATCGCTTAAAGCAGCAAGAACAGCAACTATAGGCACAAGATCAGGACATTGAGATGCGTCAATAATCGTACCTTTCAAGTCTGATTTTGAAGCCTTTAATATACCATTATCCATTGAAATCCTTCCACCCATATCTTTAATTATGTCCACTATTACTCTATCCCCTTGAAGTGATTCCATATTTAAATCAATACATTCAACATCTCCACCTAAAACGCCAGCTGCTAAGTAAAATGCAGCTTGAGAAAAATCCCCTTCAACTCTGAAGTCTCTATTCACAAAGTGTTGATTCCCTTTTATCTTAAATTCTCTATAATTATTATTTTCTACCTTCACACCAAACTTTTTTAATACATCTATTGTTAAATCTATGTACCCAATAGATTCCATTTTTGTTGTGATTTTAATTATTGAATCTCCATTTAATAAAGGTAGCGCATAAATAAGACCAGTAATAAACTGAGAGCTTACATCCCCTCTAAGTTCAAAAATTCCAGGTTTAAGACTTCCATCTATTGTTAAAGGAAGGTTACCATTAATTGTAGTGTACTTAATATTTTGTTTATCAAAAATTTCATAATAAGGTTTAAGTGTCCTTTGAACTAGTTTAGACTTACCTTTGAAAATTACTTTTGCTCCAGTAAGCATCGCTATAGGAATTAAGAAACGCAGGGTTGATCCGCTTTCATTGCATTGTAGCTCATTGCTAGCAATTATGTTACTGGCAGTTTTATCATCAATAAGCTGAGGCTTACCTTTTCCAAGTATTTTAAGTATATTGGGAAATTGGTTAATCTTAACCCCAAGTTTTTTCATTATTTCGCAAGTAGCTATTATATCCTCAGACATACTTATATTATCAATAGTGCATTCCCCATCACTTAATCCCGCAGCTATAACGGCTCTATGCGATAATGATTTTGAAGGTGGAATTTTAACTTTCCCATTTAAATTAGAAGGTTGTATTATAACTGATTTCATCACTAACACCTCAATTCTATATAATAGTTTATTTAATAACTCCGAGAAGATAATCCTTAATATTGGTCTTGTTAATTTTTTCTATAAAGCTATTTCCAATGGATTCAATTAATATAAAATTCATTGATTCACCAATGTTTTTTTTATCATGACTTATAGTTTCAATTACATCTTCACAGTTTATTTCTGGAAACATCCAAGGCAAATTATACTTAATTAAAATATCTTTTATAGCAGTAGATGTTCCTACTGTAGTCATTCCTAGTTCTTCTCCTAGTTTTGTTATAGAATACATTCCCATTGCCACTGCTTCTCCATGTGAATATTTCTTAAAATTATAAAATTGCTCAATTGCGTGACCTATGGTATGGCCATAATTTAATAACATTCGCTCTCCTGTATCCTTCTCATCAATTTCAACAATAGCAGCTTTAATGCTACAACAAGTATATATAATTTTATCTATTTCTTTTAATAGAGCTTCTTTATTTTCATACTTCATTAATTTATAAAATAATTCATTATCTTTGATAGCTCCATATTTTATAACTTCACCCATTCCATCGTTTAAAAATCTGTCACTTAGCGTCCCTAGCAGTAGCGGATCAATAAAAACTGCCTTTGGCATATAAAAACTTCCCACAAGATTCTTACCACGAGGCAAATCCACTGCAACCTTCCCTCCTACACTGCTATCTACCTGAGCTAGTAATGTAGTTGGAATTTGTATGAGAGGAATCCCTCTTAAAAAGGTGGAGGCTGCAAACCCAGCCATATCTCCTACAACTCCACCACCTAAGGCAATAATAATATCTCCTCTATTTATCTTAAAATCTAAAAGTTTGTCATACACTTCTAAAAGAGTTTCAAAGGACTTGCTCTCTTCACCTGCTTTTACAACAATCTTAATGGGTTCATATCCTGACATTTTTAATGAACTAATAATCCTTTGCCCATAAAATTCATTAACGGTGGAGTCTGTTACTATAGCTATTTTGCTTCCTTTATATATCTTCTTAACTTCGACTCCAATATCATCTAATAATCCATTTTTAATATATATTGGATAGCTTCCGCTAGAAGCTTTAACTTCTATACTATACACCTTTTCTTATCTCCTTCCGCTTCCTCGTTGCTTTCTCAAATCTTTTCTTTAAAAAAACATCATCATGATTTATTATAGCATCTTTTATTTCTTCTATATTTTGCTGAAAATCTTCTATTTTACTAATTATATTTTCTTCGTTATACATAAGTAATTCAGGCCATAATTCACCATTTATAGTAGCCACTCTAGTTGTGTCCTTGAAACTCCCGCCGATAAACTGAGATATTCCCATGATTGAGCTATTACAGTCTATTAACGAGACAGCTATAACATGTGGTAACTGGCTTGTATAAGCAATTATATCATCATGTTCCTTTGGTGTGAGGTGTGCCACTCTCTTGCACCCCAAACCCCTAGCTATTTCAGTTATTAAATTTATATTTCCCTCTTTGTTACGATTTATAGGAGTTAAAATGTAATTAGCGTTCTTAAACATATCTTTAGTTGCAGCCTTAAGCCCTGATTCTTCTTTTCCTGCCATTGGATGTCCACCTATAAAATCTAAATCTTCCCTAAGTACAGGCATAATTTCTTTTATTAAATTGCTCTTAATTCCAGCAGTGTCCGTAATAACTGCTCCACTTTTAAATAAATTCATATTGCTTTTTACAAAGTTTATAGTTTTCTGAGGGTAAACTGCAAGTATCACAATGTCCGATTTACTAAGTGGTATTTCTGGACTTGTATATCCTTTATCAATAATATTCATTTTCTCCGCTATATCTAAAGTAGCTTCATCTATATCTATAGCCCAAATATGTTTAGGGTTTAATTCTTTTAGTGCCATAGCAAAGGATCCACCTATAAGTCCTAAGCCTACAATTGTAATATTAAAGTCGCTGCAATCCAAACTTACCACCTCTTAAACTATTCTATTTTGTGTTTTTGCAATTATTCTTAGGTCATCTATAAGAGCCTTAAATTTCTCTGGTTTTAATGATTGTTGTCCATCACACAATGCATTGGTAGGATCGTTATGCACCTCAATTTCAAGACCATCTGCACCAACTGCTATAGCTGCTTTCGCAAGTGGCTCTACTAACCACCACTTACCAGCGGCATGACTTGGATCTACTATAACTGGTAAATGGCTTAATTTCTTAAGCACAGGAATTGCACTTAAATCTAAAGTGTTTCTTGTGAAAGTTTCAAATGTTCTAATCCCTCTTTCACATAAAACTACATTTTCATTACCTTCAGACATTATGTACTCCGCAGACATAAGAAGCTCTTCAATTGTTGCACTCATACCTCTTTTTAAAAGTATTGTCTTATTACATCTTCCTACTTCCTTTAAAAGGTCAAAGTTTTGCATATTTCTGGCACCAATTTGCAATACATCAGCATATTGTGATATTTTATCAACTAACTCAACACTCATAATTTCAGTTACTATAGGAAGGCCCGTTATTTTTTTTGCTTCTAATAATATTTTTAATCCTTCTTCCTCCATTCCTTGAAATGCGTATGGAGAAGTTCTAGGTTTGTAAGCTCCACCTCTTAAGAAATTAGCTCCTGCAAGCTTTACATCTTTTGCAATAGTTATTAGCTGTTCTTCACTTTCCACAGCGCAAGGCCCAGCTATTATTGCTAGTTCTTTTCCACCAATTGTTCGCCCATCTACCTTTATTATTGAATCATCTGGATGAAAAAGTCTATTACCTCTTTTGTAAGGAGCTTGAATTCTCACAACCTTATCAACAAATACCTCTGCTTCAATTTGGCCTTCGTTTATTGCACTTGTATCCCCAACAAGCCCTAAAACACAATTGTTTTCTCCCTTAGAGACATGAACAATACAACCTAACCCTTCTAATTTTTTCTTAATAACCTGAATTTGATCTTGTTTTGCATCTGATTTCATTACAATTACCATTTAAAATCCCTCCTAAAATATTATTTTTGACCACAGCTTTAATGAAGCATTTAACTTATACTTTCTTATAAATAATTATAAAAAAAGGAAGACCCCGTATAATGGGTCTTCCTTTTAAAAGAGAAGACCCCTTATAATGAGTCTTCCTTGCGTACAGACTTAGTTCACTTTCTACAAATCAGCATATGCCGGTATCATAGTTTTATTGTTCAACTCATTATTTAGAAAAATCTTATATATTTTTTTATATGCTAAAAAACCAACGCTAAAATCACAATAGCCCCAGCTAAAATAAAAATATACTTTTTTAGATATTTCCTTAATAATGATGTTTTTCATAATATACCTCACAAAGTTTCGATTAGTACCTGTAAATTCTTAATGTTTAAATACTATAACATGTTGAAGTATTTGTCAAGTATTTGCTCATTAGAAATTACCATACAATATAAAAATACCTTGTATGGTAGAGTTTTTTCTATGTCTAATTTTGGGTATATGTTACTATACGGTACTTTTAAAGTCTATTAAATCTAAATCTTTTTACATATTATGAAGTAATTGAATAGTTTCACGTAATTCTACTACAGAAATCTGTCCTGGTGCAGAAACTTTCTTTGCTGCCCCAAATGTTAATGCAGAACCAAATAATTCACCTGATAGTCTACTGATAGCACCTTTTCCTGCCATAGACATCGTAATAATAGGACCTTCAGCATATTCTTCACTCATAATACGAGTTGCATCTAAGAGTGTAATCACATCCTCTGCACAAGTAGGCATTACTGCAATTTTAGGAATATCTCCACCTAATTTTTGAGCCTTTTGCAGGCGTGATATAATTTCTTCTTTATCTGGAGTCCTTTGAAAATCATGATTAGATATAATAACCACTACCCCATTTGCATGCGCTACTTCAACTAAAGCTTTTATATCTTTTTCGTTGTTAAATAATTCAACATCTATAATTTCCACAAGATTTGTTTTAACAATTAACTTATTTAACTCAAGATAAAATGCTGTAGTAACTTCTTTGTGCCCGCCCTCTTTAGCGCTACGAAATGTAAACAAAATTGGCTTATCAAAAAGTACTTCTCTGATCTTTTGTAATGCTTGTTTAACCTTATCTATACTTTCAACGTCTTCAAAAAAATCTACACGCCATTCTATAACATCTATATCGAGCTCTTTTAATAATTTGGCTTCCTCTACAAGTTCTTGAATAGTTTCACCTACCATTGACACACATATTTTAGGTAGGCCTTCGCCAATTGAGATATCTTTTATTCTAACTACTTTTTTCATCACTATCTACCTTCCTTTATATATGTAAGTGCTAATATCAATGAACTAATAACAAATATTAAAGACTACACTAAATATTACTCAAGCGTAGTCTTTAAAACAAACAGTTATAATATTATGAATTATAATTATTATGCTTTCCCCTTGCTATTCTTCAGATAAAATCCATAATTCTTGTTTTGATGTTGAAATAGCCATTGCTCCTGCACTAATTGATTCCATTATATCCTTCTTGCTTTGAATTAGGCCACCTGCAATAATTGGTACTCGCACCGCTTTGCCCATACTTTTAATAATCTTACTTGCAACTCCAGGCATAACCTCTACCGCGTCTGGAAGTACAGATTGTATATTTTTTATTCCTGATTCTAAAGACAGTGAATCTACTGCAAATATTCTCTGTATAACACAGAAGCCTAATTTTTTCCCGTTTTTTATATTGGTTGCTCTTGTAGTTATAATTCCATCAGGCTGTCCGCATTGCTTTATAAAAAGTAGCCCTGTATGATCTCCCTTTAAACCTTCTATTAAATCCACATGAACAAATACGACTTTGCCCACATTTTTAAGCCTCTCGCATATTTCCTTCAAGTTGATTATGCTTCCATATAAGACAAACACAATAACAACATTACTAAGGATTACTTTTTCTAAATCTTCTTTATTCCTTATGGCTGCAATAACAGGGTTTTCCATTAATAGTTGTTCTAGATTATCCAATATTGTTTCCTCCAAAAGTTTATTTTAATCTGTAAAGACCAATTATAGCTTTATTATACTCATATATACCTTATTATACCCAGTTTATCACAGTCTTATTTTCCATTCAAGCAAAATTATATTATTACACCGTTATTAGAAAATTATGAAAGCGTTTAAATTTCACTTGTACTTATCTAATTATTATGTTAGTATGTAATTAAATAAGTAAGGGCGGAGAAAAGAGAGCCTTGATGTATGGGTATTTTATACCTATTTATCAAGGCTCTCTTTTTATTTGCATTTAGGAGGTAATAATAATGTATGATGTAACTATTATTGGTGCTGGTGTTATTGGCTGCTCAATATCAAGAGAGTTATCTAAATATAATTTAAAAACATGTGTAATTGAAAGATCTAGTGATGTTGCTTCTGGTACTACAAAGGCAAATAGCGCGATTGTTCATGGAGGGTTCGATGCTAACCCAAGCACTCTCAAAGGAAAATTAAACGCAAAAGGAAATGCAATGTTTACTGATCTTGCTAAGGAATTAGATTTCCCCTTTAAAAGGAATGGTTCTTTGGTTTTGTGCTTTGACAAAAAAAATATGGTAGATCTTAAACATTTACTCGAGCAAGGTGAAGAAAATGGGGTTCCTGATTTAGTTATTCTTGATGGTGATCAAGTTAGAGGAATGGAACCTAATGTAACAGAGAAATGCGTTGGTGCCTTAGATTCTCCAACAGGTGGAATAGTTTGTCCGTACGAAATGACTATAGCTATGGCTGAAAACGCATATAGCAACGGTGTTGAATTTATATTTGAAACTGAGGTGAAAAATATAGAAAAGAATCCAAGTAGTTATGTTATAAAGACTAATAAGGGTGATATTGAAACAAGACTAATAATAAATGCAGCAGGTTTATATTCAGGAGAAATTAATAATATGGTTAGCAATAACAAGATTGATATAGTTCCAAGACGAGGAGAATATGTTTTATTCGACAGAACTGCAGGAGATTTAATAAAAAAGACTATTTTTCAACTTCCAACTAAACTTGGAAAAGGAGTTCTAGTTACCCCTACTGTAGATGGTAACCTTTTGATTGGACCTAATGCTGTTGATTTAGAAGATAAAACTAATCTTTATACAACTCGCGAGGGTATTGATGATATCGTTTCAAAAGCTCAATTAAGCATTGAAATGCCATTTCCTATGAATATGGTTATAACTTCTTTCTCAGGTAATAGAGCGACAACTAAATTAGACGATTTTATTATAGAAGAAGCGAGTGACGCTAAAAACTTTATTAATGTAGCAGCAATAGCCTCTCCAGGTCTTAGCAGTGCTCCAAGTATTGCTACAATGGTAGTGGATATGGTAAATGAAAAATTAGTTCCTTCAAGGAATGAGAAATTCAACCCAATAAGAAAAGGTATAAGAAAATTCAGAGAAATGTCTAATGAAGAGCGAAAAGAAATAATTAAGGAAATCCCTGAATATGGAACAGTTATATGTAGATGTGAAACTGTAACAGAAGGTGAAATATTAGATTCTATAAGAAGACCACTTGGAGCAAAAACACTTGATGGGGTTAAGCTTCGTACAAGAGCTGGAATGGGTAGATGTCAATCTGGTTTCTGTTCAACAAGAGTTGTAGACATTCTATCAAAAGAACTTAATATACCAAGGTGTGAAGTTACAAAATCAGGTGGAAATTCTATCTTATTAACTGGTAAAAGTAAAGAATCTTTATAAATTGGAGGAATATATATGCAAGAATATGATTTAATCATAATTGGTGGAGGTCCTGCAGGACTTGCAGCTGCCGTTTCTGCAAAGGAGCAAGGAATAGACAATATTTTAATTATAGAAAGAGATAATCAATTAGGTGGTATTCTAAATCAATGTATTCATAATGGTTTTGGTTTGCATACATTTAAAGAAGAACTTACTGGTCCTGAGTATTCACAACGCTTTATTGATAAGGTTATTGATCTTAAAATTGAGTATAAGCTAAGTACAATGGTTTTAGATGTAAATGATAATAAGCAAGTTACCGCTGTAAATACAGTAGATGGAATTTTAGAACTTCATGCGAAAGCAATTATACTTGCAATGGGCTGTCGTGAAAGACCAAGAGGAGCCTTAAACATACCAGGAGCAAGATGTGCAGGTATATATACCGCAGGAACTGCTCAAAAATATGTTAATGTTGAAGGTTTAATGCCAGGCACAGAAGTTGTAATACTTGGTTCCGGAGATATCGGACTTATAATGGCAAGACGTATGACTCTTGAGGGTGCAAAGGTTAAGGCTTGTGTAGAATTGATGCCTCATTCAAGTGGACTTAAGAGAAATATTGTACAGTGCTTAGATGATTTTGATATACCTTTAAAATTAAGCACTACTATAACAAATATACATGGTCATGACAGACTTGAAGGTGTTACTATAGCTAAGGTGGACGAGCACAGAAAGCCAATTAAGGGAACTGAGGAGTATATTGCTTGTGATACATTACTTTTATCTGTTGGCCTTCTTCCTGAGAATGAACTTTCTAGGAAAGCAAATGTTACATTGAATAAAGTTACTGGTGGTCCTGTTGTAGATGAAAGTATGCAGACAAGCATCCCTGGAATATTTACATGTGGTAATGTTCTTCATGTTCATGATTTAGTAGATAACGTAACCACTGAAAGTTACACTGCTGGTAGAAATGCTGCAGATAGCATAAAGGGAATTTATCACGCTGGAAAAATTATTGATGTATTTGCAACAGCTGGAGTTAGGTATACTGTACCAAGCACTATCAATCCAGAAAACATTGGTAATGGAATAGATGTTAGGTTTAGAGTCGGGGAAGTTCATAAAGCTGCTTATATTTCTGTTTACTTCGATGACGTTCGCGAAATGCATTTAAAGAAAAAGATACTTACACCAGGTGAAATGGAAAGTATAAAGCTAACTAAAGCAATCTTTGATAAATATAATGACTGCAAGAAAATTACTATTAAAGTTGAAAAGGAGTAGTAAATTATGAGTACAAGGGAATTGACGTGCATAGGCTGTCCAATAGGTTGTGCTCTCGTAGTAGAACTTAATGGCAAAGAAGTTATAAGTGTATCCGGAAACAGTTGTAAAATTGGTGAGAACTATGGCAAGAAAGAATGTACCAATCCAACTAGAGTCGTTACTTCATCTGTTTTAGTTTCTGGTGGAGATTCTGCAGTGTGTCCTGTAAAAACTGAGCAAGATATACCAAAAAAACTAATCTATGCCTGTGTTAAAGAATTAAAAGACGTTGTAGTAAAAGCCCCTATTTCTATAGGTGATGTGATACTTAAAAATGTACTTAACACAGGAGTAAATATTATAGCTACCAAGAATGTTAACGTGGTATAATAGTAATTGCAAATCAATATACTAATTTTGATTTGGAACAATCTGATCAAGAAGAATTCACGATATTATTCAATTTAATATCGTGTTTTTATAAAAATCAAGTAAACGGTTACTAATAAAAACTATGAGGAGTGTAGAAATTATGGCTCAGTATGTTATTGCACTAGACCAAGGAACAACAAGTTCAAGATGCATTTTATTTAACAAAGATGGGTTAATTGCAAGTGTAGCTCAAAAGGAATTCACTCAAATATATCCTAAGCCAGGTTGGGTTGAGCATGACCCTATGGAAATATGGGCAACTCAATTAGGTGTAACGCAAGAAGCTATGGCCAAGATTGGTGCAACAGCACATGATATTTCGGCGATTGGTATCACTAACCAAAGAGAAACTACCGTGGTTTGGAATAAAAACACTGGAATTCCTGTATACAATGCAATTGTTTGGCAGTGCAGAAGAACAGCTGGTATGTGTGATGATTTAAAAGCTGTAGGTTTTGATAAAATAGTACGAGATAAAACCGGACTCATACTTGATGCTTATTTTTCTGGAACAAAAGTGAAATGGATACTTGATAATGTTGCTGGTGCTCGCGAAGATGCTGAAAAAGGTAATTTATTATTTGGTACTATTGATTCATGGTTAATATGGAAATTAACCAATGGAAAGGTACATGTAACTGATTATACAAATGCCTCTAGAACAATGCTATACAACATTCACGAATTAAAATGGGACGACGAAATACTTACCACTTTAGATATACCTAAATCAATGCTTGCAGATGTTAAACCATCAAGCTATTGCTATGGATATACAGATAATTCCATATTCGGGTCTCCAATAGCAATAGCTGGCGCAGCTGGAGATCAGCAAGCTGCATTGTTTGGACAAACTTGTTACCAAGCTGGAACTGCTAAAAACACTTATGGTACTGGTTGTTTCTTGTTAATGAACACTGGTGAAAAAGCAGTTGAGTCTCACAACGGTTTACTTACAACTATAGCTTATGGTATTGATGGTAAGGTTAACTACGCTCTTGAAGGAAGTGTATTTGTTGCAGGCGCTGCTATTCAATGGCTAAGAGATGAATTAAGGATGATTAAGTCTTCACCTGATTCTGAAGAATATGCTACCGCTGTCGATAGTACAGATGGTGTATATATGGTACCAGCATTCGTTGGACTTGGTGCACCATACTGGGATCCATATGCAAGGGGTACAATAGTCGGTTTAACTCGCGGGACTAAGAAAGAACACTTTATAAGGGCCGCACTTGAATCAATAGCTTATCAGACAAATGATGTATTAAAAGCTATGCAAGAAGATTCAGGTATTACACTTAAAGCCTTAAAGGTTGATGGTGGTGCATGTGCTAACGACTTCTTAATGCAGTTCCAGTCAGATATATTAGATGTTCAAGTTGACAGACCAGATGTTATTGAAACAACAGCACTCGGTGCTGCTTATTTAGCAGGCCTCGCAGTTGGATACTGGAAAGACCAAGAAGAGATTTCAAAGAATTGGGCACTATCTAGATCATTTCAATCAAAAATGGGAGAAGAAAATAGAGTTGAACTTCTAAAAGGTTGGCATAAGGCTGTTGGAAAATCAAGGGATTGGGAAGGAAAATAAGATAACTTTAAGGAATGTGTTGATATGTAAAATCAATACATTCCGTTGATAAAATATTTATTAATCAGGAGGAAAATAAAATGGATACAAAATTATTAGCTGAATTTTTTGGTACTATGATACTTATTCTTTTAGGTGACGGTGTAGTTGCTGGCGTTGTATTGAACAAAAGTAAAGCTCAAAATGGTGGATGGATGGTAATTGCATCTGGTTGGGCAATGGCAGTTATGATTCCAGCATTCATTTTTGGGGCAATGAGTGGTGCTCACTTTAATCCAGCACTTACTATAGCCTTAGCTGTAGTTGGGAAATTTCCATGGTCTGAAGTTCCTGGCTATATTATAGCTCAAATGTTAGGAGCAATGGCTGGAGCTACACTAGTATGGCTTGCATACTTAGAACACTGGAAAGTAACAGATGATAAGCCAGGAAAACTCGCAATATTTTGTACAGGACCAGCAATAAGAAAATATTCCTCCAATTTTATAACTGAGGTAATTGGAACATTTGTATTAGTTTTTGTTATTTTAGGTATAGGTGGAGTAAAAGCCGCTGATGGAATACCAACATTTGTTGTTGGCGGATTAATTTTAGCTTTAGGACTTTCTTTAGGTGGACCAACGGGATATGCTATTAACCCTGCAAGAGATTTAGGACCAAGAATTGCCCATGCAATATTACCAATAGCTGGTAAAGGTGATTCTGATTGGTCATATTCATGGATTCCAGTATTTGCACCAATAGTTGGAGGAGTATTAGCATCATTACTTTATGTAGCAATATTTTAATATAATAAATAAATTATTAATATAGGGTATTAATAAAATAAAAACATTCAATATGTATTTTAATATTGGATGTTTTTATCTTTGCAACAAAATTATCTCCACCTATACTTCTTGTATTTTCATCATATTGGTAGTACCAGACTGTCCAACAGGTATCCCTGCTGCAATTATGACAACGTCACCTTTTTTTATATATCCTGCATTTAAGCATTTTTCCACTGCATCCGCCATTAATTCATCTGTAGAAGTTAACTTTATTGAAATAATAGTCTGCAATCCAAAACTAATGGATAGACTCCTTGCAACTTATTTGCTAGGTGTTACAGCAATAATTGGACACCTTGGTCTGTATTTTGATACCATTCTAGCAGTATGACCACTTTGAGTTGCTGTTATTATTGCTGATACCTTTAATTCATCTGCTGTGGTACATGTAGCAAGACTTATAGCATTGGATATGTTACTAAGAGATCCATATCTTATTTCATTTAAAGCGGATCTAAAGTCAATATTTGACTCTGCTTCAATGGCTATCTTAGACATTGTTAAAGCAGCCTCCAATGGATAGTCACCATTAGCACTTTCACCACTAAGCATGATTGCATCAGTACCATCAAAAATAGCATTTGCTATGTCTGAAGCTTCAGCTCTAGTAGGTCTTGGATTTCTAATCATAGAATCTAACATCTGGGTTGCAGTTATAACAGGTTTACCAACCTTATTACATTTATGTATTATCATTTTTTGAACTATAGGAACCTTTTGAATTGGTATTTCAACCCCCATATCTCCTCTAGCAACCATAATACCATCAGAAACCTCTATTATAGAATCTATGTTATCTACGCCTTCTTGTGTTTCAATTTTTGATATTATCTGGATGTATTCGCCACCATTTGCATTAAGTATCTTTCTAACATCTAACACATCGTCTGCTTTTCTTATGAAAGAAGCGGCTACGATATCAACCCCTTGTTCACATCCAAATATTAAATCTAATTTGTCTTTGTCAGTTACTGCAGGAAGACCAATAGATACGTTTGGAACATTTATCCCCTTATGATTTCCTATATAACCAGAATTTACAGCTGTGCAATTTATTTCAGTGCCTTCAATTGAATTAATTTTAAATTCAAGAAGACCGTCATCCACAAGAATTGTACCATTCGCCTTAAGGTCATGGCAAAGAGATTCATAAGAAACAGAACATCTCTCTTTATTTCCTAGTATCTCTTTACTACAACTAAAGGTGAATTTCTGTCCTTTATCAATTAAGACCTTATCCCCACTAAAATTGTGAGTTCTAATTTTAGGGCCTTTAATATCAAGCATTATAGCAACGGATTTATTAAGTTCCTCCCTAAGATTTTTTATAAGATCAATTTTTATTTTATGATCCTCATGTGTACCATGTGAAAAATTAAGTCTAGTAACATTCATTCCTATATCCATGAGTTTTGTCAACATCTTTTTACTATCGCTAGCAGGGCCAATTGTGAAAATCATTTTTGTTCTTTGCATAATTAATATCCCCTTTGCTGTTTAAGTTAATTCGGAAACTCTCGTTCCTACGGATTTGAAAAGTTACTAAAATATAATAATGCATCAAAAAAACATAGTTATATGTCACATAGAAAAAGAGACTAAACTAGCTTATGCTAATAGTATTTATCTCTAGTATCTCTAGTATTTACAATTTTTCTAATTTTATTACTTTGCTACTTTACAAATCTCGATTTTATGGTTTTATAAAACTTGGTACTATTGAATTTGATGGTATCACAAAAATGTTCTTTGGTGCACGAGCAGTAAATTACATATTATTTTAAATAAAATGATCACTATCTCAACCACTCGAATATGATAACACGTAGTTAATAATATGCATGGAGGTTTGAATTGGAACAAAATGAAAACAAAAAAAAGATAGCAGAATATTCGACAATGAATAATTGTATTCCACAAGAAACTGTAATAAAAAATATCAGATTGGCTGCAGCGTATGTTCCTTACCAGAAGCTTTGCACACTTTTTGCGCCGTTAGAAGCTCTTAAAAGAGGAACTGCTTTTCCCGAGCTTTATAGTCCGTACAATGGAGAAGACAAAAATCACAGTCCATTACAATCAAGTAAAAAGGGGAGAACCTATGGAGAATAAAATGGAGCTTTTGAAACTAATTGTCGCTTCAGAGTTTATGAAAGAAGACTTGGCTTTATATCTTAATACGCATCCAATGGATCAAGAGGCTATTGCAAAGTACAATTTTTACGTAATGGAATCAAAGGGATTAAAAGAAAGCTATGAGATGAATTACGGAATGTTATCTGAACACAATTCTTTGAGCCCTTATCCATGGCAGTGGATAAATAATCCATGGCCTTGGGAAAGTGATGCTAATTTCGATTTTAAAAAGAAGGGGATGTAATATATGTGGACATACGATAAGTTCTTACAGTATCCAGTAAAAATCAAAAATCCAAATCCTGAAATGGCAAAAATTATTATTACTCAATATGGTGGACCAGATGGTGAATTAGGTGCCTCATTAAGATATCTAAGTCAACGATTTTCAATGATTACTCCTCAAGCAATATCAACATGTAATGATATTGGTACAGAAGAATTGGCTCATTTAGAAATGGTTGGCGCAATGGTAAGGCAATTGATGAAAGGTGCCAGTCTTGAAGAAATTGAAAAAGGTGGTATGGCAGGCTATTATGTAGACCATGGTAGAGGTGTATACCCTGTAAGTTCTGCAGGTGTTCCATTTAATGCTTCGTATATTCAATCAAAGGGAGATCCAATTGTAGATCTTACTGAAAATTTAGCTGCAGAACAAAAAGCGAGGGCAACGTATGAATATCTAATAAATATGGCTGATGATCCTGATGTATTAGAGCCCTTAAAATTTCTACGTGAAAGAGAAATTGTTCATTATCAAAGGTTTGGTGAATCTCTTAGAATTGTTCAGGATTACTTACAAGAACCTCACCTCTTCACAATGAAATGATAAAATAATTAATAATAACAAGTTATATTATTAATGACATAGCAAATAGCTTTAACAAATTTAAATCAAAAATAAATATAGCTGAAGATTAAAATCTTCAGCTATATTTACCGATTTTTACTCTATTTTTTAAAGTTTACTCACCCCAATATTTTTCTGCTTCCTCTTCCATTTTATCTAATCTTTTATAATAATCCGGAAATTCATTCAAATGAGCAAGAGCTATTTTACCAGTTAAAATAGGGTCATCATTTGTCACATTGGTAAATTTATCCACACTACCATGCTCTAATTCAACATCTAACCCATCTCTAAATTGTTTTACGTCAAACTTATCAAATTTAATATTTAAATATTTAGCAACGAATATTGCCTCTTCTGTAGTAAATTTTTTTTCAGAAGAACTTCTTTTGCCAAAAGATCGCGTCATATTGCTAGATATCATTTCATTGTTCATCTGCTCATATTGATATATGCTCATAATATTATAAAAATGTGGCCACCTGTAGTACATATATACCCTCCATAAAAATAAGTGTTATATTATATTATGTATAATAAATTATTTTTATACTGAGTTTCGGCCTCTTATAAAGATTATATTAGTGTATGCACTAAGTAAAATGCTTAGTGTATGCACTAAGTAAAATGCTTAGTGTATGCACTAAGTAAAATGCTTAGTGTATACCTTCAATATCTACTCTTTTTTGTTTTTTATTACATATTTTACCGCGTCTTTTTTCAAGCTCAACCACTACATCCTCTACCTTTATTCCCTTAAGCACCATAAGCACTAATGTATGATAGAATAAATCAGATATCTCTCCAACGGTTTCTTTAGAGTCATCATTCTTACTGCTAATTATGACTTCGGCACTTTCTTCTCCTACTTTTTTAAGAATTTTATCTATTCCTTCTTCAAATAAATAACTAGTATATGAACCCTCTATAGGGTTTTCTTTTCTCTCTTCGATAATTTTATAAAGTTCTTGTACTACGTTGTTTTCACTCATTTTGCCATTCTCCTTTTATATTTATTTCATCACTTTAATTGTACAAATATAGTTTTTAATTTACCTTTACTCTTTGATCTTAACTTCCCTATAAAAACAACTTTTGTTTCCTGTATGGCAAGCTGCCCCAGTTTGCTCTACTTTTAAAAGCAATGTATCACCGTCGCAATCAAATCTTATGTTTTTTACATGTTGAAAATGTCCTGATGTTTCTCCTTTATTCCATAATTTTTGTCTAGATCTACTAAAGAACCAAGTTGTTCCAGTTTCAATAGTCAGTTTAAAAGATTCCTCGTTCATATATGCAAGCATCAGTACTTCTCCACTACACTCTTCCTGAATAATTGCAGGTACTAAACCATTATTAAATTGAATTTGCTTTATGTCATCCATTATAAACACCACATTTCTTTATATTCTTATTTCTACGCCCTTATTTTTAAGGTACTCTTTTACTTCTTTAATGGATAGTTCTTTGTAATGAAACAAAGAAGCTGCAAGTGCAGCATCTGCTCCACTTTCCTCAAATACATCATAAAAGTCCTCTATTTTTCCACAGCCACCTGATGCAATTACAGGTATATTTACAATATCCGTAATTGCATTTATGAACTCTATATCATACCCTTGTTTTGTTCCATCTGCATCCATACTTGTTAAGAGTATTTCACCTGCGCCTAGATCTTCAACCTCTTTTGCCCACTTCACTGCATCAAGTCCTGTATTTATTCTTCCACCATTTATAACTACATGCCAGCCTATATTGTCCTCGTTCTTTTTACCATCTATGGCAACCACAACGCATTGGCTTCCATATTTTGATGCCGCCTCAGTTATAAGTCCCGGATTACGAATTGCAGCAGAGTTTACAGATATTTTATCTGCTCCAGCTCTAAGAATTTCTTTAAAATCCTCTATGCTCTTAACTCCTCCACCTACAGTTAAAGGGATAAACACCTTTTCAGCAGTCCTTTTTATAACATCTATCATTGTTTTTCTTCCCTCATGAGTTGCAGTTATATCTAGAAAGACAATTTCATCTGCCCCCTGATCGTTATAAAACTCTGCAATTTCTACAGGGTCTCCAACATCTGTTAAATTAACAAAGTTTATTCCTTTCATTACCCTTCCATTAGTTACATCTAGGCAGGGAATAATTCTTTTAGTAAGCATCTGTTACAACCTCCCCTGGATAATAGCTTCTTCAAGAGATATATCTCCACTATAAAGTGCTTTCCCTATAATTGCTCCATACATATTCATCTTCTTAAGTTTTTTTATATCTTCAATACACTTCATACCACCAGATGCAATAATATTACAAGTAACCAGGTCATTTAACTTTCCTGTTGCCTCAAAATTAGGCCCACTCAAAGTTCCATCACGACTTATATCTGTGTAAATAATAGTTTTTACTCCTATACTCTCCATTTGTTTTGCAAAATCTATATACTCTATTTTACTACTTGTCCGCCATCCTTCTACTGCTACAAATCCATTCCTTGCATCAATTCCAATTGCAATTTTATCTTCAAACTTCTTTACTGCTTTTTTGACTAAGGAGGGATTGTTTAAAGCTGCAGTTCCTAGTATTACCCTACTTAAGCCCTTTTCAAGTAGCATTTCAATAGTCTCTAAAGAACGTACACCACCGCCTAATTGAATAGGTATATTTAAATCCTTAATAATTTTATTTACACTTTCTAAATTTTCCATGTTTCCACTTAAGGCTCCATCTAAATCTACCATATGTAAATACTCTGCTCCCTGCTTTGCAAAGTTTAATGCTGTTTTTAACGGATCTTCTGCAACTATTTGAGATGAAGTAAATTCACCTTGATAAAGTCTAACACACTTCCCATTTTTTAAATCTATTGCCGGAAATATTTTCATTTCACTACCTCCACAAAGTTCTTAAGTAATTTCATTCCAAAATCGCCACTTTTCTCTGGATGAAACTGCATACCAAATATATTACCCTTACTTACAATTGCAGGTATCTTTTTCTCATACATACAGTATGCATTTACAATACCCTCCTCGCAATTTTCTGCATAAAAAGAATGCACAAAATAAACATACTTATTTTCTGGTATACCCTCGAGTAATGGAGTATCATTTTCAAAAGATAAACTATTCCATCCCATATGTGGAATTTTTATAGAACCCTCTAATTTCTTTACGTTTCCTTTTAATAAACCAAGTCCTGGGCATTTTTCAATCTCGTAACTTTCCTCAAAGAAAAGCTGCATACCAAGACATATGCCAAGTATTGGTTTTCCTTCCTTTGCTGCAGCTTTAACTACTTTATCTATTCCCGTTTCGTGCATATTCTTCATTGCATCCGGAAAGGCACCTACACCTGGCACAATAATGCTTCTGCATTTTGCTATTTCCTCAGCATTTGAAGATATAATTGACGGTATATTCATTGACTTAAGCGCATTTTGAACACTATTCAAATTTCCAACACCATAATCCACTATTGCTATCATAGTTGTCCTCCTTATAAAGATCCTTTTGTAGATAAAACTCCTTTTATCCTAGGGTCATAGGTTAAAGCTTCATTTAACGCTTTTCCTAAAGCTTTAAACAATGCCTCCACCATATGATGATTGTTTTTTCCATATATAACTCTTGCATGAAGCGTTATTCCACCATTTGCTGCAACAGCTCTAAAAAATTCCTCCACCATTTCTGTATCAAAACTTCCAATTTTGTCAACAGTAAAGGTTGCATCAAATACAAGGTAAGATCTTCCACTGAGATCCACAGACACTGTCGCCAAGGCTTCATCCATAGGTACAAAGCTTGTTCCATACCTTTTAATTCCCTCTTTCCCCTTTAACGCCTCTTTGATAGCACTACCGAGTACTATTCCTACATCTTCAATTGTATGATGAGAATCTACAAGTAAATCCCCTACTGCTTTAACAGATAAATCTAAAAGTCCATGTTTTGCAAAAAGACATAACATATGATCAAAAAAACCTATGCCTGTATCTCCATCATAATTTCCAGAGCCATCTAAATTTATACTTAAATCAATATTAGTCTCTTTACTTTTTCTTGATATTTTTGCTTGTCTCTCTATCATATTACACTCTCCTTTTTTCCTTGCAACATGCAATACCTGAAAACCTACATATTGTTATCATTACCCAAAGTAATATTGTTTAATAAGCAATCATTTTCTTCTCTACTTCCTATGGTTATTCTTAAACAGTTTTCTAAAACACCAGAAGTAAAACTCCGTACATTTATGCTTTGTTCTAAAAGTTGTTCTTTCACTAATTTTGCATTAAGCACCTCAACTAATATAAAATTTGCTTCTGCTTTATAAAGCTTTATGCCATCTATACAACTTAGTTTTTCCCATAAATACTTTCGCTCTATAAGTATGCGCTCCACATTTTTATATATTATTTTTGGTTCTTCTAAAACCACAGATCCGATACTTTGCGTTATTGCATTTACATTATAAGGAGGTTTTACCTTCTTAAGTTCTTCCATTAAAACATTATTTGTAATCAAAAATCCAAGTCTTATTGCTGCAAGTCCAATTTTTGAACAAGTTCTAAGCACAATTAAATTCTCGTATGTATTAATTTTGTCGACTATTGTTTCTCCATAAAATTCAAAATAAGCCTCATCAATTACTACAATGCATCTGCATCCTTCTATTATTTTAATAATATTCTCTCTTGTAATTGTACCCCCTGTAGGATTATTAGGGTTAGATAAAAATACTATTTTAACCTCTTCACGATTAGCCATTGTAATGAAACCTTCTACATCCAATTTTAAGTCTTCACTTAATGGAAATTCAATTGGTATTCCTCCTGCAACTTTTGTGTATAGCCCATACATTGAGAAATCAGGACTTTGGATTGCTACTTTAGCACCAGTATTTAGAAATGTATGTGCAATAATTTGTATACACTCATCGGAACCATTTCCAGCCATTACATTTATACTTTCGACTTTTGCATACTTTGCATAAAGATTGCATACCTGGAGAGCTCCTGCATCAGGATATCTATTATATATTGAATCTTCTATTACCATGCCAAGTTTCCTTCGCGTTGCAGCTCCTAAGTTATTAAAACTTTCATTGGCATTTAACCTAACTTTATAATCAATTTTACCTGCATTGTATGATTCAAAATCACTTAAATCTTTTCTAAAAAAATCTTGTATCATTATTTAAACCTCACTTTAATAGAATTTCCGTGAGCGGTAAGCCCTTCAACCTCACTAAGCGTTATCACATTGTCCTTAACTTCACTAAGTGCTTCCTTAGTATAGTAAATATAACTTGATTTTTTAATAAAATCATCTACAGATAGTGGTGAAAAGAATTTTGCCGTTCCACTAGTTGGAAGAACATGATTTGGACCAGCTATGTAATCCCCTAGTGGTTCTGGCGCATATTGCCCGAGAAATATTGAACCTGCGTTCTTTATATCTCCTAAATAATCAAATGGGTTCTTTATCATAACTTCAAGATGTTCGGGTGCTATTTTATTCGCAAGTTCTATTGCTTCTTTTATATTTTTGACTATTAATACAACTCCATATTTCTCTAAAGATTCCTTTATGATTTTGCATCTACTCATATCTTTTATTTGAATTTCTAACTGTTTTACTACCTTTTCTGCTAGTTCCCTTGAAGTTGTTATAAGCATTGCTGATGCAAGAACGTCATGCTCTGCTTGAGACATTAAATCTGCAGCAATAAATTTCTCATTTGCAAACTCATCTGCAAGTATCATTATTTCACTTGGCCCTGCAATCATGTCTATGGCAACATAGCCAAATACACTTTTCTTTGCCATAGCTACATAAATATTCCCAGGTCCAACTATTTTATCTACTTTAGATATTATTTTTGTTCCAAATGCGAGTCCAGCAATTGCCTGGGCACCGCCAATCTTATAGATTTTGTCAACACCTGCTATATCAGCTGCAACAAGAATATGAGGATTAATGCTTCCGTCTTTAAGTGGTGGTGTTACCATTACTAAATTCTCAACGCCTGCCACCTTTGCTGGAATCGCATTCATAATAACAGACGACGGATAGGACGCTGTGCCACCTGGTACATATATTCCTACACTTTCAAGCCCTCTTATAGTTTGACCTAAAACAACGCCCTTCTCTTTTGTCATCATCCAAGCGTTTCTCTTTTGTTTTTCATGGAATTCCTTAACATTAACTTTTGCTAGGGTTATTGCATCTAAAAAATCCTGGTCTACCATTTTATATGCAGCTTTAATTTCCTCATCTGATACAATAAGATTTTCAGCAGTAACAAATTTACTATCAAATTTCTGAGTGTACTCTATTATAGCATCATCGCCTCTAGTTCTTACATCTTCTAGTATTTTATTTACTATAATATTTACATCCTTTTGGACATCTTCCGCTCTTTTCTTTAAGGCTTCTACATGTTCTATTCCCTCGTTGCTATTTGCCTCTGTAATTTTTAGCACTATATCGTCGCCTCGCTTTTGTCTACGTATTGTTGTACCTTTACTATTAATTCACTTATCTTTTCTTTTTTCATTTTCATGCTTGCTCTATTTACAATCATTCTAGCACTTATATCACAAATCTTTTCAATAATAATTAATCCATTTTCCTTCAAAGTGTCTCCTGTTTCTACTAAATCAACAATTGCATCAGATAACTCTAATATAGGTGCAAGCTCTACTGACCCATCAAGTTTAATTATTTCAACATCTTCATCATTTTTTTTAAAATATTCTTTTGCAACTGTTGGGTACTTAGTAGCTATCTTTTTGCGATTGTATCCATCATAACTTTTAAAACTTGGTAATGCTGCCACAGCGAACATACATTTTCCAACCTTTAAATCCACTACCTCATAAAATTCTTTGTTCTGCTCCATCAAAGTGTCCTTACCCACAATCCCAATATCTGCTGCTCCATGCTCTACGTAAGTTAGAACATCGGTAGATTTGACTAAGACAAATTCTATATTGTTTTTCTCATCTCTAAGAATTAATTTTCTACCTTTATTCTTAAGCTCCGTACAATCTATTCCAATTCCTTCAAACATTGAAACAGCATATTTCTCTAGTCTTCCTTTTGTTAATGCTATTCGTATTGCTTTCATAGTTATTCCCCCATACTATTAATAAGTTCTTCTTCACTCGTCTTAAAACTCTTTTTAGTTTTAATATCTATTATTTCAACTTTTTCATCCTCAAATATGCAAATCATTTTGTCTATCTTCTTTTGCTCAGCGTATTCTAAACTCTTTTCTTTTTCTTCAAATAAACTTAACTCAGAAATAAAACCCTTGTTTCTAATTCTTTCTGCGAATTTATATGCACTTCCTATTGAAGCATTTTCAAAATGGATGAGAAATTTTTTATTATTCTTTTCACTATCATTCCCTTGTTTTTCAAGAACTGACAGGATGTTATCTACATCAATAGCAAATCCAACTGCTGGCATAGATGCACCAAACTTTGCAATTAAATTATCGTATCTGCCCCCACTAATTATTGTAGTCCCAATTTCACTACTATATCCTCTAAATGTTATACCTGTGTAATAATCAATATGTTGTACCATTCCTAAATCAATAGAAATATACTCACCTAATCCTACACTTTCTATTCTCTCATAAATTTTCTCTATAGTATCTATTGCACCAAGTGCCCTTTTATTTTGAGTTAAAGTTCTTGCCTTTGCAAGTATCTCAATGCCTCCAAATAGCTCTGGCAACTTTTTTAATGCCTCTACATTTTTCAACCCAAGGCTAATCTCTTTTTCTTCTATAAACTCTCGAAGTGCACTAAAGTTCTTGTTTTCAACAAGCCCTCTTAATCTTTCTATTTCACCTTCTGTAAGTTCTATATCCTCTATAAGGCCTTTGAAAAATTCGGCTTGACCAATTTCAAGTTCAAATTTTTGTACCCCTATAGCAAGAAGAGCCTGAATGGCAGTTATAATTACTTCTGCATCTGCTTTTGGACTTTCACTTCCTATTATCTCAACTCCGGATTGTGTCATTTCACTGACCTTTCCATTCCAGTTTTCATTTATTCTAAATATATTTCCACTATAGCATATACGCATAGGGTATGCTGAATCCCTAAGCTTTGTTGCAGTAATTCTTGCTATCGGCATTGTCATGTCTGGCCTTAACACCAATATTCTTCCCGCATTATCAAATAGCTTATACATTTTTTCCTGTTCTATAGATACATCGTCTCCCTGAAAAACATCATAAAATTCTAATGTAGGGGATAAAACCTCTAAATAACCAGCATCTATATTTAATTTCCTAAGTTGATCTATAATCTTAATTTTATTATTACAATCCTCAAATAGTATGTCTCTTGAACCTTCTGGTATATGTCTCTTCCAATTACTCAAAATTTCACTCCCTCAACTTTACTTTACTTCATCGCTTTATCACTGTGCATCATTAACTTAATAAAATATTACCATCTTTTTATATGAATGTCAATCAATTATTGTCTTGTTTATTATTGTAGTTAAATATTTTTACAGTAATTAATTAATTCAACATATAATTACTTATAAACCAATTATATCACTCAACCCTGTACACCTTCTACATAAAAAAGCTTTGAGAGAATATATATTAAAGTTATTGATATTTAAAAAATATTATGCTATCATTCTTGCAGTTATAATTATTGTAAAAGTGCATAATTATAAGTTTAAATAGATTATAATTTATAGATATTATATATAAAGGAGCTGTTACTGCGTGACAAAAAGTGTTTTTGTTCAGTTGTTAAATGTTTGGAAAAGTTTTGATGGAGATGAGCCTATAATTAAAAATTTAGACCTTGATATTAGGAAGGGTGAGTTTTTAACGCTGCTTGGCCCAAGTGGTTGTGGAAAAACTACTACGCTAAGAATGATTGCAGGTTTTGAATTACCTACAAGTGGCGGAATTGTAATTGATGGAGAAGATATGACACAAATGCCGCCATACCTTAGGTGCGTTAACACTGTATTTCAAAACTATGCCTTATTTCCTCATATGAATATCTATGATAATATAGCTTTTGGTCTTAAGATGAAACATATGACAAAAAAAGAAATCAAAGATAAGATAAATGAGATGTTAAAAATGGTTCAACTTGAAGGTTATGAAAATAGAATGCCCTCTATGCTAAGTGGTGGGCAGATGCAACGTGTTGCTATAGCACGAGCTATAGTGAATAGCCCAAAGGTTCTTCTTTTAGATGAGCCACTAGGTGCGCTTGATTTAAAACTTCGCAAGCAAATGCAACTAGAGCTTAAACATCTCCAAAAAGTTCTTGGTATTACCTTCGTCTTCGTAACTCATGATCAAGAAGAAGCTTTAACCATGTCAGATAGGATTGTAGTTATGAACAATGGTGTTATAGAGCAAACTGGAACTCCTGAAGAACTTTATGAGCACCCCAAAACTAAATTTGTAGCTGATTTTCTAGGAGAGACAAACCTACTTGAGGGCGAAGTCTTTAAGTTAAAAGAAAATGAAGTATTGCTTAAACTTTGGGATGACGAAGATATAATTAGAATACCCAACCTAAATTATGAGTTAGGCGATAAATTTATAGTTTCTGTTAGACCTGAGAGGATTACAATAAAAGATCATGTGCAAGAAGGAGATGTTTGGCTAGCATGTAAATTTAAAGAAAGTATTTATGTAGGTTCAAATATTAAAATCATTATGATTCTTAACAACCATAAAGAAATTATAGTTAATGAACCCATAGGTCAAAATTTTATATTTTCGAATGAACCAAGGAATTATTTTATAACCTGGAATCCAAGTCATACTATAGTTATTAAATCATAAAGGAAGCTGAGAAATGAAAACTAATAAATCAAGAAATTTACTGACTAAATATCTATCCTCGATTCTAAAGTATCTGACAACGATTATGCCTGCATTGCTATGGATGATTGTATTTTTTGTTATACCCCTTTTATTTATAGTTGTAGTAAGTTTTTGTACTAGAGGAGAAGTTGGCAATATAGTATATAAGTTTACTTTGTCTAACTACACTAAACTAATAAATCCTTTATACATTAATATTTTTATTAAATCAATTCTAATTGCCATTTATACTACGCTATTATGTTTGCTACTAGGATATCCCTTTGCGTTTATAATAGCAAATGTAGCTAAAAAATATAAACCGTTATTACTTTTACTAATAATACTTCCATTTTGGACTAACTCTTTGGTTAGAACCTATGCAATGATAATATTACTTAAAACAGAAGGAATAATAAATACGCTACTATTATACTTTAATATAATAAATGTACCTCTTAATTTAATGTATAACAATACTGCAGTTATGATTGGTATGTTATATATGATGTTTCCTTTTATGGTACTTCCTCTTTATACCTCTATTGAAAAACTTGATAAGAGAGTACTCGATGCTGCATCTGATTTAGGAGCAGGACCTGTAAATAAGTTTTTAAAGATTATCCTCCCACTAACAAAGGGTGGAATTGTATCAGGTTCTATTTTAGTTTTTATTCCTACCCTAGGACTTTTCTTTGTAACTGACCTTATGGGGGGAAGCAAAGTAATCCTTATGAGTAATCTTATAAAAAATCAGTTCCTCACTGCAAGAGATTGGCCCTTTGGTTCAGCGATATCAGTTGTTTTAATAATTGTTATGCTCTCGGTGATCATTTTTAATTCAAGGATACCCGGAAATAAAAGCACTAAGGAGGTATTATAAGTATGGGCAGAAAAAAAACAGGATTTGCGAAAATCACATATTTACTTTTAGTATTTATGTTTTTATATATACCCATTATGGTACTTATAGTATTTTCCTTTAACCAGTCAAAATTAAATGTAGTTTGGACAGGCTTCACCTTTAAGTGGTATCAAAGCCTTCTCCATAATGCAGGAATTCTAGATGCTGTTAAAAACTCCTTTATTATAGCTATAATAAGTACAATCCTATCAGTAATTATAGGAACATTGGCCGCCATTGGAATGTATAGATATAAATTCCGTGGAAAAAGAATTGTTGACACTATACTTTATGTGCCACTAGTTATTCCTGAAATAGTTATGGGTATATCACTACTTGCCTTCTTTTCCATTGTGAAAATCCCTTTAGGAAAGGTATCTTTAATTATTGCACATGTAACTTTCAGTATAGCTTATGTTGTTGCCGTAGTTAAAACTAGACTTGACGGATTTGATAAATCAGTTGAAGAAGTAGCTATGGATCTTGGTGCAACCCCCTTAAAGACCTTTTTCTACGTGACACTACCTATTATTATGCCAGGGGTTATTGCAGGTGCTCTACTTGCTTTTACATTATCACTTGATGATGTAATAATCAGTTTTTTTGTAGCTGGACCCGGAAGTGTAACCTTGCCACTTAAAGTTTTCTCCATGGTAAAATTCGGTGTTACACCTGAAATTAACGCTCTTTCAACCCTTCTAATATTATTAACCGTTATAGTAATTTGTTTTGCACTTTTAATTAGAAATGTAAATATTAATATAAAAAAGATTGTAATTATACTAACCTCAATTTTACTTGTATTCGGAGGTATAGGTGGAGGAATATTTTCCTATGCTAATAAAAATGCACAACCTAAGGAAGTTTTAAATGTTTTTAACTGGTCAGAGTATTTACCTCAATCTGTTATAGATAAATTTGAACAAACCTATAATATTAAGGTAAATTATAGTACTTTTTCCTCAAACGAAGAGATGCTAGCAAAACTCATGGCTGGTGGTGGAAATTATGATCTAACTGTTGCCAGCGATTTTATGGTTGAAGTACTAAGTAAACAGGGTCTAATTCAGCAACTAGATAAAAATGATCTGTCAAACTTAGGCAACATAGGCCCTCAGTACCTAAACCTACCTTTTGATAAAGGCAATAAATATAGTACACCTTATATGTGGCTTGCAGGTGTAATATCCTATGATAGTACAAAAATTCCCGAAGGCACAATAAAGGGATATAAAGATCTTTGGAAACCTGAGCTTAAAAACTCTTTAACCGTCCTTGATGACGAAAGAGTTATAATTGGAATGACACTTAAAATGTTAGGCTATCCCCTAAATGAAACTAGACCTGAAGCTCTTCAAAAAGCAAAAGAAGCACTAATAAAACTCCAACCTAACATTAAATCTTATGATAGTGATAGTCCTAAGACAAGTCTTATAAATGGAGAATCAAAAGCGATATTTGCCTGGGGAGCGGAAGGAAGCCTAGCTAGCCGTGAAAATTCAAATATAAAATATGTAATACCAGAAGAAGGTCTATTTCTTCAGCAAGACAACTTTGTAATTCCAAAAGCCGCAAAAAATACTAAGGCTGCAGAACTTTTTATGAACTTTATAATGCAACCAGAAATAAGTGCTGAAATTTCTAAGAAGTTTCCTTATGGGAATCCCAATACCGCAGCTTATAAATATATAAACAAGAAAATACTTGATGATAAGGCAGTTTATCCACCAGAAGACGCCGTAAAAAAAGGTGAGTATTTAAAAGATATAGGAAACTCAGTAACAGAACTAGATAAGATATGGACAGAAGTTAAATAAAAGAGTGGCTAGGATTTTATAAATCCCAAAATGAATTTCTACTATAAGAGAAATATAAGAAAAAAATGTATGTAGATATAATAAATATCTACATACATTTTTTTTAAAAGGGCACACTATTAACATCGAAAAATATACCATAAAGGTGATAGATATGAAAATTGAAAGTATCGAATCTAAAATAAATAATATTAGGGATGTCTTAGGACCATCGGCTCCTATTAAAGTTAAGAATATATCAATTGGTAAAGATCCATCAATACAAGGTGCTATTATATATATTGATGGGCTAGTAGATAAAAATATTATTAATAGGGATATTCTTAATCCTTTAATGATTCAAATACCAAGTTTCATAGCACTAAATAGCAACACCCCCGGTTTTCTGTGTAGTAATTACATAACTGCCGAAAGTTCAGTTATTAAAGGTAATACTGAGGAAGTTTCTAAAGAGATTAAAAATGGCAATACTTTATTTATAATTGAAAATATAGAAGATTATGTAATTATCGATACTAATGGTGGTGAAATTAGAAAAATATCCGACCCAACCAATGAAATCTCACTGAGAGGCTCCAGAGATGGTTTTGTGGAAAACTTAGAAGTTAATATAAGTCTGCTTCGGAGGAAAATAAAAGATTCCAACCTTTCCATTGAAAAACTTGTTGTTGGAAGACGGACACAAACAGATTTAGCCTTAGTTTATATTAAAGATTTAGTTGATACTGAGGTTCTTGATGAGCTAAGGGAAAGAATAAATGCAATAGACGTAGATTCTATTACTGGCATAGGGATATTACTTGAATTTATAGATGAAAATCCCTACAGTATTTTTCCTATGTCCTTGGCCACAGAGAGGCCAGATAGAGCAACCGCAAATATTATGGAAGGAAGAATAGTTTTAATTTTAAATGGTACCCCATTTGTAGTTTCAGTCCCCTCTCTATTTATTGAATTTTTTCATACTGTTGAAGATTATAATGAAAAAACATTATCTGCAAATTTTATAAGGCTTCTTAGAATTTTAACAGTTTTATTAGTAATTACACTTCCATCAGTTTATTTAACATTAATTAAATATAATGCTGAACTCATACCTGTTCAATTTGTTATTCCTATAGTACAATCACGAATAGGAATATCTCTTACCCCTTTTATGGAAATACTTATACTAGAACTACTAATGGAAATTTTAAGAGAAGGAGGATTAAGACTTCCCTCAAAAATAGCACAAACTGTAAGTATAGTTGGAGGCATTATTATAGGAAATGCTATAGTAGAATCAAAAATGGTAAGTCCTACTACTCTGCTTGTAATTGGTATCACTGTTGTTGCTTCCTTTGTGGTGCCCGCTGTCGATATGTCTCTTTCTATAAGGCTGTTAAGATTTCCAATGTTATTTTTAGCAAATACCTTGGGTATAATGGGGATTGCTACAGGCTTTACTTTTCTTATCATTCATTTATCCTCCCTGGAGAATTTTGGGGTTCCATATATGGACTTTAAAAAGGATGATTTAAAGGATACATTTACTAGAGCACCATTATGGAAAATGAATACTCGTCCGTCAATAGTTTCAGACCAGAATAATAAAAAACAAAATAATTTTAGGGATAAATTTAGGAGAAAGAAAGATGAATAAAAAAAATAAGCTAATAACGTCTACTGAACTTTTTTTTATCTTGGTTGGCTGTATCATAGGTATGGGTTTCACTGCTCTCCCTGTGGATGTGGTAAGTATTGCAAAACAGGATGGGTGGATTTCTACCATTATAGGTGGAATATATCCATTATATATTGTTCTAATCGGAGGAGTAATAATAAAAAAATATCCTGATAGTAATATAATGAATTTAAGCAGAGCATACTTTGGAAAAATAATAGGCAATACTTTAAATATGTTGTTTATGCTCCAGTTTTTATTCTATGCAGTATTAGTCATTTCTGGTTCAAGCAATCAATTAAGAGCCTATAGTGTATATTTTATTCCTCATTTTAAGATGGTTATGCTTTTCGCAACTATTGCTTGTTATGCTTCAATTAAAGGCTTAAAGGTATTAGGTAGATTTACTAGTATTACATTTTTTTTATTATGTCTTATAATTGTGGCATCAACAGTAACCTTTAAGTCCTCCAGTATTTTAAATGTGAAACCTTTTTTAGGAGCAGGAGTCCCAAAAATTTTAGAAGGAAGCTTAAAATCTGCCTTTGCTTATGCAAATATGGAATTACTATTAATAATATATCCATATGTAAAGCAAAAAAAAGATATATTAAAAGTTGCTTTAATAAGTACACTTGTGATAATTTTCTTTCATACCTGGGTAGTTTTTACATCTATTTATTTTTCTGGACCGGATTTAATACCAAAACAAATATGGCCTTTCTCCTTCGTAGCTGAATCATTTAAAATACCTGTGATAAATAATTTTAGATATGTAGACATTATTGTATTGACTATTCTGGCTTATAAAACCATATCTATTGAATTTTATGCCTCAAGTAAAATATTAAATAATATTACTAAAATAAAAAGAAAAACAATTTGCTTTTTATTATTTCCAATTATTTTTATTTGCCCAATGTTAATTGGAAATGAAGTAATCAGGAGAGAAATTCTAGGCAAGGCTATGCCTTGGATAACCTTATTTAATATTGCTTATGTAACCTTAATTGCATTATTGACGCTTTTGATAGATAAAAAAAGACTTAGGCATATTGAAAAGATTAACTAGTCAGTATACTAGTCTCTTTGCATGATATGCCTTATTAATAAAAAGGAGCGAAGCTTATAAATGAAGAGATATAGTTTACTTATAATATCTATTTCATGTATAATTATATATATTATATTTAATTCAAGCGAAGGCAGTGTTCCTATAGAAGACATCGGTATTTCCTCAGGAATATCTTTGGACCTCATTACAAATCGTCCTTTGAATCAATATAGCATTGTTTCAAGTATATATAATTTCAATAAAAAAGATGAAATTTCAAGTGAAATATTAGAAGGCATTGGTAAAACTATTCCTGATACCAGATCAAACAGGCAAACTATCAGCGGCAAATTATACTTTCTTGGATTGCAGAAAGTGTTTATTTTCAGTGAATATTTTGCTACTTCTGGTATCAACCACCTTATTGATATATTGATGACGAATCAAGAAATGAATGATGCTGCATGGCTCGTTGTCTGTAAGGACAAGGCCGTTGATATGTTGAAATTTAAGGTTAATGATGCTCCCACTGCAGCAGATCATATTAACGATATGATAGAAAGCTCTAAAAACCAGAATTTCATGTCTAAAGACTATAAAGTCATAGATATGTATGTAAGGGTAAATTCAGAAGGACGAGATCTAGTTATTCCTTACTTGGAAATATTAAATAAAAAAATCACAATAAGCAGCATGGCTGTTTTTAATAAAGATATAATGGCTGCAAAAATACCAATGAAAGAAGCCAGGTACATGAATTTTTTAAGGAATAATAAAGTTAAAGGAATTCTAACACTTCAAAAGGATCCATCTCACTGGATATCAACTTATGGAGAAGTTAAAAGGAAGGTACACTGTGAAAAAATCAATAATAAATATAAATTTAATATTGATATAGAGTTTAAAGGTAAAGTAGCAAATAATACTCTGTATAATGATTTTATGAATGATCCAAAAACGATAGAAAAATACAGTCATGAATTAGGAGAAGAAACCCAAAAAATGTGCAATGAATTTATATATAAAATGCAAAACACTTATAAAACAGACTGCCTAGAACTTGGTCGTGATGCTGCAGCTACTTTTGGACGAAATCCTAAAACTGATTGGAATAACATTGTTTGTAATGCAGATATTATAGTTAATGTAAAGGTAAAGGTTGATAGTCTTGGAAGAGGTCAATTTTTATTTGAACCCAAATAAAATTATATAAAAAAATTTAATGATAAAAAAAATTATTGTAATTAAAGGTCAGTAGCTGCATAAAGTCACTGACCTTTAATTACAATAATTCGCTGATATATCGTACGCCCTTTTCTCACATTATTAAATCAGCTATATCTATTCATATTTAAATTTTATTATAATCTCTTTTATTTCACCCTTACTATTTTTTCTTATTTTGAAATCTCTAATATCCTTAAATTCATTCTTAAGTTGATAACTAAGCTCATTAATTGTAGCTTTAGCTTTTTTAGTTAGTTCTCCATCTTGTATTACTACAAATCGGGTTTTCCTAGTAACAATTTCCTTTTGTTCCTCGACTAAAACAACGTAATACTTATCCCCTTCTTCTACAACGCTATATACTCCACCAAATGTTAAATCTGAACATAATTCATTATCAATACATTTCACCTTCATAAAATACCCTCCTTATTATTATTTATAGCTTTATTATATATTAATGGACCTTAATATACGAATAAAAATGATGGTGATTTATTAAATTTGTATTTTAATACAAATTTAACTAGTTATTTTTGTGACTTCTCCAAATAGCCAAAACATCTATAATATATTAAACTTAAATCATAATAGTTTTAGGAGGGATTTGTAATGGCAAATTTATCATTAAGGCACATGTATAAAATTTACGAAGGAGACGTTACTGCAGTAAAGGATTTCAATCTTGAAATAGAGGACAAGGAATTTGTAGTTTTTGTTGGACCTTCTGGTTGTGGTAAATCTACTGTATTGAGAATGATAGCAGGACTAGAAGAAATTTCAAAAGGAGAATTATACATAGATGGAGAACTTGAAAATAATGTACCTCCTAAAAACAGGGACATTGCAATGGTTTTTCAAAACTATGCACTATATCCTCATATGACAGTATATGATAATATGGCATTTGGACTAAAACTAAGAAAAATTCCAAAGAAGGACATAGCTGCAAAAGTTAAAGAGGCTGCGCAAATTCTTGATATTGAACATTTATTAGATAGAAAGCCTAAAGCTTTATCCGGTGGTCAAAGACAAAGAGTTGCTATGGGAAGAGCTATCGTTAGATCGCCAAAAGTATTCTTAATGGATGAACCTTTATCAAATCTTGATGCAAAGCTTAGAGTTCAGATGAGAGCCGAAATATCTAAACTTTATAATAGATTACAAACAACATTTGTTTATGTTACACACGATCAGACAGAGGCTATGACTCTTGGTACAAAAATAGTAGTTATGAAAGAAGGTATTATTCAACAGATTGATACGCCTCAAAATTTATACGAACATCCTAAAAACGTATTTGTTGCTGGATTTATCGGAAGCCCTCAGATGAATTTTATCAATAGCAAAATTGTAGAACAAGATGGCAAAGTAGTTATAAATTTTGAAGATGTTGTCATTCCTTTGACTCCTGAAAATAGTGCTATAATAAGAAAACAAGGTTACATTGGGAAAGATGTTATAATTGGTATTAGACCAGAGAATATAAATGATGATCCAGCGTTTATAGAAAAGAATAAAGAAGCTATTATTGATGCTAACGTTGAGATAACAGAACTTTTAGGAGCTGAATCTTATCTTCATTTGAGTAAAGGCAATAGTCTTCTAACTGCCAGGGTAAACGGAACCTCAAAGGCAAAATCTGGTGATTGTATAAAAATCGCTTTAAATATTAATAAACTTCATATTTTTGATAAAGATTCTCAAAAGCCTATAATTTAGGGGGATACATTTATGGATGATATCAACAATTTTCTACAAAAATTAAGCATTAGTTCTAATATAGATTTTTGTGTAAATTTCGAAAATGGAGAAAATATATTTACAAGTAGATGTTTTGTAGAAAGTTCTGATATTATTCATATACCATTATTTTTAGGTGAAACTAATTTTCTACTTAGAATAGATAAAAAATTTAAACCTTTCTCAAAATTGTTAAAGTTCACTATTGAAAATAAATATGTTGATTTACTTTCTACAAAGGAGCAGTATATAGTTTCTATATTGGATGGCAAAGATGTTTCAAATGATACAACCTTTGAAGATATGCAATTTTTATCAGAAGGATATGGTCTTATTTATATAAATCTTGATGGAAGTTTACACGAAGCTTTGAATATAACTAAGCAAGCTTATAGCAATGAAAATGTATTCAGCATACTCTATAAAGGAAATATTTTAGTTATGGGAGTTTTTGAAAATATAGCAGACCATGCCATAGGTATAAGAGAATCTATAATTTCTAATTTATTTTGCAAATGTTATGTTAGCTTTAGCCGTATCGTAAATGCAAAAAGTGAGTTTGTAAATATTTTTAACGAATGTGAAATTAGTATGTTACTCGGTAAAAAGTTCAAAATAAAAACTGATATATTTGATTATAATAAGTTGTTTCTTGAAAGATTAATTTATAGCTTGAATTCTAAATGTAAACAACATATGTTATTTACATTTAAAGAAAAATTAGATGCCCTTGATAATGAAATGATAAATACTATTGAAGATTTTTTTAATTCTGATCTTAACATAAGTGATTCTGCAAAAAATTTATATATTCATAGAAATACACTACTCTATAGATTAGACAAAATAAAAAGAGAAACTGGTTTTGATATAAAAGATTTCAATGAAGCCATGACTTTTAAAATAATTTTTCTTATTTGGCTAGAAATCAAATAATAAGTTAAATAAACTTATATATTAATTAAAGAAAATCAATATAATTAAAGGTCAGTATCTACATATAGATGCTGACCTTTAATTATAATAATTCAATATCTTCCCCAATAAATCATTGACTTTTATTGAAATAATGTATAGTATTTATAATGAGATATAAAAACTTCTAGCCACTTTTCAAAATTGGTTAGGAGTTTTTTTTATGGTATACTAATATAAAAAGGCAAACAAGTGTATTTGCCATGGAGGTAAAAATGGGTAAGAATCAAAGTGTTAAGGGTAATTTTATCTACAATAATATAGAAAAAATAGGTAAGAATTTTATGTATAAAAATCTCGAGCGAAGCAATTGCTATAATTGTGACTTTTCAAACTCGAATTTTAATTTTGTAAACTTTAGAGGTGCGCATTTTAAATCATGTGTGTTTTTTCAATGTACCTTTAAGTGGGCTGAATTCATTGGAACAAATTTAAAAGGCAGTGATTTCAAAAATACTATATTTGAGAATACTATATTTGATTCTGTGAATTTAGACGGCGTTGATTTTAAAGATGCAGAATTTAATAACACTATATTTCTATCAACTGATGTTACAAAAGCTAAGAATCTTAGCATTAAAAACTCAGATATCAAAATTTTTGATGAAATGCCTCAATTTGAAGTTAGTGAGAATCTTAAAATAGCTATTCAAAATGCGATGAAAAATAAATATGTAAAAGCTGCAAGGGTTCTTGATACAAAAGATGGTGGCATTAATATAATAAATTTAATGATATTACTCGAAAATTTTGATGAAGAAACCTTAATTAAAGGATTATATATTATTAAAGATGAATTGAATTGTGATTTTCACACACTAAGTTATATAATTAAATTTTTAAAAAATAATATGTAATTAGTTTTGTTCATAATTTTTACAATGACATTAAAGTAAGTTAGGAGTACATAAGATGAATGGGAGCTCACATCAAAAAATAGCAATGTTATCATATGCTATAGTAGCGACAATACCTATAATTAATTCTATGCCAATATTCAGCAATAAATATATACATGTTCCAATGGGAATAAGCCTTATAGGCCTTGGAACTGCTGCTCTTGCAGGATTAATTGTTGATGCAGATAGTCAAAACAGTAAGATAAGCCGCATGAACCCACTTACAGGTACAAGTAATAAAATAATAAGTAATATTGATAATTCATTAAAGTTATTGTTAAGATTATTGTTAGGAGTTGGATTTGGTGCACTAATCTTATGGTATTCAAAAACTATTATAGGGTCGTTAATAAAGATAAAATATATAGGTAAGTACGCTGAGATGTGTACATATTTTATGTCTTTCATTTTTATAGTTTTAGGAGTAATTAATGAAAAGAGTTTTAAAAAGATTCCTATAATTGGGTTCGTTTATAAGAAATTATCGTCTACTATAAGTGTAGGGTCAAATAATTTCAAAAGAATAGCTATGTTTTTAACTTATATTGGTTCAAGTATAATTTTAGCAATCTATAACTTTACTAATTTAAACGATGCATTTATCTATCTTATTTGTATTTTGTTGATCTGTATAGCAACATTCCCTCATAGAACATTTTTACACTCAATAGAAGGAGTTACTATTTTTACTATTTCAGCTTCATATGTATTTAATAAATTAGGTTACGAATATTTAACAGGATGTTTTTTTGTTGGATATGTAAGTCATATTTATTGGGCTGATATATTTACAAAGGAGGGAGTACCAATACTTTCAATGCCAAGGTTTATTGCGGAATTATTGAAAAGATTAGGCCTCCATAATAAATTTGTTAATATATTAGAAAAAATAGGTAGGTTTAAACTTAAATTACCGCCACATATTACCACAGGCTCTGATACAGGTAATTTATTTGAAGTAATATATATTATAGCCTTATTTATAGTAGCAGTAATAGGTTTCAGTGTTTATGGTGGAGGATTTAGAGTAATTTAAATAAAACATTTATATTTAATAAAGAACTAGTATCAGTAATAAACAGCTGACGACTAGTTCTTTATGATTTTTTGTATTTCTAGGTGGTGTTCCTCTCTATAAGAGTTATTGGTAGAACATTTTCTATATTTATTGGTTTCTTTTCCATCTGATTCAGTAAAACTTCTATTGTCAATTTTGCCATAGCATCAATGGGTTGCCTTATTGTAGTCAGCGAAGGTACTATTAAGGATGCGATGCTAATGTCATCATATCCAACTATTTTTAAATCCTTTGTTATTTTTTTGCCAAGATTATCAGCAATATTAATGATTGAAGCTGCTATAATATCACTGCTTGCAAATACCCCATCGATATTAGGATGTTCCTTAAATAATTTATACACTAATTTTTTATAGCCTTCAAATGTATCTAATTTCCCTTGTATAATAACGTTATCAATATTTTTTTCATTTGTAACATCTACAAAAGCTTGATAACGTTTATTGGCTGGTGTATTTATCTCTAAAGGGCCGCTTATATGTGCTAATTTTCTACAGCCTTTATCAATTAAAAGTTTAGTAGCTAATACCCCTCCATGATAGTTATCAGATGTAATAAATGGAATATTCTCCGAAATATTTCTATCAATTGCAACTATGGGCAAGTCCGTATTCATATACTCTGCGGTTTCTAAAGTATGACTTCCCATTATTATACCATCAACTTGATGTCTTCTTAACATTTCTATATAATCCTTTTCCTTAGCACTATCCTGATAGGAATTACATAGTAAAATCTTATATCCTTCCTTATGGGCATAATATTCAATATAATTAGTTAATTCAGCAAAAAAAGGATTAGCTACATTGGGAATTATAAGTCCTATTATATTAGATTTCTTTCTAAACAAAGCTCGTGCTATTTCATTAGGCTTATAATTTAATTCCTCAATGGCATCATTTACCTTTTTTCTTGTAATATCACTTATATACCCTCTATTATTTAATACTCTTGATACAGTTGTTACAGTAATTCCCGCTACTCTAGCTACATCCTTAATCGTTGCCATACAAAAACACCCTTTATAATATGAATTCTTCTTTAATTTATATTTCTAATGTTAAATCTTATATATTAATAAATTGTTGAAATCGTCAATATATTCAATTACTGACTTATTATTTTTTAAATCTATTTTCAATGTACAAATTTTATCATCCTTTTGCCACGAAAGATTAATCTCATGTTCAGATGAAGCCAAAACCTTGAATTTACCGTTAAAAGCGGGATATTCATTTCTAAATCGGATAAGTTGTAGCAATCTTTGTACGACTTTTTTTTGCAGTGCCTCATCAATCTCCGTAGGGCTAAAATTATATCGGTTGATTTCACGACCTTCACCTGTAGCTGCTACTTTCTTATCATCATTTTCCCCAGCTAGCAAACCTACGTAATAAACTTGTGGGATTCCTGGGGCGAAAAATTGAATGGCTCTTGCAGCTAAGTATGCATCATCATTGCAATTAAGTACTGAATAGTAAGAACATCTTATTTGGTGAACATCAAAACCGTCTTTGTCCTTATGCTCAGAAGAATAAATTAGGCTGAGGTTAGAACCTCTTTCAACACATATATCTACAATCTTCTTTGCATCATCAGTTGTTACAATATCATCTAGATCTGGCTTAACAGGAATACCATCGTGACAGTCTAGCATAGTAAATTGTTTATGAGGACGAACCTCAAGATACTTGCATAGATTTACGCTTGACCTATTTATTAGAGTATCAAGAATCATATATGGCAATATAAAATCGTATATCCAATTACCATGCTTTGCTAATTTGAACTGTGTTAGATATTGTGCATGAACTTCTGGAAGTAGTTCAATCCCTAAAGAATTTGCCAAACCTGTTATCCAATCTATAAACTCATATATTTCAGGCTCTACAAAAAAACAGCTTGTTCCTAATTTTTTAATTATATATCCAACTGCATCCAATCGAACTATCTTTATATTTTGTTTGCTAAAATTTACAAGGAAATCTGTTAAAAGTTTCCGAGTTTTTTCTGAATTAATATCAATATCAATCTGCTCAGATGGATTTTCTTTACCAAAAGTTGTCCATACTTCTTCAGTTCTACCTGTCTTTGCAATTGTAAAGGTAGAAAAAGGCTCCTTTCTACGCAGGAACATCTTTGAAACATCTTTTTCAACAGGATTACCATCATTCCAAACCTTATCTAATGTAATAAAAAGATCCGCATACTCTGATTTACGTCCATTTTCCAAAAAATCTTGAAAAAATGTAGACTGCTTAGAAATATGATTTACCATTAGATCCAGAAGGATGTCAAAATTTTCACCAATACTCCTAATATCTTCCCAAGAACCAAATGTTGGTTCGATTTCTAAATAAGTTAAAGGGGCAAACCCTCTATCACCAGAAGAAGGAAAAGGTGGGAGAATATGAATTCCGCCTTTAAATATATCAGAAAAATGTTTTAGAAGTACATTATTTAGAGTTTTTAAATCTCCTCCAAGAGAATCAGGATAAGTGATGAGCTGTACTTGATTTTTCAGTGTCATATTATAAATCACTCCTATTCCTATATATTATAAATATTTATTATTTCTTCAATAGACGGAAGCTTTACTACTGCGCCTACATACTTAAGCTTATAAGCACTTACTGCAAAACCAAGCTGTAAAGCCACTTTTATGGTATATCCTTTAATTAATGCAGTATAAAACCCTGACCAGAAAGCATCTCCGGCACCTGTTGTATCCACTACTTCTGAAGCTAAAGTATCAAAAGTAATTTTGCATGCTCCATTAGAAATTATAGCACCATCACTGCCAAGCGTCATTATTACTAGCTTTGCACCTAATTTTATAAATTTATCAATTTGATTTTCAGGAGTATCCTCACCGAATATTCTATTAGCATCATCCTCTGAAGGCTTTACTATATCAACCTTGCCGATTAACTGTTTTATGTATTCTATTCCGTCATGTTCTTTTTCCCATATCATTTCATGATAATTAGGGTCAAATCCTATTAGTACATTATTTTTTCTTGCTTCTATAATTACTTTTTCAATAGTACTTCTTGAAGTTTTTTGAGAAATTGGCCAACAAGAAAAATGTATGATTTTACAGTTTTTCAAGGCTACTTTAATCTCTGGAGTATACTCTAAATTATAATCTGCACCTCTATAAAATATAGGTATAGGCGTTGTTTTACTCTTAGTGACAAGTACCATACTAGTAGAAAAATCAACTCTACTAATATAACTGGTATCTATACAATTATCCTCTAGATGTTGCTTTAAAAAATCTCCCAATCCATCTTTTCCTATTGAAGCGGCTATAGTAGAATTTGCTCCTAACCTTTTTATATTCATAGCGATATTTGCAGGGGAACCACCAAAATATTTAACATAACTATTGCACTGAAAATCATCACTATAATCCGTGGATATCATGTCTATGAGCAATTCACCTATTGTAAAGATATCAATATTTTTATTTTCAAACTCAAAAGTGTCATGAAAATTTATCATTTTTCGCCTCCTTCAGTTAATATTAAGTGCCTCTTTAATAACCTAATTATAATTATTTTTTTAATATATGTCAACCGGTTAACACAAAGAATCTTAAGATAATATTCCTTGATATTATCTTAAGATTCTTTGTGTTGTTGATGTTAATTACCTATTTTATTTTGAAAAAAGAAGTAAGTATATAAAAATAACAACATTTTAACTATAAGCTTCAATTTTGGTATACAATTAAAGATATACTACGGAAAAATTGAGAGGAGAGATAATATGAAGTTTGTTGCTGATTTACACACCCATACTATTGTTAGTGGACATGCATATAGTACTTTAATGGAAAATGCAAAATATGCTAGTGATATAGGTCTTAAAATATTAGGAGTTACAGATCATGGCCCTAATATGCCCGGTTCTCCTGATCTTTGGTATTTCGGAAATTATAAAGTACTACCAAAAGAATTGTTCGGTGTTAGAATGCTTTACGGATGTGAAGCTAATATAATTGATTATGACGGTAATCTTGATATACCTGTTGACATGCAAAAAAATCTTGACAACATGATAGTAAGCATGCATGAACCTATAATGGAAGGTGGAAATAGTGCTGACATAAATACAGCTGCTATTCTAAAAGTTATGGATAATCCTAATGTAACTATTTTAGGACATATAGGAAATCCAAGATTTCCTATATGTGAGGAAGTAATAGTAGAAAAAGCAAAAGAAAAAAACATCTTAATAGAAATAAATAATAGTTCTTTTGTAACTTCAAGAAAAGGTAGTGAGAAAGATTGCACTAAAATAGCGAAACTTTGTAAAGAGTTGGGAGTACAAATCATTGTAAATAGTGATGCTCATTTTTGCTATTCTATAGGTAATTTTGATGTTGCTAAAAAAATGCTTAAAGAAATAAATATGCCTAAAGAATTAATTATAAATACAAATGAACAAAGGCTAATATCATTTCTTAGAGAAAAAGGTAAAAATATATAATACAGTATATAAAAAACAGCAACTTCACTTAATGAAACTGCTGTTTTTTTATACCTATGATTTAAATGTAACATTATTCAAATTTTTCTATAATATCGCATTATAATGTTTTTTTAATCTCCAAACATAACTAGTGAAATCACCCTTAAGTTCTGGCACAACCATGCCCGCATACATTAGCTCATCTCCACCATATATCTCATCTGTACCAATTACTCTATAATTCATCTCTGGGTCTAAGCCTTTAAACTTTAAAACTTTCAATTTCATATTACATTCTGCTAATTTTTTAAAGTAACTTACAACCACATCTTCCTTATTTTCTGAAATAAACATCCAAGCAGCATCATTATTTTCAAAAGGACTTATCAATCTGTAAAAATCACCAAATTGAACTGTATGTCTAATTTCTTTATAATCATTAATTTGTATTTTCACAGTATCTTTTTCTTCATCTGTCATCTTAATAACATCTAATTCATATCCAAAGTTTCCACCCATTGCAATATTTCCTCTTGTTGTTAGCGGCGTAATCCTATGTAACTGATGATTAGGAACAGCTGACACATGAGCCCCCATTGTTATACTTGGATAAACCAAACTAGTACCATATTGAATTTTTAGTCGTTCTATTGCATCAGTATCATCACTTGTCCAAGTTTGAGGCATATAATAAAGCATACCAGGATCAAACCTTCCACCACCACTAGCACAGCTTTCGAATAGAACCTCTGGAAATTTTGATGTCAATTCTTCCATTACCCTATAGAGACCTAACATATATCTGTGTGCGGTTTCTCTTTGTCTATTAGCATCTAATGTAGCCGAACCAACTTCTGACATAAACCTATTCATATCCCATTTTACATATGAAATATTATTTGAATAAAGGTTTTCTGATAACATTTCAATTACAGCATCACATACTTCTGTTCTAGAAAAATCTAAAACCAATTGATTTCTTCCAAGTGATCTATCTCTTCCTTTAACATGTATGCACCAATCTGGATGTGCTCTATATAAATCACTATTCTCTGAAATCATTTCTGGTTCAAACCATAATCCAAACTTAAGACCAATTTCATTTATATCATTTGAAAGTTTTTTCAATCCATTTGGTAGCTTTTCTTTATTTACATACCAATCCCCAAGTGAGGTAGTATCATCATTCCTCTTACCAAACCAACCGTCATCTAAAACAAATAACTCTACCCCGAGTTTTTTAGCTTCTCTAGCAATATTCTTTATACTCTCTTCAGTAAAATCAAAATAAGTTGCTTCCCAATTGTTTATAAGAATTGGTCTTACTTTATCTCTATGATTTCCTCTACAAAGACGTTTTCTATATAAATTGTGAAAAGTCCGTGACATTTTTCCAAGCCCACTATCGGAATATACCATTACCACCTCAGGTGTTTGAAAATCTTCACCTGGTTTTAAAAGCCAACTAAAATCAAATGGGTTAATCCCAATCTGGACTCTAGCAGTACCATATTGACATACCTCTACATTAGCTAAAAAATTACCACTATACACCAGATTAATCCCGTAAACTTCTCCCTTATCTTCATCTGCATCTTTTCTCATTAAAGCTATAAATGGGTTTTGCTGTGGGCTACTTGCACCTCTTCTACTTTCAATAGATTGATTTCCACTAACTAAAGCTCTTTTAATAATATTTCTTTCTCTTGACCAAGCACCTGATAATTGCAGTAAATCAAAATCATCATCACTAAAATCTACACTTGCACTTAATGCCCTTAATACCTTTAAATCTTTGGAGCCTGAATTAATAAAATTACAAGATCTTGTAATCACATCGTAGTCTTTATATACTGTATAGCTTAATACTACTAATAAATCACTTAATTCATCTTTTAAAGTTATTTCTAATGTCTCCGCTTCTTCTTCAATTTCTACATATGTGCTTGGTAATCCTTTTAACTTTTTCTTTCCAGAGAAAATCTTATGACTTAAATATTGCAAATCTGAAACTGTAGAACCATCTTCAAGTTGAATTTGATAGGCTGGTGAACGCAAGTCTGTATTCCCAAATGATGGATATTCCTGTGGTAAAATATCTAAAGAAAACCCATTTATTTTATCCTTTGCAAACATAAATCCATTAAACTGATCACCTTTAAAACGTTTCAAATAATCTAATCTAAAATCTCTTATTTTTTTACCCCAATAAATATGTTGTAAATATTTTGATTCAATTATTTGAATTATATAACTTGTGTCTTTTGCTTTGAGATGAAAAATTTTGTTTTCTTCATAATAAGATATCGGCATTTTGTCTTCCTCCTAATAGTTTAATCTGAAAATTTATTATCACTAATTCTTTGATCCAGTACTAGCAATACCTTTTATAAATTGTTTTTGGAATATAATAAATATTAATAACATTGGCCATATACCAATCATTGACCCTGCCATAATTTGTTCATAATGTGTTGAATACTGTCCTTGAAGTGATGCAAGTCCTGCTGCTAGTGGCATCTTGTCCGTTGACATGTTTACAATTAAAGGCCACATAAGATCTTTAAATGCAAATAAACTAGTGAAAATTCCAAGAGCTACTAATCCTGATTTAGCTAAAGGCATCATAATCTTAGTGTAAATTTGCCATTTATTGCATCCATCTAATATAGCAGCTTCTTCCAATTCTATAGGTATACCAATAAAAAATTGCCTTAACAGAAATGTACCAAAAGCACTTACCACGCCCGGCATAATTAAAGCTTGTATAGAATTAAGCCATCCAAGTTTTAAAACTAAAAGGAATTGTGGAATAATAAATATCTGTGATGGTACCATCATTTGAATAAGTACTAGCATGAAAAAAAAGTTTTTACCTGGAAATTTTAATCTGGCAAAAGCATAAGCTGCCATTGAACTAAATACAACAGCAAAAGCGACTCTAAAAATTATCATTAGTATTGTATTTAAATAGAACTTTCCAAAAGGTAATAACTTAACAACCTCTGTATAATTACTCCATTGAAGGATCTTTGGAAATATTACAGTTGGTACTCTTGTAGCCTCTGTAAGTGTCTTTAAGGAAGTTAAAAACATCCATATAAATGGTGTTAACATTGATATAGCTCCTATAATTAAAATAATATGAATAATAGGTTTTCTTGATTTTGATTCAACGCTCATGAATTTCACCTCCTAAATTATTGATAATGAACCCATTTTTTTTGAAGTTTAAGTTGAATTACAGTAATAACTAAAATTATTGCAAGCAAAAGCATTATTATAGCTGAACCATATCCTTTATCATTCATAATAAATGAATGTTTATAGAACAAATATACTAAAGATTGAGTGGATTCTAATGCTGAATTTGTTCTATCAATCATCATAAATATCAAATCAAATACCTGAAGTGAACTTATCATTGTAGTAACTACAACGAAGAACATCGTTGGTGATATTAATGGTAGTGTAATAGTGAAAAACTGACGAATAGGCCCAGCGCCTTCAATTTCTGCAGCCTCATAGAAGGTTGTAGGTATTTCTTGAAGTCCTGCAAGTAAAATCACCATATTATAGCCTAATGTACTCCAGATACCTACTACTATTATACAGTATATAGAAATGTTAGGGTCTGTGAGCCATTTAACTCCATGAATTCCAATCTTAGAAAGCACTAAATTAAAAAAACCATAATCTCCATTATAAAGTATTCTCCAAACCATTGCTACCGCTGCCGGTGCTGAAACCATTGGCAAGAAATAAATTGTACGATATATTGTTTTTCCTTTAATATTAGCATTAAGTAATACTGCTACAATTAAAGAAAATATTATCCCTACTGGAACAGAGACTATTGTATATTTGAATGTATTTATAGTTGCATGTATTACAGATGGATCCGTTAACATATTCTTATAATTATCTAAACCTACCCATTGATTATTGCCAAAGTCACCTGTGTTATTAAAGCTTAAAAATAATGTTTGAATCATTGGCCATAGATTTAATATTATTAACCCTATAATAGTAGGTGCAATCATAAGATATCCAAAGGCATATTCTTCTTTAAACTTTTTCAAATACCTCGCCTCCCTTTAATTTTTTTTACTATCGTTCTCTATAAACTTCCTTATAATGCAAATATAGCAATTAGCAATACATATACTAATTGCTATATATTAACAAATTATTTTTCAGTAGCTAAAACCTGATTCATTTGTTTAGCTAGTTGATTACATCCCTCTTCTACTGTAAGTTCTTTTGTCCATACCTTTTTTAATATATCATTCTCATATTCTTTCCATTTAGCCGCCGTATTCGAAGTTGGAACTAGGACAGCATAGCTTAACATTTCAGGAAAAACCTTTAAATTAAACCCTTTAGAATAATCTATCCAAGGTTGTGCAGTACCTTTATATGCTGGTATTGCAGCACCTTTTTCAGCTTGAATAATATTAGCTTCTTTTGTACCCATGAATTCTAAGAATTTCCAGCTTTGCTCTGGATTTTTGCTTTTAGCCGAAACTGAATTTTGTAATCCATTGTATACCGTTGCTTTTTGCTTACCTTGAGGAATAACTGCTACATTACAATTAGCTTTTACATAGTCATTTGCCTTAAATTCACTAACCATCCATGATCCAAATAAACCCATAGCAACTTTTCCTGATTCAAACATAGCTGCAAAACTTGTATCTGCAAATTGTTGTTGAGTTGGTGAAGATTTATCTTTAATACTAAAATCTAAATCGTATTGTATAGCTTCTTTTGTTGCTGCAGAATCAAAACCTGATTTTTTCTTGTCTTTTGAGATAACAGTTCCTTTATTTTGATAGATGAAATTGTAATAACCTTGTTGAGCATCTTCAGGTGCTGCAAAACCATAGACATCTTTTGAAGAATCCGTCAATTTTTTAGCTACTTCTTGTAACTTTTTCCAATCCCATGTTCCATCTGGATAAGGAATTTTTGCTTTATCAAACATAGTCTTGTTATACCATAAACCTATGGTATCATAATCCTTTGGTAGACCATAAGTTTTTCCATCTTGAATAGTTGAATCCACAAGTCCTTTAGGAAAATTATCCTCATTTACAAGTTTGCTATTTTTTACTTTATCAGTAATGTCCATTAACATTCCACTCTTAGCATATTTCACGAAAGAATTTGAATGCATCCAGAACACATCTGGAAGAGCTCCGCCTGTTGCAGCAGCTTCTAATTTTGTAAAGTATTGATCCCAAGTTGTAACTTCAATCTTAACCTTTATAGTAGGATTCTTTGCTTCAAAAGCATCAGCTATAGCTCTCATACCTGGTTCTTGATTTTTATCCCAAATTGCATAAGTAATAGTTACAGGCTTACTACTTGTACCGTTGTTGGTCTTAGAACTGCTACAACCGGCTAAAGTAGTCAACATAACCATAGAAGTAAGTGCAACTGAAATGATTTTTTTCAAACTTTTTTTCATTTTTTTATCCCCCTCGAATTATAGATAGTGTTAACACTATCTTTGTTTTATTTATTTGAATCCTTGCATTAGCAAGGGTTTAAGCTACTTTTATAATAAAAAAAACAATGACCCCCTCTATTTGTTATAAT